>NZ_CP084469.1:1396769-2095153 GCF_020405205.1 Natrinema salinisoli | reverse complement strand
GGTTCTAGTAGTCGTTGAAACGATTTACGCACCGCTCGCACTCGAGCGGCCAGCACCGTTCGTGTTGGCCGCTGATTCGCGACCGGGAGTGCAATGACTTTCAACGACTACTATAGTCTCGCACCCCGACCACCGAGCATGGTCGAGGACCGGATCACCGATGGCCGCCGGATCGCCGAACTCCTCTCGAGCGAGATCGACGGCCGCGAGGACGGCGAACTCACGCATTTCGCCGTGACGAACGCCGATCGCGACGTCGAACCGACGGCCGACGGCGCTCGCGCCTACGACGTGACTCGCCACGACGAGCGGATCGCCCGCGTCTTCGTTCACGAAGAGCGGGCACACCTCGAGTTCGAGACGGGCCAGGACGCGGCGGCCGAGGCGGCATCGGACACGGATCTCCGAATGCGACCGAAGGCGACAGCGCCCCCGAAGACGCTCGTTTTCGTCGAAAGCGGCGCCGAGGTCAAGCAGGCGACGGACGTGGTACAGCAGGTGAGTCGGCGGCTCGAGGACGCTGACTCGTAAGCACGGACCGTCCTCGAAATAGCGATCCACGTGCGGTGGCGCGCGTTGTACCGCGGTTCGCCGACGGCGAACCGCGACACGAACCCGCGCGAGGCCTTCGTGAACGAAGTCGTTCGAGACGGCGCAGCCGTCTCGTGACTGAGCGAAGCTCCCGCGAGGTCAGCGGGACTCCGTCCCGCCAGACTTCGCGAGGTCCGCGAAACCTCCGGTTTCGCTTGATGCGAAAAATCTCCGATTTTTCAGGCGTGGAAGACGCGAAGCGTCTTCCTGTGGATGAGTGAGTGAGTGAGCGCAGCGAACGAGCGGTAGCGCGGAACCGCAGGGTCCGCGAACCGTGCGAACGGACGCTGCGCGCCCGTGAGCAGAAATCGGCTGGGGAGGGTGTGGTTCTCTTAGCAGCCAGTAGCAGTAGGACGGTCGTCTTCGCTTCGACCCTTCTCTCGACCGTCACCTCCATCGGACGGCTGTAGTACTCTCGAGATCATGCCGACGCGACGACGGTCACTCGAGGTCGCCCAGAATATCTGGAAGCACGGTCGCGATTTCCGTCTGCTCGACGTGGGCGACGGCCCGCGGATCCGGATCGGGGCCGTCCTCGAGCAGTACCTGAATCGCCCGCAGTCCGGTCTCCGTCGCACCGCGGACGTCGGCCTCGACTTCGTCACCAACGTAGACCGCATCGGCGGGATCGACGCCGAGTTCGCCGGTGATCGCCTCGAACGCGCGCGGGTCCGGTTTCCCGGCCTCGAGCTCGCCGGTCACCAGCGCGGCGTCGAAGGCGTCCTCCCAGCCCAGCGTCTCGAGTTTGTCCCGCTGGGCGCGAACGGGACCGTTGGTGAGCAGACCGACCCGATACTCCCCCCGCAGGTCCGCGAGCATGGCTTCGACCCCCGGGAGCGGCTCGAGCGCGTCCGAAATCGTCTCGCGGTAGGCCGTCGCGACGGCGGCCGGATCGGCGTCGCTCTCCGTTCCCTCGAGGAGGTCCGCGAAGATCGGCTCGCGCGTCTCGCTGGTCAGGTTCCGGCGGTGGGCCTCGAGATAGGCGTCGCGGGTGAGCGAGGGGGCATCCGTCGCGGCCGCGGCTTCCTCGAGAATCGTCGTCCGATCCCGTCGCGGAACGGCGAGCGTGTAATCGAGATCGAAGACGACCGCCCGTAGCATAGGCGTGACAGGGGGCTCGAGCGGGTTGAAGCTATCCCTTCGGGCCGAGACGGCGGCAGAAACGGACGCGGTGGTTCACACCCCACTTCACGGGGGTGATCGATACCGATCGAGCGGTGGTCGAATCGACGGCAGTCGAGGACTACTCCGCTAACCCTTCGATGAGGAACTCCGCGGAGGCGAGGTTCGTCGCGAGCGCCGTATCGTGAACGTCACAGATGCGCAACAGCGCCGAGATATCGGGCTCGTGGGGCTGGGCTCGGAGCGGATCCCGGAGGAAGACGACCCCGTCGAGTTTCCCCTCCGCGACCTCCGACCCGATCATCATGTCCCCGCCGAGCGGTCCCGATTCCTTTCGCTCGACCTCGAGGCCGATCTCGTCGATCAGCCGCTTTCCCGTCGTTCCGGTCGCGATCAGTTCGTACGCCCGTAGTTGGTCTTCGTGCGCTCGAGCGAAGTCGATGAGGTCCGGCTTCTTCTCGTCGTGGGCGATCAACGCGACGCGTGTCATATCGACGCATCGACGCCCTGGGGGAATAAGCCCTCGTTTGGCGACGAACGGCCTCGGCTCTGCTCGACGCGTTCCGAACGCACTGGAAGACTTCGGACGACGGTCAGAACTCCTCGACGTGAGGTCGAACGTCGAGTTCGAGGGTCCACGCGGATCGATCCTGCGTCACGAGGTGCCAGTAGGAGTCGGCGATGGCGTCCGGGTCGAGGAACTCCGCCTCGTCGCGGTCGGGCTGGGACTCGCGAACCCGCGGCGTCTCGATCTGGCCGTCGATCACCACGTGAGCGACGTGGATTCCCTCGGGACCGAGCTCTCGAGCCATGGATTCGGCCATTCCACGAACCCCGAACTTGGCCGCGCTGAAGCCGATTGCGCCGCCCCGCCCGCGAACAGCGGAGGTCGCGCCGGTGAAGATGATCGTCCCGCCGTCCGCGGCGAGCATATCTTCGACGGCTTCCTGCGAGCACAGGAGCGCGCCGTGGGCCGAGACCTCCCACGCCTGCTCGAACTCCGCCGGAGAGATGTCCCGGACGCCTTTCCAGGAGCCACCGCTCGCGTGATTGACGAGGATATCTACGGGACCGAAGGCGTCGCGAACCTCTCGAAAGCCCGCCTCGACCGCGTCCGGATCCGTGATGTCCGTCGGAACGGCGAGCGCGTCGTCGCCGAGGTCGGCCGCCAGGTCCTCGAGGTAGTCCGCCGACCGAGCGAACAGCCCGACTTGACAGCCCTCGTCGACGAATTTGCGGGCGAGCGATGCGCCGAGGCCGGGACCGACGCCGCCGATAACTGCGGTTCGTGCCATACCACGGGACACGGGGCCGTGTCACAAAACTGTGGCTCTGGGACCGTTTCAGTCGCTGTCGGGGCCGATGAGGAGTCGGGCGGAGCTATCTGTTTTTGTGTGTGGCCACCGACGACCGGTTATGGAGGATCCGACCGAGGGAAGCGATCGATCCGCGAGACACGTCTGGTCGGCCGGGCGGTATCCCGCGATGGCCCCGAACATGCTGCCCGCCATCGCGCGGCTGGTCAACGTCGCCGGCATCGATCCGGGCAATCGCGTCCTCGACGTCGGCTGCGGGACGGGCAACGCCGCGCTGACCGCTCGACGTGCGGGTGCGGCGGTCGTCGGCCTCGACCTGGCCCACGACATGCTCGAGCTCGCTCGGGAAAACGCGACGCTCGCCGGGTACGACGACATCGGCTGGCTCATCGGCGACGCCGAAACCCTCCCGGCTCCCGACGACGCGTTCGACGTCGTGCTCTCGAACTTCGGCCACGTGTTCGCCCCCGATTCGACCCGTGCCGGGGCGGAACTCCGCCGCGTGACGACGTCGGGCGGACGGGTCTGTTTCACCGCGTGGTCGCCCAACGGCGTCGTCGGCGACCTCACGACGGTCCTGACCGACCACGTGACGGAATCGCCGAGCGATCCCTGGTCGCACCTGCAGTGGGGCGACCCCGACTTCGTTCGGGACCAGTTCGCCGGCGTCGCCGACCTGTCCTTCCAGCGCCGCCTCCTCGAGTTCCGATACGCCACGCCGCAGCACTTCTGGCGGGAGTTCGCCGAAGAGTCGGGACCGCTTTCGCCCGTCCTCCGGCGGATGGACGACGACGAGGCGCGGGCCGGGCTGCGCCGAGACGCGGTGGCCGCGCTCGAGGACTGGTTCGGCGACAACGCGATCCGCGTCGAATATCTGCAGGTGCGGGCCGTGATCGAGTGACGCGAGTTCGAGCCAGTAAGACGTGTCGATCGGCTCCCGTTTCTCGACGTGATAGTCACGGGTCGATCACCGTTTCACTCGCTGTGACGGACGTTTTTGGCGCTTACTCCTGTGGGGTTACCCATGGGCGTTTTCGACAATTGGGACGGAAAGCGCGTCGCCTGGGTCGTGCTCGGACTTGTCCTCGCGGTCCTGATCGGGCTCGCCCTCTTCCGGTACATCGGTCCGTTCCTCTTCGCGATATTCCTGTACTATGCGACGCGCCCGCTCTACCGCCAGCTCGATCGGGTCGTCGACCACCCGAACGTGACGGCGACGGCCACGATCCTGTTCGTCATCCTCCCGATGCTCGCCGTCGTCGCCTACGCGGTCGTCGTCGCGCTCAGGGAGCTCGATCAGTTCCTCGCCGCGAGCGATCTCGAGGCGTATCGATCGCTCTTCCAGCCGTATCTGCGATTGGTCAGGGAGGGGAACATCGATAGGCTACGGGACGCGATCACGTCCGGGTCCGGCGGCTCGATCACGAGCGTGCTCCGTCAGCGGTTGTCGGGCGTCGTCGGGCGGCTCCAGGGGATCCTCGCGATTATCTTCTCGATTCTGGCCAAATTCTTTCTCATGATCACGTTCCTCTTCTACCTCCTGCGCGACGATTGGAAGTTGCGCCAGTGGTTCTACGAGAGCATCGATCACGAGGCCGATATCGTCTCGTACACCCAGGCGGTCGACGACGATCTCGAGACGATCTTCCTCAGCAATCTGGCAGTGATCGTGGTCGCAGCCGGCGCCGCCGCCGTCATCTACTACGGCCTCAACGCCCTCTCTTCGGGCGGCCCCGTCGTCTGGACGCCGGCGTTACTCTCCCTGCTCATCGGGATCGGGACGTTGATCCCCGCGGTCGGAATGAAAATCGTCTACGTTCCCTACGGGTTGCTCCTCCTCGGAGCCGCGCTGACGACTCCGAAACCCCTCTGGCACCCGATCGCCTTCTTCGCCCTCACGCTCGTCGTCGTCGACACCATCCCCGACTTCTTCGCCCGGTCGTTCCTCTCCGCGCGCAGCGGCGTTCACATGGGACTCGTCCTGCTCGGCTATTTCCTCGGCACGCTCGCCTTCGGCTGGTGGGGACTGTTCCTCGGCCCGATCGTCGTCGTCCTCGCCGTCCACTTCGGGGAGACGGTCCTCCCCGGTCTCGCGACCGATTTCCTCCGGGAGTGACCGGCTCACGGCGACGCTCCACTCCGCACGTGCTTCCACAGGTAGCCCACAGACATACCCCACTGTAGACCATCTTTCGTGTATGGGATTAGAAGGCGACCAAGCGCCAGACTTCACGCTTCCGAGCACCGCTGGCGGGGACGTATCGCTCTCGGACCGACTCGAGGAGGGACCGGCCATCGTCATCATCAACCGCGGCCACTGGTGTAGCTTCTGTGCGGAACAGCTCCAGACGTTCAGCGAGGTCTCCTACGACCTCTGGTTCAACGAAAACGTCGACGTCCTACCCGTAGTGACCGATCCTCTGTCGCGGGTCACGGAGATGCGCGACCGCTACGACCTCGAGATTCAGCTCCAGGCGGATCCGGACGGCGAGGTCGCCGACCAGTACAGCGGCACCGAGGAGACCAGTCACGGCCTCACCGGCATCTCGGGCGTGTACGTCATCGACGAAAACGGCACGATCCGCTTCGAGCAGGTCGCGGACCACCCCGCCGACCGTACCTACGGCAACTGGGTCCGGTACTTCATCCGCAACGACTACGAGGACCCGTTCGGCGAGTAGCCGTCGTTCGATCGATTCGGTCGTCCTCTTTTCACGAGCTACTGCGCTCTCGCCAGACTGGTATCTCGTTCCGTGCTTACATCTGCATTCCTTGATGATAGTCCGCGATTCCTCGAGACGATCGCCCGAGAACTATTGCGACTCGCCCTGTCGTTCCAGCCGAATGCCATTCGACCCCGACCGCGTCACGACGGTCACGTTCGACTCCTACAGCACCATCGTCGACGTCGATGCGGCCGCGCAGGCCCTCGCGGATCGCGTCGACGACCCCGAGCCGGTGTCGACGCTGTGGCGGCTCCGATCGCTCGAGTACACGCTCGTCGCGAATCACATCGACTCCTACCAGCCGTTCTACGAGATGAATCGGGACGCGCTCCAGTACGCGCTGGACGCCTTCGACGTCGACATCACCGCGGACGAGCGCGACGAAATTCTGGCGGTCTACCACGAACTCGAGGTCTTCGACGACGTCCGGGACGGGATCGAACGGCTCCGCGAGGGCGGCTACGACTGTTACGTCGTCTCGAACGGGGATCCCGACATGCTCTCCTCGATGATCGCCCACGCCGACGTCGGCGACCTCCTCGCGGATTCGATCAGCGCCGACGAGGTGGAGACGTTCAAACCCGCCGCCGAGCTGTACCGCCACGCGGCCGCCAGAACCGGAACGCCGATCGACGAAATCGTCCACGCCACCGCCGGCTGGTACGACGTCATGGGTGCCAAACACGCCGGCATGCAGGGCGCGTGGGTCGACCGGAAGGGGCGGCCGTGGGAGTCGATCGCCGGTCAGCCGGACCTGACCGTCGAGTCGATTCACGAGCTCGCGGACGCACTCGGCGTCTAGATACGCCGCTCAAAATGTCGAGACGACTACGGTTTTAAGCCGCGCTCGACCGCGGCTGTGCGGGACCCGTGCATTGCCGAGAGTCATTCAAGCCGATCCGTGGCGAGAGAATCGATACATGAGTGATCAGGTCGTTCTCACCGCGGATACAGCCCCGGACGCCGTCGACGACACGCCGCCGAGCGCCAAACTCGTGCTGACGGTCCTCGCACACGAGGGCAGGCTCACGCAGTCCCAGCTCGCGACGGAAACCATGCTTCCCACCCGAACGGTCCGCTACGCGCTGAAGCAACTCGAGGAACACGATCTCGTCGACTCGCAGATCTCGTTTTCGGACGCCAGACAGCACATCTATTCGCTCAACGACGAGCTGTTTGCGAGCGCGGAGACTCAGACGCGCGGTCGTGATCCTGCCGACGATTGACGGCGGAATTCCGACGTCGAACCGGCTCCGAATCCCGTCACGAGGTCCTTTGAGCGGCAGCGATCGGCTGCCGCGAACACGTCCGAGCACTGACGGACGCCAACCTCTATTGACATCGACGTGGCAGCGCGACACGGCATGGAGTACGAAACCTGGTCCGACGGTCAGGAGAAGACGACCGTTACCGTGGACGACCACGACCTCGAGGTAGCCTACTACGACGACGGCGACGGCGAGCCGGTGGTGTTCTGCCACGGCATTCCGACGTCGTCGTTCCTCTTTCGCGAGGTCGCACCGCCGCTTTCGGACGAGTACAGGGTCATCGCGCCGGACATGATCGGCTACGGGAACTCGGCAATGCACGACGGCTTCGACCGCTCGATCCGTGCCCAGGAGGCCATGATCGACGGCCTGCTCGAGGAACTGGGGCTCGAGACGATCACCTTCGTCGGACACGACCTCGGCGGTGGCGTGGCACTCCGGTACGCCGCTCACAATCCGGATGCGGTCGAGACGCTCGTGCTTTCGAACGGCGTCTGTTACGACTCGTGGCCGATCCAGACGATCGTCGACCTCGGACTGCCCTCGACGATCGAGGGGATGAGTCCCGACGATCTTCAGGAGATGCTCGAAGGGCTCTTCCGGGATACGCTGGCCGGCGAGGCCGACGACGCGTTCGTCGAGGGGATGCTCGCCCCCTGGGACTCCGAGGAAGCGGTCGTCTCGGTTTCGCGAAACGCAATCGGGACGAACACGAGTCACACGACCGAGATCGACCCGAGCGAGATTACGGCGCGGACGCTCCTGCTGTGGGGTGCCGACGACGAGTTCCAGCCGATCTCCTACGCCGAGCGGCTGGACGAGGACATCGCCGACACGAAACTCGTCGGGCTGGACGACGCGAACCACTGGGTCATGGCCGATCGACCGGACGCCTACGGCGACCACCTTCGCGAGTTCCTCGAGGGGGACTGACCCGCGTTCGAGTCGTCGGCTGCGGGTCCGGCCCCGGGATTATTCCGATCGAAATACGTACGTCCTCGTATGCCAGCAGCCATTCCCGGCATCCACCACGTGACCGCCATCGGCAGCGATCCCCGTCGCAACCTCGAGTTCTACACCGAGACGCTCGGCCTTCGGCTCGTAAAGCGAAGCGTCAATCAGGACGACGTCTCGGTCTATCACCTGTTCTACGGCGACCACGGCGGGAGCCCCGGAACCAGTATGACGTTCTTCCCCTACCCCGACGCCCGACAGGGGCAGGTCGGCACGGGACAGGCGAGCGCGGTCGCCTTCCTGATCCCGGAAGGCGCGGTCGAGTTCTGGACCGAGCGCCTAACGGACGCCGGCGTCGACGCCGAACGACACGAGCGGTTCGGAGACACCGTCGTTTCCTTCGAAGATCCCGACGGGCTTCCGCTCGAGCTCGTCGCCAGGGCCGATGCGCCCGCCGGCGATCCGCCCGAGGGGTCGGTTCCGGACGAGCACGCGATTCGAGGCTTCTTCGGCGTGACGCTGTCGCTGGCGACGGCTGGGCCGACCGAGGAAGTTTTGAGGGCGATGGGGTACAGCCGGACGGACGAGGGCGGCAGCCGCCGACGATACGAGAGCAGCGGCGACCTCGGATACGTCGTGGATATCCTCGAGGAACCGCAGGCACCCCGCGGTCAACCCGGTGCCGGGACCGTCCATCACGTGGCGTTCCAGACGACTGCGGACGAGCAGTCCGAGTGGCGCGACGTCCTCTCCGGACAGGGACTCCGACCGACCGAGATCATCGACCGAAAGTGGTTCGAGTCGGTGTACGTCCGCGAACACGGCGGCGTGCTCTTCGAGTTCGCGACCGAGGAGCCGGGGTACACGGTCGACGAGGAGCTCGAGGAACTCGGCGAGCGTCTCGTCCTCCCCGAGTGGTTGGAAGATCGACGCGGCGAGATCGAAGCGGGACTGCCGGACCTCTCGACTGAATTTAATAGTCGTTGAAAGTCATTGTACTCCCGCTCAGGGGCGAGTGGTGAGTAAATCGTTTCAACGACTACTATAGCTCGCGAACGAGGAGCGAACCGACCGCCGCTGAAATCGGTCCGATCGATCGCTATCGGCACCGAGTGCCGGGACATCGACGGGTCGAACCGGGTAGTCACTCTCGGCGTCTCACCGGCGAAAAATGGGCGAAGCGATCCGACGCGGCTACATTTCGTCTTCGTGTTCCTCCTCAGCGTGATCGTGCAGTTCTTCTTCGGTGTCGAACGACTGTCCGCAGAGGTCACATTCGTGTTCGTCTGCCATGAGTACGGGATACGCTGACACGGATCAGCGGTAAATAATCACAGCCGTCGATTACAGGCGAAACACCGACGCACAGCGACTCGCTGTCGTTGCACTGTAATCGAACGCGAACGTGATTGCCGGTCGCGGTAACCGACCGGCAGACGGAAGCGTTTTTCCCGCCCGCTCGTACCACCCGACAATGGCAGACCTCAGCGCACATCACGTCGGTATCACCGTCTCGGACCTCGAGGAGACGCTCGCGTTCTACCGAAACGTCCTCGACCTCCCCGTTAGTAATCGCTTCAGCGTCGGCGGCGAGGCCTTCGCCGAGGCCGTCGACGTCGAGGGTGCGAGCGCGGACTTCGCACACCTCGAGGCCGACGGAACCCGAATCGAACTCGTCGAGTACGAGCCCGAAGCGAGGGGATCTCCCGCGGCGGGACTCAACCAACCGGGCGCGACGCACGTCGGGCTCTCGGTCGCCGATCTCGAGGCGTTCTCCGAGTCCCTTCCCGAGGACGTCCCGACGATCAGCGAGCCGCGGACGACCGAGAGCGGGACGACGATCATGTTCCTCCGCGATCCCGAGGGGAACCTGATCGAGGTCCTCGAGTCGTCCGAGTAAGCAACCGTTTCGGAGACGGTTGTACCGACGGTCGGGAGTAGCGGGTTACCGGTCGTTACACGTCAGGGTCGACCGAACTTGGTCTACTTCAGTCTCACAGTGGGGGCAAACGTGCTTCTCGGTGGCGATATAGACGGCACTACACCGAGAGCAGTGAAAGAGGTTGCCGCTCGATTCGACCGTGGTACCCGAGTCGTCCTCGGGGTCCGTTCGGTCTTCCCGTCCGTCTCCGGAGTCCCTGACCGCCGACCGGACCTGTTCGCGGAGCCGACGCGAAAACGACACCGCGTCCTGTCGAATTCCCATGCGGTACCCGATTACGATACGAATGAAGTAGTTGCCGTCTAAAGAATTTGGAACGACCACTGTTCGCAACCCTCACGATCGATGATAGACGGGCGGACCGTCCCAGCGGCGAATCGTCTCGGCAGTCGGTATAGCAACCTTTTCGACCGTCGGGAAGCCACTCCCGCCATGAACTTCTTCGACCGCTTGCACGACCGTATCCGAACGGTCGACAGCGTCGTCTCGGTCGGCCTCGATCCCGACCCGTCGCGTCTCCCCGAGCACCTCCAGGAGTACGACCTCCCGCGGTGGGCATTCAACCGCCGGATCATCGACGCGACCCACGAACACGCCGCCGTTTTCAAGCCCAACGCGGCGTTCTACGAGGACCCCGACGGCTGGCGCGCTCTCGAAGAAACGATCGCCTACGCCCACGGCAAGGACGTACCGGTCCTCCTGGACGCCAAACGCGCCGACATTGGCAACACGACCCGGCAATACGCGCAGCTGCTCGAAAAAGTCGACGCGATCACGGTCAACCCCTACATGGGTCGGGACTCCCTGCAGCCGTTTCTGGCGGACGAGGAGTCCGGCGTCTTCGTTCTCTGTCGGACATCGAACCCGGGCGGGGCCGACATTCAGGACCTCGAACTCGAGACGGGGGAACCCGTCTACGAGCGAGTCGCGGCGCTGGCGGACCTCTGGAACGAGAACGACAACGTCGGGCTCGTCGTCGGGGCGACCCAGCCCGAGGAGCTCGAGGAACTCCGCGAACAGGTGCCCGATCTCCCCTTCCTCGTTCCCGGTATCGGAGCGCAGGGCGGTGACGCCGAGGCGGCCGTGGAGTATGGACTGGCCGACGGCGTCGGCCTGGTCAACTCCTCGCGCGGCATTATTTTTGCTGGTGAAGACGATGGCGAGGAGTTCGCGAGCGCGAGCGGACAGGCCGCGAAGCGACTCAAAAAGCGGCTCAATCGGTACCGACGCTAGCGGTCCGACGCGCTATCGTCGGAGTCCACCGCGCGAGTCGGATCGGTGTCGACCACTCGCCCCGCGATCCGGTCATCGACCACTCGGTCGATGATTTCGACCGTAACCGGCTCCGCCGGCGGTCGCTCCTCGAGTCGGTCCAGCCCCTCGACGACGACGATATCCATCGGACTGGTGTCGCTCGGATGGTCGGCGACGAGCCGCCCGTCTCGTTCCTCGAGTCGGAGTCGATACCTCTCGCCGACGCCGAGCGATTCGCCGAGCAGGTCGCGAATAGAGGTCACGGGTGCGGATGCGTTCGTCGGTCGTCGAACCGGGTCAGAACCGGTTGATCTCGACGTCGTCGTTCCCCGGCCCCGGCTGTGCCTGCGAGGCGCAATCGGCACAGAGATCCATGGTTTCCTCGAAGTGGACCTCACACGCGAACGTCCCGCAGTTCGAACACTGCTCCTGAGCCGGACGGGATTCACAGATCTGACAGAGGCCACTGACGCTCATACCTCGGGGTACGGACTCGAAGGGCTTGAAAGCGAGCCCGGCGCGCTCGGGTCGACGATTGGACCCGAACTCGAGACTGGCACGGGGGACCGTCACGACGAACCTCTTCACTCGCGATCACGAGAGAGCGGGCTACGGCGTAGTTTTCCGCGAAACGAGAGGCGAATCGTGACACGTGCTATCAATATACGGGAAGGCTTTTGCCATGCGCCCAACTACCAGCGCGTATGAGCCGTGACCGGGCTCTCCTCGAGCGAGCCCTGGACCGTGGCGAACAGGACGGTGGCAACGTCGAATTCAAAGAGCGATTGTCACGAGACGTCCACCTCGAGGGTGGACGGCGGGAGAGCCTGGCCGCGCAACTCCGACATCGACTCCTCTCGGGCGACGGCGAGGCGACGTACGTCGTCGGCGTCACCGACGACGGCGGTCTCGCCGGCGTCGATGCCGACACCTTCTCCGAGACGATGGACGTTCTCTCCTTGCTGGCAGAGGAGGCCGACGCACACATCGAAGACGTCCAGACGTGGGGAATCAACGAGGGAATCGTCGGCGTCGCGCAGGTCCGCGAGGGTGGCGTCCTCGAGACGGACGACGAACACGTCGTCGTCGGGACGGCGGGCCACGTCGACCACGGGAAGAGTACGCTCGTCGGGTCGCTCGTCACGGGCAAGCCCGACGACGGGGACGGTGCGACTCGCGCGTTCCTCGACGTCCAGCCCCACGAGGTCGAGCGGGGGCTCTCCGCCGATCTGTCCTACGCGGTCTACGGCTTCGACGACGAGGGGCCGGTCCGGGTCCGGAACCCGAATCGCAAGGCCGACCGCGCGGAAGTCGTGCAGGAAGCCGATCGGCTCGTCTCGTTCGTCGACACCGTCGGCCACGAGCCGTGGCTCCGGACGACGATCCGCGGGCTGGTCGGACAGAAACTCGACTACGGGCTGCTGGTCGTCGCCGCCGACGACGGGCCGACGCGAACGACGAGAGAACACCTCGGCGTCTTGCTCGCCACCGACCTCCCGACGATCGTCGCGATCACGAAGACCGATGCCGTCGACGAAGAGCGCGTCGAGGAGGTCGAACGCGAGGTCGAACGGCTCCTCCGCGACGTCGACAAATCGCCGCTGCGGGTCGCCCGACACGGCGTCGACGCCGCGATCGAGGAGGTCAGCGAGCGGGTGGTCCCCATCGTCGAAACCAGCGCGATTACGATGGACGGCCTCGAGACGCTGGACGAACTGTTCGATCGGCTGCCCAAGACCTCCCAGGACACCGGCGAGTTCCGGATGTACGTCGATCGGAGCTACTCGGTGACCGGCGTCGGCGCGGTCGCGTCGGGGACCGTGATGGCCGGTGAGGTCGAGGCCGGCGACGAACTCCTGATCGGCCCGATGTCCGACGGGCGCTTCCAGGAGGTCGAGGTCCGCTCGATCGAGATGCACTACCACCGGGTCGACACGGCCCAGGCGGGCCGGATCGTCGGCATCGCGTTGAAAGGGATTCAGGAGAGCGCGATCGAGCGCGGGATGGTCCTGCTCCCTCGCGACGCCGACCCCGAACCCGTCCGCGAGTTCGAGGCCGAAGTCATGGTGCTCAACCACCCGACCCGAATCGGAGAGGGATACGAGCCGGTCGTCCACCTCGAGACGATCGGCGAGGCCGCCGCGTTCTACCCCGAAGACGGTCGGCTGCTGCCGGGCGACACCGGCAAGACCACCGTCGAGTTCAAGTTCCGTCCGTACCTCGTCGAGGAAGGCCAGAAGTTCGTCTTCCGCGAGGGACGCAGCAAGGGCGTGGGGACGGTGACCGACGTCTCCCCGATGGAGTGACTGGTGACCGGGAACGCGATTCGTCTCGAGTCCCTCTCCCCGAGGCGGCCGCCGATTCGATAGCGGTCAACTCGAGCGCCCCGCGATCGGGGGACGGCTCGAACGCGATTCCGAACCGGCACGCCAACTCGACCAACCGTCCGTCGTTCGACGTCCTCATCGGTCATACATCCGTAGTTTGGCCCGTGACACCCATCCAGTAGACGAAAACACATAAACATTAGACGCGGCTAAACCTCGACGTGACCGGTGATATCGCTGTGCGACAGCATCCCTGCAGCACCTTTCACGGATGACTGGCTGGCTCGAGATCCTCGTCGCCGCGTTCGTCCTGCAGCTGTCGGTGCTCCCCGGCGAGAAGGTGCAGTTCATCATCGCGGGGCTGGCGACACGATACGATCCCCGGATCGTGGTCGCGGCCGCGGCGAGCGCCTTTGCCGGCTGGACGATCGTCGAGATCTTCTTCGGGGCGGCGATCCAGGGCGTGTTACCACCCGTTTACCTCGACGCGGTCACGGCGGGGTTGTTCCTCCTCTTTGCGGCGTTGCTCGTCAGGTCGGCCCCCGAGACGAGCGAGCGACCGGTGGCGACCAACGGCGGCGCGGCGACGGCCGACGCGATCGATATCTCGATCTTCGGCCGCGACGTACCGCCGTACCTCCGCGGGTTCGTCCCGATCTTCGCTCTGATGGCCGTCGGGGAGTTCGGTGACAAAACACAGCTCGTCACGATCGGGCTCGCAATGCAGTACGGAGCCCACCCCGCGATCTGGGCCGGCGAGATGCTCGCGATCGTTCCCGTGAGCGCGGCCAACGCCTACTTTTTCCACCGGTTCTCTCACCGTTTCGACGCCAGACTGGCCCACCTCGCCGGCGCGGGGCTCTTCCTCTTTTTCGGGCTCGATACCGTGTTGCAGATCCTGACGGGGATTTCGGTCTGGGAGACGATCGTCGAGGCGATCTCCTCGGTACTTCTCGGATTCCACTGAGTGTGACTGCGGGGATCGAAACCAAAGTTGGTATGTCTCCCTCGGTTCCTCACCCTAGACAAGATGGTACAGACGAGCGTTATCGGTTGTGGCAACATGGGGAGCGCCCTGATCAAGGGCCTCTGGCGGTCCGGGAACCATACGGTGATCGCGTGCGACCTCGATCCCGACGCACTCGAGGGTGTCGCCGACTACGTCGACCGCACGACGTCGGACGTATCGGACGCGTCCGACGCCGACGTGGTCATCGTCGCGGTGAAACCGGATATCGTCGGCGCAGTCCTCGAGGATCTCGATCTCTCGCCCGAGCAGACGCTGCTCACTATCGCTGCGGGCGTCTCTACCGACTACGTCGAGGCGCGGACCGACGCGAACGTCGTCCGGATCATGCCGAACCTCGCCGCCGAGACCGGCGACATGGCTGCGGCCGTGACTACGGACGGCATCACCGACGAGGTGCGAGCGCTGCTCGACGACGCCGGCGAGTTCGCCGAGATCGACGAGGAGAAGATGGACATCGCGACCGCGGTCAACGGGAGCGGTCCGGCCTTCGTCTTCTATCTCATTCAGGCCATGGCGGACGCGGGCGTCGAGGGCGGCCTCGAGCCCGACGACGCCGAAACGCTGGCCGCACAGACGTTCAAAGGGGCGGCCGAGACCGTCCTCCGATCGGACCGGAGCGTCGACGAGTTGATCGACGCCGTCTGCTCGCCCAACGGGACGACGATCGAAGGGATGGAGGTCCTCTGGGAGAGCGACGCCGACGCGGAGGTCAGAGAGGCAGTGAAGGCGGCCGAGGAACGATCGGCGGAACTCGCGGCAGAATTCAACGATGAGTAAGGGGCTCGAGGAGGCGGCCGTCACGGAGGCGAGGCGGCTCGCCGCCGACGCGGATCGCGTGATCGTCAAGGCCGGAACGAACTCCCTGACCGACGAGGAGTCGAACCTCGACGACGCGAAACTCGACAAGCTGGTCGACGACATCGAGGACCTCCTCTCGCGGGGCAAGGAGGTTATCCTCGTCTCGTCGGGCGCAGTCGGGGCCGGGATGGGGCGGATCGGGCAGGCCAACGAGACGCTCGAGGACTCCCAGGCGCTCTCGACCGTCGGCCAGAGCACCCTCATGCACCGGTACACCGAGAGCTTCGACCGGTACGACCGGGAAGTGGCCCAGCTCCTCCTCACCCAGCACGACCTCGAGAACCCCGAACGGTTCACGAACTTCCGGAACACCGTCGAGACGCTGCTGGACTGGGGCGTCGTCCCGATCATCAACGAAAACGACGCCGTTGCGACCGAGGAACTCCGGATCGGCGACAACGACATGCTCTCGGCGGCGGCGACGATGGGCGTCGACGCCGACCTGCTCGTCACGCTGACCGACGTCAGCGGCGTCTACACCGACAATCCGAAGGAGAACCCCGACGCCGAACGCATCGAAGCCGTCGGCCGCAACTACGACACGGTCCAGCAGATAACTTCCGAAAGCACGACCAACGGGTTCGGCGGCATCCAGACGAAAGTCGAAGGCGCACGCGACGTCAGCGAGCACGGGGTACCGGCCGTCATCGCGAAGTCGACCGAGCCCGACGTGCTCGCGAAAATCGCTACTGCCAAACCCGTGGGGACCATATTCGTCCCCATCAACGGTGTGAGCGATGACTGAGACCGATATCGAACGAGACGTCGACGAGGCACAGACCGCGGCCCTCGAGCTCGCGAAACTGTCCGACGAGGACCGGAGCGCGGCGCTTCACGAGATCGCCGACGCGATCGAAGTGCGGTCCGACGAGATCCTCGCGGAAAACGAGAAAGACGTCGCGGAGGGCGAACGGCTGCTCGAGGAGGGCGAGTACACGCAGGCGCTCGTCGATCGCCTGAAGCTCTCCGAATCGAAGATCGAGAGCATCGCCGAAATGGTCCGAAGCGTCGCCGGACAGGACGACCCGCTGGGGAAGACGCTCTCGGCGCGCGAGCTCGACGAGGACCTCGAGCTCTACAAGGTCGCCGTCCCGATCGGTGTGGTCGGAACCGTCTTCGAGTCCCGACCCGACGCGCTCGTCCAGATCGCCGCGCTCGGCTTGAAGTCGGGGAACGCGGTGATCCTCAAAGGCGGCAGCGAGGCGCTCCACTCCAACAGAATCCTCTTCGAGATCATCGAAGACGCCGCGGCCGATGCCGGCGTCCCCGACGGCTGGGCCCAGCACATCGAGGCCCGCGAGGACGTCGACGCCTTGCTCGAGATGGACGACGCCATCGACCTCCTCATGCCCCGGGGCAGCTCCGAGTTCGTGAGCTACATTCAGGACAACACGAGCATTCCCGTCCTCGGCCACACGGAGGGTATCTGCCACGTCTACGTCGACGACGAGGCCGACCTCTCGATGGCCGAAGACATCGCGTACGACGCCAAAGTCCAGTATCCCGCGGTCTGCAACGCCGTCGAAACCCTGCTGGTCCACGAGGACGTCGCCGCGGAGTTCCTGCCCGCGATCGCGGACCGCTACGAAACCGCCGATGTCGAGATCCGCGGCGACGAGGCCACCCGCGAGATCGTCGACGTCGACGCGGCGACCGACGCCGACTGGGACACCGAGTACGGCGATCTCATCGTCTCGATCCGGGTCGTCGACTCGCTCGAGACCGCGATCGATCACGTCACCACCCACGGCTCGAAACACACCGAGTCGATCGTGACCGAGGACGCCGACCGCGCGAGCACCTTCATGCGCAGCATCGACTCGGCGAGCGTCTTCCACAACGCCTCGACCCGGTTCGCCGACGGCTACCGGTTCGGTCTCGGTGCGGAAGTCGGCATCAGCACTGGAAAAATCCACGCCCGCGGCCCCGTCGGCCTCGAGGGGCTGACGACCTACAAGTACCACCTCGAGGGCGACGGCCAGCTCGTCGCCACCTACGCCGGCGAGGACGCCAAGCCGTTCACTCACGAGGCGTTCGACGGCGACTGGTCTCCCGGTCACCTGTCGAACGAGTAGCGCCGGTCGATTTTCAACTACTCGCGCGCGAGCGCGATTCTGTAACGGTCTTCGTCTCGTTCTCCGTTTCGTTCGGCCAGATCGAGCAGAACCGCCCATTCGAGGAGCCGTTCGACCCGTTCGCGCTGCGTTTCGGCCGAACGGGTCGGCCGTCGCTCGCGTGCGCCGGACCGTTGTCGTTCGCTACGGATCGCTTCTGCGACCTCGTCGGCAGTCAGTGGGCCGTCGGCTCGCTCGAGGACGCCGATTGCGGCGTCGGCTCCGTAGACGCGCGCTCGGAACGCCCGACGGAGCCGGTCGGAATCGAGTGCTGATTCGGACCCTGTATCGCGGCGGCGAAAGCCCGCCGGTTCTTCGGTCGCGAGCTCGAGCGCACGGAGAAAGGTGAGCCACGTCGCCGCCTCGTCTCGCGTTTCGAGGGCCGTTTCCTCGAGCAGCAGTCGGCAGCAGTCGTCGACGTCACCGGCGGTTGCGGGGAGTGCTCGCTGAATCGTTGCGAGAACGGAGAGTTCCACGGGCGGTTCGGGAACCGGTTTGAACTGCACGACTACAGGTCGAAGGAGTCGACGAGCAGTTCCTCGTCCGTCTCCCCGTGGACGTACGTCGGGCCGCCGATCACGTCGATCGTCACCGTTGCGGGGGCGAAGAGGTCCGAGGGAACCTCCGAGAAGTCCCAATCGAGATCGTCGAAGACGTCGCCGAACGGCCGGCCGTGATCTTCGGCCGCGGTCGACGGCACCGAGTCGAAGACATCGGCGTCCTCTCGCACGGTGAGATGCGCCCGCCCGCCGTACGCGATCGCGTCGTTCGTCCGCGCGATGGCCGTCCGTTCGTCGCCTGCGACGGGTGCGACCGGTGCGCGCCCCGTCGCGGAGACGATATCGAGCGGGTCGTAGCCGAGTTCGGAGAGTCGAAACGTCGCGAGTTCTGCGGCGCGCGCGGCGTTCGTAATGCTCCCCACGAGGCTCGCGGTCGGATAGGCCAGCAGGAAGACGCTGCTCGTCTCGACCTCCGCGCGCTCGGCGACGTGCTCGGCCACCGATTCGGTCGGATCCATCTCCGTTTCGATGGCCAGTGCCGTCAGGTCGAAGGCGTCGGTGTACCCGATGCGGCGGAACTCCTCCTCTTCGGCGACCAGCGCCCGGGCGGGACCGCTTCCCAGCCCTTCGAAGTCCTCGGTCAGTACCTCCCAGCCCGCTTTCTGAGAGCACAGCAGCGAGAGCGCCGGCTGATCCGTCGAGAGCTCGACGTAGGGAATCGACGCGTCGCCCAGCTCGCCCAGTTCGTAGTTCGGCGTCGCCATCCCGGCCGTCTGGATCTCGGTCAGCAACAGCGCGGCCTCGATACCGCCGTCGAACTCGAGCCCGAAGTCCAGTACCGTCGCTTCGTTCTCGAGGTCGTACCCGCCGATATTCAACTCCTCGGCGTAGTCGAGGGCCTCGTCGACCAGCTCGATCGCCATTCGGTTGAGACTTTCCATGCGACGGGATTCAGTCCCCGGGGTAAAACCGTTTGTCCGTTGGCGTCTGACCGACGTCTGACAGCTATGACCGTTACGACTCCCGATTCGTCGCCGGTCGACCGAGGTGCTCTTCGACGACGTCGACCTTCTCGGACGCGTCGACGTCTCGCGTCCGTTTGTCGTCGATTTTCAGAACCGTACTCACCCGATCGGCATCGACGGCGTCGTGGGCCGCCTGCGCGGCCGCGAAGAGTTCGTCGGTCGTCTCCGCTTCGATCACCGTTCCCATCGGGTTCGTCTCGTAGGTGACGTCGTACGCCTCGAGCGCATCGACAGCCTTCGCGACCTCGCCGGCCATACTGTCCTCGATCACCGGTGCGACGCTCAGTAGTGCGACTACCGTCATAGCGGCCCTGACGTTCGGCGGGAACCTAAATCCGTGCCATACGAACCCGTTGGGTGGAGCACTCCGGGCGACTCGAGTCGTCTCCGGCCGCGACGCTGGCGGCGTGGAGGTGTGCGCGGGAGAAAAACGATCAGTGAGTGACGACGGGAGACGGACTGCCCGCGCTCAGTTCGTGGCCGGCGCCCGGGGCGTCTCCGCGGGCGGGTAGATGATGACGTCGCCGTTCGCGTAGACGTACACCTCGTGTTCTAGGGCCGTAAAGGCGATGTGACCACCGGTTCGGTCGGAGCCGTCCGCCTTCTGGCCGAAGATACGGTCGAGCGCGTCCGGATCGACGCTATCGTACAGGGAGAACTCCCCCTGCGAGACGTCGGTGTCCGCGATCGACGCGAGGGCGTGGACGATCGTCGTGGTGATCGTCGCCGTTCCGTCGGCGTCGTGGTGGAACACGTAGCGGTCGTTTGGCTGGTCGTACTGGAGGTCGTTCGTGCCGTCTGCGGGTGAGAGTTCCGTCTGCATTGCTAGATCTGATCGTTCAATCGTGTATTAGCACGTAGTTACTCACGGTATAAAAGCCGCTCGCAACCACTAAGAGTACACGTACGTGAAATTCATCGCGGAGCTAGATACGTTTCTCAAATACTCGCTGCGCGGTCGCTTCCGGGTGCTCGTCCGCTCGTCGATCTCTCCACGTCGTGGACACTCACGACAACACGGACTTTGTGAAATCAATACTCGATTGTTAGCCGCTCCTCGCGTGTCCGCAGCAGCCCGGTATCTGCGAGCGTGATTGGAGCGGACTGTAGGCAACCGTCCGGACGCTTGCCACGGCCGCCCGCGGGCTTATCCACGCGCGTGACTATAGCAGAATCATGGCTACTGGCTCAGGAGACGATCTCAGTTCGGAACTCGAGGCCCTCGAGGACCTCCCTGCCGCCGTCGACGAAGCGGCGATCAAACGCATGCATACGGTCGCACACGCCCTCGACGAGGGGATTCGAGTCCCGGGGACGGATTTCAAAATGGGGCTCGATCCGATCGTCGGGATCCTTCCGGGGGCCGGCGACACCGCTGCGGCAGTCGTCTCGCTGTACCTCGTCGTCGAGTCCGCTCGACAGGGCGTTTCCCAGTCGACGCTGCTCCGCATGCTCGCGAACATCGGCGTCGACGCCGTCATCGGCTCCGTCCCCGTCCTCGGCGTGATCTTCGACGCCTTCTGGAAGGCCAACAAGTGGAACCTGCAGCTCGCGCTCGAGGACCTCGCCGACGAGGGCGGGCAGTCGGACAGTGAGCCGGAAGTCGTCACAATCGACTAACCTGATCGCTCGGCGGCTCTCGAGAAGCGATTCGCTCCGACCACGGGTCGATCGTTCGCTGGTCCGTGCCTCGTAGCGTCACCCTACCCTCTCGGTATCGAAAACGTGCTGGCTGGGATTTGAACACCGCGAAGACGGTCCTGTTCGCTCACTTCGTTCGCTCGAGGCTGCGACTTCTCTCGTTCAAATCCAGAACGATTCCTGTCGTTCACGGTTTTGTTCGCGACAGAAATGCGCTGGCTGGGATTTGAACCCAGGTTGTGACCATGGCAAGGTCACGTGATACCACTACACTACCAGCGCCCTGCTGCACTCATACCTACTGCCGGACGGATGTATAAGGGTTGCGAATCGGTCCGGCATCGGCATGCTGCAGCATGGCGATTTTCGAGTGCTCGAGGCGACACGTCACGCCGATTTTCACCCCTTCACGCCACTCGTTCTCGCGAGATCCTGTGACAAGTTACCGTGATTGAGTGTGTGTCTGTTCGGCACGAATTCGGGAGTGTGAGCCGTTGACAGCCGGGATCGAATCCGCTATTCTTTTAAGACCCTCTCCGCAATACATCGCTACAGTCTAGTGACGCGGCGCCGAAGCGTCTCGGCATGACTGTCAGCGTACTCGTGCCGTCGTCGATCAGTCGGGAAGCCGAAGACAAACGCGAGGCAACCCGCAAGCTCGGATACGTCGCCCGCGCGGCGACGATCTTCCGGGCGGATCGCCTGGTCGTCTATCCCGATCGGGAGGGCGAAACCGGGCAGTTCGACGGCGGGTTCGTCAGCACCGTGTTGCGGTACGCCGCAACGCCCCCGTACCTCCGCAACGAGGCGTGGGGGATGCGAGACGAACTGGAGTACGCGGGCATCCTGCCGCCGCTCCGCGCCATGTCACAGACCGGCTCCGAATCTACCGGTTCGGGGTCGTCAAGACAAGGAATCGTGACCGAGGTCGGACCTGAAGGGCGCGTCCGGGTCAATTGCGGACTGCAACACCCGATCTCCCTCAACGTACCGCCGAACATGGCGGTCGAGGAGGGAGAGCGCGTGACCGTCAGGATCTCTTCGCGACGACCGGTCCGGGCGAAGCTCGTCGACGAACCCCTTCCGGGGCTTTCGATCGAGCAGACGGACCTGCGGGCAGCACTCGGCCGTGAGGACGCCGGCGTTCGCATCGCGGCCTCCCGATTCGGTGAAGAACTCACCGTCGGGCGGCTCGAGACGCTGGCCGGACGCGTCCAGCGCGACGGGATGACCGTCGCCTTCGGCGCGCCCGAGAGAGGGCTGCCGGCTATCCTCGGAATCGAGGCATCGGCCGTCGAAGCGTCGTCCGATCGGGACGACGCAGCCGATGACGAAGTCGAACCCACTGCCGATCCGGGGTTCGACCTCTGGCTGAATACGGTTCCGGATCAGGGAAGCGAGGTCGTTCGAACGGAGGAGGCTCTGTTCGCGACCCTCGCTCCCCTCTCACTGAGAGAGTGATAGAATGCCACAAGCAAATACACCACGCAAAGGCTCACTCGGGTTCGGCCCACGAAAGCGTGCGACCAGCGAGGTCCCACGCTTCAACTCGTGGCCGGACGACGACGGACAGCCGACGCTTCAGGGCTTCGCGGGCTACAAGGCCGGCATGACCCACGTCGTCATGGTCGACGATAAAGCGGATTCGCCGACCGAGGGGATGGAAGAGACCGTCCCCGTGACGATCGTGGAGACGCCGCCGATGCGCGCCGTCGCGCTGCGAGCGTACGAAGACACGCCGTATGGTATGAAGCCGATAACCGAGGTCTGGACCGATGAGTTCGTTCCCGAACTCGATCGCGTTCTCGACCTTCCCGGTGACGGGTACGACACCGACGCCGCCACGGACGAGCTCCGTGGCCTCCACGAGGAGGGCCGCGTCGACGACGTCCGCGTCATCACCCACACGGTTCCGGGGGACGTTCCCTCGGTGCCCAAGAAGAAACCGGACGTGATGGAAACGCGCGTCGGCGGCGGCTCCGTCGACGACCGCGTCGACTTCGCCCTCGAGATCATCGAGGACGGCGGCGAACACGTCATGAACGACGTGTTCCGCGCCGGCGAGTACGTCGACGCGAGCGGCGTCACGAAAGGGAAAGGGACGCAGGGCCCCGTCAAGCGATGGGGCGTCCAGAAACGCAAGGGCAAACACGCCCGGCAGGGCTGGCGTCGCCGCATCGGCAACCTCGGCCCCTGGAACCCGTCCCGCGTCCGCTCGACTGTCCCGCAGCAGGGCCAGATGGGCTACCATCAGCGAACGGAACTGAACAAGCGCCTCGTCGACATCGGCGACGGCGCAGACGCGACGGTCGACGGCGGCTTCGTCAACTACGGCGAAGTCGACGGACCGCACGCGTTGATCAAGGGCTCGCTCCCCGGGCCACAACAGCGTCTCGTACGCTTCCGCCCGGCGATCCGACCCGGAGACCAGCCGCGCCTCGATCCCGAGGTGCGCTACGTCTCCACCGCATCCAACCAGGGATAACACATGGACGCAACAGTACGAAACCTGGACGGCTCGGACGCGGGCACGGTCGAGCTCCCGGCGGTCTTCGAGACCACCTACCGCCCGGACTTGATCGGCCGCGCCGTGCGCGCCGCGCAGGCAAACCGAAAACAGGACTACGGTGCCGACGAGTTCGCCGGCCTTCGAACGCCGGCCGAATCGTTCGGTAGCGGCCGCGGGATGGCCCACGTTCCACGACAGGAGGGTCGCGCTCGACGCGTTCCCCAGGCCGTCAAGGGACGCAAGGCACACCCGCCGAAAGCCGAGAAAGACCAGTCCGAATCGATCAACACGAAAGCAAAGAAACTGGCCGTCCGCAGCGCGATCGCTGCGACGACCGACGCCGAACTCGTCGCCGAGCGCGGCCACGAGTTCGACGAGGACGTCGAGACTCCCGTCGTCGTCGACGACGAGTTCGAGGACCTCCACAAGACGCAGGACGTCGTCGACTTCCTCGAGGCAGCCGGCCTCGCGGACGACATCGAACGCGCCGACGAGGGTCGCAGCGTCCGTTCCGGTCAGGGGAAAGCCCGTGGCCGCAAGTACAAGACGCCGACGTCGATCCTCTTCGTCACCTCCAGCGAGGCCGGCCCGTCCCGTGCGGCCCGGAACCTCGCCGGTGCCGACGTAACGACGGCAGCTGAGGTCAACGCGGAGGATCTCGCGCCCGGCGCACAGCCGGGACGGCTGACGGTCTGGACCGAAAGCGCACTCGAGGAGGTGGCCGACCGATGAGCTCGGCCATCGAACACCCGCTCGTCACGGAGAAGGCGATGAACGACATGGACTTCGAGAACAAGCTCCAGTTCGTCGTCAACCCGGACGCGACCAAGCCCGAAATTCGGGACGAGGTCGAGGAGCGGTTCGAGATCTCGGTCCAGAACATCAACACGCAGGTAACGATGAAGGGCAAAAAGAAAGCGATCGTCCGCCTCTCCGAGGAGGACGACGCACAGGAAGTCGCTTCGCGAATCGGGGTGTTCTGAGAATGGGACGACGCATTCAAGGACAACGACGCGGTCGCGGGACCTCCACGTTCCGCGCCCCGTCGCACCGGTACAAGGCGGACCTCGAGCACAAGAAAGAGCAAGACGACGAGACCATCAGCGGGACGGTCGTCGACATCGAACACGACCCGGCCCGATCCGCACCGATCGCGGCCGTCGAGTTCGAGGACGGCGATCAGCGTCTCATCCTCGTGCCCGAGGGCATCACCGTCGGCGAGGAGCTCCAAGTCGGCGTCTCCGCGGAGATCAAGCCGGGCAACACGCTCCCGCTCGCGGAGATTCCCGAAGGGGTTCCGGTCTGTAACGTCGAGGCGAATCAGGGCGACGGCGGTCGCTTCGCCCGCGCCTCGGGGACGAACGCCGACCTGATCACCCACGACCGCAACGCGGCGGTCATCGAGCTTCCGAGCGGCGAGGTCAAGCGCCTCGATCCCGAGTGTCGCGCCACGATCGGCGTCGTCGCCGGTGGCGGCCGCACCGAGAAGCCGATGGTCAAGGCCGGCAACAAGTATCACAAGATGAAGTCCCGGGGCACCAAGTGGCCTCGCGTCCGCGGTGTCGCGATGAACGCCGTCGACCACCCGTTCGGTGGCGGCGGCCGACAGCACCCCGGCAAACCCAAGTCCGTCTCGCGGGACGCCCCGCCGGGACGGAAGGTCGGTGACATCGCGTCCCGGAGCACCGGTCGAGGTGGCAACAAATGAGTCAGGAGTACCGAACCGGCCGCGAAGGTGAGTTCACCTACCGCGGCTACACGCTCGAGGAGCTGCAGGAGATGGAGCTCGACGAGGTTGTGGAACTGCTACCCGCACGACAGCGGCGAAGTATCGAACGCGGCCTCTCCGTCGAGAAGGAGAAGCTTCGCGAGGAGGCCAGCGAGAAGGGCGAGGAAGAAACGGCGAACGACCCGATTCGAACGCACCTGCGGGATATGCCGATCCTGCCGGAGTTCGTTGGCAAGACCTTCGAGGTCTACAACGGGCAGGCGTTCGAACGCGTTCGCGTCGAACCCGAAATGATCGGCCACTACCTCGGCGAGTTCCAGCTGACGCGGACCTCCGTCGAGCACGGACAGGCCGGTATCGGCGCGACTCGATCGTCGAAGTTCGTCCCACTGAAGTGATCCACGTATGGGAATCAACTACTCAGTCGACGTCGATCCCGACGCCACGGCGAAAGCCATGCTTCGGGAGCGTCATATGAGCAACAAGCACAGCAAGGAGGTCGCACGTCAACTCAAGGGCCAGACCGTCGGCGAGGCTCAGGCGTACCTCCAGGACGTCATCGACGAGAACCAATCCGTGCCGTTCAAGTCCCACAACGCCGGTGCCGGACACCGCTCCGACATCGACGGCTGGGACGCCGGCAAGTACCCGGAGAAGGTCTCCAAGGAGTTCCTCGATCTGCTCGAGAACGTCGAGGCCAACGCGGATCATCAGGGCTTCGACGGCGAATCCATGGAGATCGTCCACGTCGCCGCCCACAAGGTCGGCGAGTCCGTGGGCCGCAAGCCCCGCGCGATGGGGCGTGCGTCTTCCTGGAACACGCCGCAGGTCGACGTCGAGATCATCGTCGAAGAAGTCGACGAGGACGAAGCAGGTGATAGCTAATGGCTGACGAACACCAATTCATCGAGAACGGCCTGCAGCGGTCCCAGATCGACGAGTTCTTCCAGGAAGAGCTCGGCCGCGCGGGCTACGGTGGTATGGACGTCGCCAAGACGCCGATGGGAACCCAGATCGTCCTCAAGGCGGAGAAGCCCGGGATGGTCATCGGCAAAGGCGGCGAGAACATCCGGAAGGTCACGACGGCTCTCGAGGAGCGGTTCAACCTCGAGGACCCCCAGATCGACGTGCAGGAGGTCGAAGAACCCGACCTCAACGCACGGATCGTCGCGGACCGACTGGCCAACGCGCTCGAGCGTGGCTGGTACTTCCGGAAGGCCGGTCACACGACGATCGACCGGATCATGGAAGCGGGCGCGCTCGGCGCGGAGATCGTCCTGTCGGGGAAGGTCACCGGCGCGCGATCGCGCGTCGAGAAGTTCAACCGCGGCTACATCAAGCACAACGGCGAGCCCGCCGAAGAGGTCGTCGACCACGGCCAGGGCGTCGCGGTCATGAAACTCGGCACCATCGGTGTCGACGTGAAGATCATCCCGCCGGGTGCCGAACTGCCCGACGATTTCGAGGTCAACGAGGACATGGATCCGGAAGAAGTCGTTCCGGAGGCCGTCGAAGTCAACGAGGCCGAGGGCGTCGAGGAGCTCCTCGAGGGCGAACCCGAGGACACTGACGCCGACGCTGACGAGGCCGACGCCGACGCTGCGGCTGCGGAAGCCGCGGACGCCGACGCCGAGGCAGACCTCGACGAAGACGTCGTCGAGGAGGTCATCGAAGAAGAGGTCGAGGCCGACGCCGACGAGGAGTTCGAAGAAGTCGAAGTCCCCGGTGGCGACGACGACGTCGAGGAAGAGCTCGAAGAGCTCGAGGAAGACGTCGAAGCGGAAGCCGAAGACCTCGTCGAAGAGATGGAAGCGGAAGAGGAAGCCGACGCGGACGACGCAGACGAGGGAGGTGACGCCTGATGGCGATCCTCCACGTCGAAGAGATCCGCGACATGACTCCCGCCGAGCGAGAGGAAGAACTCGAGGAACTCGAGACGGAGCTGCTGAACCAGAAGTCCGTCCTCGCCGCCGGTGGCGCCCCGGAGAACCCGGGACGCATCGGCGAACTGGGTCGCACCGTCGCGCGGATCAAGACGATCCAGCGCGAAGAGGGTGACCTCGAAGACGACACTGACGACGAATAACACGACAATGGCACTGACACCCGAGACCCTGCCGCGACACGAACTCAACGGACTCCCCGTCCGAGTCGTCGAGAGCGACGACTCCTCGCGGGTGGGTCTGGAGGGGCGCGTCGTCATCGAGACGACGAAGACGCTCTCGGTAGAGGTTCGTACGGACGGCGAGTCTCGGGTCGTGATGGTGCCGAAGTCGGGCTCGACGTTCGAGTTCGCGATCACAGATGACGCCGCCGACCTCGCGAAGGGGTCGGGGACTGCGTCCAAACTGGCCGACACTCAACCTGCAGCGGGGGACGATTCGTCCGCCGCTACAGACCGAGCCGGCGGCGATGCCGCCGACTATCGTGGCGATGATCCCTCACGGGATCACCGCCACGCTGCTGGCGAGGATGTAGCCTACGTTACGGTCGATGGATCGCGGCTGCTCTCACGGCCCGCCCGACGCACGGAAACGAATGGTGACTCACCATGGCAATAGGACTAGACGTTGAAACCCCTCCGGAACCCGACAACCCGGAGGAATACGACTACGAGAAATGTCCGTTCTACGGCGAACTCTCCGTTCGAGGGCAGATCCTCGAAGGGACGGTCGTCTCGACGGACATGGACAAGACCGTAGTCGTCGAGCGAGAGTACGATGTGGCGGTCCCGAAGTACGACCGACACATGAAACGACGCTCGCGCATCCCGGCACACGTACCGGGCGTGCTCGAGCCGCTCTCGGTCGGTGACACGGTCAAGATCGCAGAGACCCGACCACTGTCGAAGACGAAATCGCACGTGGTCGTCGAAGTAACCCAAGAAGCGACTGCCGAGGACGTCGCCGAGCTCACGAGTCAGGCCGAGCCTGAGCCGGAGCTCTCCGACGAAGACCTCGCCGCGGCTGCAGACGAGGGTGATCAGTGATGGAGGCAATGAAAGCCGACGTCACGCAGGGCCTGAAGAAGGGCTCGCTGGTCACGTGTGCCGACAACACCGGCGCGCGTGAACTGAAGGTCATCAGCGTCGCGGGCTACCACGGCACCAAGAACCGCCAGCCGAAGGCGGGGATCGGTGACAAGGTGACCGTCTCGGTCACCAAGGGTACCCCGGAGATGCGCCGACAGGTCCTCGAGGCCGTCGTCGTCCGCCAGCGGAAGTCGATCCGCCGGCCCGACGGCACGCGGCTGAAGTTCGAGGACAACGCGGCGGTCATCATCGACGAGAACGAGGAGCCCCGCGGCACGGAGATCAAGGGGCCGATCGCCCGCGAAGTCGCAGAGCGCTTCGGAGCAATCGCCAGTACGGCGACGATGATCGTATAGATATGACTGAACAACCACACAAACAGCGAACGCAGACGCGAAACGCGCCGCTGCACGAGCGACAGAAGCAGCTGCACGCGACGCTGTCCGACGAGCTCCGCGAGGAGTACGACACCCGTCGAACCCGCGTCAACGCGGGCGACACGGTCGAGGTCATGCGCGGCGACCACGCCGGCGAGGAAGGCGAGGTCATGCGTGCGATCCTCGAGGATGGAACCATCCACGTCGAAGAGGTCACCGTCGAGACGGCCGACGGCGAGGAAGTGCCGCGGCCGCTCGACCCGTCGAACGTCCGCATCACGGACCTCGACCTCGAGGACGAGCGTCGCGAGGCGCGTCTCGAAGGTGATAGCGAATGACGAAACACCAGAAACGACTATCCGTACCGAAGTCCTGGCCGGTCGAGCGAAAGACCGAGACCTTCACGGTCAAGGCCGACGCCGGTCCCCACGGCGAAGACGGCGTGCCGCTCGTCGTCCTCCTGCGGGACGTGCTCGGCTACGTGGACTCGCGGAAGGAAGCACGGTACGCCCTGAGCGAGGACGCGATCCTCATCAACGGCGACGCGATCAACGACGAACAGCGCCCGATCGGCATGTTCGACATCGTCGCGTTCCCCGGCCGCGGGGAGTACTACCGCGTCTTCCCCGACGAGGGCGGTCGGCTCGCGCTGACCGAGATCGACGAGGAATCGGCCGAGAGCCGCCTCGGCAAGATCGTGAACAAACAGCAAGTGCCGGGTGGCGACACCCAGCTGACGCTGCACGACGGCACGAACGTCATCACCGATGGCGACTACGACCCGAAGGATTCGATCGTCGTCGACAACGACGACAAATCCATCGTCGCGCACTTCCCCTACGAGGAAGGTGCACTCGTGACGGCCGTCCGTGGCAACCACGGCGGCAAGGTCGGCGAGATCGACGCGATCGACGTCACGCCGGGCAGCGGTTCGAACAGCGTCGGCGTCTCGACGGACGACGACGGCTTCGAAACCGTCGAAGAGTACGTCGTCGTCATCGACGAGAACTTCACGGGTGATGACGATGAGTAGCGAAAGCGAATCCAGCGCCGACTTCCACGAGATGCGCGAACCGCGCGTCGAAAAGGTCGTCGTCCACATGGGCGTCGGCCAGGGTGGTCGCGAACTCGGCAAGGCCGAGGACATCATCGAGGAGATTACGGGTCAGGAGAGCGTCCGTACGCAGGCGAAACGGACCAAACCCGACTTCGGAATCCGTCAGGGCGACCCGATCGGCGCGAAGGTGACCCTTCGCGACGAGGACGCCTACGAGTTCCTCGAGACGGCCCTGCCGCTCGCGAACATCTCTCGACGGCAGTTCGACGACACGGGGAACGTCAGCTTCGGTGTCGCGGAACACACCGACTTCCCGAGCCAGGAGTACGACCCGAGCATCGGGATCTTCGGACTGGACGTCACCGTCAACCTGGTGCGTCCGGGCTACCGCATCGCCAAGCGCGACAAGGCCACCCGATCGATCCCGTCGACGCATCGACTGACTCCCGAGGACGCCATCGGCTTCCTCGAGGCGAACTTCGACGTGAGCGTGGAGGGCGCAGACGATGAGTGAAAGCGAAACAGACGAAAACGACCGTACGGGCGAGCACGCGGCGAAGCGAACGGGGCAGGTCGAGTCCTGCCAGCGCTGTGGCCGCGAGCAGGGACTTGTCGGAAAGTACGACATCAATCTCTGCCGGCAGTGCTTCCGCGAGATCGCCCGCGAAATGGGATTCAGGAAGTACCGATAACATGACCGGAAACGATCCACTCAGTAACGCGCTCTCGGGGCTCGACAACGCCGAGAGTGTGGGTCATCTCACCCACGAGGTAACGCCCGCCTCGAACGAAATCGGCAGCGTACTCGAGGTCTTCTACGACCGCGGGTACATCGACGGCTTCGAGTACGTCGACGACGGTAAAGCCGGTCAGTTCGAGGTCGAATTGAAAGGAGCGATCAACGAGTGCGGCCCCATCAAGCCCCGCTACGCCGTTGGCGCCGAAGACTTCGAGAAGTGGGAGAAGCGCTATCTCCCCGCTCGAGACTTCGGAGCCCTCGTCGTCACGACGAGCAGTGGCATCATGAGCCACTACGAGGCGCGCGACCAGGGTATTGGGGGCCAGGTGATCGCATACGTCTACTAATCATGCGAGTCGAACTGGAAATCCCCGAGAACGTATCCGTCGAGGTCGACCGTTTCGACGTCACCGTCGAGGGCCCGGAAGGCAGCGTTACGCGCCGCCTCTGGTACCCCGACGTGACCGTCGAGACCGACGACGACCAGGTGGTAATCGAGAGCGGTGCCGAGGACGCGAAGACGAATTCGACCGTCGGCACCTTCGAGAGCCACATCACCAACGCCATCCACGGCGTGACCGAGGGTTGGGAGTACGAGATGGAAGTCTTCTACTCTCACTTCCCGATGCAGGTCCGCGTGGAGGGCGACGAGGTCGTCATCGAGAACTTCCTCGGCGAAAAGGCACCGCGACGAACGACTATCCACGGTGAAACCGACGTGACCGTCGACGACGAGCAGCTCGTCCTGTCCGGCCCCAGCAAGGAGGACGTCGGACAGACGGCGGCCGACATCGAGCAGCTGACGAAGGTCAGCGGCAAGGACACCCGCGTCTTCCAGGACGGGGTCTACATCACCGCCAAACCCGCCAAAGGAGGTGCCTGATAGATGGCAGACGACCAATCCAACGACGAACCACAGGATCTCGAAGACATCAGCGGCGTCGGCGCGAGCAAGGCAGACGCGCTCCGTGACGCCGGCTTCGAGTCCATCCAGGACGTCAAGGAAGCCGATCAGGGCGACCTCGCCGAAGCCGAGGGCGTCGGGAACGCACTCGCCGCCCGTATCAAGGCCGACGTCGGTGACCTCGAGGTCACCGAGGAGACCGAGGCCGAGATCGAAGACGAAGGCGTCGAGGAGGAAGCAGAGCCCGACGAAGACGTCGAGACCGAACTGCAGCCCCGCGGGCTGACCGAGAAGACGCCCGACCTCTCCGACAAGGAGGAACGACTCCTCAACCGTCGGCGGAGCGAAGGGAAACCGCAGTTCAACCGACAGGACTACCACAAGAAAAAGCGGACGCCGGAATCCTGGCGTCGACCCCGCGGCCAGCTGTCCAAGCAGCGCCGCGGCGTCAAGGGCAAGGGCCCGAAAGTCCAGGCCGGCTACCGCACGCCGAAAGAAGTCCGGGGCAAACACCCGAGCGGCTTCGAAGAGGTCTACGTCGAGAACACGGACGACCTCGAGGGCGTCGACGGTGACACGGAGGCGGTTCGGATCGCCTCCGCCGTCGGTGCGCGCAAGCGAGAGCGTATCGAAGAGCTCGCAGAGGAGCAGGGCGTTCGCGTCCTGAATCCGACCTACGAGGAAGTCGAGGTGGAATCAAATGACTGATCTGAGCGCACAGAAGCGACTCGCCGCCGACGTCATGGACGTCGGAAAGAACCGCGTCTGGTTCGATCCGGAGGCTCAGGGGGACATCGCCGAAGCGATCACACGCGACGAGATCCGCGAACTCGTCGACGAGGGTCGCATTCAGGCCGACGACCCCTCGGGCAACTCCCGAGGCCGTGCTCGCGAGCGCAACGCGAAGCGCTCCTACGGCCACCAGAACGGGCAGGGCAAGCGCCGCGGCAAGAAGGGCGCACGCCAGAACGAGAAAGACGAATGGCAGAACAAGATTCGCGCACAGCGCCGGAAGCTCCGCGAACTCCGCGACAAGGGCGAGCTAACGCCCACGCAGTACCGCCAGCTCTACAAGAAGGCCGGCGGCGGGGAGTTCCGCAGCGTTCGGTACCTGCTGAACTACATCGACGAAACCTACGGTGACCAATAATGGCGACAGGACCACGATACAAAGTGCCGATGCGGCGTCGCCGTGAGGTCCGGACGGACTACCACCAGAGGTTGCGCCTGCTGAAGTCGGGTAAGCCCCGCCTCGTCGCTCGAAAGAGCAACAAGCACACCACGGCGCAGCTGGTTACTCCCGGACCTCAGGGAGACGAGACGCTCGCGAGCGCACACTCGAGCGATCTGGCGGAGTACGGCTGGGACGCACCCACGAGCAACATTTCCGCGGCGTACCTGACCGGCCTGCTGGCCGGCCAGCGAGCCGTCGAGGCGGGTCTCGAGGAAGCGGTCCTCGACATCGGTCTCAACACGGCCACGCCCGGCAACAAGGTGTTCGCGGTACAGGAGGGCGCGATCGACGCCGGCCTCGAGATCCCGCACAACGACAGCGTGCTGGCAGACTGGTCGCGAACTCGCGGCGAGCACATCGCCGAGTACGCCGAACAGCTCGAGGAGCCGCTCTACAGCGGTGACTTCGACGCGACTGACCTTCCCGAACACTTCGACGACGTACGAGAGGCGATTCTCGAATGAGCAACTACAACGATAGCGGATGGGAACCCGTTACCCGTCTCGGCCGGAAGGTCCAGGAGGGCGACATCGAGACGATGGAAGCTGCCCTCAACTCTGGCCTCCCGCTGAAGGAACCCGAACTCGTCGACCAGCTCCTCCCCGGACTGGAAGACGAAGTGCTGGACATCAATATGGTTCAGCGGATGACCGACTCCGGACGACGCGTGAAGTTCCGCTGTGTCGTCGCGGTCGGCAATCGCGACGGGTTCATCGGCTACGCGGAAGGCCGAGACGACCAGGTCGGCTCTGCCATCCAGAAGGCGATCGGTATCGCGAAGCTGAACATGATCCAGGTGCCCCGCGGCTCGGGCTCCTGGGAGGACCGCTCGGACCGGCCACACTCGCTGACCCGACGGACCACCGGCAAGGCCGGCTCCGTCGAGGTCGAGCTCATCCCCGCCCCCGAAGGGCTGGGGCTGGCCGCCAGCGACACCGTCCGTCACGTCCTCGAGCTGGCCGGCATCGAGAACGCCTGGACGAAGAGTCACGGCAACACTCGAACGACGGTCAACCTCGCGAAGGCGACGTACAACGCACTCGAGAACGCCTCCCAGTCGCGCCATCCGCGACGACGGCCAGACCGAGAGCGAGCTGAGGTGAGCGAGTGATGAAGGCGATCGTTCAAATTCGCGGCGAAGTGAATCGACAGGAAGACGTGCAGGACACCCTGTCGATGCTCAACATCCACAACGTCAACCACTGTACGCTCGTCCCCGAGACGGACGCGTACGAAGGGATGATCGCGAAGGTCAACGACTACGTTGCCGTCGGAGAGCCCGATGCCGACGTGCTCGAGACCCTGCTCGCGAAGCGAGCGGAGCCCCTCGAGGGCGACCAGTCGGACGTCGACGAGGAGTGGCTCGCGGACAACACGGAGTACGACGACTTCGGCGGGCTCGCCGAGGCGCTCCTGTCGGAGGAGACCACGCTTCGTGACGAGGGACTGTCACCGACGCTTCGACTCCACCCACCGCGGGGGGGTCACGACGGTATCAAAAAGCCGACCGTCGAGGGCGGCCAACTCGGAAAGCATACAACAGGGGAGATTAACGACCTCCTAGAATCGATGCGATAATCATGACGAGTAAAAAACGACGCCAGCGCGGATCGCGAACCCACAGCGGCGGTTCCCACAAGAACCGCCGCGGTGCGGGCCACCGTGGTGGCCGCGGCCGTGCGGGGCGCAGCAAACACGAGTTCCACAACTACGAACCGAAGGGCAAACACGGCTTCAAGCGACCCCACGACATCCGAGAGGATGTCGCGGAGATCGACGTCCAGAAGCTCGACGAGGACGCGATCCTCTACGTCGCTGAGGACCTCGCCGAGGAGACCGACGACGGCTACCGACTCGACGCACGCGACGTCGTCGAGGACGGACACGAAGTCGACGTCGTCAAAGTTCTCGGCTCCGGTCAGGTCCGGAACACGCTCGAGATCACGGCGGACGCCTTCTCGGATGCGGCCGAGGAGAAGCTCGAGGCTGCCGGCGGCGAGGCAGTCGTCTCGGAGCGAGGTCAGGAAGACGACGAGGCTGACGCCGAACCCGAACAGAACGAGGAATAACATATGGGATGGAAGGAAGCCGCTGAACCGGTCCTAACGCGGATGCCAGCAGTGCGCCGTCCGGAGGGGCACGTGCCCTTCAAGCGCAAGCTAATGTGGACGGCCGGTATCCTCATGTTGTATTTCTTCCTGACGAACATCAGTCTGTTCGGCGTCGAGGCCGGCCAGGCAAACGACCTCTTCGGTCAGTTCCGTGCGATCCTCGCCGGCTCTCAGGGGTCCATCTTGCAGGTCGGTATCGGACCGATCGTCACCGCGAGCATCGTCTTGCAACTGCTTGGCGGTGCGAACCTGCTCGGACTCGACACGGACGATCCGCGGGACCAGGTCCTCTATCAGGGCCTCCAGAAGCTGCTGGTCGTCCTGATGACGATACTGACCGGGCTCCCGATGGTGTTCGCCGGCGGCTTCCTGCCAGCCCAGCAGTCGCTACAGCTCGGGGGATTCACCCTCGGACAGACGCAGATCCAGAGCCTGATGTTCGTTCAGGTGTTCATCGGCGGAATCCTCATCCTCTACATGGACGAGGTCGTCAGCAAGTGGGGCGTCGGTAGCGGGATCGGCCTGTTCATCATCGCTGGCGTGAGCCAGCGACTGGTGACCGGGTTCATCCAGCCCGCTCAGGGCGGGTTCTTCTTCGACTGGTACCGCATCCTGACGGGACAGGTCGACGTCGGGTCGATCGCCTCGGGTGCCGGTCTCCAGACGCTCCTGATCGGTGAGGGTCACGTCATCGCCCTGCTGACGACGATCCTGATCTTCGGGATCGTCGTCTATGCGGAATCGGTCCGCGTGGAGATTCCGTTGAGCCACGCCAGGGTCAAGGGTGCTCGCGGTCGCTTCCCCGTGAAGCTCATCTACGCGAGCGTCCTGCCGATGATCCTCGTTCGCGCAGTGCAGGCGAACGTCCAGTTCCTGGGGCAGATCCTGAACAGCCAGTGGGCCAGCATGCCCGGCTGGCTCGGTACCTACACGAGTCAGGGCCAGCCCAGTAGCGGGTTCTTCTACTACGTGGCTCCGATTTACTCACCCCAGGATTGGATGTGGTGGACGGCGAGCGTGTCCCAGGAGTGGTGGCAGGTGTTGATCCGGATCAGTATCGACCTCACCTTCATGGTGATCGGCGGTGCGATCTTCGCCATCTTCTGGGTCGAGACGACGGACATGGGTCCGGAATCGACGGCGAAGCAGATCCAGAACTCCGGGATGCAGATTCCCGGCTTCCGACAGAACGTCGGCGTCATCGAGAAGGTCATGGAACGGTACATCCCGCAAGTGACCGTCATCGGCGGCGCGCTGGTCGGCCTGCTGGCCGTCTGGGCCAACATGCTCGGTACCATCGGCGGTGTGAGCGGAACCGGCCTGCTGCTGGCCGTCTCCATCACGTACAAGCTCTACGAGGAGATCGCCGAGGAGCAGATGATGGAGATGCATCCGATGATGCGCGATATGTTCGGCAAGGAATAGCGACGGTCGCTATCGCTTCCCGTTCTTCGACTCCATCGACCACTCCCGTTTCTTGCTGTTTTCCGACGGTGCGTACTCATCCGTCAGCGACGCGCCCGACCAATCGTCGACCAGCCGCGGTTCTCGGCGTCCTCGACCAGTCGTCGCGATGATTCGGTCCGGGAATTCGTTACTCCGATCGCAAGTCGTGCTGGCAACCACACGATCGCCACACTCGGACTGTCGGTTCTCCATCGATCCGCCGCTTCCGGATCGCGTCCCGCCGGTCCGTGCGTGTTCGTTTGGATACTCCCCTTTTCCAGTGACGGCTAGGTGTGTCCGCTCGTGACGCACCCCGAAACCGGTGGGAGAGATGACGGTCGAGGCCGGACCGATCGCTGTCAACGCTACTCTTCGACGCTCTCGAGGCTCACGGAAGGATCGGCAACGTGCTATGGCGGCACGGATCCACAGCATCGTACTGAACACCGAACGGCCACCGACAATCGTGTTCGAGGACGGACACAGGGAGTACGAACCCCACGGTGGGGGCTGCTCGAACTCCTATTGGCCTGCGGAACATCGAGGAAAACAGCGGAGAAACGGATCGACCTCCGTGCGAAATCGGAAAACGGCAGAACGGCTTACTGGATCGAGTATCCTGCTGCGAGGGTGAGCAGGAACACCATGAACGCCGCGGTGAGCATCAGGTAGGTGATCGACCGGGGCTCGTCTTTCAGGTGCTGGAAGTAGCCAGCGATCAGGGATACCTTGATCGCCGCGAGAATCATCGTCCCGCCGACTGCCAGCTGGTAGCTGAAAATTTCCGGGAAGTGGAAGAAGACGAACTTCCCCGTCGCTAGCACCATCAGTGCCACGTAAATGAGGGCGTAGGTCCGAATGCTCGCCATTAGTGGGGAATGTGGGTGACGGATACTTATACCTTCCTCATGCGATCGTTCCGCGACAGGGTGCCGTCGAAGCGACACGTAGATGGATCACGAGTCCGAATCTCCGGCAATGAGTGAACGGTCGGCTTTCGCTCGCCGGACCGGTATCGTAGTGGCCCTCGCAGTAGCGGTTCTCGGGGCGAGTGTGAGCATCGTCGCCGCGAGTAACGTCGCCGCCGGCCTCACCGGTGGCACCGACGTGAGCGTCCCGACGTGGCTCTATCTCGCGACGGGCGGCGGTGCCGTCGGAGCCTCGGCGCTGCTGACGATGCTGGTGACCGACCGGGACGTGATCGGCTCCTACCACGACCGCGCGCTCGAGACTCCCCTCGACCGATTGCTGTCCGCCGGCTCGCTCTTCCTCGGCGTAATGGGCGTTCTCGGGCTCGCGGTGCTCTTCATCGCTGGCGTTTTCGGACCCAACATCGGACTGGTCAGTGCGACGGTCCTGCTGACGTTCGTCGGCGGTCGGTCGTTGTTGACGATCGCGGCGTACACCGTCGGGAACCCGTGGCCGGCGCTCAACCCCTGGCGGCGGATCGCATCGGCGCTGCCGAACGGCTACGAACGCTACCCGCCGGCCTTCGGTTCCTGGCCCGCCGTTGTCGCGCTGTTGACGTTCGTCTGGCTCGAGGTCATCGCCCCCCTGACCTCGTCGCCGCGGGCGCTGGTGGCAGTGCTCGCGCTGTACTCGGTGTTCACGATCTCGAGCGCGGTCGTGTATTCGCCCGAGGTCTGGTTCCGTCGTGGTGATCCCCTTTCGCTGTGGTTCCGGCTCTACGGTGCCGTCGCACCGATTCAGCGGACCGAAGACGGGTTCGAGCTGCGGTTCCCGGGGTCGCGGTTGAGCGAGGCCGATCTCGTCACTGACAACTCCCTCGTGGCCTTCGTGCTCGCACTGGTCTGGGAGCTGACCTACAGCGGGTTCATCGTCACGCCGATCGGCGTCCGAACGATCGAAGCGCTGGTCGGAATCGGGGTGCCGCCAGCGCTCGTTTATCTGGGGCTGCTCGTCGGCGGCTTCGGCCTGTTCTGGAAGGTCTACTGGGTCGCCATCGATCGCACCCGCGAGCGAGCCGAGACCTACCTCTCGCGGCAGTACCTTGGGCTCAGACTCGCCGCACCGCTGCTCGCCATCGCGGCCGGCTACCACCTGGCACACTATCTCGGGTTCGGACTCTCGCTATGGCCGTCACTGATCGATAGCCTGGCGATGCCGCTGAACCCGCCGCCGAATCCGACTCGATACGCCTTGCCGGGCTGGTTCGGCTACGTCGAGATCGCCGCCATCCTGCTGGGCCACGTCCTCGCGGTGTGGGTCGCACACACCGTCTCCTTCGATCTGTTTCCCGGCAAGCTACAGGCGATCAGGAGTCAGTACCCGCTCATCGTCGTCATGATCTTTTTCACGATGGTGAGCCTCTATCTCGTCTCGCAAGGGACGATGAGTCCGCCGTACGTTCCGGGTTGAGACTTCAGTCGCCCAGTCCTCGTCAGTCCGACGGGTCCGGACGACCGATTTCCGCCCCGCCCGCGAGGTACTGAACCGGCAAACACTTCCTCGCGCCGCCACAACGACCGACCGAATGGCGACTGAACGAGCGCTCGAGCGAGAGTATCAGGTGCCCGCGGACGAAGCGCCCGGCGCGACCTGTCCGTACTGTGGCCGGCCGTTCCGAGCCGAGCGATACGCCACGTTTCACATCGGCGTCGACCACGCCGAGGAGTGTTCGGAGGCCGAACGAGACGCGTTCGAGGACGAACGCGACGACGAAGAGTACGACCTCTTCACGTTCCACTTCAAGGCGGCTATCTCGGTATTTCTGGTTTACTTCCTGTTTACGTTCATCTATGCGCTGGTCTGGGCGGGACAGTGAGCCGATCGGGACTGCTGACCGACGTCGGGTCTAGATTTATCGAACGTCTGCCTCGCTAGAGCCACGACTCGTCTCGGAGCAGCGGTACTCGATCGGTTCGCACTCCAGAATCTCTTTGTTCGGTGACTCCTCAGTACCGGTATCATGGGCACCGGTCGCTCCAGTACGGTACTCTTCTCCGTCTTCGCCGTCGTCGCCTGTCTGGTGGTCGCATCCGTTTTCAGTCCGGTCGCACTCGGAGCGACCGTCTCTACTGACGCTGCTCCCGAACCCGCTGACGATTCGATCGTCATCGACGACGATCTCCCCACCAACGGGACGACCGTCGAGGTCGTCGTTCGGCTCGCGGAAGCGACCGTCCCCGAGACGGCGAGCGAGGCCGCGACGGAGCGCCGACTCGAGGATCACGCCGACTCGACGCAGGACTCGCTGCTCGAGTACGTACGGGGGAGAGAGGGATTGCAGGCCGAGGAGACGTTCTGGTTGACCAACGCCGTCCTGATCGAAGTCGATACGGACGCCGTCGAGTACAATGTCTTCGAGCGGTTCGGCGCGGTCGAGGCCGTCCACGAGAACTTCGCAGTGTCCGTTCCCGAACCGCCGGCCCGCGTCAACGCGACGGCATCGGGGTCAGCCGCTCCGGCAGCAAACGCCCGCCGAACGACGAGGGGACTCGCCCAGGTGAACGCGCCCGCCGTCTGGGACGCCTACGATACGCAGGGTGAAGGCGTCCGCGTCGCAGTGCTCGACACTGGCGTCGACGCGAGCCATCCGGACATCGAGCTGGCGACCGACGATCCGTCGGACCCGACCTATCCCGGCGGCTGGGCGGAGTTCGATGCGACCGGCGGCCGCGTCGCGGGATCGACGCCTCACGATACGGGCTCTCACGGGACGCACGTCAGCGGGACGGTCGCGGGCGGGGCGACGACCGGCACCGCGATCGGAGTCGCGCCCGAAGCGGAGCTGCTCCACGGACTCGTCTTGAGCGATACGAGCGGATCGTTCGCCCAAGTCGTCGCCGGCATGGAGTGGGCTGTTCAGGAGGATGCCGACGTGATCAGCATGAGCCTCGGTGCACCCGGAACACTCGCACCGTTCATTGACCCGGTTCGAAACGCACAGCAGAGCGGCGCAATCGTCGTCGGGGCGATCGGTAACGAGGGTCCGGAAACCTCCGGTTCTCCCGGGAACGTCTACGAGACGATCAGCGTCGGCGCGGTCGACGAAAACGGGGCCGTTCCCTCGTTCTCCGGGGGACAGCGGCTCGACCAGCCGGAGTGGGTCGGGGCACCGGACGACTGGAACGCACCGCAATCGTACATCGTCCCCGACGTCGTCGCACCCGGTGTCGCAGTCGTCAGCGCCGTTCCGGGCGGGTACATGGCGATGCCGGGAACCTCGATGGCCACGCCGCACGTCTCTGGTACGGTCGCGCTTCTCCTGTCCATCGAACCCGATGCGACACCCGAGGAGATCGAGCTCGCGCTTACCGAGACGGCTCGTGTGCCGGAGGGCTACGTCCCCGACAGTAACACCACAGTCGACGAGACCGATGGTACGACGATCGATAGCCGGTACGGGCACGGTATCGTCGAAGCCAAAGCCACCGCCGACGCGCTCGTCGAGGCTCGCGGCGGCGTCGAGTCGACGATGGCCAACGACTCGAACACGACTACCGACCGGACCGACGGATCCGGGTTCCGTTTTCAACCCGTGTTCGCCGCCGTTGTCCTCGTCCTCAGCGTCTTCCTCACTGCCATTGTACGTCGTCGAACCGGCCGCCGGTGACGTCTCGAGACCGCTCCGCGAGGTCAACGCCGTCGATACGCATCGACGAACGGCCGACGACTACCCGATCATCGAAGGCTTACGGTGACTCGGGTGGTCCGTCGAGCACACGATCGGGTAGAGTCCCAGTCGTTACTCGCGCGACCGTCCGGGAGCCGACGACCACAGAGACTGTCAGTATCGTGTCCCCTCCCGTCGCAGTCGGACTGGGGTGCCAGCGACGGATCTTTTCTAGTAGTTACTGCAACTGTTCACACACTGATCCCACAGCTGTCGGTCGATCAGGTGTACATTGACTTGCAGTGACCACTATCGTCTCTCGGTTGGTATCGAGTCGAGAATCGAGAACGCGAATCGAACGCGGCCGTTAGACGCCGAAACCCGTGTAGCGGCGATCCGCTACATCAGGTAGAACAGCGGGAACAGGAAGACCCACACGATGTCGACGAAGTGCCAGTAGAGGCCGAAGTACTCCACCGGCATGTGGTCCTCGAGGTAGGCGTCGATGCTCACGACCCGGTAGATCATGAACAGGGCGACGAGCAGACCGAGGATGACGTGGAGCGCGTGCAGGCCGGTCGTCACGAAGTACAGCGAGTACTCGATCCCGCTGAACCAGTAGTCACCGTGGGAGAACTTGGTGTTGTACTCGAAGGCCTTGACGCCCATGAACACGAGTCCGAGCAGGACGGTCGTGCTGAGCATCGCGAGCAGTCCCTTCTTGTTCCCGCGTTCGGCCATCACGTGTGCGAGAATGACCGTGAAACTCGACGTGATCAGGACGTAGGTGTTGAACAGGCCGGCCTGGGTGATGGTATCGAGATGCCAGTCACCCCAGCCCATGTGGATCCGCATGAACACGTACGCGCCGATCGCGGCACCGAAGACGACGACGTCGGAGGCCAGGAACAGCCAGACCCCCATCTTCTCGTTGTTGACGCCGCCGAACGGCCACTGTTCGGCCACGAGCATCTCGGGTGCATCGAACTGTTCGCGGCCGAACTGGAACAGCGTGATCCCGAGGAGGCCGATCCCGACTGCCAACAGGATCGGATAGATGATACTCTGTTCGGGCGCCGAGTCCAGCGTGACGAAGGTCCCGACGTCGCTCGCGATGTTCGACTCGACGAACGAGAAGACGTACGGCGTGATGCCGCTCAGTCCGAGGAAGAACGTGAATGCCGCGACGCCGATGCCGAACGGCCAGATACTGGCGTGGTCGGCGTGTTCCTCCTCGTGACTCGCGGCCGCCGTGCCGGTGGCTTCCTGTGCGACGCCGCCGTCGGTCGCGGTCGCGGCGTCGTTGACGAACTCGAGTTTGCCGCTGGCGTAGCTCGGTCGGTCCGGCCAGTTCTCGAGCGGCGGCGGCGAGGGGATCGCCCACTCGGCCGTTCGCGAGTACGTCCACGGGTTGTCGGGTGCGTCGGGGCCCGAGAGTAGACTCTTCCCGAGCGTGAAGAACGTGATCAGGAAGGAGGCACCGAAGACGAATGCCCCGACCGTCGCTAGCTGGTGGTAGATCTGTGCGCTCTCGGCGAAGTGGAAGACGCGCCGCGGCGTCTCCCAGGCCATGAACATCGGGAAGTACAGCAGATTGAACCCGACGAAGTAGACCGCGAAGTTGAGCTTGCCGAGTCGTTCGGAGTACATCTTCCCGGTGATTTTCGGCCACCAGTAGTAGATGCCTCCGACCAGCGCGGTGACCCCCGAAACCATGACGTAGTGGAAGTGGGCGACGACCCAGTAGGTGCCACGGAACTCGTAGTCGAGGACGACCGCACCGAGGAAGACGCCGGTGATCCCGCCGATGATGAACAGCACCAGCGCACCGAGCGAGAACAGGAACGGCGTCGTAAACCGGACGCGGCCCTTGACCATCGTGTAGATCAGCGCGAATACCATCAGGTCGAAGGGCAACGAGATCCCGATCGTCGTCGCCATGAACAGCGTTTTGATCGGGAGGTTGATCGTCGACAGGAACATGTGGTGCATCCAGACGAGGAACGACTGGACTGCCACCAGGACCATCGCGATGATGACCCACTTCCGGCCGACGAGTCGCCGGCCACAGAAGGTCTGGAACGTCTCGAACATGATCCCCAGTGCAGGGAAGAAGACGATGTAGACCTCCGGATGGCCGAAGAACCAGAAGATGTGCGCCCACAGCAGGCTCGAGCCCTGGTCGGTTGCGAAGTACTGCGTGAGGAACAGTCGGTCGACCGCGAGCAGGAGGAGTGCTGCCAGCAGCGCCGCGAAGGCGAACAGCATCATCCAGACGGTCAGGAGCCACGACCAGGAGAACATCGGCAGGTTCCACAGGCCGAGTCCCTCCGCGCGGGAGCGGTGCATCGTCGTCAGGAAGTTTATCGTCCCGATCGTAATCGAGATGGTGAACAGGGTCAACGCGAGGATTGTCGCGTTACCACCTGTCGTCGCCTGCATCGCGGGCGTATACGTTGGAACATTCAGCGGGGCGTACATCGTCCAGCCGCCGGAGAACGATCCACCCTGGAAGAACGAGATTCCGAGCAGGATGCCCGAGAACAGGTAGAACCAGTAACTCAAGGCGTTTAGTCGGGGGAACGCGAGATCCTTCGCGCCGATCTGGAGCGGGACGAAGTAGTTCGCGAACCCGGTTGCGATCGGTGAGAGGAACCAGAACACCATTATCAGGCCGTGGGTACTGACGGACTGGTAGTACTGATCGTTCGTCAGCAGTCCCGTGCCGCCGGCTTCCCACAGGTGAGCGCGGAACAGCAGGGCGAGGACGCCGCCGAAGACCAGGAAGAACATCGCAGTCACCATGTAGAGAATGCCGACGTCCTTGTGGTTAGTCGTGACCAGCCAGCGCTTGACCGAATCCATCGGCGGGAGGTCACTCATCAGTTCCCACCTCCGTCGTTGGTTTCGCTTGCATTAGTATCGCTTTCCGCTGCATTCATTTCGAGCGTGTAGGTTTCGTCGACCGGACCGGTCATATCGATCTGCTCCTCGATCGGCTCGAACTGGCCGTCGGTCGGCTCGATCGTGACGTTGTAGACGCCGGCTTGCTCGATGTCGTTGATTTCGATCGTGCCGTTCTCGAAGTCGTCGGCCGTGTAGGTCCGGTCCTCGACGCTGTCGTTCTCCTGATGCTCGAGGGTCAGTTCGTAGCCCTCAGTGACGCGGGACTCGTTTTGGTCCTGCATCGTGAACGACATCGTCAGCTGCTCGTCCATCCACGTGTCGAACTCGTCGGGATCCATGATCTGAAGGGTACCGACCATCGAGGTGTGGTACTCGCCACAGAGTTCGAAGCACTGGATCTCCTGTTGTTCGCCGGCTTCGGACGCGTCAGTCTCGAACCACGTTTCGTCGTACTCGCCCGGAATCGCGTCGGCTTTCACCCGTTGTTCGGGTATGCCGAACGCGTGCCAGACGTCGCCCCCCGTCGCCTGTATCCAGACCCGCTCGCCGGCGGGGACACGGAGGGTCGCCGTCGATTCGATTCCGTTCTCGTACTCGTAGAACCAGGCGAAGTTCTCGCCGATCACGTCGACGTTGAGTGCGTCCTGTTGCTCGTCGTTGCCGTCGGCTGGGTCTTCGACGTACAGGAGCATCCCGTACGTCCAGATCACCAGCGAAATGACGATGACGGCGCTGATGCCGAACGAGAGGAACAGTTTCTTTCCGCCCTTTCCGCCTGTCGGTAACTCCCCGACGGATGGCAGATCTTCGTCATCCGCTGGCTCGCCGGTATCACGGTACTTGTACGCGTTGTACAAGACGTACGCGATCACGACGATACCGACGAGCGTACCCAGTCCGAGGAAGACCAGGAAGATCTGCTCGAACACGTCGACACGTGTTCCCTGCATCGGGGTTGTCAGTAGATTGATGATTGTGTTCACCTCTTTTGAACTCCAGTTATATGTCGGAGGATGATGGCTGGGGGCACTTATCTATTTGGAAACCGCCCGACTGATGCCGTCTACCGGTCACCAATACGTCGGCCAGTTGACCCGGTTTTCGGCCCGAATCGGTTCGTCCGTTACGATTCATCACTGTTCGGTTGGGCCCGACACCCTTTTTTCTGTCGCTGTTGCACGTCGCTCGAGTCTCCGCGTGAACACGTCGGCCCACTGTATCGGTTTTGTGACGAACGTGTTCGCCTTGAGTACCATCTATCGGGCGGGTGTCGTTCATCCGGTACGCGTTCGCGCTGCGAAGACGATATTTTCGGCGTGGGAACTGGCGCGCGCTGAACCGATTGACCGTTTCGGCGGAGAAACAGCGTAGTGTCACGAAAATACTCAGCAGCGGTCGGTGGTCTCGACGTCTATCGCGTGGTCGTCTCTGTCAGAGTAGTCACGGCCGATTGCCGGACTCGACCACCAGGAACGATTGTTCGTGCTCCCAGGGGACACGCGCCTCTGAAAAAGCCGAGCGTCCGTCGCGTACGGTTCCGATCGTGCGTTTGGACCGAGCGTTCCCCGACGGGTCACACCTCGACGGCCCAGACGCGAAACGCCGACGGGAGGTCGTACACCTCGAGAAAGACGTCGTCGACGAACTGGGCGATTCGATTCGGATCCGCCTTCGCGCTGATCCGGACGTTCACGCCGTCGACGTCTTCCGGCCGAATCAACTCGTCGATCTTGAACGCCGGGAACTCGCCGAGGAGCGTTTTCAGTGTATCAAGTTCGTCGTCCGTACAGTCGAGATTGATCGTTCCGTCACCGAACTGAACCCACGGGATCCCCAGTTCGGCGGCCGTCTCGTCCGATTCGTCGTCCGAACTGTCTCGGGATGCTACGTCTTCGCCGTCGTCCGGGTCGACGCCGAGGGCCGTTTCGTCGGCCTCGAGCGTAAGGAATCCGCTATCGCGGTTGCGATGGGCGGTGATCGCGTCGACGTACAGCTTTCGTCGCTCGACCGGGTCGGCGGCCTCGAAGCGAGTCATACCCGGATGCACGTGCCCGATTCTTTAAGCCTTTATGTGGTGCCCCTGAACGGTGGCGTATGGCACAGCCACGAATCCTGATCCTGGGTGCTCCCGGGGCGGGCAAGGGGACCCAAAGTGCAAAGATCACGGAGGAGTTCGACGTCGATCACATCACGACCGGCGACGCGCTCCGAAACAACAAGGAAATGGACATCTCCGACATGGACACGGAGTACGACACCCCGGGTGAGTACATGGACCGGGGCGAACTCGTTCCCGACGACGTCGTCAACGCTATCGTCGACGAAGCGCTCTCACAGGCGGACGGCTTCGTTCTCGACGGCTACCCTCGGAACCTGGAGCAGGCCGAGGAGCTCGAGGACATGACCGAACTCGACGTCGTGTTGTACCTCGACGTCAGCGAGGAGGAGCTCGTTCACCGACTCACGGGCCGGCGCATGGATCCCGAAACGGGCGATATCTACCACGTCGAGTACAACCCGCCGGAGGACCCCGAGGTCGAAGACCGACTCGTCCAGCGCGACGACGACACCGAAGAGACCGTCAAAGAACGACTCTCGGTCTTCCAGGAGAACACCCAACCGGTTATCGAGCACTACGAAGCGCAAGGGGATCTCGAGCGCGTTGACGGCGAGCAGGCACCCGACGAGGTCTGGGCGGACGTGAAATCGACGATCGAACAGATCGCATAGCGCCGTTGTTGGGGTTACCAATACCTATGCAATTATTATGGCCGTTGTTCAGGCACATCCGACGACTTGATTTCCTCGGTCAGCAATCGAACCCGCTAAACGGATAACTCGAAACCGGAGATGATTGGGGCGGTGATTATCCGTTTTTAACGTCTAGTTCGTGTACGGCGACGTTCAGATACGTGATTTGCGGCGGTAGTGAGTAATCCTCAGGGTATGGATCGATTTCGGCAGTTGAAAGATCATCATCGTAATCGAATTCGATAGCCCCTGATTGGGAGCAAACCGAGTATGCAACCATCGACCCATTGAAATCAGTCTGGCCCGCTTGCATATGGATTTGGTGTCTATCTCTGCAAGATCCACCACCATTATTGGAGCTTTCCCACCACTCGTCCGACTTTTCTTCGGATGACGCCACGTAGAGTATTCCTTCGAAGGTTCCTTTACTATTCGGCCCTATATCGACACCCATCGTCGAGGGACCGTAAAACTGGATGATTTCGGCTCTCTGTTCACACCCGCCACCAGTATCAACGCATATTCGGCCGTCTAAATCAAGCTTATTGCCTCCCGAATAGATCCGCAACACGTGATCATCGTCTCTCTCAACAACGGTGATCGACCCATCAATATTCACGTCATCCTCAACGATCAGCGTCGCATTGCCATCTGATAAATCGAATTCGTAGTCTTCGCCGTCATCAATTTCCTCGATAAAATATTTGCCATCATCTAGCGTGCCAGTAGGTGGGTTTTCGGAAAGGTTTCTGTCGACATCCCCGGCCTTTGCATCGGTAATCATTTCGTCAATGACTGAATCCATTTCTGGCAGCGGAGTCCCCGTCCTGTAATCATCGCCGATCTGATCTTGTTTATCACGGAAGTGCTCGTTCTGGTCCGATCCAACGGTCGCGCCCTCATCGAATGCCCCATCGAGCTCCGCGTATCCGAGTAACACGTGCACAGTCCGATTCTCGTGATAAACGTTCTGAACGGACGCGCCACTGGCCTCTTCTCGGAAGTATCGCTCCCACCCTCGGTAGTAATCGCTTTGAATCGTGATGGTGACGGAATCGTTTTCAACGAAACTCACGTTTCCAATCGGATCCGTCTTGTTGTGCTCGATCGAGACGTCTCCGGAATCCAGTGATTGACTTCCGCTGAGGGTCGTAATTGGGAACCACAGCGTTTCGTCCTCCGAATCGTAATCGATGTTCGGCGCGGAGAGCATCCGCGTCTTGTTCCCCGTTTCTCGCCAGACGCCACCCGACTGATAGGCGACGATCGTTCCGTCGTCACCCACGTACTCGACGGCACCGATCGATCGATTGATATCGACGTCTCCACCCTCGATGTGGATCCAGCCCGCTTTCGTCTTCGTTACTGCCCCTGAATCACCTGCCTCGAACGAAACCGTCCTCGAAGAGTCGTCGCTGACCGACACGGTCGACATCTCGTGACCGAGCTCGACGAATCCCTGTTCGACTCGCTGGTTTTGCGATTGTTGTTCGGCGCCGTTCATGACGTCGCCGGCGACGAGAAGAACCCCGACGCTGACCGTTGCAGCCATGCCGATCAGCAGGATGACCCCGATCAGTGCTGATTGCCCCCGCTCCGATAATAAAAACGATTCACTCCCTCGTCCCGAAATCATTGGTTTTGTGATAGTCAGTTCATTGTATAAGTCATTCGTCTGGTCAAACCTTTCAGAATAGTTTATAACGGCTCTAATTCTGTGTTAGTAACCCGATAACGTCATCTTCTGGCCTTCTTATCCGTGTTCTGTTCGTGCCGGAAAAACAATCATATTTCAAACTATAGGTTGGTGCAACTATTTATGTGTTTTTCAGATGCCACTATCTTTTGCAAACCGTTATTATACGTATTTTATTTATCGGGGTGGATCGGACACTCGTCTTCTCCCCACCGAAGAAAAACACTTGTATACCGGACGACGCCTAGCACAACCAGATGACGCGCACAGCCGAGAAGATCGACGCCCTCGTCCGTGAGGACTCCTCGATGGCAGACGCCCTCGAGGCCATCCGCGAGAAAGCCGACAGAAACGGCGGCGAGGTCCAGTGGGCCGACGTCAGCGACGAGTTGACGAGCGGCCAGTGGGGGCGGCTAATCGAGAAAGGAGTACTAATTGACGGCGACAAAGGGTTCGAGATCGCCGATCGCGAGGCCTTCGATCGGGCCCTCGACGGTGACGCCGATAGCACCGGTGGCGGTGCCAGCGCCGACGTCGATGTCGACGACGAAGACTCGAGCTGGTCGCAGTGGGACAAGCTCGCCGGCGTCGGGGCGCTCCTGTTGATGCCCGGCTACTGGTTCGATTCGATCCGGTCCGTCGTCGGCAGTACGATCGACGTCGTTCTCGGTCCGCTCGACGCGGCGTTACCGTTCTATGCGGTGATCCTGTCTGTCGCCCTGATTACCGGCCTCTACTCGTCACTGCTTCAGGCGAACCTGATGGACACCGAGGTCATGGGGAAGTACCAGGAGCAGATGAAGGCCGTCCAGGAAGAACAAAAAGAGATCCGTCAGGAGAAGAAAGAAGCGGAGGAACGCGGCGCGAGCGAGGAGGAAATCGAACGTCTCGAGGACGAACTGGAGCGCGCCCGCGAGGAGCAGATGGAGGCCATGGCGGACAACCTCGGAATGTTCAAAGAGCAGTTCCGTCCGATGGTCTGGATCATGCTGTTAACGATCCCGCTGTTCCTCTGGATGTACTGGAAGATCCAGACCGTTGGCATCGACGGCGCGGAAGCGACTGCCGTCATGCCGCTCGTCGGTACGGTCGAATGGAATTCGGGACTAGTGGGCCCGATGCCGGCGTGGATCGTCTGGTACTTCCTGTGTTCGATGGGCTTCTCCCAGCTGCTTCGGAAGTCGCTGAACATCGACATGTCTCCCTCGGGCGCCTGAGCCGACTCGGATCGCGGTCGCAGCTTCGCTGCTCCCTGCTCCAATTTCCCGCCTCACGTCACAGCGGTCGCTCCGCTCCCTCGTTCGTTGCGTCGTGAAAATGGGACCGCCGTCGACGCCGTTATGTAGTTCGTTTCCGACCGTGTTCGCAGAGACGACCATCGGTCGTGCTCGATGATTCAAAACCCATTTTACGTGCCCCCTCGCAGAGTGAGTATGTTACTTACCGTCTCCGGCCCGCCGGGAAGCGGGAAGAGCACGACCGCCGAGTTGCTGGCCGAGGCCTTCGATCTCGACCACGTCAGCGGCGGCGACATCTTCCGGGAACTGGCCGACGAACGCGGCTATACGCCCCTCGAGTTCAACAAGCTCGCCGAGGAAAACGACGAGATCGATCGCGACCTCGATCGACGACTGCGCGAAATCGCCGTCGAGGAAGACGATCTCGTTCTCGAGTCCAGACTCGCCGGCTGGCTCGCCGGCGAACAGGCGGATTTCCGCTTCTGGCTGGACGCGCCACCACGGGTTCGCGGCGAGCGGATCGCTGAGCGCGAGGACAAAGATCCCGCGCGTGCGACCGAGGAAACCCAGGCTCGCGAGGCCAGCGAGGCCCAGCGCTACGAGGAGTACTACGGCATCGACATACGAGATCTCACTATCTACGATCTGTCGGTCAACACGGCCCGCTGGGAACCCGACGCCGTCCTCGACATGCTCGTCACTGCCGTCGAACGCTACACCGCTGACGGTGACGAAGGGAAGGCACACGTGACCGGTATCGAGTACGACTTCTGATGACCCTTCGTGGCCCCCCAACCGAGCGGTCGCCCGCCGAGTTACTCACCTTCGGCGTCGTCAATCTCGACAAGCCGCCCGGCCCCTCTTCGCACCAGGTCAGCGGCTGGCTTCGGGACGCCGTCGTCGAGACGCTCGCCGAGCGCGGCGTCGAGTCGACGATCGATCGCGCCGCTCACGCCGGGACGCTCGATCCGAAAGTGACCGGCTGTCTCCCGGTCATGCTCGGCGATGCGACCCGGCTCGCACAGGTCTTTCTCGAAGGCGGCAAGGAATACGTCGCCGTCCTCGAGTGCCACGGACCGGTTCCCGCCGACGCGGCGTCCGTCGTCGCCGAGTTCGAGGGGCCGATCTACCAGAAACCGCCGCGCAAAAGCGCGGTCTCCCGTCGCCTCCGCGTGCGGGAACTCTACGATCTCGAGGTCCTCGAGGCCGAGGAGCGACGACTCCTCCTGCGGATTCGCTGTGAGAGCGGCACCTACGTTCGGAAACTGTGCCACGACCTGGGACTGGCGCTCGGCACCGGCGGCCACATGGGTCACCTGCGTCGCACCGCGACGGATCCGTTCGACGATCGCACCCTTCACAGCGCTCAAGACTTCCTCGACGCGCTGGGGTTCTGGATCGAAGACGACGATCCAGAGCCGCTGTACGACGTCGTCGACCCCGCCGAACGGATTCTCGAGGAGATCCCGACCGTCGTCATCGCGGAGAACGCGGCCCGCGAAGTGGCCGAGGGTGCACCCGTTTACGCACCGGGCGTCCTCGAGGTTGACGACGACATCGAGCAGGGAGCACTGGTCGCCTGTTACACGCCGAATGGCGCGGCCGTCTGTCTCGGGGAACTGGCCGGTGACGCGGAGACCGATGCGGGTGTCGTGGTCGACCTCGAGCGGGTACTCGTCTGAGTGGTATCGCCGTCGGTGGGCACGGAACCGAGTGACGTACCGGTCACGAAACGACACGCTTAAACGGCAGACACCCATCCGATCACGTGCGGGACCGTGGGGTAGTGGTATCCTCTGCGGATGGGGTCCGTAGGACCCGAGTTCAATTCTCGGCGGTCCCACTCGAAATTATCTAAGTGTTCAACTCTTAGCGGCTCATACCCTCGAGCCGGCCGAAAATCCAATTCTCGGTTTCGGTATATTACCACGTAGCCGACAGGCCGTCAGGAGGTGGTCAGCGTGACGGTCGCTCCCTGGCCGTCGGTTGACCACTCGACGTGCCAGCACTGCGGGGCCCACGTCACGGACCGGTTCCGTCGTGTCTTCGGCGACGACGAGGACCGGGCTCACCGCTGTGGTGACTGCGATACGTACGCGCGACTGAGCCGCGGTTCCGCTGCTGGTATCGACGTGGCGGTCCCTGATCCGGAAACCTCCGAGGGTCGCCACGGGGGTGAGGTCGATGCGTAGCGGGTTCGTCCGGGCGAGTGAACTATACGATGTCGACAGCCGGACGCCCATCGCCCATCCGATCCACCAAGCGACTGACGCCGACGTTCGCCGCGCGCTCGAGGACCGAGAGATCTGTACCGACGGCGGACAGCCCTCGAGCGGCACCGATCACTCGAGCGGTCGGAACCTCTTGCTTCCACAGGAACACTGGTCTCGTCCAATTGGACGAACTCGTCCCGACGAGAGTACTTTTGCAGCATATACTGATCCGCAGCACTCACAGATACCGACGACGCGCTTGTTCTGTGTCATACTGTTCACCCAGTTCGTCAATGCAATCTCGAATACCGGCAATACCATTATCGGTTTCTGTTTACGTAAGAGTGGCCTTGGTTACCTGTACCAGTCACTACACACGGGTACTGATCGCTCACCTTCAGATTCTGAGAACTCTACGCGAAACGGAGGGGCTGACCAATGAGCCGGCTCCTCGAGGCCGACGAGTGCGAACGCTGTGGTGATCGCGTCGATGCGCTTCGCCGGCTCTGTCCCGAATGTACGCGCGCGGTTCGGAACGCGCGGGAGGGTCCGCTATGAGTTCTCGAGCGTCGGAACTCGAGAGCCCGAAGGCCAGCGGTGACGCCCTGGAAGGTACGATCGTCCAGACTGTCGACGCTCTCGAGTACGTGAGCGATCACACCGCCACGTGGCACGACGCACGGACGACCGCGGTCCTGGAGGCGAGTCGATCGCTGCCGTTCTACGGGATCGTCCTCGTCGAGCCGAACGTTCCGGTCGAGATCAAAGGCTGTCAGATAGAGACGAGTAACGGCAGCCGATCGACCCGCGGTCGGTTCTACGTCAAGCGAGCGGCCCACGAGCAACTGCTCGAGGCGGCCGGGATGTATCTGCTCGTCGTCTACCTTCCGCGACCGGGACTGCCGCAGGTGGCCCGGGCGATCGTGCCGGCGACGCTCATCGACGAGTTGCTCGCTGGCCGGTGGTACGAGGTCGGCGGGTCGCGCTCTGAACAGGAGGTCGCGAAACTCGCGTGGTCGCACGTGATCGATCCGGCGGGCGTCGATCCGGCAGCAGCTGAGGAGGGATCACGATGAGCCGCGTAGACGACCTCGAGATCCGCAACGGGCGTGCCGTCATTCGTGATGTCAACGGCGACTACCAGCGCGCCGACCGGATTCGAGACTGCCGATTCTGTCGTGATCGGATGTATACGATCGCAGACGGTACTCGCCACGACTGTTTCAGTGGAGGGGATTCGACGTGAGCGTCGACGCCGATCGGGACGACCGTGACCTCGAGGCCGAGCTAGCGAGCCCGGCAGCCGGTCAGTTCGGGGTTCCCGTCGACGCCGTTTGCGTGGGCTGTGGGCGAACTCGCGTCAAGCGAGCGAGCCTTGAGGAGATGGACCAGCATCCACAGGTTGATCCAACGACTCTCGAGGCGAGCGACTGCACGTCGTTCAAGCACGTCTGCTATCCCTGTCAGGGTGCGATGTGGTGGAATCCCGTCGCGATCCTCACCGGTTTGCTCGAGAGTGAGCGAGACCGGGGTGAGTAAGCGTGTCGCAAGTCGAGACAACGCCTCACGAGGTCGAGAATCGCTGGAAGTGGCCCGACTGGGGCCGCGGTCCGTACGACGCGCTGTCGTCGGTGATGCTCGGGCCGCCCTTCGAGGGATACCTCGAGATCACCACCGAAATCGACGGCGAGCCCTGGCTCCTCGAAGTGAGCTACAGCAAATCGGGATTCGCGCCGCGGCTGTCGGACGGAATCAACGCCGAGCGGCTCTACGAGTGGGATATCGTGGGCCGTGGGCGAGGCGAGCGAAAGGCATCGTACAACATGGGCCCGCGGTTTCCGAACATGCGCCACTGGGAGAGCGGCGAGAAGTTGCAACTTCCGTGGGAGAATCAGGTCGGCGAGGTCGACGGCGTCGACGTCGAGTTCCACACGAGTAACATCGAACCCGAGCGCGGCCTCGAGCTGCTGCCGGAGTTTTTCGCGGCGATCTTCGATCATGCCAACGAGCGCGTTCATCCCGAGTACTTTCGAACTGAACCGCACGAAGCGAGTCGGATGTGGGCGTACGAGCGGTACGTTCGGATTCGTCGCGAGTGGGCTGAAAAGCTCTCGTCAGCCGGTGTTCTGCAGAAGGTCGCGCACTACCTGTCCGACCTGGAGGGCGTGAAAGCCGAGCTCCACATCGACAATCAGGAGATCATCAATCACCAGAATCGGCTGTTTCTGAACCCCACGTCAGCCAGTGAACTACTACCGGGCCATACCTACGGACGGAAATTCGAGATCTACCAGCTGAAAGATCCGGACGCGGTCTCGAAAGATCACCCGTCGTACCATCCGAAGGTGGAGGTCCTGGTCAACAAGTCGATGAACGACAACGAGGCATGGGCGTGGGCTGATCGCCACGAAGTGACCGAGCAGATAGAGGAGACGCTGTTGAACGCACTCCACTGGGAAGACATCCCACTCGGTCCAGACGGAAATGGCGTCTACATAGCCGACGATCACTTCGATGCGGTCGCTCGAGACCAGCCGGTCGAACTCTACGAAGACCCGACACCGCGTCTCGAGGCGAAATCTGACCACCTGTTGATGACGACGCTTCGAGACATGGGTGACACTGCCCGCGACGTATCTGAGACGGTCGCGACCGACGGCGGTGCGACCGTCGACGGTCTCGCCGATCAGCTGGGGAAGCATCCCGCGACGATCTACCGGGCGATCAACGACCTCGGCGAGATCCTCGAGCTTGACCAGGGCGATGTCTCGTTCCGTGCCCGAAAGTATCAGGAGGAACTTCGTGCGCTCGTCGAGTCAGCGGAGTACGCGATCGAGAGCTACGCCGATCGGATGCAGCATCTCATGGGCTTGGCTGATCACGTTGCCGAGTCATCGCCCTTCCAGGAGTGGCTCGCGAAGAACGGTGCCGACCTCGAGTTCGACGAACACGGCGAGCCCCGGCAGATGCGGATCGATACGATCCTCTCTCGGCTGAAGTCGGACAGCTTCGGGAACGTCGCGACGATCGCCAGCGAGGCTCTCAAGAAGTGGTCCCGATCGGGGAACGATCCGACGAAACTTCGTGGCGTCGAGTTCACCTGGAAGACTCCCGGCGGTGGTACTGAAACTGGATTCGTCGGCGCTGTCGCGGACCGCTGAACCGGTCTGGTTAGTGGCAACACTATCGTTACCGCTCTTTTCTACAAGTTTGCTTGAATAACAGCCCTGCTTAGACAAATCTGGTGGTAGTCTTCACCTCGAAGGCGGGGTCGGCGGGGCGATCGCACCGCGACAGCTGCGGGGTCGTTTCGCGCTTCGCGCGAAAGCCCCCTTGGCGGGTGTCCCCAAGGGGACAGCGCCAAAAAATTACAGCGCCCCCACCCCGCCTCCGTGCGCAGATCTCCAGTTGATGCACTCGAAACACCCCTTTGTGAGGTGTTTAACTCGATTGATTGATTTTAGCTGTCTCAGGATATGTCCCGAATGCTAATATTATTGGAAAAGAATTAATTCCGATATGAACTCAATTGATTCGTACCCTGATGAACTTGAGCACCTAATGTCGAGGATGGAGATACTTGCTGATGAGGCTTTCAAGATTCTCCGTTTTAACCTTGTCATAGCAGGCCTATTTGTCTCCGCAGTTGCTGGATTATCCAACTACCCGGGTCAGGAAGTTGGCGATATACTTTCTAGTATTTGGATATTGATTTCAATAGCAACTTGGCTAATGTCTATATCTATCGTACTGATTGTGTATAATGATGCTCGGCGACTTTCCGTAGCCACATTATATGAAAATAGAGACAAATTAGATGACATGGTGAATTATGAACAGATGAGTTTCAATACAAGATATTCTGTCGTCATGTCCACTTCTTCAGTTATATTCTTTGCTTTCGGAGTTTGGGACTCCTTCATCCCAGTGGATATTGAACTCGGATTCGTAGTGAATGTTCTACTCCTTATATTTTCTCTGTCTGTGATCCCGATAATTCTCTGGAAAGTTGGGTATCAGGCAATTCAATTCACGAAATCTTCGTTATCGAACTTGTCGAACACTATTCGATCTCTATATTCATAGTATATCCGTCTCAAGGGACTGCTCGACGAACCAATAATCAATAAGCATGTCCTGTTGTCAGCTTATTCGAAGTCGTCTATCTGAATGAAAGAGGAGAGAGATTGGGTGGTATAACCATCGCAATCCAAAACTAAAGAATCCGTAATATCACTGATGCGCTTGAGTCACGTTCGCAAATTCTTTTTCCTTCAATTGCTTACACCCTATTATCCGTGGGCCATTTCAACTTCGATTTTGACCCTGACGATTTCCGTATTGACCCTGATGTCTTCCGTTTCAACCCTGACGATTTCCGTATTGACCCTGACGTCTTCCGTTTCAACCCTGACGCATTCCGTATCGATCCTAGCGTCTTCCGTTTCGACCCCGACGATTTCCGTATTGACCCTGATGTCTTCCGTTTCGACCCCGACGATTTCCGTATTGACCCTGATGTCTTCCGTATCGATTCTGATGCCTTCTTTCTCAACTTTGATCCTACTAATTTTCAGTTTGAATTCGATTCTACTGAGTTTCTCCGTAGCTTTGATCCATCTAGGTCCATAATCATGTCTATAATACCAAATATCGGTGACATGTTGGAGAATGTAAAAATAGATCAAATCCAATCCAATCAATCGAGACACAATTTAGATAATTATTGGAGAAATAATTTTAATGAGGAACTATTTGATAAAACTGTAGACCCATATGGATGCGTGAGATATGATGCATATCGTGTTCGCTTTTTCTTTACAGCCAGGGTTTTTGCGTCGGTTCTAAATAGTGGTCCAATCTCCGAAGAGATGACGGAACTGGATAAAAAGCACATTCGTTTGGCCTTAGCATTAGCTATCGGGATAGCATTAAGCGTCCCAGCATCTTTGATCGCTGCTTGGCTTCTTGGTCAAACCGCTGGAGTAATATCAGGGCTATCGCTATGCTTCGGTGCATCTAATTTCATATCATCGCAGTTGGAAGACATCTATTCAATCAAGAAACGCCAAGACCCCTCCAAGTAAGCGTGTAACTGTTTCATTTATTTCGCTATCTTCTCAACCCTGGGGTTGTACGTCGACAGAATTCGATTCCCGAATATGCACACGAAACTCGAATTCTCGTGTGCATATCGTGAGCCAGACCCTGGTTTGAGATCGCTTCACCTCTGAATAGTCGACGATCTCACCAATTTTGGGCCGAAATAGGCCACTTAGTGAGTCGAAAAAAACTAGGATTTCGGGGGTCGTGTGTACGAGTATGCGGATCAGAACTGGCGACGACTACGCATACCGACGAGACGCTATCGAACGCGCAGCTGACTTCTATGACTGTAATATGACGAAAGCAGTGGTGAGTGTGTGCGACGACATTCCGAAGCTCGTTCAGGCTGTTCGCGAGGTCCTCGAGCGGGACGATCTCACGCTCGAGCAGCGACGGGAAATAGCTGAGACGTTGAGCACTCGAGCCGTCAGCTTTGATGTTGATACCTCGGTGACCGTCGAAAGGAAAGGCGACGAATAATTTATTTCATATCTTCCAAATTTACAACCATGGATCGACGACGGTATCTCGCTCTCAGTGCAGTGATATCTGGAACTACCGCTGGTTGTACGTCCGTCGGAGGCAAGACCTCACTCTCATCTAACACGGAAACCAACGATTCGCACGGGCTACTTCGGTTTCGAAAGGACAACGAGACTGGTGAAGAGATCGCTAGGGTCCAGATAGTGAAGTTATCTATAAACGATGAAGAACGCGATCACTATCCGTTCCGGATCTCTACGTGGCAACAAGAGGGTATTCGCCTGTCCTCGCTACGGTTAAAATTCCGTTCTCCACCTTATGAACCCGGCTTCTCGCCACCAGGTATCTACCTTCGAGAGGGTCATCATGCCGAAAAAGCAGATCTCTATCGAGATGAAGACGATTCTTCGACGACGGTCGTAGATCTACCTGACACTTCCGATATCGGCGATGGAAGTATCTCTCTTCAGTTTCTTCTCACCGGAGATCAGACACAAGATCCTCAACAACTATTCGTGGGTGCTGAGGCTTCTCTGTCAACTGACGACATCATCGAGACAGGCTATAGTGCTACTGGAGATATAACGATCGAGTTTCCCTAATCCAGCCACAGATTCCGATTTCTGTTCAGTAGGGAGCACGGTTCCACTCTCTCGATCTATTCATTACGCTGCCTTCCCCCGTTTCTCAAAAGATATCCGAAACCGCTATTTTCGACTGTTCGGTTCCGCGATGATCGCCACCGCCGTGCCAGCGGAGTAGTGGCAGGTCGCTCGAACGGACCATCTTGTCTCGAAGGACCGTACAGCCTGATCTCCCATGTGGCCGGTAGACGACGAAACAGTACCAGCCATTGTGCCGACAGAGTTCCTCGTGATACTCGCGGTAGATCTTCCAGTTACCGGGCTGGCCATCTGAATGCTCGTGCATCGTCGATTTGATCTCGACGGGTGTTCCGTTCCCGAACCGGGCGCCGTGCCAGCTGGCCCGATCGAGATCGAAGCGACGCTTTTGGCCATCCGTTTCTCGATAGCGGTCCCGAAGTGATTGGCGCGCTTCGAGCGGTTCACGCGGACCACGCGCGTCGCACGCTGTTATATATACACCTCCGCCGGGCCCGCACCGCGCGCCCATCGATCGCGTCGCTCCCGGGAGGGAGCGTGCGCGGTGGGCTGTGGGCTGCAGCTATCTTAAAGGGGGTTGGTGGAAGTTTGAACGTTGGAATCCCGATGTCGTCATGCGATCACCTGTTCGACGCTTTCAACCCACTTGCGCTTCTCACGGTCGCCGTCGTTGTAATCCTCCAACCAGTTGTAGACCGTCGTGTTGCTGAACGGGACGTATGTCGACGCCTGATTCGGCGTCATGCCCTCGTCGACGCAGGTTTTGATGGTCCACATCGCCACCTGCTTCACGTCGTCCTTCTCGAGGGCGTCCTCGTCAACATCTTCACCGTCGGGTGCAGTCCACGACCAGTCGCTCGCTTCCTCGGTAGCCATTGACCAGTCAGTCGGTGGGATACCCTCGAGCGGTCGGGGATCGACGTCGACGAGCTTGCCGCCGGAGACTCGATCGGCGACGACGGCCTTCTTTTTCGACTGCTTCTTGATGATCGTGCCGACGCGCCAGAGCATGGGGTGAATCGACGATTCGTCGTGACCGATGTAGATCAACGCGCCGCCGTACTTGCGGATCTTGAACACGAGCGGTCCCATCAGTTTCCGGACGAGGTGGCCGTTCTCACCTGTTCCACTGGCAGCACTCGAGAACTCGTCCCCAACGAAGAGCTTCGGACGCTGGGGATTCTCGACTGGATCACCGTCCTGAGCGACCCACTCCTCGAGGAGCGGGTAGCGCGGAATCCAGCCGTCTTCGACGGTACCGTCGTCGCGAACCCAATCGTCGTTTCGACCCAGCGTACGGATATTCGAGCCGACGAGGAGATCGCCGTCAACCCACCGCTCGCGGAGCTGCCCCAGGAGTCCAGCGAAGTCGGACTTCCCAGCCCCCATCTCGCCGAGGATGACGATCACGGGCGCGGGGCCGGCGACGATCTCCTGGAGGCGAGTGACGGCTTTGATCCCGGCCAGATCGGCCTGCTGGCTCGGATCCCCGATGTAGTGCTTGAGCGTGACCGTGTCGCCGTTCTTGAGAGCCTGCCGCGCTGTATGCCCGCCCTCGGTTTTGAGGATATCTCGATTCTTTTGGACCGAGAGGTAGTCTGCGGCGGGCTTGGAATCCCATCGGTCGGGATCGTGGTGGATCGCTCGCATGGCGAGCTGGCGATCGATCTGTTCGTCGCGAACGAACCCCGAGTGCGGGAACGTTTCGTCGGGATCGCGTTCGTGATTGCCGTCCTGGTACTCGCGGAAGCCGCCGACCGTGTAGTTGTCTTGCTCGTCGCTCATCGGTCAGTTCCTCCGTCAGTAGCTGCCTGATTTGCTGTCGATTCATCGACCTCGACGGGCGTCCTCGAGCCGTGGCGCTCGGTGTAGTCGTCGACGTATTGAGTGATGTCCTTGATCTCGTCGACGTCTCGAGCTTCGGCGTCATCTTTGGCTGCCTCGAACCGATCTTTGACGGTCGTCCGTGGGTTCATCAACCCGCGTTCGTCAGCCTCGGCTTCTTCGTTGACTACGTCACGCTGGATCTCGAGGCCCATCTTCGAGATTCTGCCTCGAAGCCGGTTGTACTCGAGGAAGGCGTCGACGAGATCGCCGTGAACGTCCTCGAGCATGGCTTTGATCGTAACGAGTTTGGAGTCGGCGAGCTGGCTGAAGTAGCAGCCGCGAACGACGAGTTGGCCGGTGTCCTCGTGGTAGGTAAACTCGCGGACTTCGAAGGCATTGCCGTCGTTGCACTTGTACGGTGACGGCCCCTCGACGGTCTTCTCCGCCCACACTTCGGGGGCGACGTAGAGCTTCCGGCGGGTATCGTCGACGCCGTTGATGTGGTAGACTGTCTCCATATTCCGGTTTCGGAGTTTGCGCGCACCACTAACGAACAGTCCGAGGAGCGGCGGTCCCAGGAGCAACAGCGCCGCGAAGATACCTTTCGCGACGGGTGGAACGCCGGGGACCGACGGTCGAAGCCAGAGCAAGAGGATGCCGAGCGAGACCGCGAACCCGGCGACGAGGAGCTGTGCCTCGGCGACGACGTAGGTCAGTCGATCGGCCCAGCCGCCGAAGGTGTTGCTCGTCTTCTCGCTCATGCTTCGATCACCCCGCTTTCCTCCGAGCGAACGACCCAGCCTGCACCGAGTGCGGCGAGCCTGACTGTCATGCCGACACCAGTAAATAGCCCGCTTTCACCGCCGAAGGTAGCGAACGGGTCGGCCTCGTCGCTGGACTCCTCCAGCTCGGTTGAGAGCCGTACAGTCGCACCGTCGACGGTCACGCCAACTGCCGAGCCACCGCGGACGGTCTCAACGGGGAAGGTGATCACGTGGACGCCGCGCTCGAGGTCTTGGGTCGTCTCGGGAACCTGTACGGCCCCCTCTTGGCCGACGCCAGCGAGCGCATCGGAGATCGTGACGGTGGCGCTGATGTTCGTCGCGACGGCTACCTGAACACGGTCGTCGTCGAACTCCCAGCCGACGATGCGGGTTGCATCGCTGTATCGGATCGTCTCGCTATTCTCGAGGGTGTCCGCGGCTGTGAGATCACCACCGAGTTCGTCGCTCTGTAGTGTTGCGTTGGTTTGGTTCTTCGTCTGTGATGCCGCGCCCATACTGCCCATAAGCCCAAGGCTTAGGACAACGATCGCCAGAATTGCGAAAACACGTGTCATGGATAGATTAGGGGCGGATGACGACAGCGACGATCACGATGAGACCAGCACCGATGATCACCAGGCCGACGATCGCACCACCGGCCTCGACATCTCCGAATAGGTCGTCCGGCAGGATGGAGATCCCCTCGCCGCGACCCTCGTCGTACTGCTCGAGAATTTCGTTTTGCTGGGCCGTGACGTTCTCGAGAGTGGCGATATACTCCGCACTGTCGTAGGTGGTGTAGTTGGGCTGGGACCAGTCGAATTGGTTCACTTGGTTGCCGTTCTGGTCGTACATCGACTTGACAGTCAGTTCTCCCTCATAGAGGTGAATCGTCTCGTTCTGGGCGACGATCTTCGCCCGGGGGGTATCGGTGTTGTTGCCATCGCCGATCGAGAACGTGTCTCCCTCGGAGATCGAGCCGGTCGGGAGATCCGCGAATAGCAGGCCCTCTGCCGTCGCGTTTTCGTAGTCTCCGTACTGGTGAACGACTTTGCCGGTCGTCTCGTTGACGCTCGTGTCACGAGTCGTCGCCGCGTTGTAGTCGATGACCATTGTGGCGTTGAGTGCCGGTCGGTTGAGTTCGAGAAGGCTGGTAGTGGCGAGGTAGAACCGTTGGCTCGTCACTTCGGAATCACCGCTCAGGTATCGTGCCATGCCCTCTGAACCACGGAACTCGTCGGGAGAGATCTCACCAGAGTCGAACGAGTCGTAGATATCAGCGGCGAATCCGGGCGGGTAGTTCCCCTGGGCAACCGCTCCCTGGGACTCGAGCTCGTCCCAGATGGTTCGCCATTCCTTGTACTGGAAGACGGCCCGATCAGACAGGTTTCCAACTTGGTATTCGCCCTGGAGGCGATAAGTGCCGCTCGTCAGGATATCTTCATCGTCGTTATATGAGTTCCCACTGCCATCGTAGGCTGTCACGTCCTCAGTCGGCACGAGAATACGTTCTGCGCCGTTCTTGTCCTGTTGATAGTCGGCATCGAGAGGCAGAGAGAAGTGAGCCTCAATATTGGTGTCAACCGAATCTTCGGCGTACTCTGTCGCGAGTACAGCCGCCGTATAGTTGTGAGTCGTTCCGTTCAGCAGTTCGATTTCGCGGGTTTCCGTCTTGCCAGTCAGCCACGTTCCGCTATGCCAGTTCGGATACTCAGCTGAATCGCTCGCATGAACGTGCGAGTAGGCCCAGTTTTTCGAGATATCGGGATGGTTCTGCGTGTAGTTTCCGATATGGGCCATCTGGGCTTGCTGTTTCGAGTAATACTCGAGGAAGTTGATCTGCTTTTGAGCGTAGTAGTCGTTGATCGCTTTGGTCGCGTTCGCGTCAGCCTGCGTCGGCGACACACCGTTTTCGTAGCTCGTTGCGATGGCATGTTTCGCCTCGAGGGAGGCGATGGTGGGCGTATCGGAGAGATAATTGTTGAACAGCGTGTGATAGGACTGCGCTGATTCATACTCGCTATCTCCCTCGACGATCAGCTGCGTTTTTGCACCAGCTTCCGTCAGCGTGGGATCGATTTCAGTGACATCACCCATCAACTCCTGGCAGCCGACACCAGCAACCCAGAACGGAGAACCGACACCGTTCCACGATTCTGCCGTCTCGCAGACCCTGTTGATGTCCTGGTCAGTCTCAGACTGCGCTGCCGCTGGTTGCGCTGCGAACGCCGGCGCGACGATCGAGCCGACGAGCAGCATCGCGAGCAGGACAGTGAACCCGCGATGGGCGATGGGCCGTGGGCTATGGGCCGCCATTCAGACCACCCCCGCGACGATCGCCGCGACCAGGACGACCGTCGCCGTCGACGCAGCGATGATGGTTCTCGTAATCAGAGTTCCGTACCACTCGGCCGTTTTGCCGTCGGAAACGTTGAAATTCATGTGAGCGACCCTCCGTTACTTGTAGGCGATCAGGTAGAACGCGTCGCCGTTGAGGAACACCGTGAACTAGCCGACATACCACAGCGACTCGAGGGCGACTGAGACAGCTGGCACGAGCGCGCCGAAGACGTTCAGCAGGACGGCAAGCAAGAGCACGACCGTCTCGATGTCGGTATAGTCCTCCGGCGTCGCCTCGTTGGTAAGCCAGCCGATCACCAGGACACCCATCGAGATCACGAACGCGTACGTGATCTCGGTCCCGTGGGCGCTGTAGAGCGCGTCGGTCAGGGCGAAATTCAGTGGCTCGCCGAACTCGAGGGAGCCGACCGCGCCGATCGAGAACGACGCGAGCACGAAGATCGGCGCGAGGATACTGTCTGTCAGGTCGATTCCGTTTTCCCGACGTACGGTGTCGGGAACGTACTTCTGGGGTAGGCTAAGCGCCATACGGTCGGTGGCATCCGCTCGCGCCGAAAAAGTCAGCAAAACCTAGGGTCACCAACCTTTATGCAACGGCGGGTTGCCCGCCGGATATGGCGCTGAACAAACTCAGACAATTGGATCAGAACTCTGCTGGTGTGACGCTTCCGAAAGACGACCTCCGTCTCGAAGGGCTGCTCAACGAGAACGGCGAGATCGACGGAGAGCATCACGTCCACATTCGGCACGTCGATGACGGGGAATGGACGCTCGAGCTTGTCGACGGGCTCGAGACGTAATTGAGCCGCTGACCGTTGAATTCCCAGAGAGCGAACGTGTACCTCCTGATGATAAGTACAAACGAAGGCATTACTGTCGCAACCTTCTTTCCTAAGTAGCGGTCAGACATAATAGTGAATGTAGAGGGTGTAGTCAGCCCGATGTCTGCAAATCTTCTACGCCAGAGTATGGATCACCTACGTAGTAAACCTGCGAGTCGACAACCTCGTTATTATCATCGTTAACATTGGGGGAATTTATATTCAATTAATTATAACGTGGAGGAAATGCGATCAAACAATAGGAGACCAGGCGTCACTGAAGAGAACGGAACCGGTGCGACTACCCCACCTTCATTTACAACGGAGCGATATACGACCCGTCGTTGCGTGCTGCTGTCCGTAGGTGCTGGCATCGCGTCGACTGCCGGCGTCCACTTGACGCAGGCAATACAGACCACCGGTGGCGACGAGCTGTGGCACTTCGAAACTAATTTCCGGATTTGGTCATCGCCGACAGTAGTTGACGGCACCGTTTTTGCCGGAAGTTGGAACTACCAGCTGTACGCATTGAATGCCAAAACGGGTGAGGGACAGTGGGTTTTCGGAACTAGGGACCGGATTCACTCGTCGCCGCAGGTAGTCGACGGGACTGTTTTCGTCGGGTGTAACGATGGGAGCCTGTACGCAGTGGACGGTGAGACGGGTGAGGAGCAGTGGCGCTTCAAGACTGGTATCCAAATCTGGTCATCGCCGACGGTAGCCGACGACACCGTCTTCGTCGGGAGTTCGGATGATAATTTGTACGCAGTAGACGCTGAGACGGGTAAGAAGCAGTGGCGTTTCAAAACTAATGGTTATGTCACATCGTCACCGACAGTAGTTGACGGTACCGTCTTCGTTGGGAGTCGGGACCATAACCTGTACGCAGTGGACGCTGAGACGGGCGAGGAGCAGTGGCGCTTCAAAACTGATGGCTATGTCGATTCGTCGCCGACGGTAGTCAACGGCACCGTGTTCGTTGGATGTGACTTCTCTGGGAGTAAACTGTACGCGGTGGATGCCAAAACGGGCGGCGAACAGTGGCACTTCGAAACCAGTGACGGAATTCGTTCGTCGCCAACGGTAGACGACGGGACTGTCTTCGTCGGGAGCGACGACGAGCGTCTGTACGCAGTGGACGCTGGGACGGGTGAGAAAGAGTGGAGCTTCAAAACCGATGGCTATGTCGATTCGTCGCCGACAGTGGCTGACGGGATCGTTTTCGTTGGGAGTTTTTATAATAACCTATACGCAGTCGACGCCGAGACGGGCGACAAAGTGTGGCGCTTCGAAACCAATGACCGGGTCCGCTCGTCGCCAACGGTAGTCGACGGCACCGTTTTCATCGGGAGTCATGATGGCCTTTATGCAGTAGATGCAGGAGTTGCTGGCTCGAGTACGGGCTCGCGCGTTCGCCTCGGAACGCTTGGGCATTACGACGCTGCGAGTTCTAACAATAGTTCTCCGAGTTCTGGCGACAGTGCTTCGAGCTCTGACAACAGTACTCCGAGTTCTGATGACAGTGCTTTGAGCCCTGATGATGAGCAACCGGGCTTCGGTGCTCCAGTCGCAATTACCGGCCTCGGCAGCGCAGCCTACTTGCTGAACCGGCGGCATACCAACGAATGAACGAACGCACGGTACTTTGAATCCATAGAGTGCAGCGACAAAGGAGACAGTCTGTCCCACACCTGTATAGAACAATACACCCTCTGAGTGGGCAACGATCCATACAGGCTGCCCGTGTACTAGCCGGTCTGGTCACGGAGAAGGATGCTATCCACCAATATTCCATGTCGACTGGTACTCGAGGGACATCTCGTCGACGTCGAGAACCTCCGCGATCTCCGCCGCGGTGAGTGATCCCTCCTGGTCGGCACGGCGGATCAGTTCGGGTACGCACCCCTTGGGCTGCGCAGTCGTGTCCCCGCGCATTTTGAGGTAGTAGTCTGTAGCCGCGTCGAGCGCGCCCGAAACCGTACTCTCACCGGTCGCTTCTTTCAGGTACTTCCACTTCCGCTCTCGAGCGTCGGTCTTCTGGATTCGCATTGCAATTTGCACAACCCCCTCGAAATCCTAGGATTTTCCGGTGACTGAAATCTCGAGCTTATATAAAGAGCGGCCGATCGGGACCGGTGGTCGGCGTGATCGTCGCGACGATCACCCTGGCTTACGGTCGATCTTGCACACCTCGGCTCGAGATCGATGTGCAAAATTGGGGATCGGATTTTGTCGACGTGCGACCCCCCGGTTTTGGGTTCTGGACTGATATGTGGATGGGAGTTTAGCCGTGGTTGTGAATTACACTGATCGATAACATTTGTCAATACATCAAAATTAGTTATAATATTTTAGAACTATTCCAAGGACGTAGTCTCCGAGCATACTTCGGCTTCTAATTAGATAACCCATGAAAATTAGGAGGAGAGCGGTACCGAACCAGAGATATTGTTGACGGCCGGTTATTCCAACCCCCTGTGCAATAAAGACAAGAGCAATTGGGATTACTATCTCATATGCTGACTTCGTTAGAACACCGACCGAATCCCGATATACGCGAACTGGTTGACAAGTTCCGTTACTGCCGTTCTTCCCTCTACCTCCCAAATCTAGATCTTTGCGGGTCTCTGAGTCAAGATATATTTCAGGAATGTCCACCTTTGGCTTCCGTAAACGCTCTAACTTTAATTCCTTCCAACAATCTATGTAGTGTTCAGACTGTTCTTCCTTCTGCATCTGCTTTTTCTCTTCAATATCGCTATCAATGGCAAAAGCCTTGACACCTCGAACGATATCGTCCGACGATTCGATGCAAATGTAGTCGCCCTCCTCAATACCAATGAGCTGCATCGTGTTTTCGGGGAGTCTGCAGACTTTATCTTCTAGGTCCGGTAGAACGCCCATTCGGACACGACAGACTTGCGGGCGGGCACCAATTATTTTATTTAGCTTTCGTCGAAGCCATATCTCTTCCCTATTCCTTACTGGTTCTAACTCTACTGTCTCAACGCGGTTCGCACTACTGCAATTTGTACCAGTTTCCGCTGAATCTCGATTGTCAGGATCAGTATTAGTTTCTCCAGAAGCACCAAGACCTGTATCGGCTTCCGCTGGAATACCAAGAGCATAACGGAGAGTGAAATCAAGGCCAATTTCATCGGTTCCAATATTGACCGACTGTATGTTTTCTTGGTCTATGTCCTGATACCGAACGTGGATCTCCGGATTGGCTGGTAAGTCAGTGTTACGGACAATGAGAAAGCCGCTGTCTTCAAAATCAACATTCGAATACAATTCGTCAATGAGCTCACGCCGCACTTGGACGATATATTCCCTTTTGTGACCTCTTTTCCGGGTGTGAACAACTCTCGTTTTAATCGGAAGGTCGTTATTTGATTTGGACTCGGCAGACTCGTTCTCAGGCTCAGACATCTGTGAAGAATGGATCGGAAGCTGAATAATCCGATATCATTGACGTATCGACCTGTATGTCTCCTTTATTTTGCCTGATATAGTCAATGAATGGGGATCCGTCTTCTAATCCTGTGGTGTGAATGAAGTCTTCCAGAAAGCTGTTGTCAGACTCAGTCTCAGCCGACATTTCGAGTTGTCGGGACCACCATTCCGCACCTTCGAGACACCTATTTACGTAACTGTGGAGTGGTTCAATATCAGATTCCACACGGTCACCAATTGGGATCTCAATCCAGTCGATATTGTTGAGAGCTGATTGATGAGCTGATATATACGGGTGCAACTGTTCTACAGCAACTTGCTCGAAATGGTACCCCTCTTCTCTCTCCTCATAATTCTCGGGCCGTGTTGCGTCCTGAAACACGATGAGAATAACGTTACACCACGCTTCCGGGTCCTTTTGAACATTTAAAACGGCTTTCTCTGGATCCCGCCATGATGATCTCTGGTTAAAAATACGCTTGTATCCCTCAAGTCGAAATGGGATTGATACGGGATTGAGGTCTTCAAACTCTGCAGTTATCTCTTCAGGATGTATGAGACTTCCATATCCAATTACAGATCCCTTTTCTCGCCTCTTCTCAAGCGAGTCAAGGTCGTCGGCGACAAGGGCCTCCATTATCTTAGTCGATGGATGCTCGTAGATATAGAACTTTTGGAGGGGTAAAACCCCACAGAAAACCGCATGAAAACTCTATGTTTGATGATTCATTGAATGCATCGGCGGTGAATATCTCTTCAAATCGATTGGTCTGAATTGCTCTTCCATTGTTTGAGATCCCGTCGGATCGCTGCCGAGGTTTCCCGATTGAATCTGTTCTCGTTTTCTGCTACCTTGTTTGCTACCGCTGTCTCGAGATCGATGTCAAACTCGGCTGCCATACTAAGGTTCTCGGTGAGCCGTCTTGTCGAGGGCGATCGATCGCGACTCACGCTGTGAACGGACACCCATCAGCGAGAATGCTTCCAGTTCTGACCATAGAATCGCATATCTCACGGGACGAGCCGGGAGAGACCTGCTCCATGCCGTCTTGCATTCAACAGGGTAAGTGCATGTCCTCAGCAAGTAGACGATCTCATATACTGATCTTCTGGAATAGAGTCCGTGACTGTATCGTTCTTGATTCGAAGAGTAACCCAAACGGTGTTATCGCCGTCGCACGTCTCGTCAACCGTGCCTTCTGCATTTGTCGTGGCTTGAAGCGTGTATTCTCCGTCAGGGAGATCGTCAATCACAAGATATTGACCGGGTAGAGATGCTGAATATACGTCCGCCCACCCAGCACTAATCCCTTGGTACTCACAATCGAAACGTGCATTGCTACTGGCATTTGGGCGGATCTGAACGTTATCTCGAAGACAAAATGCCTGTTTCTTCTTTACCACTACCTCTTCTCCTGACTCATTAAATAACGTATAATTATTAAACTCTCTCAGATGTGGGTGATCGTGGGAGTCCGAGTATTCGTAGACATCCGGGCGGCTCTCTGGTCGGCCCAATTCGGAATCTTCGTCCCCCAGATTATAAATGATCATATCAAATCGGAGGAGCTTATGCTCTCCTGGGGTTACAAATCCGTCTGCAACGTCAGGGCTGGACTCGTTGAACACCTCTGTTGAAATACTGAAGTTCCCGACACCCGGAACGAAGTTGGCCCCTGACCTGTCGTCAATTTGCTCGTCCGACGGTTCAGGGTTGGACTCAGTTGTCGTATTTGCCGTCGTCAAATTCTCCTCGTCTGCTGGGATGGCCCCCTCGTCCGCGGTGCCCTCGCTTCCGTCGGTCGTGGAACTGTCCGTGGTGTCGCTCTCTGTGAACGGGTTGTCTGCTGTGATGCCCCCGAGCACGATCACGCCTACACCTGCTACTACGATGAGAAGACCGATCAGTATCGTCGTGCCCTTGGTACCTTTTGTCCACTGTTTATCCATTATTATTATACATTCCAAACCTAATCGAGATGAGCCATAGTTATAAGTACACTAGTGGAACTGTAGATGGTAGGTGCCACCCTCAATAGGAAATTACCAACGGAACGTTCCCTCACACTTCTCTGTTATCTACATTCCTGGGGAAGCCATCTCTCTTTCCCAGCCCTGCTCAAACCGATCGCGCCTGCCTCGAGGAATTGTTGAACCGGGGTGACGATGTCTGCCACGCGCTCGAATATCGAACGATTCGGGCCGACAGGGTATCAGTCGGTCCGCGAGCGATAGTGATCAGTCGTTTTCACTGGTCCAACTGGTCTCATCGTAGTCGAGAGCGGCTTCCGAATCGATCTCCTCGAATACTGTTCCGCCACACGAACAGCCGGTACGACTACCGATGGGGAGTAGCGCTCCATCAGAATTCTCGCGGACGGCGTACGCTGCCCCGCAGTCAACACAGAGCCCTATTCCTCGCTTTTTCCGATCTTCGACGCTCATGTGTAGTGATTGGGTCGGTAGTAAGCATAAGCAACGTGTTGCTCGTCAGAGATTGTCACGAAATTGGTCACTACAGGCGACTGCTGATCAGTCCTCCGGAGACTCCGAGAACGCTGCGCGAAGCAGCGGGGTGGACGATGAGTCGAATTGACCGTGCTAACGAATGCAACCGATGTGGTGGGTGCGTCTCGTCGGTTGAGTAATCTGATCACGTCCATGCACAACGAGAGACGAGGTATTTTGGTCGCAAGTCGAACCGTTTCTGTGGTCGGTAATTTCCGATTACGGTTCGGTCTTTGTCCGATAGCCGCTCTCTCACGGTCTGTTATCGGGTCGCCGTTCGGCCGATCGATATCCGATTTATCGGGAACGCACACGTCAGAACCCGCTGTATGTGATAGTTATAACTATCTAATAAGACCCTTCTCTCAGCTCGTGGTTGCTACGATTCCACAGCAGACGGATCCGTCGATACGCACCCCCTCTTCTCCCCTAAACGGCGTTCTTACAGGCTGCTATCGACGTTTTGTGACGGTAGCACACTCCTTCTCAGCGATAAAGAGTTGATAACAAAGACTGTGTTTCGGATAATCAGATTCGCGTCGCAAAGATTCAGAAACGAAAGACCATCACGCTACAAATCACGCGATCAATGACAACCAATACGACGAGATGATCACAAGCTACGACACTCCTTATGGCCTGTATGGTTGCCCTGTCGATGCTGGCAGCCGGCGTTCCGGCAGCCACTGCAGGCGAAGAACCCGTCCAGAACGAAACCGTACACGCGCTCGAGAACGGCGAAGAGCTGTATCTGGTCTTCGGTGCCGACCTCGGCGAGCAGTCGCTCGAGGAATACGTCGACCAGCACGCGGGTGACACGGCCGACTCCGCGGCCGAAGTCATCCAGTACCAGGACGTCGATCAGGTCAACATCAACGAGCAAGGCTCCGCCGTGTCGATCGCGATCGACGGCGGAGAGGCGACCGCCGTTCAGGAGGCGAATCAGTACAACGACAACGAACAGCGCGGATCCGCCACCGCCGGGAGCCGCCTCCAGAGCGCGGAAACGCAGTTCGAGAACGTCGGTGAGGTCAACATCATTATCGGCAACGGCGGCGACCAGCAGTTCGACGGATGGGGGGTCAAAGACGAGAAGGGTGACGACGAGACGGTCACCCAGGAGGCCCTCGCATCCGTGAACCAGTCACAGGAGGTCGGGCAGGTCAACTACAACAACCAGAGTACCGCGTTCGCCCTCGCTGTCGACGACAGCGACGCGACCGCGGTCCAGCAATCCTACCAGCGCAACGAGAACCTGCAGGAGGGCGTCGCCAACGCGTCCAACGTCTACCTCGGTGACGGCGAATTCGGTCACTGGAAGGACAAAAGTGGTGACAGCGGTTCGAGCGTCGATCAAAGCGCCGACGCGCTAGTCACGCAGGAACAAGACGTGGATCAGGCGAATCTCAACGAACAGCGCGGCGCCGTCGCCATCGCTGTCGGCGATAACAGCACCGCGACGGCGATCCAGTTCACCGACCAGAGCAACCTCAACTCGCAGATCGGCAGCGCCGACGCCACGAACCTGCTGGCGTCGACGGCCGGGATGAACGTCGCGACCGCGGGCAACGTGAGCGACGACGTCCTCTCGACCCAGACCGAGACGCACAAGCCCGAAAAGAAAGACAGCGACGACGGTGCCGAGCAGACGGCGACCGCCGGCGTGGCTCAGGAGCAGGGCGTCCAACAGCAGAACATCAACCTGCAAAACAACGCGATGGCCATCGCTCAGAACGGGAGCGAGGCCGTCGCCATCCAACTGGCGTACCAGCAGAACTACAACGCCCAGATCGGCTACGCGGACGCGCTGAACGTCTACGCGAGCCCGGGCTACGTCACCGACGAAGTCGTCCGAACCTCGAGTACGACGGTCACCCTCGACGGCAATTCGGGTAGCTCCAACCCCGGTATGTCGTACGATTACGCCGGCAGCGCCTCGCAGACGAACGACGTCGACCAAACTGCGAGCGCGGCGATCGAACAGCACCAGTTCGTCGCCCAGGAGAACCTGAACGAGCAGCACACCTCCGTCGCGGTCGCGGAAGACGGTGGCAGTGCCGGCAGCTCACAGGTCACCATGCAGGAGAACGAGAACGTCCAGCTCACGTCCGTCGCTTCGACGAACGTCTGGGCCGGCGCACAATCGTAGTCCGTCACACGGTCGATTTTCGACCGCGGTGACTGACAGTTTCGTTTCTTTTCAGTCGACTCCTCGAGCGTGTCGCTACGGGCTCGAGAATTCGAGTTCGACGGCTACACGCGATTTTCCGGCGTCAACGACTGGGTTCGGTTCGCCGGTGCCAGTACCGCAGTATCGGGGTCGGAACGCGAACGCAGTTCGATACGAACCCGGCTACTGATCGTCCGAATCGTCTGCATCAGTCGACTCGGCCGCTGAGTCGCTTCCTTCTCCCCGATGCTCGGACAGCGCTTCGTCGACGGTCAACTCGCCCGCGGCGACCCGACGGGCGAGTACCTCGTCGATCGCCCGGTTGTGCTCGCTCCGTTCGCGCGAGCGGTCCTTGATGACCTGAATCTCGCCCTCGGTCGGCTCGATATCGCGGCCGTCGACGACCTCTCCCTCGAGCCGGGCGATATTGACCGCTGCGAGCACGTCGCCCATTCCGCGGGAGCCCGTGCCGAGATACGGGGTCGTCCCCGTCTCGTCGACCAGTTCGACCTGAACGGTATCGAGCTCGTTGACGAGCTTCGCGCTCTCGAGGCGGGAGCCGTCGCCGATTCGAACGACCGGTGACGGTGCCTCGGCGGCCTCGCGTTGAATGACGTCGACGGCGTCGCCGAGCGGTACCTGGAAGGCGGCGACGACCGTCTCACCGGTGAGAACGGCGATACCGGGTCGTCGGCCCGGATCGACGCCGATGATCGTCCGGCCGCCGTCGCCCCGAACTGCGGCCAGCGCCTGATCGACCGCGCGCCGAGGATCGTCCGGATCGGCGACGATCGTCGTCACGCCGGTGAAGGCGTCGGCCTGGTCGTCTCCGGTGACGACGACGGTGGCCCGATCCGGCAGCTCCTCGTCGGGCTCGATGGTCGTAAACACCGTGCCGCGGTCGCGAAGCTCGTTGACGACGCCGTGGTATACCTCGAAGTCTGCCGTGGCGACGACGATCACGGGCTGTCCTTCGCACCGACGGTGAATAAACGTACGCGAACTCCGCTTCGATCGCTGAGAGAGGATCGGTTCGTGTCTGCAACAGCCGGACAGCGATCCGGAAATCGATCGGTTCGGGTTCGACGGCGGTTCCGCTCACCGCTATTCGGTGACCCACTCGAGGACGTCCTCTCGACAGTCGAGTAACGTCCCGAGGTGGTCGCTTTCTTCCGTTATCAGTGTTCCGTGTGTCTCCTCGAGAATCGTCTCGACGGGAGAGAGCGGCGTGTTCTCGTCTTGGACCCCGTGCCACGCGCGGATCGGAACGTCGGATCGAACCGAATCGAACGAACTCTCGGCGAACATCCGAATCTCGCGCACGACCGCGTCTCCCCCCTGTCGGACCCCCTCGTGAAAATCGTCTGCGACGGCAGTTCGCACAGGTTCGGCCACCGACCGGTCGGTGTATTGCTGGACGACGGCGTCCGGGCCACGGACGCGAGCGACCGATTTGGAGAGGCGAAAGAGGAGACGCAGTGCGAACGGGACCCTCGAGAGCGCAGTGAGTGTGTTCTCGGCGGGTGGCACGACGGTACTGACCAGTCCGATTCGGCTCGTTCGGTCGGCCGTCGCTGCTGCGAGCGTGAATGGGCCCCCACCGGAGAAGCCGACGAACGGGGCCCGATCGATCGATTCGGTGTCGAGCAGTTCGTTCAGGTCGTTCTGCCAGTCGTCCCAGGTCCAGTCACGCGGTGGCGGGGTCGATTTCCCGTATCCGGGACGATCCGGGACGACGAGCCGGACCCCGTTTCGAGCAGCGGCGCGGGAACAGATTCCTGCGAATAACCGAGAGCCGGGAGTGCCGTGATGAACGATGATCGGCTTCCCCTGTGGGTCACCGCCGATAGCGTAGGTGAGCGTTCGCCCATCCGAGAGGGTACATTCAGCGGTCGACAGATCCGATTCCTCACTGGTACTCGGCATCGGTGATTGAAGATCACGTCTATATTGTAACTGTATTCCGATATAGACATACCCGACAAAGTCGACCGAGCCGCCATCTAGGACTGACCGATCGTGCGATGATCTCCACGGGCAGGTCGTCCCGGGGCGGCCGGGTGAACGAACGACTCGTCCGTTTCCGGATTCCGGTCCGCCGATCTAGCCGATCGCAAGCGGCCCGCTCGAGGAACCACCGCTCACCGGCACGTGCTCGATCGATGGCGACTCGAGCCGCTGTGTCGTCGACGCTGCGCCGTCCTCGCGGATCACGATGACAGCGATATCCCGCTGCGTGTGATCGGTGATACGGTCCCGAAGCGCTACCGCCGTGTCCTGTGAGCCGCCGATGATACGGACGGTGACCGCCGTGGGATGGCGGAGAAAGAGGTCGGTTCGATAGGCGAATTCGATCGAGAGGACGTGCGCGTCGCTCTCGCTCGCGATATCGGCAACGGTTCGCTCGAATTCGGCGTTCTCCGAGACGTTGATCGTCGTCACTGCGAGCGCCGACGAGAGGACGAGCACGGCGACGACGAGTAGCGCCGCCCGGCGGATGACGGCACGCCGGGCGCTCTGCTCGGCGAACCAGTGCTCGGGTCGGTATCCCTGCACCCAGAGCGTGCCGAGGCTCGCGACGTTAATCGAGAGGACGTTAATAAAGACGAGAATACCGGCGCTCACGGCGGCTGTAACGTCGCCGTAGGCGATCCCGAGTCCGACGGTCGCAGCCGGGGGAATGAGCGCCACGGCGATCGCAACGCCGACGAGTGCGACGCTCGTCGTCGACGTCAGCGACACCGTCCCGGCCACGCCGGCACCGAGCGCGACGACCAGGGCGAGCGCACCGGGGTTGATCCGCTCGCCGACCTGTTCGATGAGCTGGATCTGGAGATCCGGCAGGAACGTCAACCGGACGAGACCGGCGAAGACGGCAGCGCTCCCGATCGCAACGCCCAATCCGAGAAACTGTGCCTTGACGCTCGTGCGGAACAGTTCGTCGTCGTCGAGAATGCTGCCGACGCTGGCCGCGATGGCCGGCCCGATGAGGGGCGCGATCACCATCGATCCGACGACCACCGCCGCGCTGTTCATCAGCAGCCCGGCCGTCGCGATAACGGTGCTGACGACGGTGAATAGGACGTAGTTGGGGGTGGCCGGTGCGACTTCGGCGGCCCGAGCGCGGAGTTCTTCGCGCGCGATCCGGTGGCCCGTCTCCTCGTCGTCCGAATCGGGTGTCGGCTCGTCACGCTGTTGTCGCTCGAACCGATCGGACAGGACGGCCTCGAGCTTGCTGATCGTCACGTACCCCTCTTCTTGAACCCCGATCTCCCGGAGTTCGTCCACGAGGGCTTCGACGTCCTCGGGCCCGGTCGGAACGAACACGAGCGCACTGTACTCCCGCCGCGACGTTTCGTCGGTGAGAAAGTACTCGACGTCGGACGCCTCGAGCATCGTTTCGACGGCGTCTCGCTTGCCGACGGGGACGGCGATCTGCAACAGGCGCATCTGTCGGCGTCCTTGGAGCCACGTCACTAAACTGTTGACAACCAGCGGCGGGACCGTGGATCGCCGACGGACGAGTCCATCGTCGCCGACAGTCATTTTCCAGCAACGGAGTGGTCGCGTATGGACCACCGCGCTGCTGGACGCGAGTGATATTCGGGAGGCGATGGAACTGCACGCTCGAGACCCCGCTTCCGAGCCGACCGGTCGATGGGTGGTGTCGACGGACTCGGTGGTGTGGTGATCGCGACCGCAGGTGTCGACCGGCCGGCTGATCGTCGGGGTGCGAGCGCGAGCCCCGGTCAGTCGTCGCGCTCGAGCAGGCCGGGCGGCATCGAGCAGCCGCAGGGGTTAACGATCCCCGTGTGGGGTCCGGTGACGGTCAGGAACGAGACGGGGTCCCCGCAGGTGGGGCAGGTGGGGAGCAGCGACAATCGGTCGTCGCTATCGCCACCGGGGTCGGTATCGCTAGTCATCGCGATCATCACCCGGTGTCCGGATCGCAGTCGAGACTGTTTGCGTCGTGCGGTTCGACCGTCGTGCGGGACGTTTATATCCCGGTAGAATGTACGGAATCATGCTTCCGAAACCGTGCGTGGTTTGGAAGCCAGTCTCGGGTGTTCCAGCACCCGGGGCGTTTGCGTACGCCCCCGTTCTCGGAGACGTGGCCTCCGATTGAATCGTTGACTTGTTATAACTTATAACTACTGGTATATTGTGTGAATTTAGTGCGAGATTTCCCCCTCGACGTCGCTCGTACCCCTACCGCAACACAGTCCGCGCCACCGTCGATCGGACCCCCTCATCGCGAGTCAGATGAGGATCGGCCCCTCATGGCGTCGGAGAACGGAGAGCAACTCTTCGAGCGCGGCGCCGAACCCTCGAGCGTTCGATACCTCGGAACGATCGAGCGCGGGTCCGTTCCGGGGGCTTTTTGCGCTCACCCGGTAATCTCGAACCGTGACTGACGAGGCGATTCCAACCGGCTGTGGCCCGGTCGACGAGTTGCTCGGTGGTGGGTTCGAGCGCGGCACGGTGACGCAGTTGTACGGCCCGCCGGCCGCCGGAAAGACGAATCTCGCGCTGTCGGCCGCCGTCGAGACGGCCGTCGACGGCGGGACCGCGGTCTACATCGACACCGAGGGGGTTTCGGTCGACCGCTTCCAGCAACTGCTCGAGGCCGCCGTCGACGGCCAGCCGCCGGGAGACGGCGGCGGGGACGACGTCGAAGCCGTCGCTTCGCGGATCGTCATCGAGGACGCGCTGGACTTCGAGGAGCAGGCCGAGGCCGTCCGCGACGCCGAGGAGTTCGCCGAGCGCGCGGAGTTGATCGTCCTCGACAGCGCGACCGGGTTCTACCGGCTCGAGCGCACGGCAGACGGCGACGAGGGCGAGGCGCTCCGGAGCGTCACCAGACAGGTGACGCACCTGCTCTCGCTGGCCCGGAAGTACGATCTGGCGGTCGTCCTGACGAATCAGGTCTTCGCCGATCCCGACTCCGACCGGACCCGCGGGCTGGGCGGCAACACTCTGGAACACTGGACCGGAACCGTGCTCCGCCTCGAGCGATTCCGCGGCGGGAAGCGACGGGCGACGCTGGAGAAACACCGCTCGAAACCCGCCGGCGAGTCCGTCCAGTTCCGGATCACGGATACGGGACTCGAGGGCGGTGAAGCGTCCGCGCCGCGTTGATCCGGGACCCGACGACGACCCCAAACGCTTACTGACGGCCGTCCGGATCAGATCGTATGAACGATACTTCTCAGCGCGTCGACTTCCTCCTCGACGCGTTGACTCGCGAGGAGAAACTGCGCCTCGTTAGCGGGCGGACCGACCCCGACGGTACCGCGACGGGGTACCTGCCGGGCGTCGACCGGCTCGGGGTTCCGGAGTTCCGGCTGGTCGATGGCCCGCTCGGCGTTCGCGCGGAGGGAAAGCGCGCGACGGCGTTTCCGGCGTCGATCGCCGTCGCGGCCGCCTTCGGTCCCGAACTCGCTCGCGAGATGGGCGCGGCGATGGCCCGCGAGGCTCGCGCACTCGATCAGGACGCGTTGCTCGCCCCCGGGACGAACCTGATCCGGGTGCCCCACTGCGGGCGCAACTTCGAGTACTACTCCGAGGATCCCGTTCTCGCCTCCCGGACGACCGCCGGTGCCGTCGCGGGAATTCACGACGAGGACGTGATCGCGACGGTCAAACACTACGTCGCGAACAACCAGGAGACGGACCGGGTCCGCGTCAGTAGCGAGGTCGACGAGCGAACGCTTCGCGAACTGTACCTGCGCCCCTTCCGGGCGGCCGTCGAGGCGGACGTCGGCTCCGTAATGACCGCCTACAACCGGGTCAACGGAACCCATATGAGCGATCACGAGCGACTCGTCGGCGACGTGCTCAAAGGCGAGTGGGGATTCGACGGCTACGTCGTCTCCGACTGGTACGGTACCGAGAGCACCGTCGGTGCCGCGACCGCGGGACTGGACCTCGAGATGCCGGGCGTCCCGGTCGGCACTGAGGATACCGACCCCGAATCCGACTGGGAGTGGCCGGCCGGAGACGACCTCGAGGGCGAAGCCGCCGAAATCATGGGCGGACTTCCGGACGGAACGAAGGCGGGACTGTTCGGCGACCCGCTCGCGGCGGCCATCGACGCCGGCGAGGTCCCGGCCGATCGCCTCGACGACATGGTTCGACGGCTCCTCGGCCAACTGGATCGAATCGGCCGTCTCGAGGACGAGGGAGGAGAAAGCGGGAGCGGCGACGGTAGCAGCAAGTCGGACGGCGAGCTCGACACGCCCCGTCATCGTCGTCTCGCCGAAACAATCGCCGCGCGCGGGACCGTCCTGCTCGAGAACGACGACGCGCTGCCGCTGGGCGAGGAGACGGACATCGCCGTCATCGGACCGAACGTTCACGAGGCGAGACTCGGCGGGGGCGGCTCCTCGGAGACGACGCCATTCCGATCGACGAGTCCCGTCGCGGGGCTCCGAGCGCGGGCCGCCGGCGAGGTCGCGGTCGCTCGCGGCGTCGATTCGGTTCCCGACCTCTCGCTGTTCGACGTGTTGCCGTTCGTCGGCGAAGGCGAGGGCGAGCAGCTAGCCGACGAACCGACCACCGAATCGGTCGGCATCGATGCGTCCGATCCCAGCATCGACGCGGCGGTCGAGGCCGCTCGAGACGCGGCCGCGGCCGTCGTCTTCGTTCGCGACAGGACGACTGAGGCGAAAGACCGCGACTCGCTCCGATTGCCCGGCGAGCAGGACGAACTGGTCGCGGCCGTCGCCGGCGCGGCCGACGAAACGGTCGTCGTGGTCAACTCGAGCGGGCCCGTCGAACTCCCGTGGCGCGAGGACGTCGATGCGATCCTCGAGGCGTGGTATCCGGGACAGGCCGACGGGGCCGCGATCGCCGAAGTGCTGTACGGGGACCGCGATCCGGGGGGTCGGTTACCCGTGACCTTCGCACCCGAGGGAGCCTATCCCGCGAGCAACGAGCGCCGCTATCCGGGCGTCGACGGGAGGGCCCATTACGAAGAGGGGGTCTTCGTCGGCTACCGTCACTTCGACCGCGACGACGTCGAGGCGGAGCCGACCTATCCGTTCGGACACGGGCACTCCTACGCGGACCTCTCGTATCGAGCGGCGAGCGTCGTCGACGATCGCACGGTTCGCGTGACGATCGAGAACGCGGCCGACCGATCCGGTCGCGAGGTCGTCCAGGCGTATCTCCGGCCGCCGTACTCGTCGCCGGTCGACCGTCCCGTGCGCGAGCTCGCCGGGTTCGAATCGGTCGAACTCGCCGCCGGCGAGACCCGAACGCTAGAGCTCGAACTCGAGTCGCGTGCACTCGGTCGGTACGACGCCGAGGCTGGGTGGACGATCGACCCCGGCACGTACACCGTCGAACTCGCGCGCTCGGCGCGAGACGTCCGGGAGACGGTCAGCCTCGAGGTCGACTCGGAAAACGAGGTGTGAACGCGGACCGCGAGCGGCGCTAGATCTGGTTGAGCTTCCGCAGGAGCTGGCCGCGGTACTCCTCGTCGCTGGTGACGCCCTTGAGTTCTAAGACGTTGCGCTCGAGTTTGTCCAGCGCGACGCGGAACGAGTTCTCCGCGCCGTAGCCCTCGCCGGTGCCGGCGACCTGATCCTTGTTGGTCCGCAGGCGGATCTGGCACTGGACGAGCGGGGTGCCACGGAGCTTCTCGTTGTGCTCGTGAAAGCGCACGTGTGCGTGCATGACCTGCATGTCGGCGTACTTGTCGGCGACGTCCTCGATGCTCTGGACGATCGACTCCCGGGTGATGGTGTCGAGCATCGAGATGTTCGTGATCTGGACGTCCATGTGCTCTTCCTCGGTGAACGTCAGCGCGCGCAGGACGTCCGTCTTGGTGATGACGCCGTTGACGACCCGGTCGTCGTCCTTCGGCGTGACCATCAGCCCCGCGTAATCCTTCTCGAGCATCGTTTCGACGGCTTCCTTGGCCGTCGCGTCGAGCGTCGTCGTCTCGACGGGACTGTTCATGATGTCGTAGACGGGCACGTCGAGCAGGCGCTGGGTGTCGCCGACCCGGTCGCCGGTCGTCGTCGTGTGGTTCTCCCGGATGACGAAGTCGGCGATGTCGTGGGTCGTCACGACGCCGGCGAGGTAGCCGTTCTCGTTGAGGATCGGCAGCCGCGAGATGCCGTGCTCGCGCAGGAGGTTGATCGCCTTGCCGATGCCGTCGTCCTCGGTGAGCGTGACCGGGTCGTCGGTGTAGATGTCCGCGACGGTCAGCGCGTCGAGGTTGTCCAGGACGGCCTCGAGGATGGCGTCGTCGGTGATGACGCCCCAGAGTTCGCCGTTCTCGAAGACCGGCGCGACCTTGGCGTTGCTTTCGACGAGTACGCGCGCGGTTTCCCGGACGTCTTCCTGTCGGTCGACCTTGGGCGACGGCGTGCTCCGGCTCGGTTTGGTGAGCGCCGCGACCTTGGCGTCGTCCTCGACGTGAGATTGGAGGATCTCTCGCTCGCTGATGACGCCCTCGTACTCCCCGTCGTTGGTGACGATGATTCCCTTGGGATTGCCGTTCTCGAACATCGAACGGACCTTCCCCATTCGCGTCCCGACGTCGACTTCGATAAACTCCGTGGTGGCGATATCAGCGATATTCATCCTTCTACGTGGACGTAGAGCCGCCGGGGTATTTAAGATACTGCCCGTTTTGTCCGGGTGGCTCTCACCCGGAGGTTTTTACATCGGCCGTTGAATCGGCGGCCGATGATCGATATCAGCGTCTTCGGTCGCTACACCTACCTCGCGACCGAGCTCGTCTGGGGTATCGTCGCCGCCCTCCTGCTCCGCCGCGCGAACGCGCTCCGAAAGGCAGCAGTCACGATCCTCGCGCTGTACCCCATCGCCTACGTCTGGGACCGGTACACGCTCGCGGTCGGCGTCTTCGACATCAAACTCCGAACCGGGATCGATATCGCCGGCATTCCGCTCGAGGAACACCTCTTCATGGCGGTCGTGCCCGGACTCGTTATCGGGATCCACGAGACGATTTTCGGCGACGGTGGCGGAGCCGACGGGTCGGCGGTAGCGTCCTCGTCTCCCTCCGCGGAGTGAGAACGGTGTCTCACTGCGTGTGAGCGACCGCGACTGTCTTGTGCCGCCAGTCGAACAGTCGAGGTAATGGAGGGGTCGCGACTCGAGATGACTGACGCGGACGGGGGTCCGGACCGCGCGCTGCTCGGCGGACTGATACGGTTCCTCGTCGCCGTCCTCCTCGTCGTTTCGCTCGCGCTCGGGACCGCGCTGTTCGCGCCCCAGCTCCTCGAGGACGTCGGCATCGAGAACCGACCCGCGCCAAGTGCCGATCCGCCGCCGGCCGGCGAGCGAAATCCCGCGGTGACCGATCCCGACGATCCCGGGGTTTCGAGTTACGAGACCGACGTCGAGACGATCACCTCCCCGACGGTCGAGGACTTCGTCCACGCCGAGGTCAACGAGCGCCGGGCCGAGCACGGGCTCGAGCCCCTGGAGTGGGACGGGACGATCGCGTCCGTCTCGCGCGCCCACAGCGACGACATGGCACGGCGGGACTACTTCGCACACACGAACCCGGACGGAGAAGGACCGTACGATCGGTTCCAGGACGTCGACAGCTACTGTCAGGGCTACGGCGAGAACATCGCGAAGACGTGGGTCGACCGCCCCATCAGACGACCCGGCAACGGGGAGACCGTTCGCTACCGGACCGCCGAGGGGCTCGCGACCGGACTGGTAAATCAGTGGATGAACTCCACGCCGCATCGGCAGGCGATCCTCGAAACGGGCGAGACGCCGCCGTGGGATCGAGCGGGCGTCGGCGTCTACATCGCCGACGACGGCTCGGTCTACGCGGGCCAGAACTTCTGCCGGGAGTGGTGACGGGCGTCTCGAGCGATTCCCCTCGTGCAGTCGATCCGTCACGATCGTGCAGTCGACCCGTCACGGGGGAGACGGCTGCGACCGAAACGGGAGATCGAGACGGACACAGGAACTGCGAACGACTTACAGGTTATAGGGACCGACCGTCGTATAGACCGTATGGAGATTCAGGATACGCTCACCGAGATCTATCGAACGGCGAGCGACCGCGATTTGACCTTTCTCGCGGCCGGGTTCGCCTACTACGCGTTCGTCTCGCTGATTCCGCTCGTCTTACTCGCGATCGTGGTCGGGTCGTTGTTGGGCGGCGAGCAAGCGGCCCAGCGGTTGATTACCGCCGCCGGCGACTTCCTCCCGTCATCGGGCGAGCAACTGGTCACCGAGGCGTTGACGACCGAGTCCGGCCGCGCCGAAGCGACCGTGGTCGCACTCCTCGTCGCCGCCTGGGGTGGACTCAAGGTCTTCCGGGGGCTGAGTCTCGCGTTCGATAACGTCTACGACGAGGTCGCCGAGGATTCGCTGGTCGATCAAATACGGGACGGACTCACCGTGATCGTCGCCGGTGCGGGTGCGCTGGTCCTGATGATCGGGATCGGTGCCGCCCTCCGGATCGTCGCGGATACCGTCCCGTTCGCCGGCGTGTTGGGCTGGCTCGCACTCCTCCTCGGGCTCGTTCTCGTTTTTCTCCCGATCTACTACGTCCTTCCACCCGTTCCGGTCGGATTTCGCGAAATCCTTCCCGGCGCGATCTTCGCGGCCGTCGGCTGGACGGTCCTCCAGCTCGGCTTTCAGCTGTACGCGTCGAACGCCGGCCAGTACGAGGCCTACGGAGCCGTCGGTGCCGTCCTCCTGTTCGTCACGTGGCTCTACTTCGCCGGTATCATCATTCTTGTCGGTGCCGTCCTCAACGTCGTCAGAGCGCGGCCGGCCCTCGCCGCGTAACGGTCCCACGAGCGTCGTGTTCGTTTTCTGAATCGGCCTGGCAGGGGAAAGATTATGTCCCACGGACCGACAGATCATCACAATGAGCGACGAGCGATCTCCCCCCGCGGCGACCGACGAAGCGGACGCAGCCGACGATACCGAGTCGGCGGGCAATCCGGAGCCCGGCGGCGGTCCACAGCGCGTCGTCTCCGAGGAGAGCGTCGACGACATCCTCGAGTCGCTGGATTCGACGCCTGCAGGGCCGTCCGGAAGCGCGTCCGCGACGGGTGCTGAAATTCCCGACTCCGGTCCCGAAGCGACCGCCAACGACGGACCGGACGATACCGGGAGTAGTGACCCGTCAACCGGATCTGTCGAATCACTGGACTCCAGCGGTGCCGAATCGGCCGAGACGGCCGCCGACGAAGCGTCCGAAGAATCGGACTCGAGCGGTACGGCCGATTCCGACCCCGCTACGGTCGACTCGGCCGCGGCGTCGCTTCCAAACGACGCCTCGGACGCGTCACCCGAGGATCTCGCCGCCCGCGTCGAGCACGGTGACGTGACCGGCGCGGACGTCCGTGCGGCCGAAGCCGGCGAGGGACGCGAGTCAACCCCCGCAATCGACGCCGTCGAGCTCTCGCTGGACGATCTCGAGACGACACGGACTGGCGGGACGGATACTGAGGAGGACTGGCCCGACGATGCCGGCCCGCTCGCCGGATCGGTAGAGAGTGATACAGGAACCGAAACGAGCGACGGGGAAGACGGTTCTCCCGGGTTGCTCGGTCGGCTCAAGCGGTTCTTCTCGCGGTAGGTGTTGCTACCTAGCTGACCAGCGTTATCAGGACGAACATCGTCACGATGGAGACGAGCGTCGTCACGAAGACGTTCAGCGACGCGAATTCGCTGTCGCCGCCGAGCTCGTTCGCGAAGACGAACGTCGAGACGGCCGTCGGGGTACCGAGCATCACCACGCTGGCGGTGAACGTTGCCGAGTCGACGGCGAGTGCGGAGAAGACGATCCACGCGATGATAGGCATGAGGCCGATCTTGAGCGCGACGACGGCGGCGGTCGCGCCGACGTCGATCGACGGAAGATCGATCTGCAGCGACGCACCGACACAGAGCAGCGCGACCGGAAGTGCGATCGATCCGACCGCATCGAGGCCGTTCGCGACAGTCGACGGAATCGAAATCCCGATCGAGCCGACGGCGAGCCCGGCGAACAGGCTCAGCAACACGGGATTCGTCGCGAGGCCCCGAAGCTCGCGACGGATCGACGCGTCCGCGCCGTTGAGCGCCGATAGGACGATGAGCGTCAGCGGAAGCTGGGCCAACGTCACGACCCCGAGCACGACGCTCGCGATCGCCGTCACTGACGCGTCGAACGTTGCGGCGACCAGCGGCAGTCCGAGATAGCCGAGATTCGAGTGATAGGACTGCACGATCGCGACGCTCCGGCGCGCCCTCGAGTCGCGATGCCGGTGGGCGAGCCAGGCGAGCCCTGCGGTCGAGAACACCACGACGACGAGCCCACCGAGCAGTGCCGGCGTGAGGAGGTCACCGATCGAGCGGGTGTACGTCGAGACGAAGATCAGCGCCGGGAGCGCGACGTAGTAGGCGAGGGCGTTCAGCAGTTCGGTCCGGCGCGTATCGAGGATGCCGGTGGTCCGTAACCCGGTCCCGACCAGCAACACGACGAGCAGCGCCAGTAGCCGACCGACGACGTCCATATCGCCGCCGAATCGATTCGCGGGTTTGTACCGTTCGGTTCCGGGTAGCGGTGTGATGAGGTCGCATACCCGTCTCGTATCCGATCGATGACGACCAATCGACAGTGGCAAATATATCGTAACAGTAACAAAACCTGTCTGAATAGCAGGCGTAATGTCGTCGGAACTGCCATCTGAGCCGACGCGTGCATGGCTCGAGAGACGAAAAACACGAACGTGCTTCTCGGGACGAACACCGTCGTTCTCGCTGCCGGTTTTCTTTCCCTCGGTAACATCAGCTCGCGGGCGATACAGGCGGTGTCCGAGGTCCTCCTTGTTCTCGTCCTGTTGACTGCGATCGGTCTCGTCTCCGCGGGACTGTTCGTTCAGCAGTGAATCCGCATCAGTGCTAGGGGAAGTGAAAACGGCCCCGGATGTTACGAGAACCGAACGCTGTAATACAACGTGAATAGCTCGTTTCAGGAAGATTCATGACGGATCACACATACCGTTACTCATCATGAATATTACCCGTCGCAACGTACTGAAGTTCACTGGCGTCTCGGCCGCAACTGGCCTCGCCGGCTGTCTCGATTCGACTGGTGAGGGAGGGAACGGTGACGGTAGCGAACTCCCGTCGTACCACCGATGGCTCACCGCTGACGACAACGGAGAAGTCGGGTACGTCTACGTCGACTGGTCCGTTTTCGAGGAGACCGATACTGGAAACCAGACAACGAACGACGAATCCGACACGGATGCCGAAGGCGACCCGATGATCGGACTCCCGATCAGCGGCGCAGTAGCGGCGGCGTTCGTCGTCGGGTTCGGACTCAGTGCCTACGGACTCGGCGGGTTGATTACGTACGGACAGTCAGGAAACGAGACGGACGGATCCGAGGACCTGAACTCGAGCGTCGAGGCGATGCTGCTGACGAACCGGGCGGTCGTCATGACCGGCGACATCGACACCGATGCGGTAGACGAGGCGCTGACGGCCGAACCGGAGGGATTCTCGTTCGCCAAGCAGTACGAACAGACGGACGAAATCGGCGACTACGACGCGTACACGCCGGCCAACGAGGAGAGTCGCGATGCGATTGCGGTCGGTGACGGTGCCATCCTCTTCACCCTCGAGCAGGACGTCGACGATCCGATCGCAGCGATCCGAACCCCGATCGAGGCTGCGGCGGGCGACACGACGCGGGCGACCGACGAGATCAACGACTTCGGGTGGCTCGTTTCGAGTGCCGGCCGCGGAGACCTCGTGTTCGGCGGCTACGGCGGGGAGTTCGAGTCCGGTTCGGGAGCGCAAGAAACCGACCGCGGCGACAATTTCACTGACGGCGAAAGCGGGGGTGAAGAAGCGTTCGACATGGAACACACTGAACTCGATGGGCTGGAGGGCGGCGTGTCTTCGCTCAGCTTCGGCGAGAACAGGGAACGGGCAACTGGCAAATTCGCAGCGCTCCTCGGAGACGCGGATGCGGGCACGCTCGAGGCGTCGCTCGCGTCGTCCGCCACCGAGAGTACAGTCGAGATCAAGGATGGTCGCGTGACCGCTTCCGCGACCTGGGAGTCGCTCGAGTGACGTGCTGAACGGGATGGAAAATTGTCGGGACGCGTTCGTCCTGCTCCGTGTAATCCGTATCGGTCGAACCGTCTCGCATGACGATCTCGTTGCCCGTGGATTTCTTCGTAGCAGAAGCAGTGAGCGAGAACGGATTTGAACCAGGTCGAGACGTGCCCGCTACGCTTTGCGTGACTCGTCTGGTTCAAATCTGTTCAACATGACGATACTGTCGCTCGCAAGCCCGACTTGGTTCAGGAAGTAGACGAACTCCGTCCCTCGAATCAATTAATTCACCACCCCACTGGTTATCCAACAGCTATAGAAAATCGTAGCGTCCGATATATTCACGAATATGTGTCTTCGGAATACCAGCTTCTAACAGCCCTTCAATAATCATTCTCACATCTCCCTCGTCATCGGTTTCAGATACCTTGTCCTTAGCAGAAATCAGGGCCTCGAACCGGTCAGAATAGTCAGAGTCCTGCAATGGCTGTGAACTGAATACATCTGGATCGTACTCATCACGAAGCCATTCCAGCTCCCCATCATCTAATCTTACTCGGGCTTCGTATCTGTCCTGACTGGCCATGTGTGATTCGACTTCTCTTCTATACAGTACCTCATCCCGATCAAAATTGATTATCACGGAATCACTTGGATACGATCCCATTGACACAAAGGCCTGATCACGAACTTGGCATAGTCTGTCAGCATAATGGCCTGTGATCACGATCCTCGAATCAAGTTCAAACAACCAGATTCTTCGAGAGGATTCTGCATGTGCTAACACTATATCATAACTTCCCGAAAACTCCTCGCTCAGTTGCCTTGCCGTCCGAAGAGAGTGAGTAGAGGAATACGGCAGTCCCAACACCTTCAAGCCGTCAAACTCAGCGACCACGTGGGAGATTTCTTCCGCATATTCCAAACCTTCAATGTGTCTTTCTATTGTTTCGTAATCGGAGTATTCGTCATGGTTTCCCTGTATGGTGAAAGACATTGTTCCTAATTCCTCTAAATAGTCTAATAATTCGATGAACTCGTCTACATGCTCGTTTTCGTTTCCGCCGTCGTTAATCACGTCTCCGCCGAAAAGCACCAGAGAAGGAGAGGCTTCATCAATTTCGTTTTGGAGTCTGATGAGAGTCTTTTTGACTGCTGGTTCCCATTGGATGTCGCTGATACAGAGGACTTCCATAGAGGTAGTGAGTGACTGTCATTCAAATCACTAACCCTTCCGTGATGGACCGATTCTCTCACCCACATCCCCTCCACCATTTCAAGTGTTCAGACAGATACGTTCACAGTCTTCTCCCTTCCCTTCTTGCTCTCCGCTCTCTTTTCCCCTCGGTTCTGCTGATAGCCTTCTCGACCAACCGTTCTCTGTCACGTTTCCGCTTCCGTGCCGATAGCCGTGATGTGATAACCCTGCCAATAATTGCCGTCCCAATTGCCATCCACAAACGCCCAATATATGCAAGATAAATCGGGATCAACTGAACGAGAAACGCATCAAGCACTCCAATTATCTCTGAATCAACATCAGTGTACAGCCAATAAATTTGCTTAGGGATGCGTGATCTGATATGTCTGTTACCCCAGTTACGCACTTTCAACCGGCAACTTTGAATCCGTAACCGAATCTTCCAGAATGGTCCATCCATTATCCCAGTTATACTGGTATTCCGTCACGAGAACAAAAACAATACTATAATATACTAAACATGATGCTGACACCCACTCCACTATTTCAACTGTCGCTCCGTATTTCGCTGAGAGGATTCCACGACTGGTGCGACAACTACTCATCACGGTCCATGCGCCCGTCCCCCGCGCCAACGGCGCGGGATGACTATACTTATGGGATACAACAAGAGCGACTCATCAGGCAGGCCTAACTGAACCTATATATCGAAGACAAATGTTAAGCGATTGCCCGATCTCCTTAGCTGATAACCACGGACAGTGGCCTGACCGGACATGACCGTTGCCACTCCCAATGAAGTCAAAGCCGAGATCGACACGTTGCTACACGGAAAATCGCAAGAAGGAACCTGAATGTGGATTCCTTGATGCGGAAGCGGAGAAGTAGTGGGTTGGAGCAGATTTGAACTGCCGGCCTCCTCCATGTCAAGGAGGTGTCGTAACCAGACTAGACCACCAACCCTGGTTGCGCTTTCGTCCGTGGCTTCCGTCGCCACGTTGTCTGCAATCATTCGTTGCCCGCCACCACAATTGAAGGTTTCGAATCGACGTCCGTACGGGAGTCGCCCCCACGCATCCGTTCGATACGCTTAAGTCGATGTACTGATTTGGGCATTACAAGACAACTACGTACATTGGTGTTCACTATGCAGGAGTATATCAAACGAGTCACGGACGGGTCGGATCTCACGCAATCGGACGCTCGAGCGGCCTCGACGGCCGTCTTCGAGGGTGCGACGGAGGCACAGATCGGCGCACTGCTGGCGGCACTGCGTGCGAAAGGGGAGACGGAGGCCGAGATCGCGGGCTTCGCCGAAGGAATGCGCGACGCGGCCAGGACGATTTCGCCCGATCGGGAGCCGCTGGTCGACACCTGCGGCACGGGCGGGGACGACTACGACACGATCAACGTCTCGACGACGAGCGCCATCGTCGCCGCCGGAGCCGGCGTCCCGATCGCCAAGCACGGCAACTATTCGGTTTCGTCGTCGTCGGGCAGCGCGGACGTGCTCGAGGAAGTCGGCGTGAACGTCGAGGCCGAACCGCCGGCCGTCGAGGAAGCCATCGAGGACGACGGTATCGGCTTCATGCTCGCGCCGGTGTTCCACCCGGCGATGAAGGCCGTCATCGGGCCGCGGAAGGAACTCGAGATGCGGACGATCTTCAACGTGCTCGGACCGCTGACGAACCCCGCCGGAGCGGACGCGCAGGTCGTCGGCGTCTACGATCCCGACCTCGTGCCCGTGCTCGCGGACGCGCTGTCCCGGATGGACGTCGATCGCGCGCTGGTCGTCCACGGCGCGGGGACCGACGAGATCGCCATCCATGGGGAAACGGTCGTTGCCGAAGTCGACGGCGACTCGGTCGAGGAGTACACCCTCGAACCGGCCGATCTCGGCCTCACGGAACGCGACATCGAGGACATTTCCGGCGGCTCGCCCGAGGAGAACGCGGCCGACATGCGCGGTATCGTCGATGGCGACGTGACCGGTGCGAAGCGAGACGTCATCCTCGCGAACGCCGGCGCGGCGATCTACGTCGCTGGCGAGGCCGAGTCGCTCGAGGCGGGAGCCGACGTCGCGCGCGAAGCGATCGACTCCGGCGAGGCGGCGCGGAAACTCGGGCAGCTCTGCGCCACGACGGCCCGGCCGGAGGGACGATGACGCGCGTCAAGGTCTGTGGCCTGACGAACGAATCCGACCTCGAGGCCGCCGTCGACGCGGGGGCTGACGCGGTCGGCATCATCTGTGACGTGTCGGTCGACACGCCGCGAGAGGTGTCGATCGAGCGGGCCGCGACCCTCGCGGCGGCCACGCCGCCGTTCGTGACGAGCGTGCTCGTGACGATGCCCGCGAGTCCCGAGGAAGCCATCGAACTGATCGAGGCCGTGGAGCCGGACGCGATCCAGATCCACGGCGGCATCCGACCCGGCGATCTGGCGTACCTGCGCGCGAAGCTCGACGTGGAAGTGCTGCTGGCAGTCGACGCAGATGACCCCTCGGTCGCCGAAACCTACGACGACGTCGTCGACGCGCTCCTCGTCGACACACCGGGCGAGGACGGCGGCGGCGGAACCGGCGAAACGCACGACTGGGACCTGACGAGAACGGCCACCGCGGATCTCGAGTCGCCGCTGATCCTCGCGGGCGGGCTCACGCCCGAGAACGTCGGCGATGCGGTCCGCACCGTCGAACCGTTCGCCGTCGACGTGGCGAGCGGCGTCGAGGAACGCGGCGGCGTCAAGGACGTCGACGCGGTCCGATCGTTCGTCGATCGGGCGAAGAACGCCCGCCGACCGGCGGAATCGTAACGGAGCCCACTATGCACGACACCGAATCCGTCGCATCCGAACCGCCGACGTTCGACATCGATCGGGAGACGTTTCGCGAGTACGCAGGGTCGAGCGAGGATCGTCAGGAGCGACCGGCCGTCGTCCACACCGTCGCGACGCTCGAGTGCGAGACGACGCCGCTCGCCGCTTACACTGCGCTCACCGGTCGATCATCGGCGATCGATCGCGAGCGCTCGCCGTACGCGTTCCTGCTCGAGAGCGCGGAGAAAACCGCCTCGAGCGACCCCGACGGTGCGTTTCGCCCGAGTGGGGCAGACGCCGAACGCCACGCACGATACTCCTACGTCGGCTACGACCCCGAAGCCGTCGTGACGGTCGAGTCCGGCACGGCGACCGTCGAGGCGCTGTCCGACGACGCGCCGCTGGACGCGATTCGGACGGATGCGGCGGGCGATACCGTCGACGCGCTCCGGGCGGCGATGCCCGACGTCCGTCTCGAGAACGCCCCCGATCACGACCGCCAGCACCTCGAGGGCGGTCTGGTCGGCTTCCTCGCGTACGACGCCGTCTACGACCTCTGGCTCGAGGAGGTGGGTCTCGAGCGACCCGAGTCGCGGTTCCCGGACGCGCAGTTCCTGCTGACGACGAAGACGCTGGCGTTCGACGAGCGGGACGGGACGGTGTCGCTGGTCTTCACGCCCGTGCTCGAGGCCGACGACGATCCCGACGACGTCTACGATGCGCTTCGGACGGAAGCCGCAGAGGTCGCGGCGACGCTGCGTGAGGCCGAACGGCCCGAAACGGGTGGATTCGTTCGCGATGACGAGGTTGCAGGTCCCAAAGACGAGTACGAAGAGAGCGTTCGACGGGCGAAAGAACACGTTCTCGACGGCGACATTTACCAGGGCGTCATCTCCCGGACGCGAGAGCTGTACGGGGATGTCGACCCCATCGGCTTCTACGAGGCGATGCGCGAGGTCAACCCGTCGCCGTACATGTACCTGCTCGACCACGACGACCTGACCGTCGTCGGGGCCAGCCCCGAGACGCTCGTCTCGGTGCGCGGCCGCGAGGTCATGTCCAATCCGATCGCCGGCACCTGCGACCGTGGCTCGTCCCCCGTCGAGGACCGCCGCCTCGCAGGCGAGATGCTGGCCGATGGGAAAGAACGGGCCGAGCACACGATGCTGGTCGACCTCGCGCGGAACGACGTTCGCCGGGTTTCCGAGCCCGGCTCGGTCCGCGTCGACGAGTTCATGAACGTGCTGAAGTACAGCCACGTCCAGCACATCGAGTCGACGGTGACCGGAACGCTGGCCGCCGACTCGGACGGCTTCGACGCGACGCGAGCCTCGTTCCCCGCCGGAACCCTCTCGGGCGCGCCGAAGATCCGGGCGATGGAGATCATCGACGACCTCGAGTCCGAACCCCGCGGTCTCTACGGCGGCGGCGTCGGCTACTACTCCTGGTCGGGCGACGCGGACTTCGCGATCGTGATTCGGACGGCAACGGTAGAGGACGAGGGAGAACGTGATCGGATCACGGTTCAGGCCGGCGCGGGGCTAGTGGCCGACAGCGACCCCGCCGCAGAGTACGAGGAGACCGAACAGAAGATGGGTGGCGTCCTCGCGGCGCTCGAGGAAATCGAGCTTCCGGGCGACGAATCGGCACCGGACGACGAACCCGATGCGACGGCGGAGGTGAGCCGATGAGCGCGACGGCGACCGACGACGGCGGTCGAGCCGACGGTGACGCGGATCCCGTTACAGTCCTGTTCGTCGACAACTACGACTCTTTCACGTACAACCTCGTCGAGTACGTCAGCCAGCAGGACGGCACCGAGACCGAGGTCCTGAAGAACACCGCCTCGCTCGAGGACGTCCGCGCCGTCGATCCCGACGCGATCGTCATCAGCCCCGGCCCCGGTCATCCGAAGAACGACCGCGACGTCGGCGTCACGATGGACGTGCTTCGCGATCTTTCCCCCGAGATACCGACGCTCGGGGTCTGTCTCGGACTCGAGGCTGCCGTCTACGAATACGGCGGCACCGTCGGCCGCGCGCCGGAGCCGATCCACGGGAAGGCCTCCGCGGTCGACCACGACGGCGAGGGCGTTTTCGACGGCCTCGAGCAAGGTTTCCGAGCCGGTCGATATCATTCACTGATCGCGACGGACGTTCCCGATTGTTTCGAGGTTTCGGCGACCGCAGATCACGGAAGTGAAACGCTCGTCATGGGCGTCCGCCACCGCGAGTACCCCCTCGAATGCGTCCAGTTCCATCCCGAGAGCGTGCTCACGGCGATGGGTCACGACGTGATCGAGAACTTCCTCTCGAGCGTCTAGACCGGGCTACCGACTCGGTATCGAAAGTGAGAGGCGCGAAATCGAACGTCATTTTCAACGGACCGGTTCTCCAGTGGTGGGATTCGCCGTCGTCCGAGCACGTCCCCTCAGACGCCGGGGATCATGTCGAGCCGGCCGACCGCATAGAGGGCCGCGAGGACGACCGCGGCGACGATACCGACTCGAACGGCCAGTTTGATCGCAATTCGAAGCGCGATGACGGCGACCGCGAAGGCGGCGAGCCCGGCCAACACCAGCAGGATGGGTGGTGCCGACGTGAGTGCATCGATCATATCAAACGTCCCGCACCGGAAGGACGTAATCTTTCTGGATGAGTGACTGACCCGCAGCGAAGAGTGACTCGAGCGAGTGATTGTTCGAATCGAGTGGAAGTGTAGCGAAAGAGAAAACCGCCGGATAGCGACGGAATTTCGTCGGATACAGTCACTTTCAGTCCGGTCTGAAAATCGTTAAGACGGTTGGCAACGTAGGCATGAGTGACCGCACAGGCGGCCGTCTCGGCGGCCGCGGACGAACCCGACCCAACAGGTTACAGAGACATCTCTACAACTAAACTTGTAGTAATACAAGAAAAATAGGATCACAACACCACGTTTATGATGGATGCACGATTACCGAACCTTCGTCACGAATGATGAGAGACAGGACCCGGACCCACGCCAGAATCGACACGCGCCAGCGGGGTAGCGACGAGGTGGCCCACGCATGAGCGATGCCGAACTTTCCGCGGCGGATCTCACCCTTCCGATCAAGCGAACCGACGGGGATACCCTCGAGGAGCGTCTGACCGACAACGCCTATCACAACATTCTCCCGGCGCGGTATCTCCGGAAGGACGCCAACGGCGAGCTGATCGAGGAGCAGGAGGACCTCTTCGATCGCGTCAGCAAGAACATCGCGCTCGCGGAAGCCGTCTTCGAGTCCCGCAAACAGGACGCGGAGATCACGGTCACGCCCGAGCAGCTCAAGCCCGACCATCCGCGGCGAGACGAGCTCGCCGAAGAGGTGTTTGGAGCAGGTACGACCGCGGAAGACGACGCCGAGGCTACGCTGTCTATCTACAACGTCAACAAATTCGCCTACGATACCGTCGTCCCCGAGCTCCCCGACGAGATCCGCGACCACGTCGAGGACGTCGCCGACGAGTTCCAGGACATGATGGAGAACCTGGACTTCATGCCGAACTCGCCGACCCTGATGAACGCCGGCGACGAGCTCCAGCAGCTCTCGGCGTGTTTCGTCGACTCCCCCGAGGACGACATCGACGACATCCACCAGACCGCCAAGGAGGCCGCGCAGGTCTTCCAGAGCGGCGGCGGCATGGGCTATGCCTTCTGGCGCCTGCGCCCCTACGGCGACGCGGTCGGCTCGACCGGCGGCATCGCGTCGGGACCGATCACGTTCATGCGCACGTACGACCAGATGTGTGAGACGATCGCTCAGGGCGGCGCTCGCCGCGGCGCGCAGATGGGCGTCATGCGCGTCTCCCACCCCGACGTCATCCAGTTCCTTCACGCCAAAAACAAGGACGTCTCGCTTGCCGAGACGCTGCGCCTGAACGACCCCGACGACTTCACGCACAACTCCTTCCAGGAGGCCCTCGAGGAGTCCCGCGAACTCATCGACGACGAGGGCCGGGTCCCCGAACACCTCCGGAACGCCGTCGAGGGCCACCTCTCTAACTTCAACATCTCCGTGGGCATCACCGACGACTTCATGGAGGCCCTGAAGAACGGCGAGGAGTTCACCTTCACGAACCCGCGCACGGAAGAGCCCCACATCGCCACCGAGGAAACCAAGGAACTGTACGACATGTTCGACCTCGGCGAGTACGTCGACGTCGGCGAGGAGCTGTCGATCCCCGCAGAAGAACTCTGGGACGACATCGTCGAGGGCGCCCACGAGAACGGCGAACCCGGCGTCATCTACCTCGAGCGCGTCAACAAGCAACACTCCTTCGACGTCGAGGAACACCCCGACCACCGCATTCTCGCGACGAACCCCTGCGGAGAACAGCCGCTCGAGGAGTACGAGGCCTGTAACCTCGGGCACATCAACCTCTCGACGCTCGCGGATCTGGACGCTCCCGACTGGCGCGTCTGGAGCGACGAGCACGCCGACGAGTACGATTCCCAGGAAGCGGCCGTCGACGCCTTCCTCGAGGAGGCGATCGACTTCGAGGAGTTCGACCGCCGCATCGAGATGGGGACGCGGTTCCTCGAGAACGTCGTCACGATGTCGGACTTCCCGGTCGACAAGATCGAAGAAAAGGTCCGGGAGATGCGCAAGATCGGCTTGGGCATCATGGGGCTGGCGCAGCTGGACATCCAGCTGGGCATGGAGTACGGTAGCGATGCCTCCAACGAGGTCGCGCGCCAGCTGATGACCCACATCAACCATAACGCGAAGTGGACGTCCCACGAACTCGCCGAGGAACGCGGGAGCTTCGACGAGTGGGACAAGTCCAAGTACGCGAACCCGACCGAGTACCGGGAGTGGTTCGAAAAACAGACCGGTCTGAACGCCGACGACTGGGAAGACGGCTTCCCCATCCGCAACCACAACGTGACGACCATCGCACCGACCGGCACGACCTCGATGGTCGGCAACACGACCGGCGGCTGCGAACCGATCTACAACGTCGCCTACTACAAGAACGTCTCCGACGACGTCCAGGGCGACGAGATGCTCGTCGAGTTCGACGACTACTTCCTGCGCACGCTCGAGGCCAACGGCATCGACGTCGACGCGGTCAAGGAGGAGGCCCAAGAGCAGATGGCGACCAACCAGTTCAACGGCGTCGAGGGTCTCTCGACCGTGCCCGACGCCATCGGCGAGCTGTTCGTCACGACCGGCGCGCTCTCGGCGAAGGACCACGCCGGCGTGCAGGTCGCCTGTCAGGAGGGCGTCGACTCCGCGATCTCGAAGACGGTCAACGCGCCCAACGACTCCACGCTCGAGGACGCCAAGGACGTCTTCGAGTACATCTACGAGCACGGCGGCAAGGGCGTCACCTACTACCGCGACGGCACCCGAAGCAAGCAGGTGCTGACGACCCGCGCGAAGAACACCGACTTCGCCGACGAGACCGAAGCCGCACAGGCGCTCGTCGAACAGATCGACGAGATCTTCGGCGGTCTCGAGCAGTTCCTCGAGAGCGACGAAGTCCGAGACGTCCTCGAGGAGGACGTCGGCGGACTGCTCGGTGACGACGGCCAGCCCGTTCACGTGGACTTCACCGAGAAGCGCGAGCGACCCGACGCCCTGCAGGGCGTCAGCCAGCGCATCGACACCGGCTACGGGAAGATCTACGTGACGATCAACGAGGATCCCGAAACCGGTCAGCCGTTCGAGCTGTTCGCGAACATCGGCCACTCCGGCGGCTTCACGAACTCCTTTACCGAGGCGCTCGCCAAGGTCATCTCGACCTCGCTGCGCTCGGGCGTCGATCCCGAGGAGATCGTCGACGAACTCTGTGGCACCCGCTCGCCGAAGGTCGCCTGGGACAAGGGCGAACAGATCCAGTCCATCCCGGACGCCATCGGCACCGCGATGCGCCGGTATCTCGAGGACGAGATCGACAAGCCGTACCCGAAACAGCAGACGCTCGAGGAGTCGGCCGATGCGGAGCTCGACGCCGAGTACGACGGTCCCAAGACCGACGGCGGCGCGGCCGCCGCACAGGGCGGTGCGTCCGCGGACGCCGACGCCGACACGACCCAGGACCTCATCGACGCCGGCGAGTCGCCGGAGTGTCCCGACTGCGGCTCGATGTCGCTGTACTTCTCCGAAGGCTGCAAGACGTGCGAATCCTGTGGCTGGAGCGAGTGCTGAGGGTTGACTGAGGGCGTCTCAGCTCTATGTCGTCCGGTTTGCGTTATTTTCAGGACCGCCGCAAACACCACACTTAGCATCGACCAGTGAGAACACCGTCGTATGACCGCTGACGGTGTGGAGGAGTCGACGGGTGGTCCCAACGGAGATGGCGCGAGCGATCGAGCAGCGGGTGCGCCACGCTGTCCACACTGCGACGCAGCGATGTACAAGCGCCACTGCAAGTACGTCTGTCCCCAGCACGGGGTCATCATCGACTGTAGCGACCCGTTCCGCTGAGTGTCCGTTTTCGGCCCTGACGACCGACTCAACACCCGACTCGAGCGGTGAGTCGCCCGGTACCACTACAAGACGACGGGCTGTGGGTGCAGTCACTGATCTCTATGTCTGCGCAACCGACGATCCTCGTCGTCGACGACGAACGGGAACTCGCCGACCTCTACGCGATGTGGGTCGGCGAGGATTACGAGGTAGTGACCGCCTACGACGGGACCACCGCGCTCGAGCAAATGAGCGATGCGATCGACGTCGTGTTGCTCGACAGGCACATGCCCGATATTACCGGAGACCAAGTACTTCAGGAGATCCGGGCGTCGGACTACGACTGCTGGGTGATCATGGTGACCGCCGTCGATCCCGGACTCGATATCGTGGAACTGGACCTCGACGACTACGTCACGAAGCCCGTCACGCGAGCGCAGCTGACCCGCATCATCGAGAACCTGCGCGTCCAGTCGCGGTACGGCGACGACGACCGACGCGAACTCGAGTCCATCTCGAACAAGATGGAGACGCTGGAGGACGAACACTCCGTCGAGGAACTGACCGACACCGAGGCCTACCAGCAACTCGAGTCGGAGCTCAAGGAGATGAGCGATTCGCTGGTCGACGATCTCGACAAGTAACCTATTCTCCTCTCACTCGATGTCTACGGACCCGCGCGCCGTGAGAACGCGGTGTTCACATCGGTTTTTCGAACGGCCGACGAGGCTAGCTGTCGGTCGATCGGGCCGTGCTCTCCGTTTGTGGTCCGCTGCTCGTCCACACCGTCCGGTAGATCGGCCCGGCGAGCAACAAGATCGCAGCGATAGCACAGCCGATCGAAAACACCAGACCCAGTTCGCCGAACCCACTCGCGGTGACCGTCGCCGCCGAGGCCCCGACGACGACCGCGGCGACGGTCCACGGGAGCTCGCCGATCAGCGTTCCGAGAACCAGGTGGCGCAGTGAGACGCCGCTGATCGCGGCGGCACACGTCGCGACGTCCGACGGGATCGGTGCCAGCCGCGAGGCGGTGACGCCGCGGAGCGGGCCGGCAGTCTCGTAATAGCGTGCGACCGTGTCGCCGGCCCGCTTGAGAAAGCCCCTGTCGTCGCCGTCGCTCGCAGCGGCGGCTCGAGCGCCGCGGCTCCCCTCGGTGTCATTGGTGATGAGCAGGCGAGCGGCGACGAAGACGGGAAGGACGGTTACGACGACGCCGGCGAGTGCGATCGGGACGCCGACCGCGACGCCGAAGCCGTAGCCGACGACGACTGCGAGGGGCGTCGTCGGCCACGCGAGGAACGGCCGCACGAGATAGAGTCCGGCGACGACGAACCCGAACACGAGCGGGTCCGCGGCGAGCGAGTCGACGGTTCCGATCGCCGTCGATGGCGAGACGAGGACGCCCGCGACGACCATTCCGCTGGCCACGATGATTCCTGCGAGGACGCGCATCCGAGCCGTCGACACCGACATCGGTCGAACCTCTCGCTCGAGTATTGAAACCTTTGTGTCTGTCAGGGTTCGACGGACGATTCGCTGAGGAACAGGTATCGGACGACCGGAGGAGTTCGAACGCTGACAGTACCCGACTCCGTCCACCCGATCCCGCCGTCCACTGGTTCGCGGGGGCTAATCCCGTGGGACCCGGCCGCAGTCGCCGACCCAAAGGAAAGGGCTTTTATAATCACACTGGATACGATTGAGTGCAGACAAAGACCGCGAGCGTGGGTAGCCAAGCCAGGCCAACGGCGCAGCGTTGAGGGCGCTGTCCCGTAGGGGTCCGCCGGTTCAAATCCGGTCCCACGCATCGCACCGGTGGACGATGTCCACCACTACGATGCAGGTGATCTCCCTTCGAGGACATCACCCACGCATAATCCTTTCCGACGCTACATTGATGAGCGAAAGCCTCGTCGATTGGTACGCATTCGATTCTCTGCGATTTCTACCGCTAATCTGTCCTAAACGGACGGTTTACGAGTTGTCGACGGGTATCGTCAGCCGACGGCGATCCGTCTCGAAGCCTCGTTTCTCGTAGAAGGCGATGGCCCGATCGTTGTCGACGTCGACCTCGAGTGCGAGCTCCGTACACGTCGCCTCCTGCGCTCGCTTCGTGGCACGGTCGATCAAGTCATCGGCCAGACCGGTACCGCGGTAGGGTTCGCGAACGTAGATGTCGGTAACGACCAGTCGGTCCGGCCGGTCGAAGACAGGAGGCGACTCGTCGATCTCAGTCGCCACGAAGCCGGCGAGCTCGCCGTCGGCGAGCGGTCGACCGACCGAGTCCCCGTCACAGCTCTCGTCGACGGCGATCCACGTCCGATAGTCGTTCGTCTCGAGGCGCTCAAGTCGGAACTCGACTTCCGCGGCGAGGAGGGCCGCGGTATCGGTGTCCGCGAGCGCATGGCCGTCGACGATCGCCTCGAGTTCGCGGTGATACGGGAGCCAGAGTTCGTCGACGTAGCGACGGACGGCGGCCTCATCAGCCGGAAGGGAGTAAAATTCCATACGATCACGTCTGACGAAAAGTCCTTAGCAGTGGTGGTTATAGAGCGGGTTCGGCGGATCGGTATCGGCAGGCGGTCGGAGACGGTAACCCCTTTCCTACTGGGCTCGAACGAACAGCCATGGAATACGTCCCTCGAGAGCGCGTGCGCCTTCTCACCGGCATCTTGAGCGTCGTCTCGCTGGCGGTCGTCTTCGCGGCCGCAGGCGGCCGCATTCCCTCCTCGAGCGTGCCGGCGGCTCCGGCGTGGGTCATCGAGACGATCCCGCTCGTCAACGCCGTGATCAGCGCGGTCGCGATCGGGACGATCGCGGTCGGCTGGCGGGCGATCCGTCGCGGTCGGATCGAGCGACATCGCGTCGCGATGGTCGCCTCGTTCGGGCTGTTCGTCGCCTTTCTCGCGCTCTACCTCTACCGGCTGACGGTGACCGGCGGTCCGCAGCCGTTCCCCGGTCCCGACGCGATCTACCAGTTCGTCTACCTGCCGCTATTGGCGATTCACATCCTCCTCGCGATGGTCTGTATCCCGCTGCTCTACTACGTCCTCTTGCTCGCGCTCTCCCGTCCAATCGCGGAGCTCCCGCGGACGAGTCACGCTCGCGTGGGCCGAGTCGCGGCGACGCTGTGGCTCGTCTCGTTCTCGCTCGGGATCGTCGTCTTCACGCTGCTGCACGTCGTCTATTGATCGATCGCGACCGGAAACGGTCGCTCGTTCGGTACGGCCGGCCGTTCTCGAAAACGGGTCAGTCCAGAATGTCGCCGATGCGGCGGGGCTCGCCCTGCAGGTTCGGCTGTTCGGCGACGATCTGGAGGACTTCGTGGTCGGTCACGTCGTAGTAGGACTTCTCCGTGGCTTCCTCGATGAGCTCCTGCTCGAGGCGGAACTCGGTGCCTTCGTAGACGACGTCGACGCCCTTGTCGTCGAATGCGAGCGTAGTCATAGATTGTCGTATGCAGCGGGGGTGTAAAAGCGGGCCGACTGTGATCGACGCTCGAAGCCCGGCGAGGACTCGAGGAGACAGACGGACGTCAGACGGACGACAGACGACGCGCGAGGTTTATTAGGTGGTACCCCCTTTGGATGCGAGTGTGGCCTTCAGTAGGGATCCCCTCGACGAACTCGTCGTTCCCGACGGAACGGAAGCCCAGGAACGCGACCTCGTGACCGACGGGGACGTCCTCGTGGGCGGTCGATCGACCGTCGAGTTCGGGGTCCGCGGCCGAAACGTGCTGGCCGGGGAGTCGGCCGAGTTCGGCGGTGCGATCGAGGCGGACGGCGACTGTCGGCTCGACATGTGGTGTGACGTGGCCGAGAACGTGCTGGTCGGCGAGGACGCCTATATCGGCGAACGCGTCCACATCGGCGGCAGGCTGAAAGTCGCCGGCGATCTCGACATCGGCGACGACGTCGAGATCGAAGAGGGGTTCGAAGCCAACGGCTGGATCGTCATCCGGAACCCGATGCCAACGATCGTCTTCCTGTTCGTCTACCTCAAACACCTCCTCCTGGTCGGCGACGAAGACGCGGCGCAGCGATTGATCTCCGAACTCGTCGACGAAGAGGACAGTGAACCCGACGCGGAACCGCTCGTGATCCCCCGGAACGCGACCGTCGGCGACGACGCCTGGCGCGTCTCGACGCCCGCGACGATCGGCGACGACTGCCGGCTCCACGGCAACGTCCGCGCCGAGACGATCGACGTCGGCGCGGACTGCAACATCTTCGGCAGCCTCCGGGCCCGCGGCGACGTCACCGTCGGTGACGGGACTCGTATCCACGGCGACGTGACCACCCGCGAGGGCGACGTCGTCATCGAGGGCGACGCCCGCGTCCTCGGGGACGTCTCCTGTGGCGACCTCGATCTCGGGCCCGACGCCGAGGTCGACGGGACGATCCGAGCCGACGGCGAGATCACGATGCGGACGACCGAACGCGAGCGCGAGTAACGTCCGTTCGAGTCCGTTTTTGACCGTTCGAGTCGCTCGGCTTCTCTCTCGAGCGTGTCGACCCCGTTCCGTGAGCGCGTACCGATCCCTCCCCGCGATCGTCACGAGACGATCGGTTGTATCGAGTCTCTGCCCTCCGGTTTCAGCGCTCTTGTCACCGCTACCGACAGAATCTGTCGGTGATTTTGACCCCTATTCTTAACACTGATACCATGATACAGTGCCACCGTATGTCAAAAGTAGGCACACTACGTCGACGGAGGGATCCATGCGCTCGATCGTACTGACCAAAGGCGTCCCGGATTTCTCGGAGGGGGCCGTCTCGTTCGACGAGGACGGTCACCTCGAGCGGGGGAAGACGCCGACGGTGATGAACCCGAACGACGAGTTCGCACTGCAGGCGGCGCTTCAGACGAAGATTCGCCACGGCGGCCACGTCACCGGGATGAGCATGGGACCGCCGGGGTACGCCGACGTGTTGCAGGACGCGATGGCGTCGGTCTACACCGACGACAGCTACCTGCTGTCGGATCGCGAACTCGCCGCCTCCGACACGTGGGCGACGGCGATCACGCTCAGCGCGGGCCTCGAGAAGTACGACGAGGAGGTCGCGGACGTCGATATCGTGTTCGCGGGATTCAAAACCGCGGACGGAGAGACCGGGCAGACCGGGCCGCAGACGTGCTGGGCACTGGACTGGCCGATCGTCACCCACGTTATCGCACTCGACATCGATCCCGACGAGCGGATCCTGCGAGCGAAGCGACTCGTGGAGGGCGACGTCGACGAGGTCGAGACGGTCGAAGCGCCCTTGCCCTGTTTCGTCGTCACCGACCCGGAGTTCGAGCCGACCTATCGGACGGCCTCGCATCGGCTGACGCACAAAGAGTTGCGGGCGAAAACCGAGGAGCGGGCCGCCGAGCACGACGACCACCTGACGACGTGGGATCACACCGACCTGAACCTCGATCCCGACTACATCGGGCTCGACGGCTCGCCCACGATCGTCTCCTCGGTCGATCCGATCCCCAAGGCGTCCTCCGACCGGGAGGCGACGATGATCGATCCCGAGGACGGCATGGGCGACGTCCTCGAGGAAATACAACCGTACGCCGCGGAGGCGGGTGAGTGAAATGACGACGAACGACGATTCCGAAACCGACCCGGACGAGGCCGAATCGGACGACGGTGAAATGAACGAGACCGAACCGGACGACGGACTCTCCCATCCCACCCGCGACAAGAAGCACGTCCGGGCGCTCACGGACGGCGACTACGCGGACATGTGGGTCTTCTGTGAGACGCAGGGCGGTGAGTTGCTCGAGGTCTCGAAAGAGATGCTCGGCAAGGCCCGGGAGCTGATGGACGGGTTCGAAGACGACTACGGCGACGAGGAGGACGTCGTCGCCTTCCTGATGGGCGACGACTGCGAGGGCCTCGCCGAGGAGTGTATCGCCTACGGGGCCGACGTCGCCGTCTATCACGACGACGAGCGCCTCGAGCGGTTCCTGCACAAACCCTACACCGAGATCGCGGCCCACATAGCTCGCGGCGAGGGAACTGTCGAAAGCACCGACTGGCGAGAGTACGATAAACCGCGGTACATCCTGTTCCCGGCGACGAACAACGGCCGCGATCTCTCCGCGAAGGTGCAGGCCGAACTCGACTCCGGGCTGGCCTCGGACTGTTCCGACCTCTTCATCGAGGAAAACGAGGTGTCGAACCCCGTCAAGACCGGCGAACCCGGCGTCAAGAAGACCGTCGAGAAAGTCCTGCACATGAAGCGGCCCGACTTCTCGGGGTTCGAGTACTCGACGATCCTCTGTCTCGACAACCCGGACCGGGACTTCCACCCGCAGGGGGCGTCGGTCATTCCGGGGAGCTTCGAACCGCTGGAGCCGGATTACGACCGGGAGGGACTGGTCGTCGAACACGAGATGGATCTCCCCGACGACTGGTTCCGCGTCGAGATCAGCGACTACGACCGGCTCGAGGCAGGGATCGATCTCACCGGGCACGACGTGATCGTCTGTCTCGGTCGCGGGATCGCCGACGATCCGACCGCGGGCATGGAACTGGGCCTCGACCTCGTGGACGCGTTCGAGGACGCCGAACTCGGCATCACGCGCGGAATTGTCACTTCCTCCTACCAGTTCGAGGGTCACGTCGAGGCGTACTCGAAGGAGGAACGCCAGATCGGCGAGACCGGCCAGGTCGTCGCGCCCGATATCTACATCGCGGCCGGCGTCTCGGGTGCCGTCCAGCACAAGGTCGGGATGGACGAGTCTGACACGGTCGTCGCGATCAACACCGATACCGACGCCCGGATCAGGGACTTCAGCGACTATTTCATCGAGGGCGATCTCTTCGAGGTTCTGCCGCGTCTCACGACGGCCGTCGAAGCCGGTGAGACGTCCCTCGAGGCCGAGGCCGTCGCCGACGGGGGTGAGGACGATGACTGACGACTACGAACACTACGAGGCCGTCGTCGTCGGCTGTGGCCCCGGCGGAGCCGCGGCGGCGGCGCGGCTTGCCGATCACGGCGTCGAGACGCTGGTCCTCGAGCGCGGCACCGAAGCGGGCTCGAAGAACGTCTCCGGCGGGCTGCTCTACGCCGAGGACTCCGCCCCGTACACGCTCGAGGACCTCTTCGACGGCGTCCGCGAGGAAGCGACGGAGCGCCCCGTGACGGACTACTACATCCACAACGTGGCCGGAAATTCGGTCAAGACCTACGACCTGGGCGACCTCCACGAGCACGACACCGAGTGGTGTGACGCCGTGCTCCGCCGAGAGATGGACTCGTGGCTCGAGCGGCGAGTCCACGAGAAGACCAGCGAGACTGGCGGCGGGGTGCTGACGAACGTCCGAGTGAACGGCCTGCTCAGAGAGGACGGGGAGATCGTCGGCGTGACCTGCGACGAACTCGACCCTATCACGGCCGACCTGATCGTCGCGGCCGACGGCGTCAACTCCGAGCTCGCTCGCGACGCCGGACTGATGGACTGGGAAGAGCCCGACGAGTGGTTCCAGGGCGTCAAGGCCGTCGTGGACATGGATCCGGACGCGATCGACGACCGGTTCGACATCGACCCGGACGAGGGCGCTGCACACCTGTTCTCGGGCGATCTCTTCGAGGACGTCCGCGGCGGCGGCTTCCTGTATACCAACGAGGACTCGCTCTCGATCGGGACGGTCTTCCACCTCGACAGCCTCGTCGAGCAGGAGGCCGAACCGCACGAACTGCTCGACGCGCTGCTGACCCATCCGCTGCTCGCGGGCTGGTTCAAAAACGAGTACCGCGAGCGCGAGTACGCGGCGAAGCTCGTTCCCGACTCGAAGAAGGTCGCTCATCGCGAACCGTACCGAGACCGGCTCGTCCTCGTCGGCGACGCCGCCGGCCAGATGCAGGCACAGGGGCCGATCATCAAGGGGATGAACCACGCCGTCACCGCCGGCGCGCTCGCGGCCGACGCGTTCGCGGTGACCCGCGGCAACACCGATCCCGAGGCCGCCGGCCGCCGCTACACGAAGCTGCTCGAGGACTCCGGCACGATGGACAAACTCCGTCCTCGTCGATACGAACTCACCCGGACCGTCGGCGAGCACGACGCCGTGACGAACGCGGTCGAGCGGGTCCTCGATTCGCGGCTCGGATCGCTCGCGGTCGGCAACCCGATCGCGGACCGGCTGCTCCAGCGGGCGTACAACTCGCCGTTCCTGGTGTCGATGCTGCCCGACACGAAGACCGGCTACGTCTCCCTGCCGACGTTGATCGCCGAGGAGCACGGGAAGACCGTTTACTGGGAGAACGAGATCGAACCGCCGACCCTCGCGGAGCGCATCGGCGACCTCACGTACGACACCGACGTGGGGAATCCGCACATCGAACTCAGGGACGCGTCCGCCGCCGCGAGCGGGGCGGCCGTCAGTGCGTGCCCGGTCAGTGCGCGGGACTTCGGCGGTGGCTGCTACCGTTCGGAGGCGGTCAAGACCAACGGTACCGAAGAGACGCTCGTCAGCCTCGACACCCAGCCCTGCGTCGAGTGTGGGACCTGTGCGGTCGTCGCCGACACCGAGTGGGAACACCCTCGGGGCGGCAAGGGCGTCGAGTACCGCGAGGGGTGACATGAGCCGGTACAGCCCCCGAATCGCCGCCCTCGCTCGCCGCGCCGAGCGCGAGCGAGCCGCGCTCGAAACCGCCGGCCGGTCGGATGACGAGACGAATGTTCCCGCCACCCCCGACGAGGCGGACGCGTACCTCCGGGACGGGGCGGGCCAGGCCGTGGGGCTCTACGTCGACGCTCGGACCGGCGGTCGCTTGGTTCCGTTTACCGACGCCGAATTCGCCGCCCTCGAGAACGCGATGAATCACTGGCTCGAGTGTTACGCGGTCTGTCACGGCGTCGATATCGAGGCGGAATTCACCGTTCGCGAGGCGGCGGAGCTGTTACTCGAGACGCGAAACATCGTCGACACCGCCCAACTGCTGACGTGTGTCCCCGAGCGCGAATCGGCGACCGCGGCAGTGGACGAGTGACGGCTCGGGCTCCGAAGCTGCCCGGCGACGAGGATCCGGAACTGAATATCGGGATACACGCGACGCAGACCGACCCGTACTTGACTGCCACGCAGGTGACGGGTATGTGGCTATTCCTGTTGGGCACAAAGTCAACCTGATGGCACGAGACGATCGGTTATCCCGACGGAGAATGCTTCAGGTGACAGGTGCCGCGGCATCAACAGCGTTCATCGCAGGCTGCGGTGGTGGCGGTGGTAACGGTGGTAACGGCGGTAACGGCGGTAACGGTGGTAACGGAAACGAGAGCGGTAACGGCGGCGGCAACGGCGACGCTGGCAGTGGCGTCGAAATCGAACCCGGTACGACGATCGAGTTCAGCGGCCAGACCAGCCACTGGGAAGGCCTCGCGCCGTCCGATATCGAGGGGATGGAGAACCCGACGCTCATCCTGCAAGAGGGTGAGGACTACACGATCGGCTGGACGGAAGGCAACGGCCAGCCCCACAACATAGAGATCCGCAACGAGAACGACGAAGTAATCGACGACCTCCAGACTGAAGTGGTCTCCGAGCCCGACGACAGCCAGATGCTGGACATTACGGTGAGCAGCGAAATGGCCGAGTACGTCTGCCAGCCGCACGCGTCCCAGATGCGCGGCGAGTTCCAGGTCGAAGGCGGTAGCGGTGGCGGTGGCAACGAGACCGAGGGTAACGAGACCGGTAACGAAACCGGCAACGAAACTGGCAACGAAACCGGCAACGAGACAGGCAACGAAACCGAGAACGAGAGTGAAAACGAAACGACCGGGTAACTGTCTTTCGCGACTGCCGGTGCACAGCCTTCGAGACGGGACGTATCAGTAGATGAGCTCGTCGTCGTTCTCGACCATGTAGAGCGTCCGCGCAGCGATGTTGACCGTGTGATCGCCGACGCGCTCGAGGTCGCGGATCGTCAACAGGAGCCGCGAGACGTCCTGCAGGATCTGTTCGACCTCGTCGGCCGACTCGAGTTCGCGCTCGATGAGGTCCCGGACGACGATCTCGCTCGCCCGTTCGGCGAACTGGTCGAGTTCGTCGTCGCGGGCAGCTAATTCCCGACAGCTGTCGGTGTTCTCGGTGTCGTAGGCGATCATCGCGTCCTCGAGCATGTCCAGCGTCAGCTCCCCCATCTCCTGGACGTCGACGTCCGGGAACAGGTCGCGTTCGGCGTCGAGCGTGTACTCGCCGAGGTTGGTCGCGAGGTCGGCGATCCGCTCGAGGTCGGTGATGATCTTGAACGACGCCGCGATGAATCGCAGGTCGCTCGCGACCGGCTGCTGGAGGGCGAGCAGATCGATACAGTCCTGCTCGAGGTCGAGATACATTCGGTTGATCTCGCCGTCGCCCTCGATCACTTCGCGGGCGAGTTCGTCGTCTTTCTGCTCGAGTGCGTCGAGTCCCATCCGAAGCCGTTCCATGACGACCTCGCTCATGTAGAGAACGTCCTCACGGACTTCCGTGAGCTTGTCCTGATACGATTGTCTGGCCATACTGTTGAAAGCTCGCTCGTCCCTGATAAAGACTGCGTGCGAACCCCTCTCTCGCCGCCTACGGCGTGAGATGCACCGTCGCGAGTCGATCGACGAGGACGGTTACCGAAACCGCTCGAGTGCGGTTTTCGGAGACCGCGGGTATCCCCGCGGCCCGAAATCGTATTTCATACCGAACAGACCGCCCAGAAGGACGGTTACCGCGAAGATCGACGTCAGCATGTTCAAGAGTAACCAATCGATCGACAGCCCGTACAGGGTGGCGTCGAGAGGGGCGAACAGTCGAACACCACCGCTCAGGAGATCCATCAGGATGTGGGAACCGAACCCGACGGCGGCGGCTCGCCAGGGACCGAATACCGAGAGCAGACCGACCACGACGACGCCAGCCAAAAGCGAGTGTGTCAGCGCCCGGTGACTCCACAGGATGCCCGTTTCGTACCCGAAATCCGCCAGTAGCGGAAACAGTACGATATCGATATCGGGAAAAGCGGCCGCGAGCGCCGTGACGAGGTACGGCTCGGGCCGGTTCGACCGGAACAGTAGCAACACCAGTGCCAGACTGAAAAGAATGTGCACCCCGTCGGCGACCATCGTCTTTCAATACATGATGCGTCGAATAATGAATCATATGGTCGATAAATCATACTATAACACTTTCTGTACCGTCTCTCACGGCTACGCGGTTTAATAGTAGGAAGATATGTACGGCAACCGAACGCGACGGTATATCAATCCGACCGACCAGCAACGCGACGGGACGCGACGATTCGCATCACCCGAACTTGCCGGTAATGTAGTCCTCGACGCGGTCGTGCTCGGGATTCTCGAAGATCTTGTTGGTGTCGTCGAACTCGACGAGTTCCCCGCCGGTCAGGAAGACCGCGGTCTTGTCCGAGATCCGGGCCGCCTGCTGCATGTTGTGCGTGACGATGATGACCGTATACTCCTCGGCGAGGTCCTCGATGAGGTCCTCGATCTTCGAGGTCGCGACCGGGTCCAGCGCGGAGGCCGGCTCGTCCATCAAGATTACGTCCGGATCAGGCGCGATCGCTCGCGCGATACAGAGCCGCTGTTGTTGGCCGCCCGAGAGGTCCAGCCCGCTCGAGTCGAGTTGATCTTTGACTTCGTCCCAGAGCGCGGCTCGACGGAGCGCGTTTTCGACGATTTCGTCGTAATCGCCCTCGGTTCCCTGAACCTCCAGCCCGTAGGTGACGTTGTTGTAGATGCTCTTCGGGAACGGGTTCGGTGCCTGAAACACCATGCCGATCTTTCGTCGGAGGACGACCGGATCGACGTCGTCGTCGTAGACGTTCTTTCCTTCGAAGAGGAGTTCGCCTTCGACCCGCGCGGCGTCGACGAGATCGTTCATCCGATTGATACACCGCAGGAAGGTCGATTTCCCACAGCCGGACGGACCGATAATCGCCGTCACTTTCTCGGCCGGGATTTCGATGTCGATCGATTGTAGCGCCTGTTCGTCGTCGTAGAACACGTCGAGGTCTCGTGATTCGATCACTGCTCGAGTTGCGTCGCCGGACGAACTCGTACGACCGTCGACGTCGATCGACGAATCGACGAGCGGTTCGGTCGTTGGATCGGATCCCTCGAGGTCGTTACTTGCGAGGCTCTCGCGCCCCCCGTCGGTCGCTTGGGTGTCAGTACCGCTGTCCGAGTCGGTCATTGGATCTTGTGTCATGGGTCAGTCCCTGCGTTGATACTTGTTGCGGATGATGATGGCAGCGCCGTTCATCAGGAGGAGGACGACCAGTAACGTCATGACGCCGGCCGCGAGAACGCCGTGTTGGAACGCTGCGTCGATCTCGCTCGACCAGGTGTAGATTTGGCGGGGCATCGCGCTAAATTTGCTGGTGAACGAACTCGGGGCGATCCGAACGACCGCCGGTGCGCCGATGATGAGCAGCGGTGCCGTCTCACCGATCGCCCGTCCCATCGCGAGGATGTTGCCCGTCATGATCCCCGGGAGTGCCTCCGGCAGGACGACGTTGCGAGTCGTCTGCCACTTGGTCGCGCCCATTCCGTACGACGCCTGTCGCATCGAGTCGGGGACGGCGCGGATCGCTTCTTGCGAGGAGATGATGACGATCGGGAGGATAAGCAGTCCGACGGTAAATCCGCCGACGAGCGCGGTTCCGGACCCGAGTCCTCCTTGCCGAATGAACAGCGCGAGTCCGAGTACACCGTAGACGACCGACGGAACGCCGGCGAGATTTCCGATGTTAACTTCAATCAGGTCGACGATCCGGCCCAATCGTCCCCGATCAGGCGCGTACTCCTCGAGGTAGATAGCTGCACCGACGCCGACGGGGAACGCGGAGACGACGATGACCAGCAACATCATCACCGAGCCGACGAGCGGCGGATAGAAGCCTGCGTCTTCGGGCGTTCGCGACGGTGAGCTCGTGAGGAAACTCCAGTCGAGCCACAGATCGGGGCCGGCGAATCCGAACGCGTCTGTGAGGAAGATGCCGGCGGCGATTCCACCGGCGACGAGGACCGGGAACGCGAGTCCACTGGTGCCGGTCCCGCGGCGGACGACGCTCTCGACGTAGAGGGAGACGGGGACGACAGTGACGACGACCAGTAGCATCCAGACGAACGGACTGATGCCGACGACCGGGGCGACCCCCAGCCCGACCGCGGCAGTGAGCAGTGTCAGGGCCGCGGCGATCACTCCGGCACGTTCGTTCTCGCGCCGTCTCCAAACGAACCAACCGACGGCGAGCGCGACCGGCACGACGAACGAACCCAACAATGCGAGCGACTCGGTCGGCAGCATCGGAAATGAGAGGATGAGGTCGGGAATCAGATAGAGCGCGACGGCCGGAACCGCGACCAGAACGACGAGTCGCTCGAGGCTCGCCTCCGTTCGAACGCGGCTGTGAGCGTATACGACCGCGCCGGCGACGGTGAGCGCGACGATGATCGAAAGCCACTGATAGACGCTGACGATGTGTTCGAACGTGATGAATACGCCGCCGGTGAGCAGAAGCGAGACGACGGGTAGTCCGAGTGCGATAGCCGCGGTCTCACCGGCACGCGTATCGCGAGTATAGTAGTAGCTCGTTGCGCCGAGGATCGGAAGCAGGAGCGTCGCGGCGAAGGTGAGCAGCCAGCCGGTGTCGGCTGAGAGCGGTCTGAAAGCGTCGTTCGCGACGTACAGGAGGAGAACGAAGACGGAAAGCAAGGCAAGCAGGGTCGCCCCCAGACAGAGGGACTTGAACGCCTGACCGCGAAGGCGGCTAACCGCTTCGCCCGTTCCGTACCATTCGCTGGTGCGCTGGTCGGTCGCCATTATCGGTACACCTCCGTCGGTTCGTCAGTGGCGGTCATTGGTACTCCTCCTGATATCGTGCTGCGACGAAGTCGCTCGCGAGGTTCATGGCGAACGTGATCACGAACAGCGTCAGACCGAGTGCGAACATGCTCAGATACGTCGCTGAGCCGCCGGTCGCGTCGCTCGTCACGGCGTTTACCATTCCCGCCGTCATCGGCTGTCCCGAACTGAGCAGGTTGTTCAGCGGGTTCGAGAAGTCGAACATCCGCGGCCGTAGCCCGGCCGCCATGACGACGATCATAGTCTCGCCGATCGCCCGCGAGAGCGCGAGGATGAACGACGAGAAGATCCCTGAGACAGCCGCCGGAATCACGATCCCGGTCGACACCTCGTATTTCGTCGCACCCATGCCGTAGCCGGCCTGTCGGAGCGAATCGGGGACGGATGTCATCGCGTCCTCGGACAGCGACGACACCATCGGGATTATCATGATCCCGACCATAATCGACGCGCTCAACAGGTTGAACGTACCGACTGGGATCCCGATCGCCTGCAGTGCAGGGGTCAGATAGACAAGCGCGAGGTAACCGTAGACGACCGTCGGAATGCCCGCGAGAATTTCGAGAGACGGCTTCAGAACCGATCGCATGCGGTCGCTCGCGTACTCGCTGAGGTAGACGGCCGCTGCGACGCCGGTCGGAACGGCCACCATCGCCGAGACGACGGTGATTATCAGCGTTGCAGTCACGAGCGGCCAGACGCCGAAGTTCCCCCCGTCCCCGCGGACGAACCACTCAGTTTCGGTGAAGAACTCCGCAGGCGGGACCATACTGAAGAACGTGAGCGCGTCCCTCGCGAGCGTGTAAATGATCGCGACAGTCACGAAGACCGTCAGCGCGGCACAGGCGAACAGTAGCCACTTGTAAATGCGCTCTTTGACGACTTGACCCGACGATGACCGCGTCAGGTCGATATCTATCGATCGCTCACTCATTGACGGGGGGTAGTTGGGTGACCATCGTGAATGGTTCGGTTCGACCTGATCAGTTCGCCGCGTTCTCTAGCTTCTCGAGATTCTCCTCGACTTGCTCGTCGTTCGCCGGGACGTACCCAACGTCGGTGATGGTATCGGTCGACGACTGCTCGATGTAGAACTCGACGAAGTCGTAGACCGGCTCCCGGTCGAGGGACTCCTCACTGACGTATATGTACAGCGGCCGTGCCATCGGATACGTGCCATCGCTGGCCGCGTCCAGACTCGGCTCGGTACACTCGTCGTCTTCGCTTTCCTTGATCTCGAGCGCCTTCAGTTCGTCCTCGTTCTCTCGGTAGTACGCGTAGCCGAAGTAGCCGATCGCGTTCTCGCTCGAGGATATTCCCTGGACGAGTTCGTTGTCGTTTTCGGTCTTTTCGTACTGGGTGACGTGGCTCCCGCTGTCGCCGATCACGTTGTTCCTGAACCAGTCGAACGTGCCGGACGTCGAGGGTGGGCCGTAGCGTTCGATCTCCTCGTCGGGCCAGTCGGAGTTGACATCGGACCACGTTTCCGCGCCGTCTTCGGACCAGATCTGAGCGAGTTCGTCGTAGGTGACGCAATCGACCGGCGAATCGTTGTGGACGGCCATGGTGACTGCGTCGGCACCGATCTGGAACTCGATCGGTTCGACGCCGTTTTCGTTACAGGTATCAACTTCTTCGTCCTGGATCGGTCGCGATGCACCGTTGATGTCCGAATCGCCGGGACAGAAGTTGTTACTGAATCCGCCACCGGTTCCGGTCGAGTCGGTGGTGACGTTCACGCCGTCGTTCTCGTCCATGAACGCCTCGGCGAGCGTGTCGGAAACCGGGAACACAGTGCTGCTCCCCGTGACGATGACGCGCTCGTTGCCACCGCCGTTGCCACCAGTGTTTTCGGTACAACCGGCCAGCGAGAGAGCGCTCACTGTCCCCGTCGCTGCCAGGAACTTCCGTCGAGAAACTGAGCGAGCCGAGCGGTCCATCTGGGTATCAGTCATCACGTGAAAGTTCGTCCGTATATAGAAATACGATGCTATGTTAGCTATATAGATCTACATACTCGTGGTTGTGGATGTATTCTCATTCAACAATTCTCAAATGAGGTGTATTAGGTCCTATAGGCACTGAAAAGCGGATTTGTACGAAACGAACAGAATCGTCCACTCGGCGCATGGGTGACTGTAGTCGAATGGGACTATAGATTTCCCAGAACTATAGTGGTCTACTCTCGAATTCGAAAGTCGACGCCGGCAGTACAAAGACGTTCCGACATGGGTGCGACGGACCCGCCACACGCAGTCAGGTCGGTGCCGATACGTTCCGAACCCGCGGCAATTCGTGCAGCTTCGAGCGTGCACCACCGTCCAGAGTTCGTTGGGCTCGAGAGCGCGCTCGATCTCGCTCGGTCCGGAGACGACTCGTAACGCTCCGGAACCAGCGATAGACGGATCGTCTCCCGGACGGTAACGGGGAACGACCGAATCCGTACTCGAGCGAGACGATCACTCGCCGCTACCGAACTCGTCGAACAGCGCGACCACTCGCCGTTCGATCTCGTCGCGGATCTCGCGGACGCGCTCGGGGTCGCGACCGTCGGGGTCGTCGAGCCCCCAGTCGCGAACGTCGACGTCGCTCCCGACCTCGCCGACCTCGAGCGTCGAACAGCCCATCGTCGCGACGTAGTCGCACGACCGGAGGTCCTCGAGCGTGATCTCTCGCGGCGTTCGATCGGAGAGATCGAATCCGGCGTCGGCCATGGCGTCGATCACTTCCTCGTGGACGCTGTCGGCCGGATGCGTTCCGCCGGTCAGGAGTTCGACCTCGTCGGCGAGTCCCCGGCGTTCGCGTTCGCGCTCTGCGAACGCCGTAGACATCTGGGAGCGCCCCGCGTTCTGGACGCACATGAAGGCGATGCGAATCGGGTCGGTGGAATCGGTGTCTGTGGTGGACATGGGTTCGTGTATTGATCGATAGGTCGTGTGTGGATTAGTCGTTCGCGTTCGGTTCGCGGGCGGGCGCGCCGGCGTAATCGGTTTCGTCACCGTCCAGTCGTCCCACTAAAGTCAACGGAGCAACTCCTCGCTGCTCTCGAGAGCGTACAGCGTCCGGGCGGCCACGTTCACCGCGTGGTCGCCGACCCGCTCGAGGTCGCGCGCGATCACGAACGTTCGGGAGACGTCCGCGATTAGGTCCGCGACCGGCGGCTCCTCAGTTTTGCGCCGGACTCGCTGTTCTCCGGGCCTCCCGCCCCCGACGTGCAACTCGATAAGGGTCCGGACGACACGTTCCGCGACCTCGGCACAGCGGGCGTCGAGCTCGCCGTCGCGGTCGGCCACCGCGAAACAGGCCTCGGCGTCGTCCGTGACGAACGCCTCGAGCGCGCGCTCGATCTGTTCGAGCGCGAGCGCGGCGATCCGCTCGAAATCGACGTCGGGGAGCGGCGAGGCGGAGCCGGTCGAATCCAGCGTGTACTCGGCCAGGTTCGTCGCGAGATCTCCGATCCGCTCGAGGTCGGTGACGATCTTGAACGCGGCCACGACGAACCGGAGGTCGGCGGCGACCGGCTGGTGTAACGCGATCAGGTCGAGACACTCGCGTTCGATCTCGAGACAGCGGTCGTTGACCGTGACGTCGGTCTCGACGACGTCGCGTGCGAGCGTGCGATCGTCGGTAAAGAGGGCAGTAACGGCATCGTCGAGTTGCCCACAGATGCGATCGCCCATCGCGACGACCGTGTCACGAAGCCGCTCGAGGCGTTTCCGGTAGTCCTCGTGAGGCATTACCCGAACTTGCCGGTAATGTAGTCCTCGACCCGCTGGCTCCGCGGGTTCTCGAACACCTGATCGGTGTCGCCGTACTCGACGAGTTCGCCGCCGGTGAGGAAGACGGCAGTCTGGTCGGAGATACGGGCGGCCTGTTGCATATTGTGCGTGACGATGACCACCGTGTACTCCTCGGCGAGCTCCTCGATGAGGTCCTCGATCTTCGCGGTGGCGATCGGGTCGAGCGCCGAGGCCGGTTCGTCCATCAGAATGACCTCGGGGTCGACGGCGAGACAGCGCGCGATACAGAGCCGCTGTTGCTGGCCGCCCGAGAGCCCGAGCGCATTGTCCTCGAGACGGCCCTCGACCTCACTCCAGAGGGCCGCATCGCGCAAGCACCGCTCTACCAGTTCGTTCTCCTTTTCCGTCTCTTCCCGACCGAGTAGTCTCGGGACGAGGCCACGGTCGAGATCACCGTGCTTCCGCGGGGCGTAGGCGACGTTGTCGCGTATCGATTTCGGGAACGGATTCGGATGCTGGAATACCATGCCGATCCGTTTTCGAAGTTCGACGAGGTTCGTCCCGTCGGCGTAGATATCCTGTCCGTTGAACGCGACGGAGCCCTCGATACGGCAGCTCTTGATTCGGTCGTTCATCCGATTGAGACACCGGAGGAACGTGGATTTGCCACACCCCGAAGGCCCGATAAGCGCCGTGACGCTCTGTTCGGGAATGTCGATCGAGATGTCTTTCAACGCGTGATCGTCGTCGTACCAGACGTTCAGGTCATCGACCGAGAGTACAGGATCGCCGGCGAACGAGTAGTCTCGCCACGCTGCGTTCGTCCGTTCGTGGCTCTCTCCGGTAGTCGTTTCAGTACTCGACATCGCTCCGTCTGAATCGGTTCGGTCCGCTGTCGTGGTGTTCATACTGGATTCCGTCATTGGTGTAATTTCCTCCTGAAGTACCGCCGGCTGGCGATCCCCATCGCGAAGAACGCGAGGACGACCCCCAGCAGGACGAGCGTCGTGCCCCAGCCGAAGGATTCCTCAGCGCCGACACCGGCGGTAATGATCGCGTACAGCTGATAGGGAAGGGCGCTCGCCCGCTCGAGCAGTGCGGGGTTCGAGACCTGAACGAACGGTGGTCGCAGCCCGAAATCGACCGTGAAGCTCGAGAGAACGCCGGGTCCCGAATTCGGGAAGTTCGGTCCGTTGAGAACGAGCAGGAGGGGGGCCGTTTCGCCCGCGATTCGACCGACACCGAGGATAACCCCGGTAATAACGCCGGGCATCGCCGCGGGGATGACGACGCTGCGGATCGTATCCCACTTCGAAACGCCGAGCGCTGCGCTCGCGTCTCGGTAGTCGTCGGGGACGCTCTTCATCGCCTCCCGACTCGTGATGAGGACGAGCGGGAGCAACATGAACCCCAGAACCAACTGGGCCGCGAATATCGAGGGGCTGCCACCGAACCGCGGAACCAGGAAGGCGAGCCCGAAGAGTCCGAAGACGATGCTCGGCGTGCTCCAGAGTCCGTTGGTAGCGACGTCGACTGCCCGAGTGAACGCGCTGTCGTCGGCGTATTCGGTGAGATAGACGGCAGCACCGACGGCCAGGGGGACGGCGAACGCGACGGCACCGAGAACGATCCAGATCGTCCCGAGCATCGCCGGCATCACGCCCTTCTGGATGCCGAGGCCCTGGGACGGGTTCATCACGAACGGCCAGTCGATCGACCCGCTGGCGAGAATGTCGACTGGTCCGAGGACGACGGAATACCCCGTGATCGTGACGTGGAGACAGATACCGAGGAACGCCAACAGTGCGACGGTCACAGTCCGTGACAGCGGTGGCAGCCACGTCGGAACGGTGAGCGTGTCGGACAGGGAAGCGACCCGACTCATCAGGAGTACTCCCACCGCGATTACGCCCATCGAGATGGCGAGTGTCGGGACGATCGCAACGCCCGCGACGGCGAGCTCGGACCACATCGCTACCTCGAGGAACAGGGTTCCAGCCAGCAGTCCAGTGCCGAACCGGAGGCCCCGATTCACTCGTCGACCCGCTTCGGTGTCGGGAGCCCACGTCGCGTCCGACTGTCGGAGAACACCGACAAGGACGATACCGACGACTAGGCCCGGGATCGCACCGATGGAGGTGGTCGGCTCGATCGTGACCGCATAGCCCGAGATGGGCCGATTCACGCCGATCACGTAGGCGAGGGCGCTGCCGACGAGAGCGATGACGATCGCTCCGGCCAGATGGACGAACGCGACGATCTTGTCGGTACCATCCGACGTAGCCGGCCGGACGGTACCGAACCTGACGAGCAGGACGAGCGCCGTTCCGAGGAGCACTAGTGCCGTCCCGGCGTCGATGGTGAGGTTCTCGAGGACGACGGTGATGCCCCGCTCGAACACGAACACGAGGAGGAACACGAGAACTGAGAGGACGAGCAACACGATCAGCGAGATCAAGAGGAACGCACCGTTCTGCCTGCCGCGCGTGCCGAACCTCTCGGAGGCCGACGCGCCGGCCCACCCGGCGAGGAGGCTGCTGAGCATCGTCAGCAACGGGATCACGATCGTCCCGGGAACGCTGGCGTCGAACGCCTCGGGTTCCCAGGTCCATGCCGGCGTAATCAGTCCGACCGAGAGCACGGCACCGACGAGACAGATGAACGCGGCGGCGGGGAGTGTCGCACCGACGTCTTCTCGAGCGCTGATCGTGAGGTAGCCGATAAATGCCCCGACGGGAACGGCGACGAGCCAGCCAATCTCACCGAGCCCGAGCGTGTGACTGGCGAGTAACCCAGCGGTGACCAGCCAGAGTCCCGTCTGGACGACGCCGACCGCGAGTCCCGGCGAGCGGTCGGGCGTCGTCCGCACGCCGCCCCATCGGGAGAGAACGCCCAGCGTTCCGGTCCCAGCGCCCAGCGCGAGCACGCCGCCGGCAATGGCGTTCGCTACCGGTACGTTTCCGACGTGACCGCTGACCGAAATCCAGCCGAACAGCGTTCCCGCCGCGAGAACGAAGGCCGCGAACGCACCGGCGACGACGGTCATCGCGAACCGCTCGTAGGTGGTACCCCCGTCGCTGACGAGCTGTGAGTGATAGGCGCCGCTCATTGTCCCTCCCGTAGCTTGCGGTGCATCCGCTGCTCGATGAGCTGTGAGACGATGCCCAGGCCCGTGACGGTTACCAGCAGGAAGACGCCGGCGGCGAACAGCGCACTCCAGAACAGCTGTCCGGGCGTCACGTGCCCGTAACTGGCAGCGATAAGGGTCGTCAACGTCTCCGTGCTATCACCCACGTTGTACAGTTTTGGTTCGGGTAATCGACGGCTGTGCGAGATCATGACGGTCGCGGCCATGGTTTCGCCGATTGCTCGACCGACTCCGAGGAGGACGGCCGCCGAGATGCTCGAAAACGCCGTCGGAATGGAGACGCTTTTCATCGTCTGCCAGTCCGTCACGCCCATCGCCACCGAGCCGTCCTTCATCGACTCGGGAACGGCTGAGAGGGCGTCCTCGGCCACGGAAACGACCGTCGGCAGCGCCATGAACCCGATGACCAGTCCGATTGCGGCCAACGCACCGGGGCTGACCGAGAAGACGTCGTTGATGTAGGGATTGATGACCGTGAAGCCGATGAATCCGTACACGATCGAGGGGATACCGGCCAAGAGTTCGACTGCCGGCTTGACGATTTCTCGGACCCAATCGGGAGCGATGTCGCTGATGAAGAGCGCGCCCGCGACACCGAACGGCGCCGCCACGAGGATCGCAACCGCCGTCGTGAGGGCGGTGCCCCAGATCATCGGGACGAGTGAGAACTGACCCTGAGAGGTGCTCCATTCGGTCGAACCGAACGGCCAGACGAGCCCGAAACCAGCGTGACGAAATACCGGTATCGACTCCAGGATCAGAAACACGGCGATGAGACCGAGCGTCAACAGTGTCGTCGCCGTCATCAGGAACGTCACCACCTTCGCTGTCAGCGCCTGGCGGGCGACCCAGCCGATGCCCACGACCAGCAGGAAACCGTAGAGGAGTGTTACAGTCCAGTCCGACTGCAGCAGGAAGCCGGCAAACGCCCCAGTGATTAACAGTATCTGCGCCGTCACGATGAGGAGACTCGGCCGATCCAAGTCAGCCACTGTTCGGACCATCGCGGTCGTCCGGCGCCGCAACGACGGGATTGCTTGCTGGATTCTTGTGTGAATATTGAACATGATGGGTGTAGAATCCTCTCGAGCACCCGATTAGCCCGCAAGGCAATCGGATGCTGAGGACAACAGGTTCGAAATTAGGCCTGGTCGGCGAGCTTCGCTCGCTCCTCCTCGAGGCGCTCTTGGGGGAGTTTGAAGTAGTTGTTCGGCGCGACGAACTTCTCCTGGCCGAAATCAGAGAGGATCATGTTGAGGAAGGCACTCTCGCGCTCGTCGGTGTCCTCCCAGGTGTAACAGTGGAGGTCACGGTTGAGCGGGTACTCCTTCGCGCCGAGGTTCTTCCCGTACTCGTAGACCGTCCCGTCCATATTCAGGCGGATGGGCGGCGTAGCACCGTCAGGCTCGACGAATGCCAGGGCGATGTACGCGATGGCGTTGTCGTTCTGTTCGACGATGGTCGCCACCTGCTGGTTCTGTCCCTTGCGGGTGTCGGGTTCGATCGGTGCATCGGGGTCGCCGAAGAGGTTGGCGCGGAACGCGGTGTCCGTCCCGGAGTCCTCCGCACGGCCAACGGCGTAGATCTCCTTGTCCGGGCCGCCGAGCTCGCTCCAGTTGGTGATCTCTTTCATGTAGATATCGCGGAGTTCCTCACCAGTGACCTCCTCGACGCCCGCATCGTAGATCTCGCGGCTCACGACGATAGGCTGCCCGTCGACGCCGACGACGTGGTCGACGATGTTCTCGAGTTCCTCGGCGTCCTCACCGAGGATGGACTCCGCAGTGGAGCTGGCGTCGCCGATATCGACGCGCTCGTTGATGACCCCTTCGACGCCCGTACCGGAGTGGCTGAGCGCGATCTGCGTCTGAAACGGCGGGACGCTGCGCTCCTCGGTGGGTTCGAATCCGTAGAGGCCGGCCCAGTAGTCGGCGAGGTTCCGGTCCGTGTCGATATCGTACTGACCGGGGCCCCAGTACTCTTCGTCGTCCGCCGGCGGGTTCCCGTTCCACAGTGACGAAGCACGGTTCGTAATCGGGTACACCGTCGAGGAGCCGTCGGCAGTCAGCGAAGACGGCTCCGAGCCCCCACTATTGCCGCTCGAGCTCGTATTCGTGTCTTCCGACCCTTGACTCGAACAGCCAGCGAGCGCCGCTGCACCGCTCGCACCCGAAGCCATCATGAATTTCCGCCGTGATACCAGCCCGGACAGACGCTCTGAGTCGTGTGCCATCACCTGAATACCCACGATCGCATACTAAAGCGGTTTATAATAGGGGTACAATCGAGTATGTTGCATCCGTACTGCACGGATCAGTAAATGGTCGTATTGATACGGTGATATAACTATATAGTTCTATACTATACAACCCATATCGACACGTCTGTACCGTGAATGTGGGTCCGAAAACCGACTCAAATCGCATCAATCTGGAGCCCATTCGGAATTATTCGCACTACTCTATAGACGCATCCATATTTATATTCGAGTAGTCGAAACCGGATCACATGGAGACGCGCAAGGTGCAGGTGACGGGTGGGTCGACGTACACCGTCTCGCTGCCGAAGACGTGGGCGACCGAAAACGACGTCAGCGCCGGTACGACCGTCGAATTCTATCCCGAGGACGACACCCTCCTCCTGACGCCCCAGAGCGAGACGAAACGACAGGAGGGCACCCTCGACATCTCGAACCTCGAGGACGAACGGCTGACGCGAGCGGTGATGACGATGTACGTCAGCGGCTTCGACATCATCCGACTCGAGGCGGGCCGGATCACGACCGACCAGCGCCGGGCGATCCGCGACGCGACGCAGGGACTGGTCGGCGTCGAGGTGCTCGAGGAGACGACCGACAGCGTCGTCATTCAGGATCTCCTCGATTCCTCGGAGCTGTCGATCGTCAACGCCGTCACGCGTATGCGGTTGATCGCCCAGTCGATGCTCGAGGACGCCGTCCGGGCGCTGATCGAGGACGACGACGACATCGCTCGCGACGTGATCGAGCGGGACGACGACGTCGACCGGCTCTGGCTGGTCGTCTCCCGGATCTTCCGGGCGACGCTCCGATCGCCCCGCGCCGCCGAAGAGCTCGGCGTCCCTCGGGAGGACTGTTTCGATTTCCACTCGAGCGCCCGGCAACTCGAGCGCGTCGCCGACCACGCGACCAAGATCAGCAACATCGCGCTGAAACTCGAGAAAATTCCCGAGCCCGTCGCCGAGGCGCTCGAGGAACTCCAGGCCGATGCCGCCACCGTCCTCGAGAAGTCGATGGACGCGTTGTTCGCCGAGGAACCGGATAAAGCGAACCGGCTCGGGCACGACGCCCACGAAGCCGTCCTCGAGATCGACGAGCACACGCGCCAGATCGACGATATGCTTCGGGACCTCGAGCCGGTGCAGGCCCAGTCGCTGGGGCTGATCGTCGACTCGCTGTCGCGGAGCGCGGACTACGGCGGCAACATCGCGGAGACGGCGCTGCAGAAGGCCGCACCGCGGCCCTGACTACCGATAGTACTGCCTATTCGTCTTGTTGTGTGAGGCTGGTTCTACTGGGACTGTGTGGGGCTGGTTCTACTGGGACTGTGTGGGGCTGGTTCTACTGGGACTGTGTGGGGCTGGTTCTACTGGGACTGTGTGGGGCGGAGTATCCTGCTATCATGGCAACAGGGAATTTCCACACCCTCCCCAGCCGATTCGCTCGGTCGCTCCGCTCCCTCGCTCATCCCTCGCGCAGTATCGTCGGCTGGCCTCACTCTCGTTCGGCCAGCCGTCAGCGCGCGCCACCGCACGTCGCTTGATCGGTCGGGAGTAATACGGGGGCTCTGCTTCCTGAATTGTGTCTCAAGAGTGTTTGACACGAAAAATCGCGGAATCGTCGACTGTTGGTCCTTCGTCGAGCGGGAGGGTGTCGGCTCTCGACGACGACTCCCTCGATTCGTTCGACCTGTTCACTTCCACCTTCCTCCGGGAACGTTTTTTAAGCCCCACCTCGAAAGGCCGATGATGGAACTCGACGATCATGCCGAGGATCTCGCCTCCGACCTCGGTGTTGACAAAGAGGAGGTCAAATCCGACCTGCAGAATCTGGTGGAGTACAGCGTTCCGGTCGACGAGGCCAAGCAGAGCCTCCGACGGAAGTACGGCGACGACTCCGGGGGCGGTGGCGGCACGCCGTCCGCGAAGGACATCGCCGAGATCACGCCCGACGACGGCAACGTCACCGTGACGGGCGTCGTCCTGACGGCGGGCGAGCGCTCGATCCGGTATCAGGGCTCCGATCACGTCATCGTCGAAGGCCGACTGGCCGACGAAACCGGCGTCATCGACTACACCGCGTGGGAGGACTTCGGCCTCGAGCCCGGCGACGCGATCACCGCGGGCAACGCTGGCGTCCGCGAGTGGGACGGCGAACCCGAGCTCAACCTCGGCGAGAGCACCTCGCTTTCCTTTCAGGACGACTCGCTCGAGGTACCCTACGAAATCGGTGGCGAGGCGCAACTGGCCGACCTCCGGACCGGCGATCGCGCGGTCACCATCGAGGTCACCATCCTCGAGTGCGAGCGCAAGACGATCGACGGTCGCGACGGCGAGACGGACATCCTGAGCGGCGTGTTCGGCGACGAGAGCGGGCGTCTCCCGTTCACGAACTGGGACCCCGCGCCGGAGATCGAGGATGGCGGCACGGTTCGCATAGAGAACGCCTACGTCCAGGAGTTCCGCGGCGTCCCCGAAGTCAACGTCTCCGAGTTCTCGACGGTCACCGCACTCGATCGGGAGATCGACGTCGGGAGCGACACCTCGACGATGAACGTCGGCGAAGCCGTCGGCACCGGCGGGATCTACGACGTCGAGGTCGTGGGGAACCTGCTCGCGGTCCGTGACGGCTCCGGGCTCATCCAGCGCTGTCCCGAGTGTTACCGGGTCATTCAGAAGGGACAGTGCCGGACCCACGGCGACGTCGACGGGATCGACGACCTGCGCGTCAAGGCGATCCTCGACGACGGGACCGGCACCGTCACCGTCGTCCTCGACGACGAACTCACCGAACGGGTCTACGGCGGTACCCTGGACGATGCCCTGGAGCAGGCCCGCGAGGCCATGGACCAGGAGGTCGTCGCGGACCGGATCCGCGAGCGAATCGTCGGTCGTGAATACCGCATCCGCGGTCACCTCTCGGTCGACGAGTACGGCGCGAACCTCGACGCCGAGACCTTCGAAGAGAGCGACGACGATCCGGCCGCCCGTGCGTCGGCCTTCCTCGAGGAGGTGGACGCATGAGCGCGAACGGTACCGGCGACGGCGACGAGGAGGTGCCGGGACGAGAGATCGCCTATCGGCTCTTCGCCGCGGAGTACGACGACGCGACGCTCTCCTACGCCGAAAGCGACGAGGAACGCGCGCCGAACTACGTGATAACGCCGACCGGCGCACGCCTCAACCGCGTCTTCGCCGTCGGCACGCTGACCGAGGTCACGTCGGTCAACGACGAGATGGTCCGCGCCCGCGTCGTCGATCCGACCGGCGCATTCGTGGTCTACGCCGGCCAGTACCAGCCCGACGAACTGGCGTTCCTCGAGCAAACCGAACCACCCGCGTTCGTCGCGGTGACGGGCAAGGCCCGAACGTTCCAGCCCGACGATTCGGACCAGGTCTACACCTCGATTCGCCCGGAGAGCATCGCGACGGTCGACGCCGACACTCGAGACCGCTGGGTCGTCAGCGCGGCCGAACAGACGATCGACCGCATCGGCACCTACGCCGGTGCCGCCGAACTCGACGCGAGCGGCGAGGCGCTGACCGACGCGCTGCTCGAGGCCGGAATCGAGTCGGGACTGGCAGCGGGGATCCCGCTCGCGCAGGACCACTACGGGACCACCCCGTCGTATCTGGCGGCCCTGCGACACTGCGCGCTCGAGGCGTGCGAAGTCGTCGCAGGCGATCGCGATCAGGTGAGCGGGCTCGACGTCGCTCCCGACGGGACGAGCCCCGAGTTCGACGCGACCTTCGACTCGCTTGCCGACCTCGACGGCGTCGATATCGAGGCGCTCGAGGCCGGTGCCGAACCCGAGGCGGACGCACAGCAGGTGGACCCGGTCGCGGCGACGGCCGGCGGAAGCGACGCAGCGGTCGATCCCGAGGACGCGCATTCCGGCTCCGCGGCCGGAACGGCGACGAGTGACGGCTCGGAGTCGGTCGCGGCGACCGAGATCGACGGCGGACCCGAGGCGGAGACGGCTGCGGCCGACCCCGAGACCGACACAGCCGAAGCCGACCTCGACGCGGGCTCGAGCGACGACGAGTCCGAGCCCGAGGGTACCGATACTGACTCCGCTACCGCGGTCACAGCCGAGAACGACGACGCGACGGCTGGGGTCGACGACGAAACCGCCGACGTTTCGGCCGGTGATGAGGCCGACGAGTCCGGTGAGGACGACGAGGGTGACGACCCCGGCGACTTCGATGCCGGCGACGTCGACGACAGCATGTACGAGATGGACGAGGAGGAACGCGAAGAGCTCGAGGAGGAGTTCGGCGCGGAGTTCACCACCGGGAGCGAGGTCGACGACCCCGGCGAGGCCGACATCGACGTCCCCGAGGCCGACGATCTGGAGGCCGATCCGGGAGCGGGCGAGGACGAGGCGGCCGAATCCGCCCCCGCGGAGCCGGACGACGATCTCGGCGCCCCACCCGAATCCGGACTCGAGAGTGCGGATGCAGACGAGTCGGACGACTCACCCGAGGCGGAATCCACGGCGGCGGACGAACCGGAATCAGAGCCGGACGCTGACGAATCATCGACTGCGGACGAACCCGAAGGGGACGACTCCGAAAGTGACGACGAGCCGGCCGACGACGTCGATCTGGCGGACTACGTCGTCGAGACGATGGAGGAACTCGACGACGGCGACGGTGCCGCCCGGACCGACCTGATCGAGACGGTCGCCGCGGACACTGGTGCAGCCACCGACGAGGTGGAAGACGCGATCCAGGACGCCCTGATGGGCGGCCAGTGTTACGAGCCCGACGACGAAACGCTGAAAGCGATCTGATCGAGCGACGATGCGAGACGAGTCCCGCCCTGTTTCCACTTCCGAATCGACGCCCGCTCGCGTCGAACCCGTTCCAGGAGAACCGGCCGCAACTGCAACCATCGGGAGCGAACGCGCCCTGTTCGTCGCCGACTACCACGCCGGTTACGAGGCCGGGCTGCGATACGAGCGCGGCGTCGACGTTCCCAGCCGGGCGCCCGATCGCCGAGACCGATTATTGTCGCTGCTCGAGCGGACCCGTCCCGACAGACTGGTCGTCCTCGGCGACCTCATGCACTCGATCGGCGACCCGGGCGGGGCCGAACGCGGCGAGCTCGAAGTGTTGTTCGAATCGTTCGCGGCCGACCTCGCGGTCACCGTCGTCAAGGGGAACCACGACGGCCGAATCGAAACCTGGCTCGCGGACGGTGATGACATCGAGGCGGTCGTCGACGTTGTCCCCGGCGACGGCATCGCTCTCGGTGACGTCGGTGTCTGTCACGGGCACACGTGGCCCTCCGCGGCCGCCCTCGAAAGTGACGTGCTCTGTCTCGGTCACGAACATCCCTGCGTCCGACTCGAGGACGAAGTCGGCGGCAGCCGCGTCGAACGGGCGTGGCTCCGCGGGCGGCTCGATCCCGCCCCGTTCGGTGATCGGCCCGAATACGACGGAGTGTCGTGGCTCGAAGGGGACGCCGAGTCGCCGCGCGTGGTCGTCTTTCCGGCGTTCAACGACCTCGTCGGCGGGACGTGGATCAACGTGACCGGCCAGTCGTTTCTCTCGCCGTTTCTTCCGGCGGGGCTGGCCGAAGGTGAGGCCTATCTGCTAGACGGGACGCGACTCGGCTCGTACGAGTCGGTGTGATGAGGGTCGGACTCGTCTCTCAGCAGTGAGAGGTCGATGACTGTCGGTTCAGCGACCGGAGGAACGCCACTTGTTCAAGAGGGAACCATATATTTTCACACTTAAATAGTAGAATATTTCAGGCGTCTTTGGCGATATGATTGTATGTCACTTCGGCAACCTTCTGCGCTGTTCTTCGCCGTCGTCGCTGGCGGGTATGTCGGTCTCCTGGCCACGGTCGTGACTGGCCCCGTAATCGGGGTGGGATACCTCACATCGTGGCCCGTCGTGATCGGTGTCGGTGTTGGTTTCGCCATCGCAGTCCAGTGCTATACTCGGAGCGCACTCGCGTCAAAAATCGTTCGCAGCCGCCTGTATTTGCTCCCCCTTGCAGTGCCGCTCAGTCCGTTTTTCGCTGGCCCACTGTTCGCTCTCCTCGGTCGTCACGGCTACGAAACGGTGGTCACAGTCTGGATCTACGAACTGCTCGCCGTCGCGCTCGCAGGGGCCATCTTCTCCATGGTCACGGTAAACCGCCACGTCGTCGTCCTCCACGAACGGGAATCGGTGCTGGCCGAGTGGCGGGCACGCCCGGATTCCCGGTACCGATGGCTCGTTCGGCTCGGCGGATTCGGTGTCGGCTGTAGCTGTTTCGTCGGTGGATTTGTTTTCGCTCTCTTCGTCGATCTGACTCTCAATCCGTTTCCCGTGTTCGGTGGCGTGTTGATCGCACAGGCGCTTACCATCGGTCGATATCGCACGTACACGCTGTTCGAAAGCGGACTGTGCATACAGCAATCGAAGACGTTCAATTACCGGTTCGTGCCCCGAACGCAGCTACGATCGGTCGACCTCGCGGACGACCGGCTCACGATCCGTCGCGAATTTCCGTGGCCGCTTCCGATTCGGTGTGCCACGGCGACGATACTGCGGCCTCGACAGGTTACGGACGCGTTCGAACAGCTACTCGAGTCGAACCAGGCGGTAACGTGGCAGAGCTGATTTGTAGCTGCTGGCCAACAGATGGACCCCGAATCGTCTTTCCCTGTTCTATTTCCGCCTACCGGGCGGTCGAGACGGGCTGACGACGGGGAGTGGGATCTCGACTGATCTCGCTGGACGACTACCGCTCTACCGTTTCGGACCTGATTTCGTCCCCCTCACGCCACTGGTAGTAGTAGTACTCGACGCCGCCGATCTCCGTTACCGAGACGGTCGCGTGCTCGGGCACGCCGTCGGGATACGCGTCCGGGTCCGAATCGTCAGCTTCCGTGTCCTCCACACCCTCGTCTCGCTGTGCTTTCCACGCCGCCAGCGCCTCGAGATAGTCGCTCGCCGACCGGAGCGTCGCCGGCTCTCGGTCGGCGAGTTCGCGGACTGCTTCGCGGCTCGCGGGGTCCAGCTCCGGCGGCACGGTCGGTCGCTCGTCCGCAGTCATGTCTCCCGCTGGGAGCGGGGCGACCGTAAAACGTCGTCTTTTGGGTCGATATCGTCTCGTTCGCGACGGCCTGAGAGGCGTTGACGTCCACCGTATTGAGCCCTAATATCCATTAATATCGTCCGACGTATGGATTTATATACGGAAACGAGGTGGCTATTGCTGACAATGGCTTCACAGAAACACCGCTCAGCATCACGGATCGATCCGGTTCCAGACGACCTCGAGTCGGCGCAGGCGAAACTCGTTTATTTCTATCTCGACGTGGCCGAGGGCGCGACGGTCGACGAACTGGGCGAGATACTGGCGATGAAGAAGATCGATATCCTGAGCGTGCTGAACTCGCTTTCGAGCGCCGGCTACGTCGAACAGGCGGAGTCGGAGTACGTCGTCACGAACTGATCTCGAGACGGGAGAATCGCCGCTGATCCTTCGATCGTAGCCGTGGAAAACGAACGGTGAGCACAGCCAGCCGTGTCGCCGCGGGTGCTGACGGGGGGACCGTCGGGGCAGTTGCCGCGGTAGTCAGCCCGTCAGAACGTCTCGAGGTAGCGGTCGAGTTCCCAGTCGGAGACGTCGACGAGGTAGTCCTGGAACTCCTGGCGCTTGGCTTCGACGAACTTCGGGCCGACGTGGTCGCCGAGCGCGTTGTAGATGACCTCGTCCTCCTCGAGGGCGTCGACGGCTTCGCCGAGGTTCGTCGGGAGCGTATCGATGCCGTACTCCTCGCGCTTCTGTTCGTCGAACTCGTAGATGTTCTCCCGGACCGGGTCGGGGCACTCGAGGTCCTTCTCGATGCCGTCGAGACCCGCGTGGATCATGACGGCGAGGGCGAGGTAGGGATTACAGGACGGGTCCGGCGAGCGCAGTTCGACGCGCGAGGCAGCGGGGACGCGGGCGGCCGGCTTGCGGATCAGGGCCGAGCGGTTGCGGTCGGACCAGGCGACGTACACCGGCGCCTCGTAGCCGGGCACCAGCCGCTTGTAGCTGTTGACCGTCGGGTTCGCGATCGCCGTGATCGCCGGCGCGTGCTCGAGGATGCCGGCGATGAAGGAGTGGGCGGTTTCCGAGAGATCGAACTCGTCGTCCGCGTCGTGGAACGCGTTCTCGCCGTCTTCGAACAGCGAGAGGTGGGTGTGCATCCCGGAGCCGTTGATGCGCGGGATCGGTTTGGGCATGAACGTCGCGTGCTGATCGTGCTGGGCGGCGATCGCGCGCACGACGGTACGGAACGTGCCGACGTTGTCGGCCGTCGCGAGCGCGTCGTCGTACTCGAAGTTGATCTCGTGTTGGCCCTGCGCGACCTCGTGGTGGCTCGCTTCGATCTCGAAGCCCATGTCCTCAAGGCCGTAGATGATGTCGCGGCGGACGTCGCTGGCGAGGTCTTTCGGCGCGAGGTCGAAGTAGCCGCCGTGGTCGCCCGTCTCGGTCGTCGCGCGGCCGTCCTCGTCCTCCTCGAAGAGGAAGAACTCCGGTTCGGGTGCGGCGTTGACCGTGTATCCCAGGTCGTCGGCGCGCTCGAGGGCGTTCTTGAGGACGCGGCGTGGATCGCCCTCGAAGGGTTCGCCCGTCGAGGTATCGATGACGTCACAGATCATGCGGGCCGACGCGCCGTCCTCGCGCTTTTGCCACGGGAGAACCGCGAACGTGTCGGGATCGGGCTTGAGCCGCATGTCCGATTCCTGAATGCGCACGAAGCCTTCGATCGAGGAGCCGTCGAAGTAGATTCCCTCGGTGAACGCCTTCTCGGCCTGTCGTGCCGGCACGGAGACGTTCTTGACGGTTCCCAGGATGTCGGTGAACTGCAGCCGGAGGAAGTCGATGTCCTCGGCCTCGATTTCGTCCAGTACCTCCTCTTCCGCAGCGGTCAGATTTCCGTTCGTCATCTTCTACTCGACTACGACAATGGATTCTACTATTAAAGCTCTACTGTTGTGGGCGAATATACGCAAATCGCTCAGAAAACAAACGAACGTGGTTTATAATATGGCATATTCGAACTGTGGATTACATCGACCGAAAAAGTGCTAGTCGAACTGCATAATCGTGTAGTGGTAGCTCGGATCGCCGGTAGGGTTGACACTCGTTACCGTACGTTCCACACACCGAATCCGGCTCCGCGGATCGCCGATCTCCAGTTCCAGTGAGCTATCTCTCGGTCGTCGGTCGAGTGCCGGTCAGGAGAGCGAGACTCGAGAGGCCGAGCGCCACGCTGGCTCGCCAGATCGTCGCCGATCGACGCAGCGCTCGCGGCCACGCCGCCAGCGGCTTGCCCGTCACTCGAGCGGGCGACGGCTCGTTCCTCGGCCGTTTCGCGAGCGTGGTCTCGCAGATTGGGCAGTTATACGCGACGTATCGCTCCGCCCGCTGCACCGCCCAGTCACCGTCGATCGCACTCGAGTGGTCGCACTCCCAGCAGAACAGCGTCGCTTTCCGCTGCGTCGGCGAACCGTCGTCGCGGTCGAATCTGGGCAGGGTCATCGAGCCGTGGTACAGGCCCCAGCTATAAAATCGCACTCCGAAAACCGTTCGCACAATACCTCACGCTGGTGAATCGTCTCTCCGACAACGTCAGCCGGTCCGAGTATTGGGAGATCGTACCGTGATCCGGTCGGTCGAGTATGCGACCGAACACCGAACCCGACCATTGCGGCGTCACAGGTTTCCGCCGCGAACACCAACTCGTGAGTATGGCCACGACCAGCAAGCCGACCCGACTCGAGACGGGCGACGATCTCGACGACTTCGTGACGAGCCACGACGTGGCGCTCGTGGAGTTCTACACCAGCGGGTGTGCGCTGTGCCAGGCGATGGAACCGGTACTGGGGAACGTCGCTCGAGCGACGGCCGTCGCGATCGGCATGGTCAATCCCGGCGACGATATCGAACTCGTCGATCGGTTCGACATTCGGTCGGTTCCGACCCTGATCCTGTTCGAGGACGGGACCGAGACCGCGCGGCTCGCGGAAGGGTTCCAGGGCGGCGACGCCGTGACCGACTTCCTCGAGGAGCGCGTTCCGACGGCGGTCGATGCCGAACCGACGAGCTAACGCAGGTATCTTCGTCGACGTCGAGCCACCGCCGACGCCGAACCGACCGCGATCGGTCACGGTGAGGCGACGCGTCGCTCGAGCGGCCACGAACCCTTATCACTGCTCGCTCGTACACCCCACCAATGGCCGACGAGGACGGTGCCGAGCTGTTGGCACTCCGGTGTGACGCCGTGTCCGATCTGGGAGAGACGGCGCTACGAGACCTACTGGAGTACTTCGACCCGGACCTCGTCTACGTCGTTCGCGAATCGTCGGACGTCCGCGTCCTGAGCCGACTCCGTCGGTCGTTCGACGGGCCGGTCGTCGCCGCCAGCGGCCCTGCCGACGTTCGGACGGAGACGGTGGCGGGCGTCTCGTTCGTCTTCGCGGGTTCGGCGGCGCTGCTCGCGGACGCTCGGGACGACGCGCCGCCCGCCGACTTCGTCGTCTGCGACGATATCGAGCCGACGACCGACGCCGTCGCGCTGGAGGCGACCCTCGCCGGTAGCGAGTCCATCGCCAGCTACTACGCTCGAGCGAGCGGCTCACCGACCGTCCTCACCGGTGCGCTCGAGGCGAGCTACGATCACGTCTGGGACGTGACCGTCGACGGCCGGCCGGTTCGGCTGCCGGTACGCGGCGTTGCCCCGTTGCGGCGCTCCGGAGCGGCGGAACTCGCTTGCCTCACCTGCGACCGGCACGGCTCGGTCGCGGTCTCGTCCGTGCCAGCGGACCGGTTCGGACTGCGGGCGCTCGCCGGCGTCGGACCGACGACGGCAGCGCGGCTCCGGGAGAACGGATATAACACGCGCGCGGCCGTCGCCGAGGCCGCCGAGGCGGACCTGCGTTCGCTCCCCGGAATCGGTACGGCGACGGCTCGAGAACTGATCCAAAGCGCGGGTGCGCTCGCCGGCTCCGAGGTGATCCGCCGGACGGACGAGCCCGTTCCGCCGGCGTCCGAGACGGCGACGCCGCTGTTCGTCGACATCGAAACCGACGGGCTCCAGCCGACGATCATCTGGCTGGTCGGCGTCTACGATCCCGCTCGCGACGAGTACGTCGACTTCGTCGACACCGATCCGAGCCGCGACGAGCCGGGCGCTGCGACCCGCGAGTTCGTCTCGTGGCTGGCCGCCGAGTACGATGCGCCGTCGCTGGTCGCGTGGAACGGCCACTCGTTCGATTACGAACACCTCGAGCGGTTCGTCGCCAGTCACGTCCCCGAGTACCACGACTTCTGGCGCGAGCACGTCTCGACGTACGACCCCTACGACTGGGCCGTCCGACGGGAGAACGCCGTCCTGCCGGGCCGAACCAACCGACTCGAGGACGTAGCCGAGGCGCTGGGCTGTGACCGAACGGGAGCCGCGGCAGCGCTCGACGGGAAGACGCTGGCGGAGCGAATTCGGCGGTTGCTCGAGAGCTCGAGTTCGCGTCGATCCGACACGGACGATAGTACCGAACCCTCCTCGGAAATCGACTGGGAGGCCGCTCGACGCTACTGCGAAGCCGACGTTCGCGAACTGGCCGCAGTCTACGACGCGATCAGGGCGGCCCCGCCCGAAAGAGCGGAGACGGCAGCGGAGAACGGGGATGGATCGACGACCGATTCGACGACGCAGACCGGTCTCGCAGACTTTTGATCATGCCAACTGACGACACCGATACCGTGACCGACGGGTGGGACGACGCCGGATCGAACGACCTCGCGCTGACCGGGGACGAACTGGTCGAAACGTATCCGTCGAAGCGCTACCACGGACAGGCCCACGAGCGGTTCACCCTGCCCGCGGAGTCGGCCAGCCACGTCTCCGCTCGGGAGGTGCTGCCGGCGGACCTCGCGGCGAAACTCGACGTCGATCCGTGGAGTCACCAGGCCGAGGCCCTCGAGGCCCTCGATGGCGGGGAGAACGTCTGCGTCGCGACCTCGACGTCGTCGGGCAAGACCTACGTCTACGGGCTGGACATCGCGCGACGGTTCCAGGAAAACCCCGACGTGCGCGCGCTCCTCGTCTATCCGACGAAGGCGCTCAGCCGCGATCAGGAGCGCGAACTCAACGATCTCTACGAGGCGCTGGGGCTGGACGTAACTGTCGGCGTCTACGACGGCGACACGAAGCGACAGGAGAAGTCGCGCATCCGCGAGGAGGCGAACGTCGTCATCACGAATTTTGCAGGGTTGAATCAGTACCTCAACGGACACCACCGCTGGGCCGCGTTCCATTCGAACTGCGAACTGGTGGTGATCGACGAGGCCCACGCGTGGACCGGGATCAGCGGGATGCACGCCGCCTGGATCCTCCGGCGGATTCGACGGCTGATCGACTGGTACGGCGGCGACCCCCAGTACGTGCTGACGACCGCGACGATCGGCAACCCGGCCGAACACGCGCAGGCGCTGACCGGCGAGCCGGCAACGGTGATCGACGAGGACGGCTCGCCCAGCGGCCGTCGGCACCTCCTGTTCTGGGACCCGCCGGCGGACGATAGCGGATACGGCGACGGGTCGAATGGAGCCGATTCGGACGACTCCGACACCGGCTGGTCGCCGAGCAAACGCCCCGCGACCGTCGAGGCACCCGAGGTCTGGGCCCACTGCTGTTATCACGGCGTCCCGTCGCTGCTGTTCTGCGACTCGCGAAAGCAGACCGAACTGGTAGTCGGGCGGGCGCGAGAGCACCTCGAAAGCTCGAGCCTTCCCTACCGCGACGCGACCGAACTCGCCGCCTACAACGCGGGCCACGGGAAGAAATCCCGACGCGGAACGGAGAACCGACTCAAGAGCGGCGCGCTCGACGGCGTCGCGACGACGAGCGCGCTCGAGGTCGGGATCGACGTCGGCGGGATCGACGGCACCGTCCTGTTGGGCTATCCGGGCTCGAGACAGTCGTTCTGGCAACGGATCGGCCGCTCGGGGCGCGACGAGCGCGCGGCCCTCTCCGTGTTCGTTCCGAGCTACTCGACGCTCGATCAGTACATCCTCCGCCATCCCGAGTACGTCCTCGAAGAGGAGCCCGAGAGCGCGGTCGTCGACCTCGAGAACAATCCGGTCTATCTGCAGCACCTGCGCTGTGCGGCACAGGAACTGCCGCTGCGCCGCGACGACGCGGACCGATTCGGTGGAATGGACCGCCTCGAGCGGGCCGTCGAGTACGGCCGGCGGACGGGCGACTTCGAGGGGTCGCTCGAGGGCGGGGTGACCTACGCCCATCGAGATCGACCCCAGGACGGGATCGACCTCTACGCCTCCGGCGGGAATTCGTTCGAGGTCCGGCTGGCCAGCGACGAGTCGTTCGATCACGAGCCGATCGGGACGGCGCGCGCGTACAGAGACTACCACGAGGGAGCGACGGTGCTGTATCGAGGCGACCAGTACGAGGTGGTCGAACTCCGCGAGGATCGCCCGCAGCCGTACGTGTCGCTCGAGCGGTGCGACGTCGACTACTACACGCAATCCCAGCGCCAGACGACGATTTACGATACCGAGGTCGAGGAGTCCCGCGATGTCGGCCCGTTCCGCCTCAACTGGGGGTACGGAACCGTCACGGTCCACCACGGTACGTTCATGAAACGGGAGATCGGCTCGGGCGACGTTCGCGCCGTCGGCCTCGAGACCGGCGTTCCGCCGCTGGAGATGCGCACCCAGCTGTGCTGGGCCGAAGTACCGAACGACGTCGAACGCGCCGTGACGACCGCACACAGCGACTATCACAACGACGACTGCGAGGACCTGCCGCCGCGGCTCCACGGCTACCTCGGCGGGATTCACGCCGTCGAGCACGCGATGATCGCCGTCGCACCGCTCGAACTGACGGTCGACGCGGCGGACCTCGGAGGCCTCGCGACCAATCGACTGCCCGACACCCCCGAGAAGAGCGGCTGGTTCATCTACGACGGCGTCGAGGGCGGACTGGGCTTTTCGCGGCGGATTTACGAGGAGTACGAGGCGGTCGCCCGCAGGGCTCGCGATCTCATGGCGGACTGCGCCTGCGGGCGCGACGAAGGGTGTCCGGCCTGCCTCATGAGCGATCGCTGTGGTAACGACAACCGGCCGCTGTACGCACCCGCAGCGACGGACGCGATCGATGCGCTGCTCGGCACTGGCAGTATCACGGACCGAACGACGGCCCTCGAGACGGACGACGACGAACGAGACGAACGCCGACCGCCAGCGTCGATCTCGTGACGATCCTACTCGTCGGGCTCGAGTTCGCTCGGGTCGAGGTCGTCCGCGAGGTATCGCTCTCCCGCATCGGTGACCTCGTAGACGCCGGGCATGAGTCGATCCAGAAGGCCGTACTTGGTCAGCTCGCGACACCGGTAGGCTGCGTACTTCGCCGGACAGATCCCTTCCTCTTCGATCCCCGTCGGTTCGAAGACGTCCTCCGAGTGCATGAACTCGAGGAGTCGCCTGTCGACGGGCTCCATCCAGTCGGCATCGGTTTCCGCCTCGTCATCGGCGGCGGTGTAGACCGGCGTCCCGGCCACGGTGTCGATGACGGTTCCGGTCACTCCATCGTCGCCGGCTCCGACTTCTGTATCGACCTCGACGGCGGGGTGGACCGGCGTCTCGGCGTCACCCTCGCCACCGGTATCGCTGTCGGGATCGGAAGTAGGGTCGTCCATGCGTGGCAGTTCGGGCCCCGCCAAAGAGTATGTTTACTTCTCGATCGGGATCCGCTGACCGAGGTCGACGGGTCGCGGTGTGACTGGAGAACGGCGTCGGGTTACGGCTCGGGCTGTTCGGGCGCGTCGTAATCGACGTGGACGTTCGGGGTGCTCGCGGGATCCAGGCCCGTGATCGAACGGTCGACGAACGTCACGTCGGTCAGATCCCCGCGGAACCGGAACGTTACCGTCCCGTTCTCGACCGTCCCTTCGACCGTCGTTCCCGAGAGGACGGTCACGTCGGCCGCCCACGTCTCGTCGGCCAGCTCGATCTCGCCGTCGACCGTCAGTTCGAAACTCGAGGGGGTCCCCTGACCGATGATCGTCAGCGTGTTCGGGAGATCGGCGTCCGTGCGATCGGTAGCGGATCCCGTCCCGATCGCTGCGATCGTCGCCGTCGCGGTCGTTTCGGTGCCGATCGGAGACGCGTCCTCGATCTCACTATCGGCCACATATCGACTGGTATCGTCGTCAACTGTCGCTTTCTCGGGTGCCATATACTGGACAGAGCCGGGCATGGCAGCATAAACTTTCTCACTGATATAACGGTCGGAAAAACCGAAATACATCTTCTCGAGCGATATACGGCCGTAATCTTGAACAGCCAGGATCGGACTCGATGCCGGTCGCTCGGGACTACTCGATCATCGCTCTGCCAGTTTCAAGAGAGGGTCGCCGACCTCGAGGAGCGAGCGAACCGGGTGGAGCGGAACCCGACGGAGGGCGCTGTCGACACCGGACCGGATTGGTGGACCCGACCGTCCGCTCGCTCGTCGATTGCCGCGAGCCCGAACTGGGGTTTCGAGGGGACTCGGTCGGTCAGTCGGTGTCCTCGAGGAGCCCGAGTTCGGTGGCGACGAGATCCGCGATCCGATCGGCGATATCCGGATCGACCTCGGCGACGTCGTCGCCGTCGTGGAGCTGGTCGTTGTGTCGCTCGATGGCGTCGGCGACGTCCGAGAGCGGAACGCGGGAGGTCGTCTCGCAGTCCGGACAGACGACGGGGACGCGGGGCGTACCCTCGTCCGGCTCGCTTGTGTTCGTCATTTGTCGCGTATCTCGTGGCGACCGTCAAAACCTAATTGGTTCCGACGGCGGCCGGGTCCGGTCGGTATCGGCTGACTGTCGCGACGAGGCGGAGCGATCGAAATCGCAGCTAGGATGTGTAACGTTAACGCATATCACCTGCTCACGGGATTCTCCCGCCCGTTTTCGCCACGGAATTCAGTAGTCAGCCGGTAGTATTATCATGATCCGGTCGGATAACCCGGTAGACGGGGGTACGACAGTCTGCTGGTGGGTGACCCCACTCGATCCGTCCGCCCCGTCACGACGTGCGAGGAACTCCATGGTTCCCGGCTACATCCGTAGCCGTTCCCTGTCTTTCGATCCGACCCGTACATCGACCGGAGTGACGACGCTTTCGGAAACTCGCTCGGCCGGACTAGACGCGTAGAGCGCGGACTGGGAAATCGTCCTGGGGATCACTCAGTCCCGGTAGCGAGCGAGTGTGGCGACCGACAGCGCGAGGAGGGCGACGACGACGCCGAAGCCGGGCATTTCGTCGGTTTCGTCGGTTTCGTCGGGATCGCTCTCGTCAGTTTGCCGGTCAGTCGCGGTCGCCGAACTACTCCCGTTCTGCTCGGAATCCGAGGCGTTCGTACCGTCGGAAGCCACCCGCTCGTCGGCCGGCGCATCGAGCTGGAGGACGACCGTCACCTGGGCGTGGGTCGCGTTCTCGGCCGCGTCGTAGGTCCAGCCGCCACCGGCTTCTTCGTACGGTTCCGCAGCCGCGACCGGATCGATGTCCGTGTCCCAGCCCTCTCCCTCGGGGATCTGTTGGATGTAGCCGGCGACGTCGATCCGGTCGGCGTGCTCGCCGCTGAGCTGCGCTTGGCCGTACTCGACGGTCGCGTCTTCGGAGAAGCCGTGGAACTCGATGCAGTGGGAGTCCATGTAGCCGTCGCCCTGTGCGACGTCCGGGTCGGTCCCGAACTGATCGCCGTCGAGCGGGAACTGGTAGTGTTCGTTCATCGGGAACTCGACGGTCATCGGGTCCGCGTCCGGGTGCCAGCTCGTGGCGTCGTTCGTCGGGATCGTCACGGACGTGTTCGGCACGGATTCACCGATGACGGGCTCTCCGTTTTCGTTGACCAGCGTCACGCAGATTTTCCCGGAACCGTCTCCGAGATAGGGTGTCCGGTACTCGTCACGCGGATTCTCGTAACTGACCCAGCTTCCGTCGTCGGCCGCCGCCTCGAAGTAGGGATCGCCCGGTTCCGGGGCCGGCTCGAGGTACGCTTCCTCCGAAACGGTTCCGTTCGACTCGGGATCGACGGGAGCCGCGGACGCACCCGCAGCACCCGTCGCGACGAGACTCGCGATCACGGCCAGCCCGACCCCGAGCGCGAGAAGTGTCCGGCGCGTACTCGAGGCGGAATTTCGTCTCCCGGCCATGATCACTCACCGAAACCGGTATCGACGGCAACCGACTCGATCGGACGACTCTTTCGTGACGACGACAGTCGTGTGGTGGGACTGATCATCGAACCAAGGTATCGGAGTTACCGTTCTATATATGAGCAGCGTACTCGAGGAGTAGCGGGATGCTGTTCGCGGTAGGCCGTCGTTTGGGTAGCCCCATCCGCTCGAAGGCCGACCGAAACCGACGCTCAGGTTTCCTCTACCGGTCCCGCCCCAGCGGTCGTTTCGGGGGCATCGAAGCCGCACACCGACGCCGACTCCCAATCCAGTGACCAGTCCGGGCGATGCACTCGAGTACGGCGTCGAAGACCCGCTCGCACGACCCGCGCGGACGCCGGCCGGCCCCTTTTCCGATAGCTGGTGGTACGTCCGCTCATGAGCGACGACGAACGGAGCCACGATCGCGTCCAGGATCGTGCCGAGCAACGGAAATCCGCGGTCGCGGACCACACCGAATCGATCCTCGAGGACGTCGAACGCGACCTCGGCGAGCTGGAGTATCCGGTCACCAGCGAGGAGTTGGCGACGGAGTACGCCAATGAACCGATCGATATGCCCAACGAGACGGAATCGCTGGGGAGCGTCTTCGACCGGCTGGTCGACGAAGAGTACGATTCGCCCGAGGAGGTCCGGGAGGCCGCGTACGGTGAGATTACGGGGGAGGCCGGCAGCCCTAACGAGGCCAACGCCGAGCGCGATCTCGACGAACTGGACGACGAGAGGCAGGGGTCGCTCGGCGAGAGCGGGAGCGGGACGGACTGAGCCGGGAGATCGTCGACTGCCGGCGGATCGGCCGATCGCAACGCCCTCGGGGAGAACGTGATAGCAGAACGGATTTACGTTCCCGCCCCCTGTTTTCGCGTATGGATTACGAATCGAGTCTCGACCGAGCGATGGAGGACGTCCCCGACATCGGGGGCGACGAACAGCGACTGCAGATCCCCGATCCGCAACCCCAGAAGGACGGCGCGTTCACGCGAGTGACGAACCTCGACGAGATCGCCGACGTCCTCTCCCGGGACACCGAACATCTCCACCGGTTCATCCAGCGCGAGCTGGGGACCAGCGGCAAACTCGAGGACGGCCGCGGCCGGTACAACGGGACCTTCTCCCAGACGGATCTCGACGCGGCGATCGACGCCTACGTCGACGAGTACGTCCTCTGTTCGGAGTGTGGCCTGCCCGACACGCGACTCGTCCGCGAGGACCGGACGCCGATGCTGCGCTGTGACGCCTGCGGTGCCTTCCGGCCCGTCACCAAGCGCTCGACCAGCAGCCAGCAGCAACAACAGCAAGACGCCGTCGAGGAGGGCAACACCTACACGGTCGAGATCACCGGGACCGGTCGCAAGGGCGACGGTGTCGCGGAGAAGGGCAGCTACACCATCTTCGTCCCCGGCGCGGAGGAGGGCGACGTCGTGGACATCTATATCAAGAACATCTCGGGCAACCTGGCGTTCGCCCGGCTCGACTGAGAAGGCGGTTCGATTCGTTCGGTTTCTCCGGCACCGCGTCTCCGTGACCGACGGGATCCCGTCCCCTCACCGCACCGATTCGGGGAGGGCAGCCGGGAGACAGACGACCTTCTCGCGGCCGACACGGTAGCGTTTGATCGCGTCGCCGTCCTCGAGTTCCGACAGGAGCCGACTGAGAGTGGCGTCCGACCAGCCGTAGCGGTCGGCGAACCGTTGCTGTTTGATCCGGCCGCCGTGTTCGAGCAGGACCGCGCGGACGTACTCCTCGGGCGTGATGCCGTTTTCGAGAATGGCACGCCTGTTCGTGGGGCCGTCGTCGGGGTCGACGATTCCGATCGTAATCGGCCGGTCGTCGTCCGATCCGGAAATCAGCTCCGTCCCGGCGCTTTCGCTTCTCGATCGGTGAGCCGCTCCCGTCGGTCCCGAGTCGCTTCGAGAGCCGCCGCTCGCTTCATCGGCATGCGAATCGGCGCTGATCGCGTCTACGACGCCGATACAGGTGCGGATTGTCCGTTCGACGGCGGTTCCGAGTTCGATGGGGAACGGTGAGTGTCGTCGGTTCATCGTAGTTTCAGATGACAACTACGTAATAAAAGGCGTATGCACAAAACCGTCCAAACAACCGCCCGCCACCGGACCGCGAAGTTAAAGTGAGCTTGTCCTAGTCACACTCCTGTGGGAGTATCGTTCGACCTCTTTGGAACGCTTGTGACCGCCGATCGGCCCGACGACCCGGCTGCGGCCGTCGCAACCGAGTTAGCGAAACGGGACGTCGTCGTCCCCGACGACTGGGCAGAGGCCTATACCGAGGTGCACGTCGATGCACCCGACGGCGCGGAGGTCCCGCTGCCGGCCCACGTCTCGCGCGCGCTGGCGAGCCGCGACGTCGACTACGACCGGAACGCCCCCAGGCGGGCCGTCGTCGCGGCGTTCGATCCGGCCGTCGAGACCAGACCGGGAGCGCTCGAGGCCGTCGACGCCGCTCGAGAGCGAGGCCCGGTCGCGATCTGTTCGAACTGCAGCGTGCCCGAGCTGGTCGGCCGGACGCTCGTCAGGAGCGACTTCGAGCGCGACGACTTCGACGCGATCGTCACGAGCGTCGGCTGTGGCTGGCGCAAGCCCGCGACCGAGATCTTCGAACTGACCGCCGACGAACTCGGCGTCGCCGCGTCCGACCTCGTCCACGTCGGTGACGATCCGCGAACCGACGGCGGTATCGAAGCCGTCGGCGGGACGGCGATGTTGCTCGAGGATCGATCGCTCGAGGGGGTTCCGGAACGGCTGGCAGCGCTGACGGCCGACGAACACAGCAGTCATGACTGAGCGCCGCCGTTGTGTCGACAGCATGGAGGCGAGGACGGAGTGTTGACGACGCTCGCGGTCATCGGCCTGGCGTTCAGCCTCGATCTACTGATCGGCGAACCGCCGACCGCGGCCCATCCGGTCGCCTGGTTCGGCCGGCTCGTCGGAGCGGTCGATCGGCAGTGGAGCGCCGACGAACGCCGCCAGCGGCTGGTCGGCGTCGGAATCGCCGCCCTGACCCCGCTCGTTCCGGCTGTCGTCGCGGCTGGTGCCGTTCTCGCGGCGGCCACGCTGCATCCGATGGGCGGCGGCGTGGCCGCCGCACTCGTTCTCTTCTTGACGACCAGCCTGCGCTCGCTGCTCGAGCTCACCGAGGACGTCGTCGCGGCGACCGACGGCGATCTCGACCGGGCTCGCGAACGGGTCCGTGGGCTCGTCGGCCGAGACACGGCGACGCTCTCGGCCGACGAGCTTCGCAGTGCAGCGGTCGAGAGTGCGGGCGAGAACCTCGCGGACGGATTCGTCGCGACCCTGGTTCCGTTCGCGGTTCTCGCGCCGATCTCGCTGCCGGCCGCCGCGGCGGTCGCCGCGTGGATAAAAGGCGTCAACACGCTGGATTCGATGCTGGGGTACCCCTCGAAGCCGGTCGGTACCGCGAGCGCGCACTTGGACGACTTCGTCATGCACCTGCCGGCCAGACTCGCAGCCGCATCGATCGCCGTCGCTGCGGCCGATCCGTTCGCACTCGCTCGCGCCCGACAGTGGGCGCGGGCACCGCCGTCCCCCAACTCCGGCTGGCCGATGGCGACGCTCGCCTGCGCGCTCCCGGTCCGCCTCGAGAAGGCGGGTGTCTACGTCCTCAATCCCGATTCCGCGCTCCCGACCGTTGCGGACGGGGAGCGGGCCGTCACCCTCGTGGGACGGGCGGCCGTCGTCTCGATCGCCGCCGCTATCGTTTTGGCGGTGATCGTTTCCGGCTCGCCGGCCCTCGAGTCGGTCGGTCGACGAATCGCGGAGGTGGGCCACGGATGACTGTAATCGGCCGCTGGGTCGGTGCCGTCCGCGGCGGCCTCGGATTCCTGACGCGACTCCCGGTTCGACACCGCGAGGGCGATTGGGACGCGTTCCGCTCGACGCCGGCGGTGTTTCCCCTCGTCGGCCTCGTCGCGGGCATGTTGGCGGCGATACCGCTGCTCGCGATCGACCGACTCGGAGCGCCGACCGTCGCAGTAGGGTATCTGCTTTCGGTGTACGCCGTGACCGGTATTCACCACCTCGACGGGATCGGCGACCTGGGCGACGCGCTGGTGGTTCACGGCGACGCGGAGCGCCGTCGTGAGGTACTGAAGGACACGACGACCGGCGTCGGTGCGCTGCTGGCGGTATCGATCACCGTCGCCGCGCTGGCGCTGGGGGGCCTCGGACTGGCCGAACTTCCCCTCTTTGCGGCGGTCGGCGTCGCAATCGGGGCCGAAGTCGGAACGAAGCTCGGAATGGCCGGGATGGCCGCCTACGGGACCGCCGCGTCCGACGGGATGGGCGAGCAGTTCATCGACGGATCGACCCCGGGATCCTTCTTTTTCCCGCTGGTCGTCGCGCTCTCCGCAGCCACGTTCGCCTGGCCACACCCGGGTGCAGTCGCCCTCTGTGGAGCCCTCGCCGGCGGGGGGCTTCCCTGGCACTGGGCGAACCGGAATCTCGGCGGCATCAACGGCGATATCTTCGGTGCCGCCAACGAAGTCGGCCGCGTCGCCGGCGTCCATCTGGGGGTGATCGCGTGGACGCTGTTGTGATGTGCGGCGGAAAGGGAACCCGCCTCGAGAGCCGCCACGAGAAGCCGCTCCACCCGATCGAGGGGACGGCGATGGTCGATCGCGTACTGGCGGCCCTTCGAGAGAGCGAGATCGAGGCGATCTACGCCGCCGTCTCGCCGAACGCGCCGGACACCCGCGCCCATCTCGAGTCGGCCGAGGGTATTGCGACGATCGAAACGGCCGGCGACGGCTACGTCGCCGATCTGATGACTCTGCTCGAGCGGCCCGACCCGTCGCCGCCGCTTCTGACCGTCGCGGCGGATCTGCCGCTGCTCGAGGCCCCCGTCATCGACGGAATACTCGCGGCCCACGGCGAGGGCGACGCCTCGCGGACCGTCTGCGTTCCCGTTGCGCTCAAGCGACGCCTCGGGGTCAGTATCGACTCGCGACTCGAGGCCGACGACCACCTTGCGCCGACCGGGGTCAACGTGGTCGGCAGTACCGACGAATCGACGACTATGACAGACGTATACTACGATCCGCGACTCGCAGTGAACGTGAACCGACTCGAAGACGCCGCCATCGCGGCGGACCGGCTGCAGCGCCGGTCCGCGGAGGGCCGGTAGATGCGACTGCTCCTCCCCGCCGGAACGACCGAGACGGCACTGATCGACGGTATCAGCGCCGCCGGGGCGGCCCCGGAACTGATGGCGCACACGCCCTCGGCCGACGTCGAGATCCTCGAGTACGGCGAGCCGGTCGCGTCGCCGGTGACGCCGGTGAGCCCGAACGGCTGTCCGACGCCCGCCGCCGTGACCCGGGCCGTTCGGGAGGTCGTCGGCTTCGACGTGTCGGTGATCGATGCAGGGCTTAGCCAACCGACGGCCGCATCGACGGTCGATCTCGGCAGCGAGCCCGGATCCGACATTCGAAACGACATCGCCGTGCCGGACGCCCGCGCCGCCTTCGATCGCGCGTACGATTACGGCGCGAGTCTCCCGGACGAGCGGCTCATGATCGGCGAGACGGTCCCCGGCGGGACGACGACCGCACTCGGCGTCCTGACCGCGCTCGGGGAGCCGACGGGCGTCTCCTCGTCCCTGCCGACGAACCCGATCGAACGCAAGCGAGGGGTCGTCGAGGAGGCGCTGGCCGCGAGCGGCCTCGAGCCGAGTGACTGCGAGGGTGCGCCGCTCGAGGCGATCGAAGCGGTCGGTGATCCCGTCCAACCGGTGGTGGCAGGGATCGCCGCCGGCGCGCTAGAGTCCGGCACCGAGGTGACGCTGGCGGGCGGGACCCAGATGGTCGCCGTCGCCGCTGCGGTGCGCCACGCGGGAATCGACGCGCCGCTGTCGACCGCGACCACGTCGTTCGTGGCCGACGAGCAGGGCGACCGGCTTCGCGAAGCCTGCGACCGGTTCGATTGTGAACTCGCTGTCACCGACCCCGGCTTCGACGGACGCGACCACGTCGCGATGCGACGCTACTGCGCCGGCGAGGCCAAGGAGGGCGTCGGCATGGGCGGCGCGCTCTCGCTCGTCCCCGACGGCGAGATGGCGGCCGTCAGGGATCGACTCGAGACGGTCTGCGCTCGGCTCGGAATCGATGACGAGGAGGGTGCTGCCGAGACCGCACCGAGCACCGAACCCGACGCCACCGCGGAGGGAACTCGTGGACCCTGACTCGATCCGAGTCGGGGACCGAGTCCCCCACGGCGGGGAGCCCGACCGCGACCTGCTGGATTTCTCGGCCAACACCAACCCCCGAACGCCTGAGGGCGTCGGCGACGTCTACACCGCTGCACTCGAGGAGTCTCGCCGTTATCCGGACGACGACTACCCGGCGTTCCGGGCCGCGGCCGGCGAGTTCGTCGGCTGCGAGCCGGAGCGAGTGATTCCCACGGCCGGCGGGCTGGCGGCGATCCGGCTCGCGATGGAGTGCGTCCTCGAGCCGGGTGACGAGGCACTCGTTCCCTACCCCAGCTTCGGGGAGTACGCCCGCGAAGTCCAGCTACAGGGGGCGACACCGAGGTTCGTCCGGTACGACGACCTGTTCGAGATCGGATCGACCGTGCTCGATCCGTGTGCCCTCGCGGTGCTCTGTACGCCGAACAATCCGACCGGAGACGCGGTCGATCCGGACGCGCTCGAGTCGTTCGCCGCCCGGTGTGCGGACGCCGGTACGACGCTCCTCGTCGACGAGGCGTTCCTCGGGTTTACCGATCGGTCGTCGGCGGCCGAACTCGAGCGGGAGAACGTCGTCGTCGCTCGCTCGCTCACCAAACTGTTCGGCCTGCCCGGACTCCGCGCCGGCTTCGCCGTCGCAGCTGGCGAGCGACGCGACGCGCTCGCGACGGCTCGCCGCGCGTGGTCGCTCGGGACGCCGGCCGCCAGCGTCGGCGCACACTGCCTGCGACGGGACGAGTTCGTTCGCGACACGCGCGCTCGCGTCGCCGGCGAGCGCGAGCGGATGCGGGAGGCGCTCGAGGACGATTTCGACGTTTACGACTCGGACGCGCCGTTCCTCCTCATCGGCGTCGGCGACCGCGACGTCTCGACGGTGATCGACGATGCGCGAGCCGCCGGCGTCGCCGTTCGCGACGCGACGACGTTCCGCACCCTCGATTCGCACGTCCGGGTCGCGGTCAAGGGCCGAAGGGCAAACGATCGGCTGCTCGCCGCGCTGGGCGTTCGCAGTCACGACGACGTCGACCCCGAAACGGAGTCATGACCGAGCCGGACCTCGACTACGATTCGCTTCGGCGGGACGGCGTGCTTCAGGTCTCTCGATCGAACACTGAATGGCTCTCGACCGGCTGGAACGGCGGCCGCTGTACGGCGGACCGTGCGTACAACGTCTCCGTTCCCGACGGCTGGGACCGGACGGATCTCGAGCGCTACGTCGACGAGCGACTCGAGCGGGCGGGGTTCGGGACGCCCGACGGAGCTTCTGCCGGGCCGGTTCTGTTGACGGGCGTCGACATCGCGGACGCTCGCGGTGCTCGCCGCGGTCCGGTCACGGCCTATGCGACCGCGGGGATCTCGAACCCCGCCGCGTTACCGATGCGCCCGACTCCCGCAGAGGAGGTCGACGCTGTGGGGGAAGGGTCCGAGGAGTCAGCGCTCGAGCAGGGCCGGGGTACCGTCAACGTCATCGTCGGGACCACGCGGGCGCTCGCGCCGGGCGCGCTGGCAAACCTCGTTGCGGTCGCCGCGGAGGCGAAGGCGGCGACGTTGCTCGCCGAAACCGGCTTCCCCGGGACGACGACGGACGCGATCGTCGTCGGCCACGATCCGACGGGGTCGCCGGCCGAGTTTTCGGGAAGCGGAACTATCGTCGGCGCGGCGGCGCGCGCCTGCGTTCGGGACGCCGTTCGGGCATCGCTTCGTGCCCACTACGAAGCCGCCGACTTGAGCTGCCCAGAATCGGTCGAGGCTGCGGCATACGGCGTCTCGACGGACGGGCAGGCCACCGTGTTTCACCCCGCACTCGAGACATCCGAGAGCCGGACGACGAACGAGTGATTGGTGTCACGTGCCCGGGATCCCCGCACGCGAAGCGATGACAGCGGTTTCTCACGTCTCGAGCGGCCGGAGAGTCGTCTCCCGGGCTCCGTCGGCGGCTCCGGACCTGACAGTTAACCCGTCGCGACTCCAATCGTCGGCCGATGGTCGAGGACGACGACCCGTCAGCGATCCGTTCGATCGCACTGTCGCCGGAGGACGCCGTCGACGCCTACGTTTACAGCCGGGAGAACCCGGGGGACGCCGTCCTCCGGGTGACACCGCCGTTTCACGGCCGGATGCGGGCCCGCATCCACGTCTACCGCGTCGACGACACCGAACTGACCGGCGCGATTCACCTTTCGCCCGCCGACGTCATCGCGGACGACGTCGTCACCGACTACCCCGATCTCGAGTCCGCACTCGAGAACGCGGCCGCCGACGACGCCGACCATATCCGGGAGCGACACGCCGAGACCGTCGACGACTGGCGGGAACGGGCTCGCGAGGCGATTGCCGATTCTGTTACGCTCGAAACCGACGACGGATCCCATCGGATCGAGCTCAAACCGCTCGGATAACGAGTGACCGGGACCGGGACGCCGTCTCGCACTTTCACTTTCACTCCGGACGGGTCGGTTTGACGTACTATCTCTCCAATTGAGATGTATGCCACTGATCGTCGAGGAGACTGATACCCGAACCGAACACACCGAGGGCGGTACTCGACGCGAACACCAGTCGACCGACGACCGGGACGCCCGGTCGGCCGACCAGCGACGACGGATCGACGTCTCCGACGTTCATACGACAGAGATCCGGGAATACGTCCGCTCGAACGTCGAGACGGACGCCGTTTCGCTCGAGCACCGGGGCGGCCGAACGTACCTGCTGGTCGAGGAGTGAGGCACCGATCTCGAGACCGGGATGTGGGCGAACGTCCGCTTGCAGACCCTCGAGAGGAATTTTTTGGTGAGTCACTGGGCGTCCTTCGGTAATCGGTACTGTGGGGTCCTCCCTGCCGACTGACAGCGGACGCTCTCACGTCTCGATAAAAAGCTCGGTCGTCGCTCAGAGACGCTGGAGTCGGATTTCGTCGTCGGTTATCGACTCGACGTTGTCGTCGTCGAGCGGGTAAGTCTCCTCGTCGTGGTCTCCCCAGCCGAGTTTGGATTTGACCGTATCGGTCATGCCGGGATCGGGATCGATGTGGGCGGTTCCGCCGCTGACGTTTTTTACCATGCCGATTTCCTCTCCGTTCGCGTTGACGACGCGTTTCCCCTCGTCGTCGTCGGTGAAGCTAGCGCACATGCAGTTCCCGTTCCGTCGGGTGATCGGGTATAGACCGTCCCTGCATCTGCCCCGAGACCGCACCGCGAACTGAGTTACTGATCGGATCGACTCGCAGTCAAACCGGTACCACTAATCCGCCGGCCCAGAGACCGCCGATAATGAAACTCGCGCGGATCGCGACGGACGATGGACCGGTAGCCGGACGATACGAGGACGGCGTCGTTCACGCGGACGACGGCGTCTACGAGGTGGGGACGGACGGCGACTTCCTGCCGCCCTGTGAACCTTCGGCGCTGTACTGCGTCGGCCGGAACTTCGCGGCGACGCTCGATCAGATGGAGTACGAGCGGCCCGACGAACCCGACTTCTTCATCAAACCGCCGGCGTCGCTCGTCGGTCACGGGGACGCGATTCCCTACCCCGACTTCAGCGACGAGGTGACCTACGCCGGCGAACTCGCGGCCGTCATCGACGAACCCTGTCGAAACGTCCCGGAAGACGAGGTGTCCGACGTCGTCCGCGGCTACACGATTTTGAACGATATGGACGCGCTCGATCAGGGCGGCCGAACGGCCCGGAAGGCCTTCGACGCCTCGGGCCCGCTCGGGCCGTGGATCGAGACGGCCGTCGACCCCGGTGGGATCGACATGCACACCGACGTGGCCGGCGAGCGCCGTCAGGAAGCGAATACCGAACTGATGCTCTTCGACCCCGACGAGATCGTCTCGTACCTCTCCCGCCGGTTCACCTTCCGCCCCGGCGACGTGATCTCTTTCGGGAGTCCCGCCAACCCCGGCCTCGTCGAACCCGGCGACACCGTCGAGATCACCTACGAGGGCGTCGGCACGCTCCGCAACACGGTCGTCGACTCGAGCGAACGGGAGAAACTGCCGCTCGAGTCCGAGGGAGTTCGCTCGTAGGTCCGTCCTCGAGATCGATCGCGACGCGGCCGTGGAATGGACGGGTAGAAAGGCACTTGGGTCCGACCCACCTCTCCACGGTCGTGAGCGCTGACCACCGACGCGTCGAGGTGTATCCCGACCGCGAGGTCGTCGTCGAGTTCGATCCCGACCTCACCTTCGAGTGCGTCGACGACTGCACGTGGTGCTGTCACCACGGCGTGCTCCTCTACGACAGGGACCTCCTCGAGTTGGCCCAGCGGGCGAACCTCGCCGAGACGACGACGGAGTTTCGCGGCGAGAAGTTCGTCACCCGCGAGGCGAAAGACCGCGACGACCACGTCGGCGAGGACGGTTCGGCCTGTGCGTTCCTTCGGGAGGACGGACTGTGTTCGCTCCACCTCGAGGAGGACTGGAAACCGACCCGGTGTTCGGTCTTTCCGCTCGGCGTCTGGCTCGAGGACGGCGACCTCCACGTCGACATTCGGGAGTCGGCCCACGAACACTGCGAGGGACTGAACGTCAGCGAGCGCAGCGTTATCGACAACCTCGAGGCCTTCCTGCCGGAACTCCTGTGGGAACTCGAGAATCCGGACTCCGATCGGGAATTGTAGTGACTGGTGTGACAGCGGTTCGTTCGACGTACTGATGCAGTGATTCCTTCGACGAACGGTCACGTTCGTGGAGTCGTTCGCGGGTTACGGTGAACGTATTGACACTATGCTGGCGTACGATAGCACGACTCCCCAACCATTTAAACGTCTACCGCACGTAGTTAAACTGTGACAGAAGACTCCGGGCGACGGAACCTCCGTATGCCCAACAGCGATGAAGTATTCGCCGTCGTAACCGAACACCTCGGTGGCAACCACGTTCGCCTCCGCTGTGAGGACGGCGAGGAGCGACTCGGCCGCATTCCGGGCCGGATGAAATACCGGACCTGGATCGAGCAAGACGACATCGTCGTCGCCGAGCCCTGGGACTGGCAAGACGAGAAGGCCACCATCGAATGGCGCTACACTGGTCAGGACGCAGATCAACTGCGTCGCGAAGGCCACATCGATTGAACCTCGGTTTCGGTTCCGCTCACTACTAGACTTCTCCGCACGATAGTTCGTTCGTAGCGGTTGCGCTCGCTCGTATTCCGCCGCCAGCGAAGCCCAGAGTGCAGGCTCGAGGTCAGCACCCGGTTATCGGGTCGCTTGTTTCCACTCGCGCAATCCGACGATTTCCCCGTCTATCTCGTCCGGCTCCGCCTCGAGCGCCCCCCAGACGAACATCGGCGCGACGGCGTCGGGATCGCGGCCGTTCGCTCCCGAAAGATCCGTCGCGACGATGCCGGGGTCCAGACACCCGACGACGTACTCGGTGTCGGCCGCGAACCCGCGAGCCACCGCCTCCGCGGTCGCCTTGGAGATCGCGTAGGAGCCGTATCCCGAATTCCCGTCTCGAGCGACGGACCCAGTCGGCACGAGCACCCGCGCGCCGTCGTTCAGGTGCGGGAGCGACTCGCGGATCGTCGCGTAGACGCCGCGCCCGTTCGTCCGCCAGTGATCGTCGAACGTCGAATACGACTCGCCGTCCGTCGGCGTGTGTCCGGCCTCGCCGTGGTAGACGCCCGCTGCAGGGACGACGACGTCGATACCGGACGCCGCACCCGTTCGCGAGGCAGTCTCGGTAAGCCACTCCACGTCGTACTCGTCTCGAACGTCGGTCCTGAGGCCCGCTGCGGTCGCACCGGCGGCTTCGAGCGCGTCGACGGTCGTCTCGACGTCGTCGCCGTCTCGGGCGCCCACGACGACGGTGGCTCCCTCGGCCGCGAACGCCTCGGCGACGGCCCGTCCGATGCCACGAGTGCCGCCAGTGACGACGGCTGTCGTTCCGTCCATACTCACTCTACGGGCGCAACCCACAGGAACCCACCGGACGGGTCGGGGCGGACGCCGTCAGCCGGTTCGTCCCCGTCTCCGTACCCGTTCGAATCCCTACTTATGTATGACGCACGTTTAACTTCGATCCGTGAGTCACGTTCGGGTATGCAATCGCTGGCGGACGAGTCGGTGGTCGTGATCGGGAGCGGGATCGGTGGGCTCTCGACGGCCTGTTACCTCGCCGATGCGGGTGCCGACGTCCGCGTCATCGAGAAGAACGAACAGCTGGGTGGCCGAGCGAGCCGCCTCGAGAAGGACGGCTTCACATTCGACATGGGTCCCTCGTGGTATCTGATGCCCGACGTCTTCGAGCGGTTCTTCGCCGATTTCGATCGGACGCCGAGCGACTACTACGAGCTCTCGCATCTCGATCCCCACTACCGAATTTTCTTCAAAGACGGCGATCAGGTGGACATCACGCCGGACCTAGAGCGGACGAAGGACGTCTTCGAAGAGTACGAACCGGGCGCTGGCGACGCGCTCGAGCGGTACCTCGAGAAATCGAAGGAGAACTACGAGGTCGGGATGGAGCACTTCGTCTACGAGGATCGGACCAAGCTGCGGGACTACCTCGACCTCGACGTTGCCCGGCAGGCTCGGGGCCTCTCGCTGCTGGGCTCGATGCAGGGCCACGTCGAGGGCTACTTCGACCACCCAAAGCTCCAGCAGATCATGCAGTACACGCTGGTGTTTCTCGGTGGCTCGCCGACGAACACGCCGGCGCTGTACAACCTGATGAGTCACGTCGATTTCAACCTCGGCGTCTGGTATCCCGACGGCGGGATCGGCGCGGTCATCAACGGGATCGTCGACATGGGCGCGGAACTCGGGGTCGAGTACGACACCGATCGTCCGGCGACTGAGATCAAGGGCCGCACGGGCGGGTTCGAGGTCGAAACGCCGACGGGGCCGGTGCGTGCGGATCTGGTCATCAGCAACGCCGATTACGCCCACACCGAGCAGGAGTTACTCACGCCCGAACGGCGCGGCCACGACGACGACTACTGGGACGAGCGGACCTACGCACCCTCCGCGTTCCTGCTCTATCTGGGCATCGAGGGCGACGTCGACGAACTCGCCCACCACACGCTCGTCTTGCCGACGGAGTGGGAGGACCACTTCGACCAGATCTTCGAGGATCCCCAGTGGCCGGACGATCCCGCCTACTACCTGTGCGTGCCATCCAGAACCGACGACGACGTCGCGCCCGACGGCCACAGCGCCCTGTTCGTCCTCGTCCCGATCGCGCCCGGGCTCGAGGACGCCCCCGAGATTCGCGACCAGTATCGCGACGTCGTCCTCGACGATATCGCCGCGAACACCGGGACGGAGCTGCGGGATCGGATCGTCCTCGAGGAGCGGTTCTCGGTCGACGACTTCGCGAGTCGGTACAACAGCCGCGAGGGAACGGCACTGGGACTGGCCCACACTCTCCGGCAGACGGCCCTCTTCCGACCGCCCCACCGGTCGAGCGAAGTCGATGGACTCTACTTCGTGGGTGGCGATACCACACCCGGCATCGGCGTCCCGATGTGTCTCATCAGCGGCGACCTGACGGCCGAGGCGGTGCTCGAGGACCACGGCATCGAGACCCAGCCGTGATCGACTCGCGACGAACGTATCAGATCGTCCGACTGCCTCCGACGGCGATCCGTCCTGGACGGTGCTCGGAGGCGGTCGGAACAGCCCGCTCCGGGACGGCCGAGACTGCGCGCTCGAGACACCACCCATGAATCCGGAATCCGCGACCCCGAGCGAGGCCAGCGTCGGCGAACAGCTGTCGTACCTGCTGACCCTCTCGCGGCCCCGATTCTGGCTGTATCTGGCCGGCCCGGTCGTCGTCGGCGTCGCCTACGCCGCCGCGTCCGTCGACGACCTGTTTACCCCGACGACGATCGCGCTGTTCGCGTACTTCCTCCTGCCGGCGAACGTCTTCCTCTACGGAATCAACGACATCTACGACCGGGAGATCGACGCGGCGAACCCGAAGAAGGAGACGAAAGAGGCGCGCTATCGGGGACAGCAATACGTTCCCGCGGCCGTCGGGGTCTGTGCGGCCCTCCCGATTCTCTTCGTCCCGCTGGTCGGGACGGCCGCGGTGCCGTGGCTCGTCGCCTTTCTCGTCCTCGGCGCGGCCTACAGCGCCCCGCCGGCCAGGTTCAAGACGACGCCGTTCTTCGATTCGCTCTCGAACGGACTCTACATCGCGCCGGGCGCGGCCGCGTACGCCGCCGTCGCCGGGGGTCAGCCACCGCTGCTCGCGATCGCGGGCGGCTGGCTATGGGCGATGGGAATGCACACGTTTTCGGCGATTCCCGACATCGAACCCGATCGCGAAACCGGCATTCGAACCACCGCGACGGTTCTCGGTGAACGCCGGACCTACGCCTACTGCGGCGCGTGCTGGCTCGCGAGCGCCGCTGCCTTCGGCGCGCTCGACGTTCGGCTGGGCGCACTCATGCTGGTCTACCCGGCGCTCGTGGCCGCGATCGCCACCGCGAGCGTCGCCGTCGATCGCGCCTACTGGTGGTTCCCCGCAATCAACACGGTCGTCGGCGCGATCCTGACGATGGGGGGACTCTGGAGGGTACTCTATGGATAACGGGGGGTCGGACCACCCGCCTTCGCGTCCCGGTTCGGGAGCGGACGACCGGTCAAGTTCGCCGGAGGGGGTCGCCTCGAGTCCGGAGACGGACGTCGAGTCGGGTCCGTCCTCTCGGGAGCATGGCTGTGACGGGAGCGACGGCCATCGCGTCTCCGGTGCTGACACGACGCGAGCGGTCATCCAGCGTCGCCTCGAGGCCCTCGTCCGCGAGAACCGGTTTACCATCGCGGTGGTCTTTCCGGTTATCGGGGCGATAACGCTGGTCGGCAGCGCTATGGAGGTTCTCCCGGAACCGCTGGCGTACAATCCCCTGCTGATCCTGTTCGGCACGCTGGTGATGCGCTCGCCGCTGGTCGTCGCCCTGCTGCCGACGCTCGACCGACGGGCGGTCGGGTTTCTGGGGGTTCTAACGGCCTACACCTACGCGATCGAATTCATCGGCGTCAGAACGGACTGGCCCTACGGCGCGTTCGAGTACGGGATCCAGCTCGGGCCGATGCTGGGCGGCGAGGTGCCCCTCGCCCTACCGCTGTTTTTCGTGCCGCTCGTGCTGAACGCCTACCTGCTCACGCTCCTGGTGCTCCGCGAGCGGGCGGTGCGGGTCCTCCCCCGTCTCCTCGGCGCGATCGCCGCCGTCGTCGCGGTCGATCTGGTACTCGACCCCGCGGCCGTCGCCATCGGGTTCTGGGCGTACGTTCCGCCCGGAGGGTACTACGGCGTCCCCGCGTCGAACTACTGGGGATGGCTCCTCTCGGGGACCGTCGCCGTCGTTCTCGTGGACCTCGCGTTCGATCGGGACGTCTTGCTCGAGCGCGTTCGGACCTGCGAGTTCGCACTGGATGATCTGGTGAGCTTCGTCCTGCTCTGGGGGTCGATCAACGCACTCTACGGTAACTGGTTGGCTGCCGGAGTCGCCGGTCTGTTCTGTCTCGGTCTCCTCCGGACGGATCGCTACGGCCCGGAGATGGTGACCGGGGCGCTCCCCGATCGGCTTCGGGGACGATAGCGACCCCCGACACTCTTTCGGACGACGAGACGAGCGTGCCGGCAGACGGCTTTTGGTCGCGAGTACCCAGTCACCGGTATGGCAACCCGTGAGCCGATCGAGTGTCCGGTCTGTCGCGAGTCGCCGGCCCCCGGCCAGCAGCTCGAGGATCACCTCGTGGCCGAACACCCCAAACGGAAGCTGGCGAAGTTCATCGTGGCGGAAACGACGGCCCTGACTACCGACGATTTCTCCGAATGAGTCGGACGTAGCGACCGCCGTCGCTCGCTCAGACGAACAGGCTCGAGATGGCGTCCCCGAACACGAGCAACAGGACCACGGCGGCGATCGTCAGGGCGAGCCACACGCCGAGACCGATCGCCGTCGTTCGGGCCATCTGTCGTTCCTCGTTGACGATATCCGAGTTCGCTTTCGTGGACATACTCCCGTATTCGACCGCGGGACCTACGAAAGAAGAGCCACTATATTATGGGGTTTGATATGCCGAGGATCACGACCGGGTGGGAACGCCGTCCCCGTGTTCGGAACTCCGGCGCTCGTGTTCGGTCGTCGGCACCGCCGAGACCCGCTGGAACACCGCTTCGGGATCCCGGTTCCAGTGCCAGTGCCAGCGCGTCTTCGCGAGACACCACAGTTTCCGGGCCGTCGACAGCGACGGCTCCCTCGAGAGCACGTCGTAATCCTGCGCGCGAATAATGGTGTGGTGTTCCGCGTAGAGGACCGCAGCCAGCAAGACCGGGAGCTGGCAATCCTTCGGCAGGTACCGGATGCCGGCGACCCCTTCCCGATAGAGGTCCTCCGTGCGCTGGAGTTCGGCGGCCATCGCCGCCCCGAACGACTCGGAGTGCTCGAGGCGTTCGATCTGAGCGGGGTCGACGCCGTGGTCTCGAAGCGTCTCCTGTGGCACGTAGATCCGATCCCGCTCGACGATGTCCTCGCGGACGTCACGGAGGAAGTTCGTCATCTGGAACGCCTCGCCGAGCTTGACGGCATGGGGAATCGCGGCCTCCTCGGCGTCGGATTCCATGATCGCGGTCATCATCACCCCGACCGACGCGGCCGACCCTCGCATGTAGGATTCGAGGTCGCCGTAGGTCTCATACCGGCTGGTTTCGATGTCGGTGGCCATCGCGTCGATGAACGTCTCGACCTCCGCGTCCGCGATCCCGTATTCCGCTTTGAGTTCGACGAACGCCTCGAGGACCGGGTCGTCAGGAGGTTGATCGCCGAGTGCCTGGGCCCGAATGTCCTCGAGTTGAGCCCGCTGGACGTCCGGATCCACGTCGTCGGCGTCGTCGACGACCTCGTCTGCGATTCGGAAGAACGCGTAGAGAACGTGCGTGGCGTGACGCACTCGCTCGGGAAGAAACCGCGTCGCGAGATAGAACGTCTTCCCGGTCCGTTTCTGTATCGCCTTGCCTGCGTCGATGTGTTCCTGTTGCATTCTCTGTCTCGTTGACCTCACCGGGGGTGAACGGATATATACAATACGAGAGATACGTATAAAGTACCAGCCCCTCACTATGTTTAATCGACCCCCGCCGGTGGTCTCACTCGAGGACTTCGTCGAGAAGTTTTCGCTGGGCGGTCCGTAGATGCTGGTGGAACGTCGATCGGGAGATGTCCATCGATTCGGCTAATTCCTCGCCTGACACGTCGCGGGGCCACTCGAAGTAGTTCGCGTAGTAGGCCTTGCGTACCGCCATGAGCTGTCGGTCCGTCAACGAGGATTCGAGTCGCGACGTGACGTCCTGTCGCGTCTGGGCCGGTTCCTCGGTTTCGTGGTAGCTGACGAGTTCGACGCGGCCGTATCGGTCTTCGAGGAGGTCGTACGCCGATCGCGCGGACCGGCCATCCGGCAGTTCGACGGAGAGGTCCGCGACGGTATCAGTGACCGTCAGCTCCCGAATCACGCCACCGTGTTCGCTCAGTGCCGTCACCAGTCCGTCCTCGGCAGCGACCTCGAGGACGGCCCCGTCCTCGGTCTCGGAGAGGATCGTCACGTCGGAGCCGTCCAGAGAGGAGTCTTCGACGCTGTCGGAATCGATCTCGCGATCGGCGTGGAGGAACAGGAGTGGGGTACCGTCCGCGTCGTAGGTCAGTCCCCGATAGCTGATCGCGGCGTCGAGCGTCTCGGACAGCGCCGTGACGAACAGCGACGGGTCCTCGATCGCGACCTCGATCGAGACGACGGTTTCGGTCGTGAGCATCCGCCTGACCTCGAGTGCGTTCATCGCGGTCGCGATCGTTTCGCTCAGCGACTCGAGGACGAGCAATTCCCGCTCGTCGAACGCGTCGGTTTCGTCCGCGAAGACGATCAGCACGCCGTACATGAGGTCGCCGTACGTAAGGGGGAGCGCAGCGACGGAGTGGAAGTGCTCGCTCGCTCCCGTCGGCCACCATCGGTCGGCGTCCTCGAACGCGTCGAGGTCCCGAACCACCTGCGCTTCGCCGTCCGCGAACGCTCGAACGGCCGGATGTGTCTCGTCGGTCCCGATGACGAGTTCGTCGTCTTCCAGCGGGACCGTCTCCTGACTGGCCCACTCTCGCGGTGAGAGCCGCTGATTCGTCACGTCGGCTCGGCCGATCCACGCGAGGACGTACGGATCGGTCTCCGCGAGACACGTACAGACCTCGCGCTCGATCTCCTCCCGCGTCTCCGCACCGACGGCGGCGTCAGTGACGTTCCGAACGAGGCCGTCGACCCGCTCGAGGACGTGTTCGAGTGCCTCCCGTTCCTCGCGGACCTGCCTGGCGTTTTCCTCGGCCGCCAGTTCCGCCAGTTTCCGCTCGGTGATATCGAGGTGGACGAGCGAGACCAACCGGTCCCCGTCCTCGTGAAACGGACTGGCGCGCATCATGAACCACCGTTTTTGATCGGGCGAGTGACACGGATACTCCATCGTGAACGACTCTCGATCGCCGGAGAGGACGGCTTCAATTCCCGTCACCGCTCGGCGAGCGTGTTCGTCGTCCGCAGTCGCCGTAGTCGCGATGTAGTCGGCGCCGACGTGGTCGTCAGTCCCGGAGCCGAACTCGCGCCACGATCGGTTGGTCAGCAGGATTTCGCCCTCGTCGTCGAGGACGGCGACGGTGATCGGGAGCGTGTCAAGCGTCGCTGCAGTGAGTTCGTTCCGAGAGCCCATCACCCCGGGGTACGATCTGATCCGGCTTAATATGATTGGCACGCGTGATCACGATGCGTGTCGGATTCGGAGCGCGCGCCGTCGTGACTTCGCTCGCCGGGCTCGTCGGCGGTCTGCTCGTTCGACACGGCGTATGGCTATCCCGACCGTCTGTCGTACCGGTTCTTCCGACAATACGCCCGGGCAACGCTTTTATGATCGTTTGTGGATAACTCGCATGGAGATCAGGCCTGCCGGACGATCATCAGTTCGACGACGACTCGAGCACCGATGGGATCGATACGCAGGCAACTACGGGCGGTCCACGCGGCGCTCGACGGCGGTGGCGCTTCCGACGAGACGATCTCCGATCGAAACCAGCGGAACCGAATGGGTCGGTCACGGACGACTCGCGTGGCCGTGTCCGGCTCGAACGAATCGCAGTGTCCACGCACACCCTGTCCTGTGGCGTTCCGGCGACCGGTCGTCTCCCGGCGATCGGTCGCGGGACCCGTTGGAACCCGTGACGGTCTCGTCCGGGCGAACAAACGCCTATGTGAGTCTACAGCATAGTCCGAGATATGGGAAGCCAGGTCACGCACGAACTGTCACGGTGTCGGAACTGCGGGTTCGAAGCGCCGGGCGGTGACGACGAGTGGCGGCGGATCGAGGTTCCGAAACTCGGCCGGATGACCCAGTGTCCCGACTGTGAGAGCACGGACGTCATCACGAGTCGGTGACGTCGCTCGAACGAGCGATTCGATGCGGTCGATCCTCTTCGCTCGGCCAGTGATCGCGCTCGGACCGAGGACGCAGACAGACTCTTGAACGTCTCGCCCCAAGAGCGACCATGAGCAACGAGGCCGATCACGGTCCGACGACGGACGACGAGTGGCGCGACCGACTGAGCGAGGAAGAGTATCGAATCCTCCGTGAGGCAGGCACCGAAACCCCGTTCAGTGGAGAGTACGTCGATCACAAGGAGGACGGGTCGTACGCCTGTGCCGGCTGTGGTGCCGAACTGTTCGATTCGGAGACGAAGTTCGACTCCGGCTGCGGCTGGCCGAGCTTCTACGACGTCGACGACGACCGGGTCGAAACCCGAACCGACACGAGCCACGGCATGCGCCGCACCGAGGTCCTGTGTGCCGACTGCGGAGGCCACCTCGGCCACGTCTTCGAGGACGGCCCGGATCCGACGGGCAAGCGCTACTGCATCAATTCCGTCGCGCTCGAGTTCGACGACGAGTAACGCGAGTCGTTCGACCCGGATCGGACGCTTCGGGAGGGGAAGCGAATGCAGGCACCACGCTTTTCGAAATACCCGGCTCACCTCCCCCCATGTCTACCGACCGTCCGACCGCCGACGAGTTGCGACAGGGGATGACCGTGGAGATCGTGCAGGACGACGCGGATCCGCAGTCCGAGGATACGGAGCCGATCATCGGCGAGATCGGAACGATCCACGGCGACGAGCCGGACGGTGCGCACGTGAAATTGAAAAGCGGTGTCGTCGGCCACGTCCGGTCGGTCGTCCCCGACGAGTGACGATTTCCCGTTGCGAAGCCGCCGTTCGAGAATTTCGAATATAAGTTCTGAATGTAAACTAAATAGCCGAAGTTAGATCTATATCCAACTGTTATCTCGGGTTATTTCGGAACATTCATGGTGGTCGTGTGTGAATACCTGAACATGGCACCCGAAGCGACATCGGTCGGACGAGAGGCGGACGGGTCGAGCGACGTCGTCGCGGCGATCGACGAGATCGACGGTCGATCGCACCTCGTCATCGCCGACATCGCTCGAGACGACGCCTGGATCGCCGTATCCGAGCACGAGGCCGTCTCGGTGGACGAGATCCGATAGGGCGCTTCGGACGGTTTTTTCCAGCCGCGGTGCGACGGACTAGGTTAGTCGCGGCTCGCCTCGAGCAGGGATTCGACGGTCGGATACCGGTCGTACAACGTCGCCGCGAGCTCGGGAGCCGCACCGCCGTCGGATCTTCGACGTGTTTTCGACCGAGTCGGATCGCGAAGTCGACCGATCGTTCGTACGGACTCGAGCGGTGAACGGGTATCGGTCCCGGCGAGCGCGGACGGAACGATGCTTTCTATCCGAAGGGGCCCGTACGGGAGACGAATGCCTACCGTACGACCGCGCGATGAGGCCCGACTCCTCGTCGTCGCGCTCCCCGAGCGGGGACTCGATGCGCTCGATAGCACGCTCGAGGACCAGCCGCTGGACGTCACCACGGTGTCGACGGCAGCCGCCGCGCTCGACCACATCGAGACGAATCCCGTCGACTGTCTCCTGACCGCACAGTCCCTTCCGGACGTAGACTCGACCGGACTGGACCTCCTCGAGACGGTTCGCGAGCGCGATCCCGATCTCCCGGTCGTGCTCGCCCCGGACCACGGGAGCGAGTCGCTGGCCAGCGAGGCGATCGCCGCGGGCGTCACCGCGTACGTTTCATCCGGCGGTACCGGCGACCCGACCGAGGAGTATCGGGCGGCGATCGAACGAGCGCTCTCGACGGGCCGTGAACAACGTCGAAAGCGAACGCGTGCGCGCCGGTTCGACGCGATATTCGAGGACCCGGAGACCTATTCGTGGGTGCTCGAGCCGGACGGCACCGTTCGGCGGGCCAACGAGCCGGCGCTCGAGGCGATCGGCGCGGCCGCGAGCGACGTTCGGGGCCGGCCGTTTCAGGACCTCCCCTGGTGGCGGGATACCGCTGACGGTCGGACTGCGCTCCGTGACGCGGTCGAACGGGCGGCGAGCGGCGAGATCACACACCGGGAACTGACTCGAGTCCGCGCTGGCGGTGCCGGTAAGACCGAAAGGGACGACAATTCCGCGAGCGAACCCGCCGATCCGACCGATGCAGACACCTTCGAAGTGACGGTCCGGCCGGTCCGCGACGACTCCGGTACCGTCGTCTCGCTGCTCGCGCGGGCGACCGACGTCACCGAACGCGCCCGACTCGAGCGGGAACTCCGCGAGTCCGAGGAGCTCCACCGGGTGACGCTCAACAACATGACCGACACCGTCCTCATCACGGACGACGACGGCGCGTTCACCTACGTCTGTCCGAACGTCCACTTCATCTTCGGCTATTCGGACGAGGAGATCCACGAGATGGGGACGATCGACGAACTGCTCGGGGCCGGCCTCTTCGATCGCGACGAACTCGAGGCGGCGGGCGTGTTGACCAACATCGAGTGTACGGCGACCGACCGGGCAGGGCGCGAACACACGTTGCTGGTCAACGTCCGCGAGGTCTCGATCCAGGGCGGGACGACCCTCTACAGCTGCCGGGACGTGACGAAGCGAAAGCGCCGCGAGGAGGCGCTGACGGCGCTGCACCGGACCGCCCGGGAACTCCTGTACGCCGAAACCGACCGCGAGATCGCGGACATCGTCGTCTCGGACGCGACGGACGTCCTCGACCTCGAGGCGAGCGCCGCGTACCTGTTCGATACCGACGAGAACGTGTTGCGGGCGGCCGCGTCCGCACCGGGGACGGAGCGGTTACACGGTCCGGTCCGCGATCACCGGGCGACGGACGACAGCATTCCCGGTCGCGTCTTCGTCGACGGCGAGAGCCGATTCTTCGCGGACGTTCACGACTCCCCGTCACTCTCGAGCCCCGGGACCGACCTGCGAAGCGCCGCGTACGTCCCGCTGGGGGATCACGGCGTCTTCGTCGTCGGATCGACGGAGTCGGACGCGTTCGACGACGTCTCCCGCGAGCTGACCGACCTCCTCGCGGCGACCGCGGAAGCCGCGCTCGACCGGGTCGAGCGGGAGCGGACGCTGCGCGAACGGGACCGCGAACTCGAGGCCCGGAACCGACAGCTCACTCGCCTCAACGGAGTCAACGAGATCATCAGGGAGCTCGATCAGGCGCTGGTCAGGGCGGAAACCCGTGAGGAGATCGAACGCGCCGTCTGTGACCGGCTCACCGCCGCCGACCGGTTCTCGTTCGCCTGGATCGGTATCGCCGACGCCGCTCGCGAGCGCCTCGAGTCGCGCGCTCACGGCGGTGCGACGACCGGCCGGGAGTATCTCGATAGCGTGTCGCTCTCGCTGGCGGACGCGAGCGAGCCCGCAGTCAAAACGGCGGCCGATCGCGACGTCACCGTCGTGTCCAACGTCGCCGACGGACTGCGCGACGAACCGTGGCGGTCGACGGCGCTCGCCTGCGAGTTCCAGTCCGTCGTGAGCGTCCCGCTGTCCTACGACGAGTTCACGTACGGCGTCTTGACCGTCTACGCGGACCAGCCCGAGGCGGTCGACGATATGATCCGTGCCGTCCTCGCGGAACTCGGCGAGACGATCGCGTCCGCGATCGCCGCGGTCGAGCGAAAGCGCGCGCTGGTCTCCGGCGCGAGTACGCGACTCGAGTTCGAGGTGGGCGACGACTCGTTCATTTTCGGTCGTCTCGCCCGGCGGACCGACGCCGTGCTCTCGTTCGACGGGGGCGTTCGCCAGGACGAGGACGGGGCGTCGGTGTTCGCGACCGTCGACGGGGCGACGCCGGAGGCGGTCGCGACCGCGGCCGAGGAGCTCGTGAGCGTCGAGCGCGCACAGGTGATCGGTAGTACCGGACAGGGAAGCGGAGAGGCCGGGACTGAGGCGACCACTGGCGACACCGACGCCGACGCCGATGCCGGCGGTGCAGTCCTCCTGCACCTCTCGCGACCGGCGCTGGCCCTCCGACTTGCGGATCACGGGGTGGTGTTACGGGGCATCGAGGCGACCCCCTCGACCGCTCGCGTCGTGGTCGACGTCCCCCGATCCGTCGACGCGAGGGAGAGCGCCGACGTCGTCTCGGCGGCGTTCTCGGACGTCGAACTCCGATCGAAGCGGACCGTCGAGCGAGCGACGCTCCGCGACCTCGACGCGAAACTGCGCGACCGGCTCACGGATCGACAGCTCGAGGTCGTCCAGCTCGCGTACTACGGCGGGTACTTCGAATCGCCCCGCGAAAATTCGGGGGAAGACGTCGCCGATGCGCTCGACATTTCGCCGGCGGCGTTCTACCGGCACATCCGGACCGCCCAGCGGAAACTCTTCGACGTCGTCTTCGACGAGATCGGACTGCCGGCAAACAGTACGCACGGAGTTGAATAGTGAACCCCATTTGTCCGCCGACGCTAGCTATCTGACGGCTATACTGATCCTAATATACCTTGTATTCCTGAATGCGACGATCGTCCGAATCGGACACGCTCGTCGTTGCTATCATGACTTACAAAGACGCCGAACTCGACCCCGAGGCGGAATCGACCTACGAGTGCTTCGATTGCGGAACCGTCGTCCGGACGTCCGAGTCGAACACCTGTCCCGAGTGCGGTGCCGAGATGCGTAATCGACGGACACCGATCGAGTAAGTATGTCCTCTCAGGACCGTTCTTCACCACCGACCCGAGAAGCGACGGCCGGATCGACCGACCCCGAAACCGCCCTCGAGACCGCGCGCCGACAGCTCGAGCGCGTCGCCGCGCAGTTGGACGTCGACGACGCCGCCCTCGAGCGCCTCCAGCATCCCACGGCGGTCCACGAAGTGACGGTTCCGCTCGAGCGCGACGACGGGTCGGTCGAGGTCTTCACCGGCTACCGGGCCCACCACGACAGCGTCCGCGGGCCCTACAAGGGCGGACTGCGCTACCACCCCGACGTGACCCGCGACGAGTGCGTCGGCCTGTCGATGTGGATGACCTGGAAGTGTGCGGTGATGGATCTCCCCTTCGGCGGCGCGAAAGGCGGCATCGTCGTCGACCCCAAGTCGCTGAGCGACGACGAGAAAGAACGACTCACGCGTCGGTTCACGCAGGAGATCCGCGACGTAATCGGCCCGAACACGGACATTCCGGCGCCCGACATGGGCACCGACCCGCAAACGATGGCCTGGCTGATGGACGCCTACAGCATGCAGGAAGGCGAGACCATCCCCGGCGTCGTCACCGGCAAGCCGCCGGTCGTCGGCGGCAGCTACGGCCGCGAAGAAGCGCCCGGCCGGAGCGTCGCCATCGTCACCCGGGAGACCTGCGAGTACTACGAGTACCCGCTGTCCGAGACGACCGTCGCAGTCCAGGGCTTCGGTAGCGTCGGCGCGAACGCCGCCCGCTTGCTCGAGGCGTGGGGCGCGACGATCGTCGCTGTCAGCGACGTCAACGGGGCCGTCTACGACCCGAACGGAATCGACGTCGGGGCGATCCCTTCCCACGACGAGGAGCCGGAAGCCGTCACGCAGTTCGCGGCCACCCTCGATGGGGGACCCGACGGACCGCGCCGGATCTCGAACGAGGAACTTCTCGAGCTCGACGTCGACGTCCTCGTTCCGGCCGCCGTCGGCAACGTCATCACCGCGGACAACGCCGACACCGTGCGGGCCGACATCGTCGTCGAAGGCGCGAACGGGCCGACGACCTTCGCCGCCGACACCATCCTCGAGGAGCGCGGCATCCACGTGATCCCGGACATCCTCGCGAACGCCGGCGGCGTCACGGTCAGCTACTTCGAGTGGCTCCAGGACATCAACCGCCGCGCGTGGTCCCTCGAGCGGGTCAACGAGGAACTCGAGTCCGAAATGGTGACGGCCTGGACCGCGCTGAGAGACGAGGTCGAGCGGCGGGACGTGACGTGGCGCGACGCCGCGTACGCGGTCGCGCTCGATCGAATCGCTGAAGCACACGAGATGCGCGGGCTCTGGCCGTAAGCGAGTAGATGCGTCGAACCGTGATGGAGCACTGTTCCCGTCTCACGGTTACCCCGGCCCGATGAGGGCACCCGGACACGATGTGTCCTGCTACCGTGGCAACGGGGAACGGCCACGCCCTCCCCAGCCGAGTTCTCCTCACGGGCGCTGCGCGCCCGTTCGGATGGTTCGCGGAACCGAAGGTTCCGCGCTAACGCTCAGTCATTCTTCCCTCGCTCATCCCTCGCGCATGATCGACGGCCACCCTCGCTCTCGCTCGGCTGGCCGACAGCGCGTGCCACCGCACGTTGGGGGTTCCGGTTAGCGTGGATTCCCTCGTTCGTCCGGTTCGACTACTGATCCCGCTTCACGACTCTCGAGCGAGGTACTCGAGCGCTTCCTCGTCGCTCACCTGTCCGAACTGGTGGTAGAACTGCCCCACGGCGCGGAATTCGGCGGGCGTCCGAAGGGCGATCACCTCGTCGGCCTCGCGCTCGAGGTCCTCGACGGCTCGCGGCGAGCCGACGGGCACGGCCAGGCCGACCCACTCGGCCCCGGTGTCCCGTACCTGCCGGAGACAGGCGGTCGCCGTCGCACCGGTGGCGACGCCGTCGTCGACGACGAGGACCCGCTTTCCCTGCAGGTCGGGCAGTCCGTCCCCCTCGCGGTATCGATCCGCCTTCTCGCGTGCGTTGTCGGCCTCCTCGGCCCGGACGTCCGCGAGGTAGTCGTCGGAGACGTTCAGCCGGTCGATCAGGTCGTCGTTGTACCAGACGCTGCCGTCGCTGGCGACCGCGCCCAGGGCCACTTCGGGGTTCTGCGGCGCGCCCAGCTTGCGCGCGACGACGACGTCGAGGTGGGCATCGAGGGCGTCGGCAACCGGCCGCGCGACGGGTAGCGCCCCACGAGGGATTCCGAGGACGACGTCGACATCGAGGTCGCGGTCCTCGAGGGCCGCCGCGAGCCGTTCGCCGGCGTCGGTTCGGTCGTCGAACATGGTCTATGCGGGAGTACGACGGCCGCGTACTATGCGTTTACGTCGCACGCGACGGGGCGGCCGCGTCGTCCACACCGGGAGTGGGAATCGGACCGGAACTCGCCTGCCGAACGCCTACCCGACGCCGCTCGGGACGGTGTGTATGGCACGGCTCCAGCAGACGCTCTCCAACGTCTCGGAGGAGAGCGGGAACGAGAACGGCCGCGTCGGGATCGTCGGCGGGAGCGTCGCGTATCCGAACCAGCCGGCGCTCGTCGGCCGAGCGGCGCTTCGGACCGGCTCCGATCACGTCCGAGTGTTCGTCCCCGAACCGATCTACGAGATCGTCGCGAGCCATTCGCCGGACCTGCTCGTCGACCACCACGGAGACGAGGAGTTCGACGGCGGCGCGATCGAACCCACACTCGAGGTGGCCGACTGGGCCGACGCGTTCGTCATCGGTCCCGGCCTCGTCGACGCCGATCCGGACGCGGTCCGCGAGGCGGTCGACCGCATCGAGATTCCCGTCGTCATCGACGCGCTGGCGATAGAACCCGGCCTCGAGGCGGACCTCTCGAACGCCATCCTGACGCCCAGCGGCTCCGAGGACGACCCGATATACGAGGCCTACGGCTCGCTCGAGACGTTCTCCGAGGAGACGGGGGGAGTCATCACTCTGACCGGGGACGTCGACGAGATCGTCGCCGCGGGCGAACGGATCGAAAACGAGACCGGAACGTCGGCGCTGACCGTCGCCGGAACCGGAGATACGATGGCCGGTATCGTGGCGTCCCTGCTCGGGCAGGGAATGGATCGCCGCGAAGCCGCCGAACTCGGGGCGTGGATCCTCGGCAAGACCGGCGAACTCGCCACGGCCGAGTACGGACCCGGCGTCGTCGCGACAGACGTCATCGAACGGATTCCGAACACGATTCGATGACGGAACCCACGGGGCGAGCTACGGCTCGAGCGCCGCCGCAACCGACGTCGGACAGCCATCGGGAACGACGTCTTGCGGATCAGTACCGGTGTTCTTCCCGAAACTCACCGTCCCGCCGTGGTGGTCGGTCCAGCCGCCGTGGAAATCGTCGTCCCACTGCGTGTCGTCGACGTAAATGTCGCTCCCAGTGTCGTTCGCACCGGGGACGAAGGAGTAGTGTTCCCCGTTCATCGCGAACTGACAGTCCCGAACCAGGACCGGACCGGGCGGCCACGCCCAGACGCCCCGTCCCTGCCGGTATTGGCGGTCGTCGGTTACTGCCGCGACGCAGTTGTCGACGATCCCCCAGGCGAGCCGACAGTGGGAGATCCAGCAGTTCGCCGCGTAGCAGTTCCGCAGGGCGACCGTCCCCCCGCCGCCGGCACCCGGCGCCGAACAGTAGAAGGCGTTGTCGCCCATGTTCTGGACGTTCACGCGATCGATCTCGAGGTGGCCGTCGTGGTCCGGCCTGACCCAGATTCCGGTGCCGCCCTTCTCTTCGTAGACCGCCCCGTCGCCGAGCCAGACGTTTTCGATGCGGGAGGTGCCGCCGCCGGTGTCGGCCGCCCCGATCACCGTTTCGTCCCCCATGTCGACCTGGCCCCGAACCGCGACGTTTCGGATGGTCCAGTCCGTACCGTAGGCGACGATCGTCACCGCGGCACCGTCGGCCGTGACGTCGAACAGAACGCGTTCAAACGTCTCGCCGTCGTTCACCCGGACGATCTCGCGCTCGCCCGCGGGAACGGTGACCGTCTCGTACTCCTCGGTCGATGCCGCGACGGCTGGTTCGGGTGCACCGATCGTCCCTGCAACAGTCGTGGCAGCGAGCGCGAGGTACGACCGCCGATCGGTCCGTTGCCAGCGCCGAGTCCCTTTGCGATGCATGGACAGTATCTCGACAACCGACAGCGGATGTATAAGAAATACTGACTGTACTCAGCAGTTGAAAATTGACGGCGACTGGTTCGGTCCAGTCGAGTACCGACGATCGGTAGTCGGCCAGTACCCCCACGAACCCGGCTCTCGAACCAGTACGCGAGAGAACCGTTTCTACCGTCGCCCAGCCCCCTGCAGAACGGCAGGTCACCCGGTCCCGAAGAGAGCGGCCGCGCGCTGGCCGAGCGAAGCGCCTTCGGTCCGCCGTCTGAGCCGCCCGCGAACGATCGGCGTCGCGGGAAACACGCCGAACTCGATGCGTTCGATCTCGAGCGCGTCGAACGCGTCGTGTCCGACGAACCGCTCGACCGTCTCCCGGTTCAACTGGCACCCGCCGGCGGCGCGCTCCCACAACGGATCCAGACGATCCTGTGCCCGGGCCCGCCAGCCGTCCGCGCGAACGTGCTCGAGAAATCGCAGTTCGCCGCCCGGCTTGACTACCCGTGCGACCTCCTCGAGTGCCGCGTCGGGATCGTCGATGGTACAGAAGACCAGCCCCGAGAGCACGGTATCGAACGCATCGTCGACGTACGGCAGCGACTCCGCGCGGTCGCCACGGAGGTGAACCCGCAGGTCGGAGCGTTCGGCCGTGCTGGCCGCACGGCGTCGCATGTGCGGATCCGGTTCGATCGCGTGGTACTCGAGGCCGTCGGCGCCGAGGTCGGCCGCGTAGGGAATCATCGCGCCGTTCCCCGAACCGACGTCGAGGACGCGCCCGGAGAGGCCGTCCGCGAGGTACTCGCGGTGACGACCGATCAGGAACCGGTCCGGCATGCACCGATCGTACAGGGCCGCGAACGTTGGATGTTCGATTCGCCGCTCGCTCACACGACGCTGAGTCTTGCAATCGGTCATGCGCTCTCCAGTGCAACCGACGACGAACTGCGTGATACCGGTTTTCCCGTCGCTCGGAGCACAGTTCCGAGGGCGATCACGGACGTCGGGTCCGTCGATGAGCGACGAAAGGGACGCTCGGTGGCTCCCGTCGTCCGCCACGATTGCGGCATCCGACTGCGATCACTGTTTCGAACACAACCCTCATACCGGCAGTCACCTGAACAACGACAATGATCGATCGGAGCCGTCCCGTCTCCGTCGTCGGCGGACGACGCAGTATCATCGCCCTCGGGATGATCTTCGTCGTGCTCGCTGCAGTCCTGTCCCTCGCGCGAATCACGGCTGGAACACCGCTCGAGAGCGTCCTCATCGATCTGCTGCTCATCGCCGGTCCCGGCGTCGTCCTCATCTACTTCGCGTACCGGTTGCCCGCGTTCGATATCCACGACGGTTTCTACGGCGCTATCGCAACGTGGAGTCTCAGCGGGCTCGGCGTCATGCTCGCCGTCCTCGCATTGTACAGTCTCCAGCCCGGCGAGACCATCGAGGATCCCTCGGCGGTCGTCATTCTGACATCGCTCGCCAGCGTTGCGGGCCTCGCTGCCGGCATCCACAACGCAGCGGCCAAAACGCGAACGCGAGAACTCGAGCAACGCAACCGAGAACTCCAGGACACGCGGTCGGAACTGGAGACCATCGTCGGCCAACTGGAGGAGGCAAACGAGCAACTCGAGCGATCCAACGAGCGCCTCGAGCACTACCGCGCGTACACCGCACAGGTCTTGGACGCCATCCACGATGTCTTCTACGTCGTGGAGGAAGACGGCACGATACAGCGCTGGAACGAGAGCCTCTGTGAGGTGACGGGGTATTCTGACGCGGACGTCGCGTCGATGAGCGCCGCGGATTTCTTCGATCCCGACGAGTACGACCGGATCGCGGACGCGATCGCGGAGGGATTCGACACCGGGAGCGTGCAGCTCGAAGCAGACCTCCGAACGAGGGACGGCGAGCGGATTCCCTACGAATTCGCTGCCACGGCCCTCGAGAGCCCCGACGGCGAGCCCGTGCTTGCGGGCATCGGTCGTGATCTCTCCGAACGCAAAGAGCGAGAGCGGGAGCTCGAGCGGCGGGCACACCAGCAACAGGTCGTGGCGGATCTCGGTCAGCTCGCCCTCGAGACCGACGACCTCGACGAGCTCATGCACGAAGCGTCCAGGCAGGTGGCTACCGTCCTCGACAACGAGTACTGCAAGGTACTCGACCTCGACGAGGTGGCCGTTGAACTCCTGCTCCGGCAGGGCGTCGGCTGGCGCGACGGTCTCGTCGGTGAGGAAACGGTATCGGCCGACGAGTCGGACTCCCAGGCCGCGTACACGCTCGAAAGCGATCAGCCGATCGTGGTCGCCGACCTCGAGACGGAAACCCGTTTTAGCGGCCCCGCGTTGCTGACGAGCCACGACGTCCGCAGCGGTATCAGTACCATCATCGGCCCGGTCGACGACCCGTGGGGGATCCTCGGCACGCACGATACTGACACCGCACGGTTCACCGACGAGGACGTCAATTTCGTCCAGAGCGTCGCCAACGTCCTCGCCGAGGCGATCGAACGCCAGCAGTATCAGGCGGAACTCGAGGAATTGATCGCCGACCTCGAGGAATCGAACGAACGGCTCGAGGGGTTCGCCTACGCGGCGTCCCACGACCTGCAAGAACCGCTGCGAATGGTTTCCAGCTACCTGCAGTTGATCGAGCGCCGGTACGGCGACGAACTCGACGCGGACGGCGAGGAGTTCCTCGCGTTCGCCGTCGACGGGGCCGAGCGCATGCGCGACATGATCGACGGCCTGCTCCAGTATTCGCGAGTCGAGACCCGGGGGAACGAGTTCGAGCCAGTGTCGCTGCAGCGCGTTCTCGAGGACGCCAGCAAGAACCTCGAGGTGAAAATCGAGCGTACCGATGCCGAGATTACCGCGGAGTCGCTCCCGCGCGTGAGGGGTGACGAGCGGCAGTTGCGGCAGGTGTTCCAGAATCTGCTCGCCAACGCGATCGAGTACACCGGGCGGGAACCGCCACGGATACGCGTCTCGGCGGAACGGAACGGAACGAAATGGACGGTGTCCGTCGCCGACGACGGTATCGGCATCGACCCGTCCGATCAGGAGCGAATCTTCGAGGTGTTCCAACGGCTCCACAGTCGCGAGGAACACTCCGGGACGGGAATCGGTCTCGCGCTCTGTGAGCGGATCGTCGAACGACACGGCGGGGAGATCTGGGTCGACTCCGAGCCCGGCGACGGGTCGACGTTCTCGTTCACGCTGCCGACAGCCGACGAGGATAGTAGCCACTGAAACTCACTGCCTACCTAATCGCAGGAATGCGTTGTGATTCGTGTGGAAATCGTTTCAGTGGCTACAACCCGCTGCGTTCCATCGCCGAGGAGCACGATACCGCGGCCTTCGCGCCTCGAGCGATTTATGCACGAACACGCCGGTGGATTCCGTATGACCGACGATCGACTCCGCATGACCCCCGGTCCGACCGAGGTACCGCCGGCGGTCCGCGAACGGATGAGCGAGCCGACGTCGAACCCCGACGTCGAGCCCGAGTTCTTCGAGTTCTACCGGACGCTGACTGACAAACTCGAGGCGATTTACGGCGACGACGACATCGTGATCCTCGGCGGCGAAGGGATCCTCGGGCTCGAGGCGGCGATCGCGTCGCTGGTCGAGCCGGGCGATCGGGTCCTGTGCATCGCGAACGGGCTCTACGGGGAGGGCTTCGCCGACTTCGTCGAGATGTACGACGGCGAGGCGGAGGTCTGTACGACGTCGTGGCAGGACCCGATCGATGTCGAGGCGGTCGAGTCCCACCTCGAGGACGGCTCGTTCGACGTGGCCACGATGGTTCACTGCGAGACGCCGACGGGCGTCCTGAACGATATCGGACCAGTGCTGGACGTACTCGAGGATCACGGCGTCATCAGCGTCGTCGATGCCGTCTCCTCGCTCGGCGGCGTTCCGGTGCCGACCGATCGCATCGACGTCTGTCTGGGTGCCTCGCAAAAGTGTTTCAGCGCACCGCCGGGACTGACCGTCTGCTCGGTCAGCGACCGCGCCTGGGCGAAGATCGAGTCCTTCGAGACGGACGGCCTCTACACGGACCTCGAGCCGTGGCGCGACGCCGCCGCCGAGGAGTGGTTCCCCTACACGCACCTGTCGTCGAACCTGTACGGTCTCGAGACGGCCGTCGATCTCCTGCTCGAGGAGGGGCTGGAGAACGTCTTCGAACGCCACGAGGAGGCCGCGACGCGGTGTCGCCAGCGAGCGACCGATCTCGGGCTGTCGCTCTATCCGGACGACGGGCGGTCGTCGCCGACCGTGACCGCGCTCGCGGTCGACGGCGACGCCGGTCGGCTACAGGAGTCGATGGCGGACGAACACGATATCGTCCTCGCGACCGGGCTCGGTGACCTCGAGGACGACGTGCTTCGAGTCGGTCACATGGGTCACAACGCACGGATCGATCGGGTCGACCGGACGATGGACGCGCTGGAAGCCGTTCTCGACCAGTCCTCTCCCTGATCGATACTCGTCCGTGAGTGTGTTATACGATTTGAGACGCAGACCGGAACAGTGGACGTCTTATATGGATTCGATTCCGATTAGTCAGGAATACACGGATTTTGTTCGTCCCGTCCTCTCCCAGCGGTCGGTGATAGCGTGCACTCATTCGCCCGTCGGAACCCGCCGTCGGCCCGATCACTGTGGACGATTGATCAGTTTTTACGTATGAAAGAAAATCGTCAAAACAGGCGTTGAACACCGCTTCGGAACGGTTTGTCCCTCGATTTCGATGACGTAATTTACCATCCGTGTACGGGATGGGATTAAAAAATACACGCAAAACCACCAATAAAGACAAATAACAATTAAGGTCATTGGGCCCACTCTGTCTGCGTAGACGTAACATGACACAGGTAATCTGGATCATCGCGGCAGTACTGGTGACCTTCACCGTCGGCTACGTGGGGTACTCTCGATACCTCACGCAGTTCGTCGAACTCGACGAGGAGGCAGAAACACCGGCGCACAAATACGAGGACGGACAGGAGTACGTCCCCTCGAAAAAACCGGTTCTGTTGGGCCACCACTACTCGAGCATCGCGGGTGGGGCACCGATCGTGGGACCGATCACGGCCGGTGCTATCTGGGGATGGGTGCCCGCCTTGCTGTGGATCGCACTCGGGAACCCGCTGATGGGTGCCGTTCACGACTTCGTGTCGCTGTCGGGGAGTCTCCGTCACGAAGGGAAGTCGATCGGCTACATGATCGGCGAGTACGTCGGAAAGGGCGGCAAGAACATGCTCTTGTGGTTCGCGTTCCTGACGATCATGCTCGTGGTCGCAGTGTTCGCGCTGGTCGTGGGGATCGTCTTCAACGCGTATCCGCAGGTGGTGACGGCCTCGCTGCTCTACATCGGGCTGGCGCTGGCGTTCGGCGTCTACCTGTACCAGTTCAACGGGCCGTTCATCCCCGGTACGATCGTCTTCGTTGTCGGGGTCTTCGCAGCGGTCTGGGTGGGGCTTCAGTACCCGCTGGCGCTGTTCGCCGGCGACTACCCGGCCGGAACGATCGTCCTGCTCGGCGGTGCCGGTAACTGGGTGCCCGGTGCGGCCGCACTCGGCGGTAACACTGCGGGCTGGATTCCGGTCGTGATGGTCTACGCGGCGATCGCGAGCGCACTGCCCGTCTGGGTGTTGCTCCAACCGCGCGACTACCTGTCGTCGTTCCTGCTGTACACCGGCGTCGGCGGAGCGATCGTCGCGATCATCGTCGGGACGATACTCGGAACGTCGGCCCAGCCACTCGTTATCGACAGTTCCATCGGTGCGTTCGAAGGCTTCTGGGGCGTCGAGGCCGCCGGATTCGCGCCGCTGTTCCCGCTGCTGTTCATCACGATCGCCTGCGGGACGATCAGCGGCTTCCACTCGCTCGTTTCATCCGGGACGACCGCCAAACAGCTCGATAACGAGACCGACGCCCGTCTGATCGGGTACGGCGGAATGCTCGGCGAAGGCCTTCTCGCGGCAGTCGCGCTTTCGACGCTCGCAGTCGCAGGCTTCGCCGATCCCGCGGGCGGGATCGGTGCCGCGCTTCCGAACTTCGCAGAGGGTGGCGGTATCATCCTCACCAGCCTCGGCGTCTCAGAGTCCGTCGGTGCCGTGTTCATGGCGCTGGTCCTCTGTAGCTTCCTGCTGACGTCAACCGACACGGCCGTCCGTCTCGGTCGCTACATGATGGAAGAGATCGTCGGGACGCCGGCAGGGCGGACCGATACGGGACTGAACCTCGATCCGCGGTCGATCGCACGCGGCCGATACACGAACCCGATCGTGCAGATCGTCCCCGCGTACCTGCTCGTCATCTCCGGCCAGTGGGTCGTCCTCTGGCAGCTGTTCGGCGGTGCGAACCAGCTGCTCGCTGCGCTGGCGCTGCTTACCGCGACCGTCTGGCTCGCCAACTGGGACGACAACAAACAGCTCGTCTCCACCGGCGTCCCGATGGCGATCATGGTCACGATCACCGTTCTCGGGCTGTCGATCCTGGTGTTCTACGAGAACCTCTACCTGAACCTGATTCAGGGTGGCGCGGGGACCCTCGGTGCGCAGGCCTCCGCGGTCGTGCAGATGGTTCTCGGACTCGTTCTCATCGGTCTAGCACTCGCACTCGTCAGACTCGGATACAATAACATTCAGTCAGTCCGTCGCGGACCCGAGACCCCCGCAGCCGAACCGAGCGACGACTAACATCGATCGATCGCCGTTCGTTTTCTTTGCGCACCTGGCTGACAGACGGCAGTACCGAACAGCAACGGGAGGGAAATCGACCGCGTTCTGATGGCCGGTTCGAACGCTTCCGGTATGCCGTCGACGAGTTCCGCCTCGGTTCCTGGAAGGGGCCCCGCGATCTGGAGAACATAGCCGAGTTCGTCGCCGACATCCTCGTGAGTCGCTCTCCGCAGGCGGTCGGAGCAGCCCTACTGCCAGAACCGTTTCGCGAACCGCGACAGTATCCCTTCGTCGGGGGTGCTCACGTCCTCCCAGAGGGTAAACGCTTCCAGAACGTCGGCGGCCTCGCTGCCGACGTGGTCGTCGGATTTCGGGGCGACGACGACGAGATTGATCTCGTAGTGGCCGTGGTAGCCGAACTTCAGCAACGTGCGGTCGCGGAAGTCCGCGACGAACTCGCGGACGTCGTCGGCTATCTCGTCGGCGACGAGGACGAACGTGAAGTCCGTCCCGAAATGTTCCTCGTCGGCCACGACGTGCTCGTCGGCGAGGTCGTGGCCGAGCTCGACGAGTCGCTCGAGTTCCGCGACCGTCGGCCGCGACTCGCGCCGGGCGAAGAGGTACTCTTCGGCCTCGTGATCGCCGTAACTCAGCGACGGGTGGAAGAACTGCTTCTGGCTGAGTACGCGCATCTCTCCGTAGAGATCCCACCGCTCGCCGGCGACGCGACGGTCCTTCTCGAGGTCGTAGTTGTACATCAGCCGGTCGGAGACCCGGTCGAGATACTCGTCCTCCCAGTCGGGGACCGCCTCGCGGATCTCGGCCGGGAGTTCCGCCGGCGTCGCCTCGTCATTCATCGCGTGCTTGCGGCCGTGACGGCGTTCGTTCGGGGCTTAGCAGCCGTTCCGTTCGCTTCGATACCATGACCCAATCTCTCATACCACCGGTTACCGTCGGGGTATCAAATATTCGTCGGTGGGTCCGTTCCCGATACGGTCGGCCATTTGTCGTCCCCGTCGACCGGTCGGTAGATTTTAGCCGCCGGAGACGTATTCTCGTGCAAGGGATTCACATGGGAGGCAAAAAGACCGAAAGCTGCGGCCGGTGTTCGATGTCGACGGTCGTCGACGTCGCGTCGTCCGGCGAGGACGACGGCGATGGTGACGGCGAAGGAACCCGCGACCCGTTCGGCGAGTCCGCCATCGAGGTGGAGGACGACGAGCTTCGACGGATATCGCCGGGTGCCTGGGCCGGGCGCGTCAGCGAGCGACTCGACGACTTCGGTCGACGACTGATTTACGGGCGGTAGTCCGATTCCGGCCGACACCGCCTACGACATCGTCACGAGATACGTCATCGCGAACAGGAGTATCGCGGCCGTTGCGACGTTGATGAGCCCGAACTCGACGGCTCCGATGAACGACAGCCCCCAGACGATCGACCACGCGAATAGCGTGGAAAGCACGACGTTCATCGCGATCAGGACGCGGGGGTCACCCTGCGAAGACGACACGCCGGCCTCGAACCCGTCATCATCTCGCTCGGTGTCACCATCGCTCATACAGGGAGAGGTCGTCACCGCCACTTATACTGTTCGCTGTTCTCCCCGTCCGTTCCGTGAACCGGGGCGCTGAATTCGGGCGATCAAAACATGCTATAGCTCTTTGTCCTTCGGCGGACAACGACCAGTATGCACCTGCGAAACCGTCAGGGCTCTCACGTCGATCCCGTGCCCTTCTTCGTGGTTGTCGGGCTCGCCTTCATGGTCCTGCTGTCGTTCGGTCCGCTGTACGGTCAGGCGCTCGGTTTGTCACTCGAGATCGCGATCGGACTCTCCGCGGCGCTGTTCGCCGTCGTCGCGATCGGTGCCTTCTATCGACAGGTGTGGACGTTTTGTCCGGAGACGGCCGGTTGCGTGCCGTCGGCGGTCCGCGCCGAGCGACTGTTCTACCTGATTCCGATCCTCACGGTGATCCTGATCGCGCTCGCAGTGCCGCTCGTCGTTGGATGACCGACTCCGTCACGGCGAACCGATTCCGAACTGGTTGCAAGTACGCGGTCGTGTGTCTCTGACACACAGTAGCACAACGTTATTTCCGCCACAGGTGAACCGTCGACTATGGGACTCATCGAATCGATGAAATCGGCGCTCGCGTCGCCCTCGCCGAAGGGCCGCCCCGACGACGGCTCCGAAGGCGCCTACTGGTGTGACGACTGCGCCGTTCGGATCAGGGACGTCGACCTCGAGGGCGATCCGGTCTGTCCGGATTGCGGAGACGAGATGCGCTTCGAACGCTCGAGCGGTCGCGACTGCGCCTGCTGATCGGTCTCCGTTTTCTCCCCCTCATCCCCAGAAATCGAGCTCCCCGCCTGTCGCTCGAACTCGACCCGTCGTTACGGCTCTCGAACGACCGTTTCCTCGCCCTGTTCGTCCGGGAACGGCCCGTCGAAATCCGTCTCCCACTCGTCGTCAGTGACGAGCGCGTCCTCGAGCGCCGTCCGAAGCGCTCCTTCGTCGTAGTCGGTCCCGATGAAGACGAGTTCGGTCCGGCGGTCGCCGTGCTCGTCGTGCCACTCGAGGTTCGGTCGGTTCGATCGATACATGTCGCGTTCGACCTCGGGGAGGCTGGCGATCCAGGGTCCCTGCGCGGTCGCTCTGATCGACGGGCCGGCCTGGGCGATCGTCACGCGCATCTCGTTGTCGGCGAGCCACGCGGTCCCCTTCGCACGGACGATCGATCGCGGGAGCTCCCGGAGGAACTCGTCGAACCGCTCGGGGTGGAACGGCCGTCGCGACCGATAGACGAACGACGAGACGCCGTATACCTCGTCGGGGTGGTGATGGCCGCCGTGGTCGTCCCCGTCGTGTCCGTGATCGTGCTCGTGCCCGTCGTCCGACTCGAGCGCGCGTTTCCAGCCCGGCAGGTCGTTCACTCGGCCGGCGTCGAACAGGCCGGCGCCGAGTAGTCGGTCCGGATCGACCGCCGAGAACTCCGTGCGGATCGTCTCCGCGTCGGGCTGGAGCGCACCGACGAGTTCCTCGGCCTCGGCGAGTTCCCCCTCGGAGCACAGATCGGCCTTGTTGAGCAGGACGAGGTTCGAGACCTCGACCTGTTCGACGAGCAGGTCCGAGAGCGGCCGGTCGTCCTCGCTCCCCCGACGCTCGGGTCGTTCCTCCCCCGCGAAGGCCTCGAGGAACGCGGGCGTGTCGAGGACGGTCACGAGCGTGTCGACGTCGTAGAGCGCGGCGACGCGGGACTCGGTCGTGAACAGCCGCGCGACGGGTGCGGGCTCGGAGATGCCCGACGATTCGACGACGAGGTGGTCGAACGAGCGGTCGCGGGCCAGCCTGACGACGGCCGTCTCGAGATCGTCCTGGAGTTCACAGCAGATACAGCCGTTCGAGAGCTCCGTCACGCCGTCGTCGAGCTCGAGTTCCGAGCCTTCGGCGACGAGTTCGGCGTCGACGTTGACCTCGCCCATGTCGTTGACGAGGACCGCTAGCGTCCGATCGCCGGCGTTCGAGAGCAGGTGATTGAGAAGCGTCGTCTTCCCGGCACCCAAATTCCCAGAGAGGATCGTGACCGGGATGTCGTCGTCCGTGTTCGTCTCCATGTCCGGACACTGGGATCGGAGCCTCTTGAAAGCGATCCACGAGGGTTTTTAGCGTTCGATACACAGATACTGGCATGGATCTGGCCGACCGGATCGAAGCGTTTCGCGAGACGCTCGACGAGTGGTTACGGGGGCTCTATCACGGAATGATCACACACCCGTCGTACGAGAAGATCGAGAAGGAAGCCGAGGACGCCGAGGACGCGTTCATTCTGGCGTGTTTCCCGGACGCGTTCGGGATTCCGTCGCCGGTTTCCTACTACACCGCGGAACTGCTCCCGTACCTCGAGGACGAGTTCGAATCGTGGGAGCGGCGGCTGTGGGATCGTAGCACGTATCTCGAACGCAAAGGACAGCAGTACCACTTCTGATGGAGCCATTCGTCTTCTTCGGCGGCAAGGGCGGCGTCGGCAAAACGACCGTCTCCTGTGCGTACGCGCTCCGCTGTGCGCGCGACGGCCAGCGGACGCTCGTCGTCTCGACCGACCCGGCCCACTCCGTCACCGACGTGTTCGACCAGCCGTTCGACGACTCGCCGCAATCGGTGGAGGGGATCGACGGCCTCGACGCGATGGAGATCGACCCCGAGGACGAGGTGACCCGCCACCTCGACGAGATCCGACAGGACCTCTCCGAACAGGTGTCGGCCTCGATGGTCAACGAGATCAACCGACAACTCGAGATGGCCCACGGAACCCCCGGCGCCTACGAATCGGCGCTGTTCGATCGGTTCGTCGACGTGATGCGGAACGCGGCGGAGTACGATCGCGTCGTCTTCGACACCTCGCCGACGGGGAGCACGCTCCGGCTCCTCGGACTCCCCGACCTGCTGGAAGGGTGGATCGACCGACTGATGCACAAGCGACGGACGAGCATCGACCTCTTCGAGAAGGCCGCCGTCGGGAGCAACGAACCGCGCCGCGTCATGGAGGGCGACCCCGTCCTCGCGCGGTTGCAGGATCGCAAGGAGTTCTTCGACTTCGCCGGGTCGGCGCTCCAGGACGACGCCGCGTTCTTCCTCGTCCTGAACCCCGACGAACTGTCGTTGAACGAGACCGAGCGCGCGATCGCGAATCTGCAGGAGAAGGACCTCACGGTCCGGGGCCTCGTCGCCAACAAACTCACGCCCTCGCCGGACCCCGACGAGAACGGCCGCGGCGGGCGGTACCTCCGCGAGCGCGTCGAAACGGAAGCGGAGCGCCTCGAGACGGTCCGCTCCGAGTTCGAGCCGCCCCTCGTCGCCGAGATCGGCTGGCGGAGCTCGGAAGTCAAGGGCGACCTCCTGTCGGACGTCGCCGCCGAACTCGACATCGAAACGGCCGCCGAGCCGCCGACCCACGTCTCCTGATTTCGGTATCGTAGTCGTTGAACGTCATTGCACTCCCGGCTCGCACTCGAGCGGTGAGTAAATCGTTTCAACGACTACTATAGCCGCGGCGGATTCGAGCCGATCGGATTTTTCGAACTCGAATGCGTCCCGGCGAGCCGAGCGAGCCCGTTCCCAGCGATCGGCCGAATTTGCCAGGGCGACACATACCACTGCGCTGTCGGACAGAAACCCGTTTAGGCGGCCCGCGCTACGGACGGATAATGAGTACGAGTTACCGGATCGGACTCGTCGGCAAACCATCTGTCGGCAAGTCCTCTTTCTTCAACGCAGCGACCATGAACGACGTGCCCGAAGGGGCCTACCCGTTCACGACGATCGATCCCAGCGTCGGCGAGGCCTACGTCCGCGTCGACTGCGCGGCACCGGAGTTCGACGAGGAATGTACGCCGAACGTCGGCTACTGCGCCGACGGGACGCGGTTCGTCCCGACGAAACTCGTCGACGTGGCCGGGCTGATCCCCGGCGCACACGAGGGCAACGGGCTCGGCAACCAGTTCCTCTCGGATCTCAACGAGACCGACGTGCTCGTCCACGTCGTGGACTTCTCCGGCAAAACGGACGCCGAGGGCGAAGCTACCGAGGGCCACGACCCCCGCGACGACATCGCCTTCCTCGAGGAGGAACTCGATCAGTGGTATCTGGGCGTCCTCGAGAAGGGAATCGAACGCTACGAGACGGGGTATACGACCGAGGACGACGCCATCGAGGAGGAGCTGGCCGAGCAGATGAGCGCGTTCAAGACCAGCGAGGACGAGATCAAGCGGCTCATCCGCCGGACGGACGTCGGCTTCGACCCTGCGGCTTGGGAGGCCGACGATGAACTCAGGCTCGCCCGCGAGATCCGCAAGGAGACCAAGCCGATGGTCATCGCGGCGAACAAGATGGACACCCCCGAGGCGCAGGCAAACTACGAGGAGATCGCGAACGACCCCGAGTACGACCACCTGACGATCGTTCCCTGCAGCGCCCACGCCGAGAAGGCGCTGAAGTCGGCCGACAAGGCCGGCGTCGTCGACTACCGACCCGGCGACGGGGACTTCGAGATCGTCGGCGACGTCTCCGGAGACCAGGAACAGGGACTCGAGCAGATCCGGGGCTTCCTCGACGAGTTCGGCGCGACGGGCGTGCAGGCGGCCCTCGAGACGGCGCTCTTCGACGTCCTCGGCGTCACGCCCGTCTTCCCCGGCGGTGCGAACGGACTGGGCAACGAGCGCGGCGAGGTGTTGCCCGATTGCTACCTGATCCCGCCGAACTCGACCGCGGAGGATTTCGCTTATAGTCTCCACTCAGATATCGGCGACGGCTTCTTGCACGCGATCGACTGCCGGACGAACCGGCAACTGGGAACCGACTACGAGGTCGAGTCCCGCGACGTGATCGAAGTGATCACGACCAACTGACGGTCTCGACGCCCCGGAGCAGCTGACGGTCTCGTAGCTCCGACGAAGCCGCCGTCTTCCCCTAAAACGAGAGCCCCAGTCAATCGAATTCGGCATCGATCGCGTCGAGGAGGTTCCGAAGCTCGCCGCGGCGCTTCCAGCCGGCGATCCGGTCACCCAACGGGAGCGGCGCGGCGAGTTCGACCGCCGACCGGACCGTGACTCGCGTTCGCTCGTCGTCGACCGGCTCGGACTCGAGCCACGTTTCCATCTCCGCGAACGGGCCGCCCTCGCTCTCCTGCGTGTAGTAGATCGTCCCGTCGCGGTCCTCGAATCGCAACGGCAGCTGGAGTCCGGGACCGCTGGCCACGACGACCGTTGCGTCGTCCCCGTCGTAGACGGATTCGACCGCGAAGCTGCCCTCGGCTTCGACGATTCTCGCGGGCCCGAGCCACGACGACAGTTCGGCCGGGGAGACGCCGACGACTCGAGAGACGCTCACTTCGCGCATACCGTTCCGTTCGTTCGAACAGGTATAAAAACCGCCTTCCACTCGTTCCCTTGCCTCTTCGGTCACCCGGCGACGCCGCTCGCGTGCGCCGGTCCCCGTCGTGAGGCGACACCTTCTCGTCGCGGGCCCACTACTGTCCGATAATGAGCATGCGGCAGCTGTCCGACTACCGGCCGACGAAACCCGACGTCGCGGTGTTCGTCTCCGGCGTGACCAGTATGGGCCTGGAGATCCTCGCCGGCCGGATCATCGCCCCCCAGTTCGGAAGCAGCATCTACACGTGGGGGAGCATCATCACCGTCTTCCTCGCGGCGCTGAGCCTCGGGTATTGGCAGGGCGGGAAACAGGCTGGAACTGCGTCGAACCGTCGAATGAGCTGGATCATGCTGGGGACCGCGGGCTACGTCGCGATCGTCGTCTACGCGAGCGACCAGCTGTTACTCTCGGCCTCCGCGATGCCGTTGCCCGCCCGGTACGCCTCGCTCCCGGCCGTCCTCATCCTCTTCGGACCGCCGACCTATCTGCTCGGGTTCATCAGCCCCTACTCGGCGGAACTCTCCCGGAAGGAGGGGATCGGCGAGGCGTCGGGCCACGTCTACGCGCTCGGCACGATCGGCAGCATCGTCGGTGCGGGCGCGACGACCTTCGTCCTGATCCCGGCGCTGGGTATCGACGCGATCGGGCTCCTCTTCGGGTTCATCCTCGTCGGGACCGCGTTCGCGCTCACGCTTCCGTCGCTGACGCCGAAGCCGGCGGCCGCGAGCGTCGGGATCGCACTGTTGCTCGTCGTCGCGGCCGGAGTGGGTCCGGTGGCGTTCGACCACCGCGGCGACGTCGTCTACCAGACGCAGACGGCCTACCAGGAGCTCGAGGTCGTCGACAGCGGGGACGAACGGACCCTGTATCTGGACGGGGCACGCCACAGCGCGATGGACCTCGAGGACCCCGATCGACACGTCTTCGAGTACACGCGGTACTTCCACATTCCGATGCTGATGGTCGACGATCCCGAGGAGGTCGACAACGTCCTGTTCATCGGCGGGGGCGGCTACACCGGGCCGAAGGATTTCGAACGGAAGTACGACGTCAACGTCGACGTCGCCGAACTCGATCCCGAAGTCTCCCAGGCCGCCAAAGACTACTTCCGGCTCGAGGAGAGCGAGAACCTGACGGTCCATACGGAAGACGGCCGACGGTTCCTCCGGAACACTGATCGGACTTACGACGTGATCGTTCTCGACGCCTACCAGAAGGATCAGGTCCCGATCCACCTGACCCAGCTCGGGTTCATGGAACTGGCCGAGGATCGCCTGACCGACGACGGCGTGTTCATGGCGAACGTCATCTCCGCGCCGAGCGGCGCGGGCTCGGACTTCTACCGCGCGCAGTACAAGACGATCGACCGGGCCTTCCCGTCGACGTACAGCTACCGGACGTCGGAGTGGGACTCGGTACAGAACATCGAAATCGTCGCGACGAAAGCCGACACGGACTTCACGGAGGCCGAACTCGCCGAGCGAAACGCGAACCGCGATCTCGGCATCGACCTGAGCAGCGAGGTCAACGCCACGCTGCCAGTGCCCAGGACCGACGACGTCCCGGTGCTGACCGAAGATCACGCACCCGTCGACAGCCTCCAGTCGTCGACGATCGGCCAGGAGTACGTCATCGAACAGACCGGCGAGGAGGAGACGGAACCCGAACCCGCGTCGATCACGGTCGGGCCGGAATTCCCCGATATCGCACGGCCCGCAGACCACGGGTCCGCGTCGACCGATCCGATAGCACCGGAGCCGGGACTCGCGTAACGTCCCGAACCAACGGCTTCTCCCGCCCTCACTCCGAAAACGCGTCGGACTCGAGCGGCGTCGCGGTCCGCCAGTAGTGATCGAGCGAGTCCTCGGCCCACGACCGGACGGCGTCGTCCTCGGTGTCGACGGACGCCTGCAGGATGCCGCTCTCGTCTCGCAAGAGCAGATAGACGAGGTCGTCGACGATCATGATCGCGATCGGGACGCCCTCTTCGCGGACCCTGATCTCGGCGTCGTCGGCGGCGAGCAGGGCCTCGAGTTGCTCCCGGAGCGACGAGTCGTCGGCGAGCGCGTCGATCGCGCTGCGACCGAAGACCCCTCGAAACCGCTGTTCGCCGGCGGTCACGCGCTCCCGGACGACGCGCAGCGTCTGCTCGTTGAACGTGTGCGAGAACGTCCTGACCTCGTCGCCGTCTCGGAGAAAGTCGAGCAACCGCCCGAGCGGCGCGTTGGGCCGCGTGGCGCTGGGAACGGTGATCCTCGCGTCCGAGAGCCGCCGCAGGTCGAAGTCCATCGCGTGGGTCGGCAGGTAGTCGACGATGTCCCGAAGTTTGGCTTCGGTTTCGAGGATCTCCGTGAGGTCGGTAAAGCCCTCCGCGACGAGTCGTCCCGTCGCCGTCGCGACGTACTCGCTTCCGTCGTGTCTGATCCACGACCTGTCCTCGAAGTCTCCGAGAATCCGTCCCAGGGTCGCCTGCGAGGCTCCCGTCGCGGCCGCCAACTCGGTCCGCGTGTGTCGCCCCTCCGCGAGCAGTCCTAGCACTTCGACCCGATTCGACGAGAGTGCGAGGAACTCGATCTCCTCGAGCGCCGATTCCATACGACATCTCGTCGCCGCCCCGGTAAACAGCTTTCGCAGTGTGAAATAATTTCACGGCTTGCAGGGGTGTCGCGGTCTCGGGTTCTTTCCCGCTCCGACGCCTTTTCTTACCGTGAAATATTTTCTGAACGAAACTATATACCCGCAGTTCCTACGGTGTAGTACGATGATTCTCGCTATTCAGGCGTCGGCCGGTTTCGGTTCGACGCGAACGATTTCGACGGGGGTGACGGCGTAGATGGTCTCCAGCCGTATCGCCGTTTTCTTCGCCCTCTCGAGTCTGCTCTTCGGCGGCACCTTCGTCGCCGCGAAGGCCGGGCTCGCGTACTTCCCGCCCCTGCTCTTCGTCGCCTTCCGGTTCGACGTCGCCGCCGTCGTCATGCTGGCGTACGTCGGCCTGACGTCCTCGCGATCGGAACTCCTCCCGCGGACGCGCGGCGACGTCGGGGCCATCCTCGCGACCGGCGTGCTCGCGATCGGCCTGACGAACGCCCTGTTGTTCGTCGGCCAGCAGTACGTCACCAGCGCCGTCGCGTCGATCATCTACAGCCTCAACCCGATCATGACGCCGGTGTTCGCCGCAGCGATACTCTCCGACGAGCGCCTCTCCCCCCGCGGTGCGGCCGGCATGGGGCTCGGCCTGCTCGGCGTCGGACTCGTCGTCAGTCCCGATCCCGCGAACCTGCTGGGCGGTGCCGTCGGCAAGGGGATCCTCTTCGTCGGCGCGGTCGCCGCCGCGCTCGGCGCAGTGCTGATCCGACGGGCCGACAGCGACCTCTCGAGTACGGTCCGCGTCGCCTGGGGGCTGCCCTTCGCCGCGGCGCTCTCTCACCTGCTGTCCTGGTCCGGCGGCGAGTCGATGGCCGCGATCTCGTGGACGACTGAAGCCGTCCTCGCGCTGGTCTACGTCAGCATCTTCGCGGGCGTCGTCGCGTACATCGCCTACTTCGGCCTCATCGACGCGGCCGGCGCGATCCACGCGAACCTGATCTTCTACGTCGTCCCGGTCGTTTCGACGCTGGGCGGCTGGGCGCTGCTCGGGGAGACGATCGACGCCCTCGCGATCGCCGGCTTCCTGACGATCTTCGCCGGCTTCGCGGTGCTCGGCAGCGAATCGATCGACGTTCGCTCGCGGCTCCCGTCCCTCCCGACGACCCCGCCGGTCTCCGACGACGAGTCGGTCGTCAGGGACGAACCGCGCGGCTACCGCTCCGACTAGGAGTCCTCTTGATCTTCGAGTCAACCAGCGCTTCGACGTTCGACCCGCCTAGAACAGCGACAGCTCGCCGGTCACACTATCGACTCGGTCGTCCGCGGCCGGTCCGACGGCGAGTGCGGTGACAGTTCCGGGCTCGAGTTGCGTGTGTCCGGCGTCCCGGATGACGGCGTTGGGAATCCCGTCCCGCTCCGCGATCTCGGAGAGTTCGTGGAGCTGACGCTCGCTTTCGCCTTTCAGAACGACCTTCTTCTGTCCGCCCTGTTTCCACTGGTCTTGTAACTGGCTGTCCGCCTTCTCGTAGGCGGACAGCGATGCGTGGGCGACCTGTGCGGCGAGCTTTCCCTGTCCCATGCCGATGTCCGTCCGAGCGACGATGGCCTGTTTCATGCCCGAAGCGATGATCGGGATACGTTTAGCCGTATCCATCTATCCGACGAGCGTCGCCCATGTCACGTCCGTGTCGGTAGTAATTACGTGCGCTCTCACGCCAGGCTGATGTCGAGGTACAGCATCACGATCACGCCGGCCATCACGCCGAGCGTCGCGACCCGCTCGTAGCCGCGGGTGTGGGTTTCGGGAATGATCTCGTCGGAGATGACGAAAAGCATGGCTCCCGCGGCGAAGCCCATCGCGTAGGGGAGTAACGGCTCGACGACGCTCACTGCCAGCGCGCCCAGTACCGCGAGCGGGATTTCGACGATCCCCGAACGCAAGCCGGCGAAGACCGCGTAGAAGCGCCGGTCCAGCCCCGCGTTGACCGCGGCGACGGAGACGGCGAACCCTTCGGGGATGTTCTGGATGCCGATCGCGAGCATCAGCGGGATCGCGTTCTCGACGTTTCCGGAGCCGAAGCCGACGCCCACGGCCAGCCCCTCGGGCATATTGTGGAGCGTGATCGCCAGGATAAACAGGACGACCGGTGTCACACGCTCGTTATCGAGGGAGAGAGATGTACTCGGGTTAGCCTGGTCCGGTCGTCGTTGTCCGGTCAACAGATAGTGCGCGTGCGGGACGAGTCCGTCGGCTCGATCGAGAAAGAGCGCACCGAGCGCGACGCCCACGAGGGTGGGAATCGGATCCCCGCCCGAGTACTGTTCGATCCCCGGGATGATGAGACTCGTGAAGGCCGCGGCGAGCATCACACCGGCCGCGAATCCGAGCGCGCCGTCGAGCGCGCGCTCGGACGGATCCCGCCAGACGAATATCAGCGACGCACCGAGCAGGTTCAACCCCGCGATGACGATGCCGCCGACGAGCCCCTGAACCACCGGGTCCTCGCCGGCGATCCGAACGAATAGGTCGACTACTGAAACCATGGATTTGATATCAATTGGTTGTCGGCCGTCACCGCCTCCTCCCTCGCGAGGCGCTCTTACGTGGTGTACACTGACAAGGGCATCATTAATTCACCGATCGGGTGTGACCCGCACGACTCCGGGACGTCCGTCGGAGAATCCCTAGCGACGGGTGTGTTTCGATCGGTACGAGAGAGTGAGAGGAACGGAGGGAAACCGATCGATTGCAACCCGTGACGGACTGGATAGTACGCTGAAAATACTCGAGTAGGTGTCGGTTTTGTCGGCGCTAGCGGTCGGATTCTATCGACTCGCGTCCCCCTCGCAGAACTGTCAGTAAGGGGTACTGAAATCTTCATCCAAAAGGACACGTTGTCCCAAAAACGATTACGCCGTCTTTTGCGCCAGTTCTCGCTTGTTCGACCCGGGTACAGCCCACATATGACTGATAACAATTCGACAGACAACGACCTCGGTCGGCGACCAGTCCTCGGCGGACTCGCCGGAGCACTGGCGACCGGCGCGGTCGGGACTGCAGCGGCAGCCGGCGGCGAAGGGACGAACGGTGACCACCACGAGACGGACCAGGAGGTATCGGGTGACACGCCACCCGAGGCCGTCGCCGACGAGTTCGGAACCGACATCGATATACTGAACTACGCCCTCACGCTCGAGTACCTCGAAGCGACGTTCTACACCCGCGGTATCCGCAATATCGACGAAGCGGCGCTCGAGCAGCACTTCGAAGGGATGGGGCCGGTTCAGGACCGGGTCCTCAACCGACTCCGCGTCGTCCGGGATCACGAAATAACCCACGTGGAAGTCCTCAGAGACACGATAGAGACGTTGGGTGGCGACCCGGTCGCCAGTCCAGAGTTCGACTTCGGGACGGCGGTTGAGGACCCGTCGGAGTTCATCGCCACTGCTGCAACTCTCGAGGACGTCGGCGTCTCGGCGTACGCCGGTGCAGCGCCGTACATCGATACGTTCGAACTCGTCGCGCCGGCGCTCAGCATCCACAGCGTCGAAGCGCGCCACGCGTCCTTCCTGCGGGAACTGAACGGCGACATCGGGTTCCCGGCGGCCTTCGACCAGCCCCGATCCCGTTCGGAGGTATTGGAGTTGGCGAGCGGATTCATCGTCGACTAGAATCGACGGCGACCGCTACTCGCGACCCGTTTTTTCCGCTGATCTGAAAGCAACCATCCACCGATCCGAATCCAGTTCTGTCGGTCGACGAGAATCGTCCGACGGCTGTTCACCGAACGACTGGGATCGTCGGCTCCGTCAGTGGACGATTTCGTCACCGGAGAGCAACTCCCGTTCCGTCCGTCTCGCTTCGGGGCCCGCTTCGACGAGCGTCGGCTTCGCCACCGGCTCGGAAAACCGATCGGGGTCCGGGTCGACGGACTCGAGCATCGCCGAGAACACCGATCCGCGACGGCCGCCGGCCGAGACGACACCGCCGTACTTGCGGTCCTCGAAGGAGGTTTCGTCGGGGTTGGGGAACTCGTCGCGGATGATCTGGGCGGTCTCTCGGATGTACTCCGCCGCCTGCTGTTGGGAGTAGAGACAATCGTCGAAGTACGTTTCCGCGTACTCGTCTAGCTCCTCGGAGGAGTGCGCCGGCGACTCGTAGCGGACCGACTTCGAGGTCGTGTAGCCGCTGGTAAACCGGATGTTCATCGTGAAACTGTTGGGATAGCGCAGGAAGAGCGGAAAGAACATCATATCGGTGATCGTCGTCTGCTGCTGAATCCGCCACGCCCCCTCGTGGTAGTACGCGGCAAGCGCGCCGAGCCTGTCGTTGCGATCGCCGCGGTTGTACGCCATCGCGACCGCTTCGTAATCGTCTCCGACGATTCGTCGGAGCCGCCGCTCGTAACTCTCGCCGATGTGTTCCCGTTCCGCCTCGTACGCGTCGAGCACCGAAACCCCGGGATCGGCGAGCAGGTCGGCCTTCCGCTCTCGAGCGGCCGCGATGGTCATCATGTTCTCGTGGAAGACCCGCTCGGCTTCCATATCCGGGAGCGGGATTCGTACCGCTCGTTGATGCAGAACCTTCGTGTCACCGGTAAACCGGTCCTGCGTTCCGTTCATGCATCGGCCTTCGTTATAGGGCATTATAATGGATTAGGCCATCGAAGATAGAATTTCAAACGGGAGACATCACGCTGCTACCGGGACGAATCGGGGAGTCGCTCCGAAACCATCGGTTCGATGATGGGTGGTGGCGCTCGAGCCCCGGCATCCGTCCGCGGTCGTCCCGGCGAACGCGGACCGAGGAATTTAGGGCCCCGTGCTCGCTCCTACTCGATATGATCCTGTCCGATGCGGACATCCTCGAGCGCCTCGAGGCCGGCGACCTCGTCGTCGATCCCCTCGACGACCCGGAGCTGCAGATCCAACCCGCGAGCGTCGACCTCCGGCTTGGTCGGGAGTTCCTCGAGTTCCAGCGGACGAACATCCCCTGCATCCACCCCAACTCCGAGGACGAAGTCGACGACTACGTCACCGAAACGATCGTCGAAGAGGGCGACGACTTCATTCTCCACCCCGGCGACTTCGTGCTGGGAACGACTCACGAACGCGTCGAGATTCCGGACGACCTGATCGCTCACGTCGAGGGTCGGTCTTCGCTGGGTCGGCTCGCCGTCGTCGTCCACGCGACGGCCGGCCTCTGCGACCCCGGCTATCGGGGCCAGATCACCCTCGAGCTCTCGAACCTCGGCTCCGCACCGGTCGCGCTCACGCCCGGCATGCGGATCTCGCAGCTCACCTTTACCGAACTCAAGACGCCGGCGGAGCGCCCTTACGGCAGCGAACGCGGCTCGAAGTATCAAGATCAGGACGGTCCACAGGCCTCCCGAATCCAGAGCGACGACGAGTTCGGCGGCGACCAGCTCGAGCGCGACGATTGAGCCCGCTGGTCGAGGGGATAGGTGATCATGCCGGCGCGCAGTTCATCACCCGACCGCCCGGACTCGTAATTCTCGTCACACCCACGTCTCTCGCACCCTGCGAACCCCACGAGCGACTCGATCGAACGTAAGAGCGGTGGCGGATCGCGACGGACTCGCTATCCGATCATCGACCGGCCGTTGCAGGCACCACCGGCTTGTCTCGAGTCGCGGTACCCCCGAGTATGTGCGCCACGTTTTCGGACGACGACGTCGGCAAGCCCGTCGAGAACGATCTCGGCGAGGACGTCGGCGTCGTGGTCGCAGTCGAGGGAGCCGTCGCCCACGTGCGACCGGATCCGGCGGTCGTGGGGTCGATCAAGTCGTCGCTCGGCTGGGACAAGGCTGCCGAGGAGACCCGAACGCTCGACCGAGCGTCCGTTAGAGAGATCACCGACGGCGCGATCCGACTCGACGGGACGCTTCCGGATCGGACCGATTCGACGGCCGATACGAGTTCCGAACGCGACGAGTTCGTAGACTGAGGGTTGGAAGGTGAGCTCGCCGGCGGGGTCGGCGGGACGAGGAACGCCGGGGACGTGGCCGATACCGACGGCGAGGAGCGGTGATCGTACACCCGAACGCGGATCTCTCGAGAGCGAGACGGCCGCTGTTCCTGTTGCCCCTCGCCCTCCCCGTTCCGTTCGTAGCCGCTTCCGTTCGCAGCTCCTCGAGTTCGGCTTGCGAGCCGAACCCGAGTACTGGTGCCGACCGATTCACGTTGGAAACTGTTCGTGTCGACTCCGAGCCGTGAGACGCCGGGCAGACTTCTAAGACCGTGCTCGTGATACACCACCTGCTATGAACTGGACGGACGAGAGTGGCGGCACCGAGGGCGTCCACGTTACCGGCCCTTCGGACGCACAGTCGATCGTGTTCGTACACGGTGCGATGTTCACGCGGACGATGTGGCTCCCCCAACAGCGCGAGCTTGCGGAGGAGTATCACACCATCGCTCCCGACTTGCCGGGCCACGGGACCCGCGCCGGCAAGCCGTTCCGGATGGAGCCGGCCATCGACGTCCTCGAGGAGGTTTTCGAGACGCACACCGACGGATCGGCGGTACTCGTCGGGCTCTCGCTCGGCGGCTACGCGGCGACGGAGTACGCCTACCGTCATCCCGAGCAGGTCGATGCGCTGGTGCTGTCGGGGAGCAGCGTGAACCCGGTGAATACGCTGCAACTCGGCACGCGGCTGACCGGCGGACTGACGCGGCTCCTGACCAAACCGGATCTCGGGAAACGCGCCGGCGAGAAGCTCGCGACCCGCTGGGTGCGAAACCGGGAGCTCCCGCCGGACATCGAGCGGGAAATCATCGACTCGGGGTTCTACCCCAAGCAGTTCGGCGACGCGGCACCGGACATCGCGGGCGTCGACTTCCGGGCGAAGCTCTCGACCTATCCGGGCTCGACGCTGATCCTCAACGGGGAGAACGACAAACTCATGCGCCGCGGAGAGCAGGCCCACGCCGCCGCGGCGCAGGACGGTCGCGTCGAGGTACTCGCCGGCGTCGGCCACATCTGTAACCTCCACCGGCCGGCGACGTACACGGACCGGGTACGGCGGTTCGTCCGTCGGGCGGTTCCATCACAACCGTAGGTCCACCGCTCCCGCGGCCCGCCGAGCCGCCGATCGGGATCGATTTCTCGGCGACGCCGTCCCGCTTGAGCGACACTGCTGGCATCGATCGTCGGAGTGTGATCCGGGGACGCGTTCGGGAGTCGACGAAAAGGGTCGAGAGCCGACGGACTGATCCGACGAACCGCAGTCGACGCGTTCTCAGGAACGGCGGTCGCCGATCACGTTCCGGACGCGGCCGGGGAGCCCGAGCAGGGAGATCCCGAAGCCGAACAGGACCATCAGGACGTAGACGCCCAGCGTCGAGGTCCAGACGACCAGCATCGAGAGGATCGCGTAGATCCCCTCGAGGAAGTAGAATGCGGCGATCGACATCGCCGTCCCGTACAGCAAGACGAGGTACGGTCCCCAGTCGTGTGCGTGGCCGCGCCGAACCCGTCGTCGAACGTAGCGCTTGAGCTCGCTCTCGAGGGACTCTTTCCTGACCGTGCGGTCCTCGACGTTGTCTTCGAACGCGTCCACGCGGTCGCGCAGCCGCTCGATCTCCTCGCGGAGGGCTGCGGCGTCGCTCGAGCGGTCGCGCGTCCGGGCGCTGGCGCTTCTCGCGGTCGAACGGTCGCTCGCGCGGTCCTCCGCGGCTCCCTCGTCGGCACCCGTTGCGTCGTCGGTCATCGCTTCTGTCGGAATCTGTCGATGTCCGGGACTTTGTAGCTGCCGATCCACTTCACGGTTGGCGAGGACGGCATTGATCACCGCCGCGAAGATGAGGATGATCGCGCCGGCGTACAGCCAGATGAGCACGAGGAAGACGGCTCCGAGCGCGCCGTATACCGCGTATTCCGTGAGCAGACCCGCGTATAGCGAAAACGTCTGGCTCAGCGCGTACCAGCCGACCGCCGCGATGACGGTTCCCGGTGCGGCCTCGCGGAGCCCGACGTCCGCATCGGGGAAGACGACATATAGGGGCAGGAACGTCACGACCAGTCCCAACAGGACGAACAACTGGGCTACGACCGTCACCTCGAGCCAGGGGAGGAGCCGGAACGCGAGCTCGAGGACTCCCACCAGCGTCAGTCCCAGCGCGATGACGATCGAGACGATCGTCGCGTCCCAGATCGTATCGAGGAGCGACTTCTCCCCCACGGTGCCGTAAACCTGTGAGAAGGCCCGATCGAGGCCGCGAAGGACGCGGCTCGAACCCCAGAGCAGGCCGAGAATACCGACGACGGTGGCTCCCCGTCGACCGGTCTGGTCGTTGACCGCCTCCGTGAGTAGTTGCTGGGCCTGTAACGTGAGAACGTCGCTCGCGGCCGCGGTGAGCCGGTCGGCGAGGACCTCGCCGCCGATCGATGCGGCGAGCGCGAGCGCCAGCAACATCAGCGGGACGAGCGAGAGGAATCCGTAGTACGCGACCCCGGCAGAGAGGAGCGTCAGCTGTTGCTCCCTGGCGAGTCGAAAGGCCCGCCCGGTAACCTCGAGTCCTCGTGTATAATCGATCACGCGTGGTCCTTCGACGCGGTCCGGCATATGTAGTTTCGCCTAACAAAAACGCAACAGGTCGTTACGCGAACCCAATATCCCCGACCGATACGGCTGGGAACCCCCTTCGTCGCTGTAGTCGCTCGTTTCGGTCGGTGGCCTTCTTTTGTGGCAGATAGTAACAGGGAACCCGACCGACGGCCGCCGCGAGTCGCGACTCGAATCAGTGGCCTTTTCTGTTAACTCGTTGACTGCATCGCATGGAGCAGCGACGCTGTCCCGACTGCGGCGTATCGATGGAACCGACATCGCTCCGGTCCAACGACGGATTCGGCCTCGTGATCGATACCGGGAAACGTGACGGGATGCTCGGGAAACTCGGTCTCAGCGAGACGGCGAGCGTCGACGGAGTCTGCTGTCCCGAATGCGGCCTCGTCCGCCTGCACGCCGATCTCGACTGAGTCGATCAATCGAGGTTATCTTCGGTCGCCGCCCGAATCTCCCCGACGCTCGCGTCCGTCTTGAACGTCGTCCCTCCGTAGTGAGCACGCGAGGCCGCATAGCCCGCGTCGCGAAGATCTGCCAGAAATTCGTCCATCGCGTTCGCGGGCAGCCCCCAGTTCCGGCAGAGCTTGTGCTGGTCGTAGTGGGTCGGCTCGTCGAGTTCCGCCGCGAGCGTGTCGCAGAGCTCTCGAGCCTCCGGCGCGGTATCGAACGTATAGGGGATCTCGTCGCGAACCGCGTCGACGAACGCCGGGTCCCGAACGGGGCCGAGCCAGACCGGGCCGGCGGTGAGCATCCGATTGCCCTCACAGCGCGGGCACCGCTCGAGCGGCTCCGCGATCAGACCGCCGTCGGCCTCCCGGTAGAGACAGTCTTCGCAGTGGTAGAGCTGGCCTAATTCTTCGATCGAAGCGTCGGAAGCGGTCGGCTTGCGCTCGAGCTCGAGGTAGGTCCGGACGTAGTGGCTGGTGGCGTGGGTCAGGATCGGCTCGATGCCGACGTCGAAGCGGGCGGCGCTTCGGGCGAGCGCGGAGACGAGGACCCGAACGCCCATCTCGGCGTGGTAGTCCGTATTTCGCGGGACCGCCGAGTACGACCGGACGCCGCTGTTGAAGTGTGCGCCGCACAGCGGCGCGGTGTCGGTCGCGGTGACGCAGACGAGGTCGCGACAGTTCGCGAACGCGGCGTCTGCGAAGGGCATCGGCGTCCCGTAGGGATCGAGATCGATCACGTCGAACGGCTCCTCGTGCATGAGGGAATTGACGTTGCGGTGTTCGACCCGCGCGTCGTCGCAGTCGTTTCGCTCGAGGTTCGATCGCGCGAGGTCGACCGCTTCCTCGTCGACGTCACAGCAGGTGACGTCCCAGCCGTCGGCGGCGGCTCGGACGCCCCGGACGCCGCTTGCAGTCATCGCGTCGAGATACGACGTGGCCCGTTCCTCGCGCTCGCGATAGGCCCGCAGCGTCGCGATCGTCAGGTCCCGGTTCAACTCCTGTCGCGGGTTGTAGAAGACCGCCTCCTCGATGCCCTCCGTCTGTTCGCCGGGCACCTCGAGTTCGACTCCGCCCTCGGTGACGCGCATACCACCTCTCGTCGGTAGCGGGCGAAAAACGGTGTGGTCTCGCGCGGCTCAGTGGACGGGACGAACGGGGTAGCGGCTCTCGAGAGCCGTCGGGGAGTACGGGATTCCGTGAATCACCGCGGACTGTCGGTATCGGAGCGACGGACAACCAAACCGATTTTACAGTTCGCTACACAGTTGCAGGTGTGTCGGAGGCCAACCCCGTCGAGCGATGGCAGGCTGCCCTCGAGGAAGCCGGCGAACTCACGCCCGAGATCGTCGGCGACATCTCGAGGATCCACGGCGACCGCGGGGTTCGCGCCATCGAAGCCGTCGGCGAAAACCGCGTGAAGTCCTACCGGGATTTCACGATCGTCGTCGGCTACGAGGACGAGTACATCGTCGAAGACGGCGGCTGTACCTGCAAGGACAGCGAGTACAACCTCGACGCGGACGACCCGACCGAGCGCTGCTGGCACTCGCTGGCCGTTGCGATCGCTCGCCGGATCGGCCACGTCGATTACCACGACATGTGGTACTCGGACGTGCGCGAGTTGCTGTGAGATGAGACGATACGACCCTACGCTCGTAGCTTCAGTGAGGCTGAGTCTCACCGAGAAGGCGGATGGTATTTGAAGTACTTCCTTGGTGGGTGGTAGCACATGAGACGACGACGCTATCTCGCCGCCAGTCTCGGATTGGTGGCTCCGATCGTCGGTTCCGCGGGAACGGTCGCTGGTACCAGCCAGCAGAACAGTTCCGAACAGGAAACGGAACCGGACCCGCTCACGGTCGACGGAACGGGTGCGACCGTAACTAACGAATTCGAACTCGAAGGCGGTGTAACGATCGTCGAAGCCCTGCACGATGGAGATGAGAATTTCATCGTCGAACTCGTACCGACCGACGGTGATCTCGAGACGCTGCTCGTTAACGCAATCGGTGAATACGACGGCGCGACGGGTGCGCTTGCAGAACGGGGAACTCACGTACTGGATATCGATGCGGACGGAAGCTGGGAACTCGAGATACTACAACCGCGTGCGACGGAGGACGAAGCAGAGACGCTGCCGGTCGAAATCGAGGGAGAGGGATCAGCGTGGGACGGTCCGTATCTATTCGATGGGCTCGGACGATCCCATGGAACTCACGAGGGCCGGGGGAACTTTATCGTCGAAATCCTTCCCCAAGATGGTCTCTTTTCGGAACTCGTCTTCAACGAACTCGATCAGTTCGACGGGGAGACGACGTTCAATGTCGACGGGATCGGCTTCGTAACGGTCGAGGCTGCGGGTCCGTGGTCGATCGCGATAGAATAACGGACCCGTTGTTCCGTCGAATGTCCATCTCCGCTCACTCTCGTCGGCCGTTCGCGGTCGTGCTACTCCTCGGCGCAGATCTCGACGAAGTTCCGCAGGATCTGTAGCCCCGTCTCCCCGCTCTTCTCCGGGTGGAATTGCGTGCCGAAGACGGTGCCCTCCTCGTTCGCGACGATCGAGGGGAACTCGCGTTCGTAGTCGGTCGTCGCGACCGTCGCGGTCTCGTCGTCCGGGGCGGCGTAGTAGGAGTGAACGAAGTAGGCGTAGTCCCCGTCGACACCCTCGACGAGCGGGTGATCGCGCTGCACCTCGAGTTCGTTCCAGCCCATGTGCGGAACCTTCTGGCCCTCGGCGAACCGGACGTTGGTTCCGGGGATCAGATCCAGTCCCTGCACGGCCGACTCGCCGTCGGTTTCGCCTTCCTCGCTCGTCGTGAGCAGCATCTGCATCCCGAGGCAGATGCCGAAGAGGGGCGTGCCGCTGTCGGCCACCTCGAGGAGGTCCTCGCGAAGCGGATCGGCGTTCTCGACGCCTTCCCGAAACGCGCCGACGCCGGGCAGGACGACGCCGTCGGCCGCGGCGAAGGCGTCGGGATCGTCGGTGATCTCGACGTCGGCACCCGCACGCTCGAGACCGCGGGTGGCGCTGCGGAGGTTCCCCAGTCCGTAGTCGACGATGACGACGGACGCGAGGGACTCCTCCTGTGGGGACGAAACAGTGCTCATACACGTACTCGGTGCGGCGAGTTGAAGTGAATTGCCATTCGGGCAATCGTCTACGACTCGAGTAGGGGTCGATCGCCCGAGGGTTCGACCGGACCGGGCCCGCTACCGCCGTCGCCGCTGCCGATGTGCTGTCGCCGCCGGTACACGTAGTACCCGATCGCCGGGACCGAGAGTAGATACGGGACCGCCAGCACGGCCCCGGCGAAGTGAACGAGCGCGAGTCCGCCGGCGAACCACGGGTTCGGCGTCCACGCCGGATGGTCTCGAAGCGTGAGCGCGTCCATGAGTAGCGCCACCGCGGCGATAGCGGCGAACAGGTAGGAGAGCCAGCCGCCGAGGAAGACCACGGCGAAGGAGGCCAGTCCCATACCGAGCGACTCGCTGTCAGCAGCCAGTACGAAGAGGCTTAATCCAGTGTAGGAGGCTACCAACGAGAACGGTCCGATCGGGAACGTGTAGATGCCGTATCGCCATGCTGGATCGCGGGGCTCGTGGGAACCGTCGGACGGGGACATAATAATTCCATACAGACAAGTACAGCATAACATTTGTGCTACGGTTGTCCGGACCATCCCGGCGAGTTCACGGCGTCCGGCTTAAAAGCCATCGAGCCGCGACTGTCCGCCCTCGCTGTCGTCGACGCCCGCGAGATCGGCCGCCCGCTGGAGCGCGTTTTCGAACGTCTCCTCCTGACTGCGGTCGTACAGCGTCGCGGCCGGGTGGACGCAGATCAGCAGTCGCCGCGGCGTGCCGTCGATCCGCACCTCCTCGAGGGTGCCCGCCTCCTTGGTCACCGCGACCGATCGCTCGAGGAGGTGCTCGCTCGGCACCTTTCCCAGCGTCACGATCACTTCCGGATCGAGCCGGTCGATCTCCTGCTCGAGGTAGCCCCGACAGTTCGCGAGCTCGTCCTTTTTCGGATCGCGGTTCTCCGGGGGGCGACAGCGGACGCAGTTGCTGATGCGAACGTCGCCCCGCGCGAGGCCGACGTCGCGGAGCCCGTCGTTCAGGACGGTCCCGCTGCGGCCGACGAACGGCTCGCCCTGTTCGTCTTCCTTGGCACCCGGCCCTTCGCCGACGAAGAGGAGGTCGGCGTCCTCGGGTCCGGCTCCGTTGACGATCCGACTGCGAGAGTCGACGAGTGCCGGACAGCGCGTACACTCCGTGACACAGAGGTCTTCCATCTCTCCCATACTGGTTGGCTCAGGCGGTCGCCTCCTACGTCTTTCGGGATGCGGATGCCGGCCGTTACACGAACAGCAGGACATCTGCTCCGTCAAGCCGCGCTCACTCGAACGATCGCGCGTAGGAATCCGCCGCTCGAGCAGCCATTCGCGCGACCCGGATCGGCTCCGGTCGACCGCCTTCGAGCGTGAACGAGCGGACGACGTCGTCCGCCTCGGCGGGCTCGAGACCGACGGCCCTGACGTAAACGGTATCGTCGTCGATCGACAGTTCCCGGCGCTCGGGCAGCGCCCGATAGGTCGCGAGGCGCTCTTCGAGTTCGGCTCCCGAAAACGCATCTCGGAGACCGGTTTCGAGGCCGTCGCTCGCCTCGAACGTCACGGCGAGTACCGGTCGGTCGACCGCCTCGTGAATTCGCGAGAGCTCGAGGAAGTTGTACCACGCCGGAGCGACAGCGCCGAGCAGGACGTACCGGACGTCCGGACGGTCGAGTCCGTCGATCAGGTCGATAACGGTAGCAGTCCCGTCGGTGCCGCCGACGCGACAGGAGTCGTACGCGAGTCCGTCACAGACGCGGTCGGCGCGAACGACGGCACCCGCGAGCGTGCTTCGCCTTCGATCGTCGTCACGGTCGCCGTAATCGTCACGATCGTCGCGGTACGATTCGGCGATACCCAGCGCTCGCGCCCCGGACTTCATCCGTCAGTCGCTCTCGTCTTTGATTTCCTTGAGCCGATCGAGCAACTCGTCGCTGGACGCTCCGTTTTCGAACTCGATGCTTCCGTCGTGACTGTTCTCTCCCGACTTGACCGCATCGTCGTCGTCAAAATCAGCGTCGACTTCCTGTTGCTCGGATTCGTCGTAGCTCCCGAAACCCATACGGTGTTCCCTACGGGATTCCGGTTGAAAAATTCCATGGTTACCAGTTTATTAGGGTTTCCCAAACAGCCATCACGTTGGCTAGACGGTTCAGTGAAGGTGTTTCACCCCTCGAATATAAGAAATCCGCTATATGATGATGAGCGACATCACCGAGACCGGTCGCCCGCTCGATATCGATGGCACCGTTTTTGCCGCCGGCCGACGAGTGTCCGTCTATGGACGTCCATCACGTCACGGCGGCTGCGGAAACGTTCACCTGCAACGCCTATCTGGCCGTCGGCGATCGGACGACGCTCGTCGACGCCGGTGCAATGGACGGCGTCGTCGACGAAATACGCGACCACACCGACGAACTCGATGCCGTCGTCATGACGCACCAACACGGTGACCACGTCGCACAGCTCGAGGCGGTCTGCGACGCGTTCGATCCCGATGTCTACGCGTACGCGGATCACCCGAGGCGGACGGACGAACTCGACGACGGTGACACAGTCGAGATCGGTGACGAGGCGTTCGACGTCGTCTACACGCCCGGCCACGCCGACGATCACGTCTCCCTCGTCTCCGAGACCACGCTGTTCTCCGGCGACGTGGTCGTCCACGACGACGGGGCCTTCGACTACGGCAGCTTCGGCCGCACCGACATGGCCGGCCAGTCGCGTGAGCGACTGATCGAGAGCATCCGAGACCTCCTCGAGCGCATGCCCGAGAGCGTCGAGCACATGTACGCCGGTCACGGCGACGTCTTCCACGGCGACGTCCGCGACGTCGTCACGACGGCGCTCGAGCGGGCGGAGAACCGAGAGCCGAAGTACCCTGACGACTGATTTCGGCTGACGCGGTCGGCTCCGACTTCCTTGCTGGTGCTCTCGACGAGCAGATCGACTGATAGTTGTGCAACGACGCAAACACCACGTCGAAAAGAAGTCGACCGAGCGGTCGATTATGCGGCGCGGGGTTCCTTCGCCTTGGGACGAAGGTTCTTGTAGCCGCACTTCCGGCAGCGCTTGGATCGCTTGGAGTTGCGGGCGTTACAGCGCATGCAGATCATCTTCTCGAGCATCCGTTTCTCAGCGGCGTCGAACTTGGCCATACCCCGCCTTTGCCCGTGGTGCATATAATCGCTGTGATCCGAGCGGCGGGATCAGATGCGGTTGCCCGCCGCCGCTATTCGTCTTCCTCGTCGGCCAGGTAATCCTCTTGGACGGCGACGACGTCGCTCGAGTCCGCACACTCGCTGTACCGGCGCAGCGGCTCCTCGTTGAGCGTCAGAAACGTCTCGCCCCAGCGGAACGGTTCGAGGAGATCCTCGGCCCGGTCCCACTCGTCGGAGATGCAGCACGCGCCGGCGAGGGCTTCGACGGTTGTCAGCCGGAATGGACGGCCGTAGTTGATGGGGTTCGCGGCGACGAGAAACGGCAGCGCCCGGTGGATTCCGCGCATCTGGAACGACGCTTCCTCGGCGGATTCCCACGAGCAATCGAGGGCGACCAGCGTTCCCAGCCCCTCCTCGAGGTCGGCCGGGGAGAGCGCCTGCTCGGCGTGCGGATTGAGAACGACCCCGTAGGGTACCTGCCCCATCGACCGGTAGAGGGTGGCCTTATCGAACTTCTCGAGGCGACGCGCGGTACACTTCTCGGGGTCGTCGTCGCCCTCGTAGTAGACGTGACACTCCACGAAGGGACCTAAGAGCGGCCAAGCAAAAAGGACGCGGAACGCGGAGCCGGGGCCTGGACGGACCGTCTCTCGTGGCGGCCACTGATCGAGCAGCGGGTTCGAATCACGAGCGGACCCCGAACGCGTTGCCGTCAGTGCTGCCGATCGGGAAGCGCCGTCTGCTCCGGACGACTCCCCGCGGAACCGACGACACGGAACACTCGACGACTGAGACGAAGTCGGACACTTTTGATCGTGGCGACGAACGACACTCGTATGGAGTCAGAGCCGAACGCCGCCGACGAGTCGGGGAGCGACGGGGTCGCCTCCGTCCGCCGCTACTACGACGCGCTCGACGAGCACGACTACGACGCACTCGAGGCCCTCCTCCGCCCCGAGTTCGTCCAACGCCGGCCGGATCGAACGTTCGAGAACCGCGAGGCGTTCGTCCGATTCATGGCCGAGGACCGCCCGAGTCCCGATACCAGTCACGAACTGGAGTCGACGGTCGCCGACGGGAATCGGATCGCGGTTCGCGGGCGCGTCGTCGAAGGTGAGCGGACCCTCTTCGAATTCGCGGACTTCTTCGAACTCGAAGGCGGGAAAATTCGCCGCCTCGAGACGTATTCGCGGTGATTGGGTGCGTCCCGTATCGATGGTCATCGTCTCGCGCAGGAGCTGGATCGATTGTTGGTCACGATTTGGTATCGCGGAGCAAGCGATCGGCGGAAGAAATTTCAGGATGAACGACCGGTTTGGAGATATGGTACATTGTCCTGAGTGCGACGCGACGCTCTCTGCGGAATCGGATATCGACTTCGTAGAAACCGAGGCGACGACCGGATTCATCGCGGCCTCCAAACGGTTCTACGTCGCCACCTGTGCCACCTGCGGGGCGACGATCGGTAGCGGCGTGGCAGGCGCGAAAGCAGGCGGCGGTGCCGTGTGAGAGGAAAAGAAATATAATATCCTCATCATAACGAGGCGTATGGTTCACTGTCCCGAGTGCGAGGCGACGCTGTCGGAGAAATCGGACGTCGAATTCGTCGAGATGGACGCAACGACCGGCTTCTTCGCGGCCTCGAAGCGGTTCTATCTGGTCGCGTGCAACGACTGTGGCGCGGCTATCGGCAGCGGCGTCGCCGGCGCGAAAGCGTAACTGCCTACCGCGATTGACGTGAGTCGGGACCCGTCGGCCGATCAGTAATCGAACGAACGTTGCTCAGTCCAAGAGGGTTGATTTAACTAATAAGAACTCTAGGGGCCAATATGAGTCTGTCAGATTACGTCAGTGCCGTCGTCGCCGTCCTTCGTCGTCGGCCGGCTGACATCCTGCCGATGTACGTTCTCGGTGCTGCGATCACCGCGATCGTCCGCGTCGTTCCGTTCGTCGCGATTGCGATCGCCTACGTGCTTCTCGCGACGAGCGGCCGCCTGGACTCGATTCGAGCACAGCTCGCCGAACTAGACCCACCACCGACGGATCCGAACGCCGATCCCGAGGCGTACGACCGATTCCTGAGCGACGTCGAGCCGATTTTCGACCAGATACTGACGACGGAAATCGTCGCCCTCCTCGGCGTGACGGCCGTCGTGAGCGTCCTGCTCTTCGCAGTCCTGTCCGCCGCCGTCGCTGCGGGGCAGCTCGCAGCCTGTTACAGTCGGTTGCGAAACAACCGCGGGCTCGTGGCCGGTCTCGAGGGGGCCCGCCGCTATTGGCTCCGGTTTCTCGGCCTGTTCGTTCTCGAATTGGTGATCTGGAGCGGCACACTACTGCTGGTCGTTTCCGGTGCGGCACTGTTCGCCGGCTCGATCTCGTTTGCACCCGTAACGGCGGTATTGACGCTTCCGGTCGCCCTCCTGGGAGCGCTCGTCCTGTTCGTTCTGCTCGTCATCGTTCGAGCGGTGTTCGCGTTCGCACCGGCCGCAATCGTCGTCGACGATGCCGGCGTCTTCGGAGCGGTACGGAACGCCGCCGGACTCCTCCGCTCACAGCCGGTCGAAGCCCTCTTCTACTATATCGCCGCGTTCGTGGGGGTGGGTGCGGTGGCCGGCATAACCGGTCTGCTCTCGCTCGTCGATGTCGTTACCATCGGCTCACTGCTTTCGATACTGGTCGTGCTTCCCGCCCTGGATCTACTGAAGACGGCCGTCTACTGCGGCTACAGGGATCGACTGGCACCGCCGGAACCGCCGGCGCTGTCGCTTCGTGATCAGTTCCGGGCCGGCCTCCGGCGCGGCTGGACGGAGATGAGCGCGTTCGTCCGCTCGAATCTGGGGTTACACGCGCTCGCGGTCGGCTTCCTCCTCCTCGGATTCTGGATTGGATGGGTAGCCACCGGTCCCCTCGTCGGTGCCGTCGACGCGTCGATCGCGAGCCGACTCGAGGGCTGGCTCCCGCCGGCGATGGCCCTCGAACTGTTCGGCAACAACTGGCTGGTCGCACTCCTGACGGCGTACGCCGGGATCGCACTCGTCCTCCCGGCGATCGTCTCGTTGCTATTCAACGGCGTCTTCCTGGGTGCGACCGCCCGTCTCGAGGTCGATCCCGTCGAACTCGTCGCCTTCGTCGTTCCCCACGGTATCATCGAGATTCCGGCGATCCTGATCGCCAGCGCGCTCGGCATCTCCGTCGGCGTGACCGCCTGGCGGACGTGGGATGGCCGTGCCAGACGAACGGATCTCGCGGACGCGCTCGAGCGGGCCTTCTGGGTGCTCGTCGGGGTCGGCATGCTGCTCGCGATCGCGGCGCTCATCGAGGGGTTCGTCAGTCCGTACTACTACCGGCTGTTCCTGTGACCCTCAGTAGGATGCAACCGGAATTCGGGCTGTAGACGGTACAAACCGCCCGTGAGTGGACCGACGATCGATACGTTTTGACGGATGCCGACAGCCAGCCGCTACTGATAGGCCTCGAACTCCGTCCCGAACAGCAGGAAGTAGGCCGTCCCGACCAGGCCGATGACGGTCGCAACGGTGAACGCCGCGGTCGGATCGCCGGCGAACAGTTCGGTACCGGTCACCGGGTTCGAAAAGCCACCCCACAGGAGCCCGCCGAGCGCGGCGCTCGGGATGACGATCACGTTCCGCAGGAGGTAGTACGCCCCCGTCACCCGGCCACCGGCACCCAGCTCGGCGGGGCCGACGATCAGCGCTTTGTGCGCGGGCAATCCCGCGAACCGCAGCCCCGAAAATGCAAAGAGACCCGCGAGGACGGCGGCATCCTCGGGTGCGTTGATCAACAGAACCGGAAAGACCGCATAGACTGCAAAGCCCAGTGCGACGATCGGCTTGAGACCGATCCGTTCGGCGACTCTGGCAGCTGGAATCATCGTCACCAGCGCAACCAGCATTTCGATCCCCAGCAGGATCCCGAAGTACGACTGCGGGGAGAGGGAGACGGTACCGATTCCTGGAACCGAAAGGGTGAGCCCAACCTCGAGAAACCGGGTGACGACGATGACGAAAAAGACGTAGACCATGCCGTTGGCGAACCGAACGAGCGTGTCGCCGACCAGCAGCGGCCGGAGTTCCGCGGGCATCGCCCGGAGCTCGGCGAACAGCTGCGTGATGCCTTCGAACTCCTTTCCGACGCTGTCCTCGTCCGCCCTGTAGAGAACGTGCTGGACGATCGTTCCGAGGACGCCGAAGGCGATCGCGACGAGCAAGATCAGCTGAAACGCGGTGACGATCGCGCCGTCGCTCGAGCCGAACGGGTAGAAGAGCGCGGCGGCGAGCAGCGGGCCGACGAGAAACGCCGTCCGGCGGAACGTCTCGGTGCTCGCGAAGCCGGCGGCCAGTTGCGAGGGCGGCACCGCTTGCTTGACGATGGCGAAGGTGGCCCCGAGTCCGAACGACTTCCAGGCCTGTGCGAGAATCAGGCCGACGAAGACCGCGACGACGGCCAGCGAGATCGGGCCGACCGCGACGTCCCTGAACGCGGGGGCAACCAGCCAGATCCCGAAGCCGACCGTCGAACAGAGACCGAACGCGGTCAGCGCGTACCGCGAGCCGATCCGGTCCGAGATCGCCCCGCCGGGATAGGGGTAGACTGCGCTGATGACGTTCCCGAACGAGCCGAACAGGCCGATGACAACCGCCGACGCGCCCAGAGCCGACAGATACTCCGCCATGTATCGGTTGGTCATCTGGAACCCGAGACTGAAGGCGAACATCGCCGCCGACAGGACGAGCACGTCGCGCTCGAGCGCCACGAACTGCCGCACCGGGTCGAGCGGATCGGCCGCCTCGTCCGATTCAGCCTGCTCGAGGCTCATAGCTATCGGTGCGTATCGGACGGGCTTGAAATTTGGTCCTCGGGTGACCGCGTCTCGAGTCGAAGATCGAATCGTGTCGAGACTCAGGATATGGGCCCTCAACCGGGCGTCTGCCCGGATCATCGCTACCCAGAACGACACTTCTCTCATCGCTGGATACGACAAAGGGAAGCGCTCATTAGCCAGTAGTGTGAGTTCCGGAACATGGCTTCGTGGAAGCGGGATTTCGCGAGCGGGCTGATCGTCCTGGTCCCGATTCTCATCACGCTCTATGCCGTCTACTGGCTCTACGGACTCGTCGCCGGACTGACACCCGGCCTGATTCTCGACGAGTCGACGCTCGAGCCGCTCTTCCCGGGTGCGGGTCAGCAGACGCGCCAACAACTCGCCCAGTTCTTCCGGGTCATCGTCGCGCTCACCGTTTTTATCGTCCTCACGTTCTCGGTCGGCTATCTCATGCGGACGACCGTCGGCGGCCTGGTCGAACGGCTCGTCGACAACGTCGCCAACCGGGTGCCGGTGATCCGCGTCGTCTACAACGCCTCGAAGATGGCCGCCGAGACGGCCTTCGGGGAGCAGGAATCGCTGCAGAAACCGGTCAAAATCGAGACCTGGGACGGGTTGCGAATGACGGCGTTCAAAACGGGAAAGGTGGCCGACGACGGCCGCGAGGTGCTCTTCTTGCCGACGTCGCCGAACATTACGACCGGCTACGTTATCGAGGTCGAGTCCGAGCGGATCACCGAACTCGACGAGGACGTCGAAGACGCCCTGACGCGCGTGCTGAGTGCCGGATTCGGCGACGCAAATCACCGCGGCATGGACGCCGGCGTCTCGATCGACGTGATCGACGAGGCCACGACCGACGGTACCGATCGGACCGACCAGCAGAAGCGAGCTGACGACGACTAGAACCGAAATTTTACTCTGCGGGCTCGCCTACGGCTCGCCCTCGGTAAAATTTCGATCAAAAGCACTCCTCCTTCCCCTCCACTTCGTTTCGGGTCAGTCGTCGGCCCGCTCGCTCACTTCGTTCGCTCGCGGCAGTACTCGGTAAAGCGCCTGCCCTCCCCCGAGTCGCACGCCTCTCGCGGTGCTCGAGGCGCGCTCCCGGCCACGACAATCGGTTTCGAGAGAAGAGAACGGAAAGACAATCAATTCGCCTGTTTCGAGAGCGATCAGGCGCGTTTGGTGTCGAATTCGGTTCTCAGACGTCGACGTATTCGAACCACTCGTCGTACTCCGCGGGGGCCTGTTCGACGATGTCGAAGAACTGCTGCTGGATCTCTTCGGTGACGGGGCCGCGGGAGCCGTCGCCGATGACGACGTTGTCGACTTTTCGGATCGGGGTGACTTCGGCCGCAGAGCCGGTGAAGAACAGCTCGTCGGCGGTGTTGAGTTCGCCCCGCGAGATGGAGACGTCGTCGTGGACGGTGTAGCCCAGTTCCTCCGCGATCTGAATGACGGAATCGCGGGTGATGCCGTCGAGGATCGACTCCGAGAGCCCGGGCGTGAATATCTCGTCGTCGCGCACGAGGAAGATGTTCTCGCCGGGGCCTTCGGCGACGTTGCCCTCCTTGTTGAGGACGATCGCTTCCGCGTAGCCGTTCCGGCGGGCTTCCTCACCCGCGAGCATGCTGTTGACGTAGAGGCCGGTCGTCTTGGCGTTCGTCGGAATCTGGCTCGAGGCGTGTTTCCGCCACGAGGAGATCATCACGTCGATCCCGTTCTCGAGGGCGTCCTCGCCGAGGTAGGCGCCCCACGGCCAGACCGCGATGGCGGTGCGCGTGGGACAGTCCTTCGGGCTGACGCCGAGCGAGTTGTAGCCGTAGTAGGCGATCGGTCGGACGTAACAGGAGGGAAGTTCCTGGCGCTTGATGAGCTCTTTCGTCGCCTCGGTGAGCTCCGCCTTCGTGAAGTCGATGTCCATCTCGTAGGGCTTTGCGGACTGATAGAGCCGATCGAGGTGTTCTTCCCAGCGGAAGAGCGCCGGCCCGTTTTCGGTATCGTAACAGCGCGCGCCCTCGAAGACGCCCGACCCGTAGTGGAGGCCGTGCGTGAGAACGTGGATTTCCGCGTCGTCCCAGTCGACGAACTCGCCGTCCATCCAGATCGTGTCGACGTCCATCTCGTCGAATCCCATGATCGTGATTGTTGCAAGCCACCGTACTAAGTGTTCGCGGTTCGACCCGAGCGCGGTCCCATCGACGATGCCGCTGCCACCGCCGATTTCTCGGCGTTTAGCGGTTGCTCGTTGTCTTACGGGAACGTCGAGAAAAGAAGAGAATTATCGACAGCGCTCGAGGACCTCGCTCCCCTCGAGATAGGCGAACCCGTGGCGGTCGGCGTAGGCACGAGCGTCCGTCGGGGAGAGCGCCGCGCCGGTTTCGTCGTCGAGCATCTCGCAGACGACGACGGCCGGCGAGAGGTCGGCCGCGTTGGCGAGGGCGAGGCCGAGTTCGGTGTGGCCTTCACGCTGGGCGAGCAGGTCGGGTGCGCCTTTCAGCAGGTGGACGTGGCCGGGAACGCGGAACTCCGCGGCGAAGTCGGTTTCTTCGGGCGTCCCAGCGGCAGCGCCGAGCGCCCGAACCGTCCTCGAGCGGTCGTCGTCGGTGATCCCGGTGTAGGTGTCTCGGTGGTTGACCGTCAGCGAGAACGACGACCGCTCGTCGTAGCCCAGTTCGTGGTCGTCCGTCGCGGGGTGATCGATCGCGTCCGAGTAGAAGGGGAGGTCGAACGCCTCCGCGATCTCGTGGCCGAGCGCGACGCAGACCAGTCCGCCGGCGTCGTTGCGCAGGCGGGCGACGGCCTCGGGCGTCACGGCGTCGGCGTGGTAGATCAGGTCAGTCTCGCCCTCGCGGTCGGCCGCGTCGTGGACGAGGATCGGTTCGCCCGCGCGAAGCGACTCGAGGGCGCGCTCGAACGAATTCGCGGCGGCTGTGGCGTTCGAGTTCGATCCCGTCGTCGTGCCGTCCGCGTTTGACTGCGGCCCGGCGTGGTGGCCCGTCATTCGCGATCACCCACCGAGACGGTGACGTGATCGCCGTCCTCGAGGGCGAGTTCCTCGCGGAGCTTGTCGGGGGCGATGACCTCGAGCTGGTCGTCGTCGTGGTGGGTGCGTTCGGGGGCGATGGTGTAGGCGTCCTCGTAGACGTCTCCATCGGTCGTCTCGATTGTCGCGGGGTAACAAACCGCGGGGCCGTAGGTCCGCTCGTCGGACTCCCAGCCGTCGATGGGGACCGGCTCGAGCGAGGCCATGGCGCTGCGCCGGCGGACGCTGTCCTCGCGGAGATCGACGTTGAGCGTGCCGGGGAAGGGCTCGTAGCCGAGTCGCTCCTCGAACTGGCGTTTGTATCCCGACAGCGAGATGTAGTGGCGACCCTCGCCCATGCCGCTGGTGATGGTCCCCTCGAGTTCGATCTGGGAGTCCGTCTCGAAGATGCGACGGTAGTCCTCGTACTCGGCGTGAAGGGTCCGCTCGCCCGTTTCGGTGATCGCGACCCATTGGCCGTCGCTGACCGTGTCGCGCTCGAGTAAATCGGCACCCTCGAGGCGCTGGAGCCGGCGCGAAGCGGTCTGGTTCGACGCGTCGAGGCGGTCCGCGAGGTGAGAACAGGAGATTTTGACGTCGCCCTCGAGCCCGCCCTCGAGTGCGAGGAGTTTGAGCACGGCGAGTTCGTCGTGCCCGACGGCGGACTCGGCTATTACAGACATACACGCATCTATACGCTACCCCGGTAAAAGCATATCGAATGTGGCATGCGTCACGAAACTGTGACGGCGTTCACGAGCGTTTGTCGCGTGTTCGGAGGTCGGTGAGGGCGTGCAAAAAGCCACCGATTAATGGGTTTTGCTCGAGTGAGCCGGGTCGTCGTTTCGACGGCGATTCTGCCCGGAAGAGATCGGATTCGACGAGGCAAAGTGGTGAGGTAGAGACACGGTGAGACGGAGAGAGTCGGAAGTCAGTGTGAACCGGGCGACGAGCGTCCTGCTATCGTGGCAACGGGGAATCGCCACGTCCTCCCCAACCGATTCGCTCGGTCATTCTTCCCTCGCTCATCCCTCGCGTGCATTCGAGCGACGACTCGCCGATGGCTCGTCGTCGCACCGCACGCGCCACCGCAGCGTTCTCGGATCGACAGCAGCGGTGGTCGGTCGCCGTTTCATTGCCGCGTGGTTCGTCTTGGGCTCGAGGCCGGAGACGACCACTACTTGCACAATGCAAGCCATCTGGCTTTGCAGCGAACCGTTGAGCGTTGAGGCATACTCGCATGAAGCGCCTCCTCGAGGCTCTGTTCGGACTGGTTGCACTGACCGGCCTTCCGTATTTGATCTACCTCGGCGTCTACTACGTCAGCCGCCCTTCGGGAACGCCCGCCCACACGTGGCCCCGAGAGCCGTCGGTGAGTATCGTCCTGCCGACGTATAACGAGGCGGCGATCGTCGAGTCGAAGCTCGAGGAGCTGGTCGAACTCGAGTATCCGATGGACCGGGTCGAGATCGTCGTCGTCGACTCGAGCGACGACGGAACGGCGGACCTGGTCGAGACCTTCTTCGCCGGCCGACCGGAACCGGACCTGACGCTCATCCGGACGGACGACCGTGAGGGGCTCGCGCCGGCGCTGAACGAGGCTTACGCCGTCGCGTCGAACGAGGTCGTCGTCAAAACCGACTGCGACTCGCGGCTCGCGTCGGACGCGGTCCGGCGAGCGGCCGCGAACCTCGCCGATCCCGACGTGGCGGCGGTCACCGGCCGCAACGCCGAGGTTCTCGGTGACAGCGAGGTCGAGCGAGGGTATCGGGACATCCAGACGATGATTCAGATCCTCGAGTCACACATCGACTCGACGCTGATCTTCCACGGGCCGTTCTCGGCGTTCGAGCGCGACGCCATCGTCCCGATCGACGAGGACTCGATCGCCGACGACACCGAACTCGCGCTGAAGATTCGACGCAACGGGGGTCGAGTCGTCTTCGATCCCGAGATCCACTACAAGGAGGCGGCCCACTCCGCGTTCGACAAGCGCCGCCGGCAGAAGGATCGGCGGGCGATGGGGCTCCTGCGACTGCTGTGGCGACAGCGCGACGCGCTCGGCCGTCACGGGGCCTACGGCCGCGTCGTCTTACCGTTCAACTGGTGGTTCATGGTCGTTTCGCCGTGGCTCGTCGCGACGGGAATCGCCGTGGCGACGGTCGGCTCGCTGGCCCTACTCGGCCCCCTCGGACTGGCGACGCCAGCCGGCATCCTCGCCTTCACTGCCCTCGGCTCCCGTGATGCGCTCGGACCCGTCCAGCCGTTGTACTCGCTGTTCGATACCCAGATATCGCTGTTCCGTGCAAGTGTCTCGCTGCTCCGCGCTCGAGCCGCCGAGGACGACGACACCCACGACGGCACGTGGTCGCCCGATCGGGAACTCCGGGAGGTGTTACAGTGACCGACGTGGCGATCCTGCACGATCGGTTCCCCGGAATCGGCGGCGGCGAGGAGTTCGCTATCGAGGCCGCGCGCGTGCTCGACGCACCGATCTACACGGCCTACGTCGCCGAGGGAACATCGATCCCCGACGACGTCGAGGTGATCCCGTTCCAGCAGTCGAAGTACACGTCGCTCCCGTGGCGGCCCTTCCTCGAGTGGAAAAACGAGGGCATGAACCCTCTCGAGACCCTGAACGTGGCACTCGACATGACCGACGCCCACGAGGACCTCGCGGCGTACGACGTGGTCCTCGAGAGCGCGCCGCTGTCGAAGTACTACGTCCCCGAGGTCGGTCAGCGGATCGTCCACTACCCCCACAGCCCGCCGCGGTGGCTGTACGACCTCTATCGGGATCGACTCTCGTCGTTCGATCTCCCGTTCGTCGAAACGGGTCTCAAGGCGTACGCGAAAGCGTGGCGGGCGCTGGACAAGGAGGCCAACGACTACGTCGACTGCTTCGTCGCGAACAGCGAACTGGTTCGCGATCGGATCCGGCGATTCTACGGGCGCGACGCTGCGGTCGTCTATCCGCCGGTGACTGGCGACTGGCGAAACGACGGCGACGACGGCTACTTCCTCACCTGGTCCCGACTCGCTCCCGAGAAGCGCATCGACCTGATCGCGAAAGCGTTCGCCGGACTCGACGAACGGCTCGTGATCGCCGGTGACGGACAACAGCGTGAGCAGCTCGAGGCCTTTGCCGCGAACTACGACAACATCGAGGTGCGGGGGTACGTCTCGGACATCGAGTCGCTCGTCGCGCGGGCCACTGCAGTCGTCTACGCGCCCAAACAGGAGGACTTCGGCCTCGTCGGGGCCGAGACCATGATGGCTGGCAAACCTCTCCTCGGTGTCAACGAGGGGTTTACGCGGTACCAGGTGCAGAGCGGACGGACCGGACTGCTCTTCGAGCCGACCATCGAGTCCCTTCGCGAGGCGGTTCGGCAATTCGATCCCGCAGCCTTCGATCCGAAAGAGATCCGGGCCGAAGCGAGGCGCTACGAGTACGACCGCTTCGCCGACGGGCTCCGCGAGATTGTCGAGCGGACAGCAGTCGGCGACGGCGACGTCCCGGAATCGGAACGAGATCGGCGATCGGCGTGCCCGAGCGACGGAACCCGATTCGAGGGACGACAGCGTGCCGAGGTGGTCTCACGGCTGGGTGACGACGCCGACGACGGCCACGGGCTCGAGGAGGCGAGTGATCAATGACAGCGGGAACGACTACGCACGATCCGGCGGACGCTGACAGCCGGACCGAGACCGAACCGTCGCAGCCGCGAGGACCGACGACGAGCGACCGGTGTCTGCTCTATCAAAACAGCGACGCACACCCCGCACATCGAGTCTTCGCCGACGCCGTGGGCGCCGATCGACGTCACTTCGAGACCGGGGAACGACCGCCCGAACCGGGCGGCAACACCGAGCGGACCGTCGATCGACTCCGAACTGCCGGGACGCTGCCGGCGTACGAAACCGTCATCGCGGAGGGGAGCGCGCCGCTCCAGACCGGGCTCGCGTACAAACTGCGTCGGCCGGGAACGACCCTCGTCTATCTCGCCGCGGACGAGACGTTTTACACCCTCTCCGAGCGGCCGACGCGATACCTCTGGCGCGCGCTCGAGCCGCTCTCGAGCCGGTTACTCGACGGCGTGATCGCGGTCGGCCGCGACGCCTCCCGCTGGGCGCGACCGTACATCGGCGACGTTCCGGTCGCGGTCGTCCGGCCGCCGATCGCCGACGAGAAGTACGAGCGGCTCGCGTCGCTCTCCCCCGGATCGCCATCGGACCCGTTTACGATCCTCTCGGCCGGCGAGGCCAAACCCGCGAACGGCTACGAGCGGCTCGCGTCGGCAGTCGAGCGATTCGCCGGGATTGTCGAGGCCGACGTCCGATTAGTCGTCCTCGGGGACGGCCACGACGAGCAGCCGTACGCGGCCATGCCCCACGTCGTCACGCCCGGGTTCGTCGATCTGGACGCGTTCGCCGACTGGTTCGACCGCGCGAGCGTCTACGTCCAGTCGTCCCGGGGCGACGCGTTTCCCGTCGCCGCGCTCGAGGGGATTCTGTCGGGAACGCCGACGATCGTCACCGAAGCAACCGGCGTCCGGGAGCTCCTCCCGGCTCGGCAGGTCGTCCCGCCGACCGAGGCGGGGCTGTTCGACGGACTTGTAACTCTCTCGGACCTGTCGCCGGCGGAGCGACGATCCCTCGGGAGCGATCAGCGGAGCCTCGTCACCGACCTGACCGAATCGAACCAGCGAGAACGCTTCAGCGCCGCACTCGACGAATTCACATGACCGATGGAGACCGACCGAACGTCGTCGTCCTCTGTCTGGATACCGTCAGGAAAGACGTCTACGACCGGTATGCGCCCCGTCTCCGAGAGCTGGCGGCCGTCCGATTCGACGGAATGCGGGCGCTAGCCGGCTGGAGCGTCCCGAGCCACGCCGGGATGCTGACGGGATCGGTCCCGTCGGAAACGGGCGTCCACGCGCACCAGCGCCAGTTCGATCCGATCGACGTCGACGACACCTGGATCGCGCCCGTCTCGAGGGCGGGGTACGAGTCGGTCTGCGTTACGTCGAACATCTACGCCAGCCCCGTCTTCGGGTTCGACCGCTTCTTCGATCGCACGGTTCCCATCTCGCCGAGTCGCCGGCTTCCCGCGGGGATGGACGTCCAGCAGCACATCTCAGACCGCTCGACCACCGGCCTGGAAGCCTACGCCGATTTCGTCCGTCAGGCCCTCGCACACGACCATCCCCTTCGGTCGCTGTGCAACGGCGTCCTCCTCAAACTGGACGACGTGAGCCGGAAGCTCCCGATCGAGAAGCCGACCGATTTCGGCGGCCGTGCGATCGCTCGAACGCTCGAGCGCGAGGTCACCGAACCCGACGGGCCGGTGCTCGCCTTCGCCAACGTCATGGACGCACACGGTCCGCACACGCCGTTTCGTGGATTAGACGACTCGATTCACGGCGTCTCCGCCGACTTCCACTCGAGTTCGTTTCGTGATTCGGACGTGAACGCCGCGGACGGCCTCGGCGAGTTCGAATCGGACGTCGAGCGCGTTCGCGGGCTGTACGCGGCGACGGTCGACTACCTCGACCGGGTCATCGCAGACCTCGTGACCGCACTGGCGACCGGTGACGACCGCGAGTCGATCCTGATCGTAACGGCGGATCACGGCGAGAACCTCGGCTACGAATCGGACGGCTACCTCATGAACCACATGAGCAGTCTCTCGGAGGGGCTGTTACACGTCCCGTTCGACGTCATCGCGACCGGTGGCGGCGTCCTCGAGTCGGGGACCGAAGGTCCCGTCGATGTGGACGGGCTCAGTTCCCACGCCGATCTCGGGGGCGTGATCCGGTCGCTCGCGGGCGAGGACCCGTTCGACCCGTTCGCCTTCGAGCGGGAGGATGCGCGCGCCGAAATCGTCGGCTCGGGCTCCGGCATCCCGGAGGGCGGCGACGAATCCTACTGGAACCGGGGACAGCGCGTCGTCTATCGGGGCGACCGGAAGTACTACCGCGACCAGCTCGGCACCGAGGCGGTGTACGACGTCTCCGGTCCGCCGTCGAAGCAGATCGAACGCCCCGAGGAGACCGTCCCGGAGGGGCTCTTCGAGTCCGCCTTCGGCGATTGGGTCACTGACGGCGACCACGACGAACGGGCGTTCGCCGAGGACGTCGACGCGGCGAGCCGCGCCCGACTGGAGGATCTGGGATACCTATGACCGAACACACGACGGACACGACCCTGTTAGTCACGGTCGACTCGCTCAGAACCGATCACGTCCAGTACATGCCACACACTCGAGACTTCCTGGACGACACCCACGACGCCGCCTTCGCCACGAGCACGGCGACGCCCGGCAGCTTCCCGGCGATCATCGGCGGAGAGTATCCGGCCGGCAACGGCCTCGAGTCGGCGGCGAGCGTCGCCCACGAGTTCGACGCCCGCTGCGTCGGGATCACGACCAACCACCTGCTGTCCGCGGAGTACGGCTACGCGGCCGGCTTCGACTCGTTCACGTCGCCGAAAGGCGGCGGCGAGTCGCTGAAGGACAAGGGTGCAATCCTGCTCGAGCGCGGCTCGCTTCCCTACAAAATCGCCAGCTGGGGCTACAATCGCTACCAGCAGCTTCGGAGCTACGTCGAGGAGACGAACAAATCGTTCCGACCCGCGGACGAGGTCGTCGACCAGTTCCTGACCGAGATCGACGACCGCGACGAGTGGTTCGGGTGGCTGCATTTCATGGAACCGCACCATCCCTACGATCCGGACGGTGCGGACGTCGACCGGGCGACGGCACAGCGACTCACTCGGCGCGTGCTCTCGGGTCGCGGGTCCGACGAGGACGAGGCCGCCGTCCGCGAGCTCTACCGACAGGAGATCGTCGACCTCGACGACCGCCTCGAGCGCCTGTGGGCCGCGATTCCCGACGGGACGCGCGTCGTCTTCTGTGGCGATCACGGGGAACTACTCGGCGAGGACGGACTGTGGGGCCACCCCGGCGAGATGCGCGCCGAACTGCTGAACGTCCCGTTCGGGACGCGGAACGCCCCCGACCTCGGCGAGGTCGTCTCGCTGGTCGACGTCCCGACGATCCTGACGGGAACTGAACACGGGGTCGGCACGCTCGATCGGGAAATCGCCTTCGCGGCCTACGGGGACCGAAAGGCCGCGATGACCGCCGATCGCATCGCGACGGACGACGGCACGTATCGACTCGAGGACGGCGAGCCAGTGGACGACCCCTCCCTCGAGCGGGAACTCGAGCGGTTCGATCCCGTCTACGTCGTCAAGGAAGACGCCCTGCAGGAGGATCTGGAGGATCTCGGGTACGCATGACGGTCGTCGTCCTCGCGCTCGACGCGCTCGATGCCGGGTTGGTCGATCACTTCGACCTCGACGCCGTCCGTCTCGAGTCGGGCGGCGAGATCGAGACGTTCGCGAACACGCAGGCCGTCCCGTACACGCCGGAAGTCTGGGCGACCGTCGCGACCGGGCTCGAGCCGGCCGAACACGGGATCACCGGCGGCGGCACCAGCGAGTGGGCGAACCCCGCGCTCGACCTCGCGTCGGTTGTCACCGGTCGCCTCGACGAATCCACCCGCGGGACGCTCGGGAAACTCGTTCGATCGCGGACCGGCACGCGCGAGCGCATCGGTGAGACGGACCGCGAGTCGATGTTCGACGCCGACGACGCGGTCGTCCACAACTGGCCGGGCGTCCACGACGGCCGGCCGCTCCAGCGCGCCTGGGACCTGATGAACGCCGTGGCGGAGGGGATGCCCCGCCACGAGTTCGAGCGCGAACTGTTCGGGCTCTGCGCCCAGCAGTTCGGCTGGGCTCGCGAGATGCTCGCCCACCCGGTCTCGATCGCCGGCGTTCACGTCCACACGCTGGACGCGGCGGGCCACGCCTACGCCGACGACGAGGCCGCACTGGGTCGCGCCTACGCCCGCGTCGGCGAGTTCGTCGAGGAGATCGTCGCCGCCCTCGGCGAGGACGACGATCTCCTCGTCGTCAGCGATCACGGCATGCGCGCCGCGTTCTACCCGCCCGACGCGGGCGAGAAGCCGGCGAGCCACTCCTGGCGCGCGTACGCGAGTTCGACGGCCGACACCTGTCCGGACTCGGTCTACGACGTGCGACAATGGGTGGAAGAACGCGCGGTGGACTCGGACACGGGCGCGACCGGCCCCGACGAGGATATCGACATGCCGACCGAACGGTTGCGCGAACTCGGCTATCTCGACTGACAGAGGGATCGCCCCTCGATTCGAAGGTTTCTCGGGTCGATATCGATGCCTTAGCGTCCCGTTCGAACTCGTCTCAGGCGTCGAAACGGGACGATAGCGGGGTGTAGCCCCTCCATAATTATCACCGGTTCCGGTGGAGGGGTCCGCAATGCGAATCCTGCTTCTGCGGACGTGGACGACGAACATCGGGAACGGCTTCATCGACTACGGGGCGAGGGCGATGCTCGAGAAAGCCTTCCCCGACGCGGAGATCGTCGAAACGGGCGGCTATCCCAACCACGCGTCGGACACCGCGGCGCTGTGGGGCGGCACCCGGAAGCTCGCGCGGATGACGGGCTACGATCGATCCACCTACGAATCGCCGACGCACCCGCTTCGACGGAACACGGTGAATATAAGCGAGCTGATCGACGCCGATCTGGCCGTCCTCCCGGGCTGTGTCCTCTCCAGACCGACGTTCCGGAAGTACTTCGACACGCTCCGTCAACTCAGGGAGCGGGACGTTCCGATCGTCGTCGTCGGCGGGGGCGGCGAGAAGTACGACGAGGACGAGCGCCGGTACGTCGAGGCCGTGTTCGACGCGCTCGACATCGACGTCCTGCTCACGCGAGATCGAACCGCCTACGAGGAGTATGGCGACCTCGTCGAATACCTGTACGACGGCATCGACTGCTCGCTGTTTCTGGGCGACCGCCACCAGCCGCCCGAGGCGAATCGGCCGTTCGACGTCCACACGTTCGACAAAGGAGAGGAGCCCGACATCGGGAGCTCGCGGACGGTCATCCGACCCGATCACGCCCCCTTCGACGAACCGTTCCACTTCCCGGTCGGCGAACGGGCGCGGGAACTGGTGGGCCTCGAGACGCCGCTGTTCGAGGCCGAAAACGCCTTCGTCTCCGATCTCGTGACCGATTACCTCTTCCTCTACGCCAACGCGGAGGTGGTGCGGTCAGACCGGATCCACGCCTGTCTCCCGGCCCTGACCTACGGCAACAGGGCGCAGTTCTACTTCGAGACGCCGCGAGCGAACCTGTTCGACCGTGTTCCGATCGACGGCGACGTCACGAGCGAGCCGGTCCGGTTCGATATGGACGCCCTCGAGCGCGAGAAGGACGCACAGGTCGAGGCGCTCGAAGAAGGGATCGCAACGGTGCTGTAAGGATGATCGGGAACCGGCGGTCGATATCGGCCTCGGTGACGCTCCGAGTCGAAACGGTACCCTCGCGGCCGGAACCGACCGACGGTACCGCTATCCGTTCTACTGCCGGGGGCAGGTTCTTTGTGAGGGGTCTGGTAGGATGAGCGGAACCGCGATCATGGGAGACGACCCATCCATCGCCCTCGTCGTGCTCGATACGCTGCGAGCGGATTCGTTTGACGAGCACTTCGACTGGCTACCGGGCGTGCAGTTCACGAACGCGTGGAGCACGAGCCACTGGACGGCACCGGCTCACGCTTCCTTGTTCACCGGCCGCTACGCGAGCGAAGCCGGCGTGACGATCAAATCGCAGGACTTCGACCGACACACGACTCGCCTCCCCGAACTCCTCCGCGACCGCGGCTATCGGACGCGCGCGTTCAGCTGTAACGTTAACATCTCGGAGCGGCTGGGCTGGCACCACGGGTTCGACGAGTTCGACGGCGGCTGGCGGCTCCGCGGCCTCGGCGAGAACGTCTTCGACTGGGACGCCTTCATCGCCGACCAGCAGTCCGCGGGGCCGGAGCGGTACCTCCGGGCCGTCTGGCGGTGTGTCGACGGCGACTGCGACACGACCCAATCGCTGAAACAGGGGGCCCTGATGAAGCTCCGAGATATGGGGCTCAAGGGACGCCACCGCGACGACGGCGCGGCGGAACTGCTCGAGTACGTCCGCGACCGGTCGTGGAACCGCGAGCGCGAGTTCCTCTTTGCGAACCTCATGGAGGCCCACCGGCCGTACGACCCGCCGGACGAGTACCGCACCTATCCAGACGAGGACCCCCCGCATTTCGACGGCGTGAAAGCCACGCTCGAGGAGCCGCCGTACGATCCGGCGCGGATCGCGACCGCGTACGACGACGCCGTGCGGTATCTGTCGGACATCTACCGCGACATCTACGGGGAACTCGCCGCCGAGTTCGACTACGTCGTCACGCTGGCCGATCACGGCGAAGCCCTCGGCGAGTACGGCGCGTGGGAACACGGCAGCGGGCTCTACCCGCCCGTCATGAGGGTCCCGCTCGTCGTCTCCGCACCCGGACCGCGCGCCGACCATCGGACGCCCGATGCGAACGGGGAGCGAGCGACGCGGGACGCCCTCGTGAACCACCTCGACGTCTACGCGACGCTGCTCGACCTCGCCGGTATCGAGACGGACCGTCGTCGCGGCGAATCGTTCCGACCGCTACTCTCGAGGGACCCGCCCGCGCTGGGGCCGCGATCGAACGCGCTCGCGGAGTTTCACGGGATCTCCAGACGGCGGCGGCTCTCGCTCGAGGAGGACGGCTACGAGGTCGCCCCGGTCGATACCGAACGGCACGGGCTCGCGACGGCCGACTGTTACTACTTCGAAGATCTGACCGAGAACCGGACGATCGGCGACTGCGATCCGGCGGCCCTCGAGTCGGAGCTGGATCGACAGGTCGCCGACCTCGAGCGGCGCGAGGGGCTCTCAGAGGCGGATCTCTCCGGGCTCGAATCTCAGCTCGAGGAGCTGGGGTATCTGTGACGGTGGTATCGACCCGAGCGATCGACCGGCCGGCGACGGGTCTGGCCGACCATCGTCGGTGCGGCGGGCTGAACGAGTTCGAACGGATCCCCGGCAGCGATGAGTGATGCGACGTCGGTCAGTCTCGGCGGCGAGACGGTCAAGGCGACGGCCGCGAAGTTCACGATGGCCGCGATCGGGTTCCTCGGAACGATCGTCTTCGCGCGGGCGCTCGGGCCGACCGGGTTCGGCGGCTACTACCTCCTCTTCTCGCTGGTGAAGATCGCGGACCGGGCGGTCAACGGGTGGGGAACGGCGGTCAAAAAACGCTACTCGGAAGCCGACGCCCCGTCGGGAGAGCTGATCGGCAGCCAGGGCCTGTTCACGCTGGTGTGGATGGCACTCGCCGTCGCCGCGGCTGTCGTCGCGTCGAGCCGGCTCGTCTCCTACACGGGGCTCCCCGAAGCGCCGATACTGTTCGTCCTCTTGCTGTTCGCGGTCACGCTCTTCGAACCGCTCGATCTGATCGTCCAGGCGCGCGGCCGCGTCGGGGCCTCGATGTGGACCGACACGCTTCGATCGGTGCTCACCTTCCCGATCCAGCTGGGCCTGATCGTGCTCGGGTTCGGCGCGGCGGGAATGGCGTACGGCCTCGCCGCCGCGACGTTCCTGACGGTTCCGGTCCTCTGGTACTTCATTCGAACGCGGCCGGTCGCTCCGACCCGGGAGACCGTCGCGAACCTCTGGTCGTACGCCAGATACAGCATTCCGAACTCGTTTCTCGGGCAGGCCTACGACCGCTTCGACATCATCCTGCTCGGCTACCTGCTTGCACCCGCCGCCGCCGGCCATTACGAAGTCGCGCTCAAACTCACGGTCCCGGCGACGTTCGTGACGATGGCCGCCTCGAGCGGGCTGATGGCTCGCGTGAGCCGCCGTCACAGCGAGGGCGAGACGCTCGGGACCGACGTCTCGAACACACTCTCGTTTACGAGCATCATCGCGATCCCGATGTTCTTCGGGGCCGTCGCGATGCCGGAACGACTCGTCGTGACGCTCTTCGGGTCGGAGTACGCCGCCGCCGCGACGCTCCTCGTCGGACTCGCGGCGTACCAGATCGCGAAGACCCAGGCCGGCGTGCTCACGAGCGTGCTCTACGGGATCGACCGGCCGGACATCAACACGCGGATCTCGGCGCTCACGCTAGCGATCAACGTCGCCCTCGGCGTCGCGCTGACGCTCGCCTACGGCGCGATCGGCGTCGTCGTCGCGACGGTCGTCGCGGAAACCCTCCGCTACGCTCTCTCCGCCGTCGTTGTCAAACGCGAGCTGTCGACGGTCGTCCTGTTCCCGCGGACGCTCGGCGAACAGCTCGCGGCCGGGCTCGTGATGTTCGCGGTCATCGTCCCGCTGGAGCGCGCTGCCACCATCGACCACTGGTATCAGCTCCTCGCGATCGTCGCGCTGGGTGCGGCGGTGTACGGCCTCACGCTGGCGGCTATCAGCCGAAAACTCCGCGTCACGATCAGGGGCGTCGTCCGCAGTTCGCGACTCGAGCTGTGGTGAGCGGGCTACAGCTCTCGGTCGATATAGTCCCCGATCGCGGCGACGCGGTCGGGATCGTACGTCCAGAAGCCGTCCCAGATGCGCGGTTCGGTCTCGAGGCAGACAAGCGCGATGGGGTCGCTGATCGGGTCCTCGGCGGATGTCGCGGCGTCGTCCGGTTGGTAGACGACGAACCAGCCGTCGCGGTACTCCTCGCTCGTTCCAGTGTGGATCGTGACGTCGAGATCTACCGTCGTGCCGTCGTCGATCCCGTAGACGTGCGTATCGACGTCTGTCTCCGCTATTTCGGCGTAGACCTCTCGAGTCCCGATCTCGTCGCCGATGCGCGAGAGCCGCTGGAACGCCGATCTGAGCGTCCCGCTCCCGGCCGTCCAGGCGCGTTGTTCGATGTACCGCGAGACGAGTATCAGGAGGAGTTTCTCCTTATCCGATAGCGGATAGCCACAGAGTTGCAGTCGCGTCTCGTCGAGGTTCGCGAGGACGTCCGGGAGTTCGATCTCGCCGACGCCGCGTGCGCCGGTGACGAACAGATCGGAGTTGATCGCGAGGATGGAGTCGTACAACTCGAGCATCGGCGAGGCGGCGACCGGTGTGCCGCCCTCGAAGAGGAGAGCGGTATCCCCCTCCGACTCGAGCGCGGCGTCGATTTCGGGATCCAGATCCGAACCGGACGGGATCGTCACGCCCGACTCGACGTCGATCGGCTGGTTCTCGAAGGTATCGACGAGCATCTGCTCGAGGGGCCCCGTCGTATCGTCGTTGACCACGGCGATCCGCCGGTCGTGCGAGCCGACGTCGTCGATGAACGATCGGAGGGTCACCTGAAGAGGTTCTTCGGTTCGGCACGTAAATGTTCTCGCCGACTCACGGCTCGAGTACTCAGTCGCCCGTGACCGGATCGCGCTCCCAGAACTCGCTCCCCTTCTGCAGCTTCGGAACCCACGTGTCGCTGGTCTTCGAGATGAGGGCTACGCGGGAGGCCGGCACGCCCATCACTTCCTCGAACTCGGGCATGTGTTCCCGAACGTCCTCGGCGAACTCAACGACCTCCTCGTGGTCGGGCATCGCGGTCCGATCGAGGCGGCCCCGCGAGTGGCCGACGTGCATGTACGCCTTCAGTTCGATGAAGTCCGGATCCGCCTGCTGGTAGAACCCGGCGTACCAGTCGGGATTCCGCATGTTCTCGCCCTTGACGAGCGTGGTGCGAAGCACGGTGCGAGTGTCCTCTTTCTCGGCGAGGACGTGCATCGTCTCGAGGAGGTTCTCCCAGGCGTCGTCCTCCATCGCGCCGACGACCTCGTCGAAGGTGTGGCGCTCGGGGGCGTCGACGCTGACGTAGAGCTGGGTCGGGTCGCAGTCCCGGAGCATCTCCGGGCGGGTGCCGTTCGAGACGAGGAAGGTAGTGATGTCGCGGTCGTGGAAGGCCTCGATGAGTTCGGGAAGGTAGGGGTACAGCGTCGGCTCGCCGTCCAGCGAGATGGCGACGTGGCGGGGTTCCATGGCCTGTTCGAACACCTCCCGGGGAACCTCCTCGTTGCCGCCGAAGCCCGAGAGGAGCTTCTTCTGGAGTTTGATGGAGGCGTCGACGACCGCTTCGGGGTCGTCCCACTGGACGTCGTCCATCTCGTAGGAGTGGCCCTTGTGATCGCGCCAGCAGAAGACACAGCGCTCGTTACAGCGGACGACCGGCGTCATCTGGATGCAGCGGTGGGACTCGATCCCGTAGAAAATGTTCTTGTAACACTTCCCCTCGCCGCGCATGGCGTTGGCCGTCCAGCCGCAGGTCTGGGCGGCCGTGTGGTTCTCGCTGTGGTAGTCCGGACTCGAGACCTGTGCCGGCCCGCCGCCGTCGTCATCGGCGGCGTCGCCGCTCGCTCCGTCGCGCCCGGGATTCGCGGAGTCGCTCATGTTGCCAGTCGTTGCACGGGCGCAGTCAAAAGGTGTGCGGTGTCCCGACCGGTCACTCGTGTGGTGTCCGGACCGGCTACTCGTCGGGTCGCCCCTCGCTCGAGGACTCGCCACCGGGGCCGTCAGGGAGCGCGTGGGGATCGGCGGGTTCGTCGCCGTGTTTCACGTCGTCGCGTTCGAAGAGGTAGAGGGCCGGGCCCGCGATCACGATCACGAGTAAGCCGGGGATCGGCACGTCCGGGGGGCCCAGATACGTGGCGAGCCCGCTTCCGGAAGTGACGATCACGAACCCGGCCCACAGCGCCGGCCTCGAGACTCCGACGCGAGTCGCGTCCCGATAGACGGCGACGGCACCCCCGAGGACGATCGCGAACCCGACGACGGCGACGGCGATCACCTGCAGCGAAACCATGTATCGAAGTATACTGCCGGCCCCAAGTCAGTGTAGCGGTTCCCGTGTCGGTCGCGGCGACTCACACGACCGGCGACCGCCGACCGATACGGAACGGCAGAACGGCGGAACCGCGTTCGGGACCGGTTTCGACGAGCGCGGCCCCGGTTCGACGCGGATCGAACGCGGCGGTGCCCTCGAGCCGTCTCGTCTTCTCTCGGCCGCTCACTTCCCTACGAAAGCCTCGCCCTCATGCCCGTTCCCGTCCAACCGTCGGGTATGATCGGAGCCTACACCATCGGCAAGAAAGCGGTCACGTTCGGCTACAAACGCTACGGCGTTCCGGGTGCGGTCGCCTCCGGCGGAGCGGCGCTGGCGGGGTACCTGATCGTCCGGCGAGCCCTCAAGTCGTCGGCGAACGACGGGACGGTCGATTCGGCCATCAACGCCGGCGAAATCCAGTCCGCAGTCGAGGAGAAGGGGCTGGGCGCGGTGACCGACAAGGGAACCCTCGATCGAGCGATCGACGAGGAGGAAGTCGGCTCCGCCTTCGACATGGACGACGTCCAGTCGTCGGCCGAGGAGGAAACAGACGAGTTCACCGACAGTACGGGCGAGGGCGACTCGAGCGCCGGGAACTAATCGCACCGTCTATTCGACCGTCCAACCACTACTCGTATGACTCAAAAAGAGACGACTGAAACTGATGCTGCGGCCGGTGTCGGGACCGAACAACATGAACCGAGGACCGGACCCGAGTACGTCTCGCGGACGATACGATACGTCCGCGGCGTCGTCGAATCCGGTATCCCGGCCGGCACCGTCGGCGGTGTGAGCTTCTTCCAGGGCGTCCGAGCGTTCCGCCGGGGCGATCCCGAGCGTGCCTTCGGGCACGTTTCACTGGGCGGTGTACTCGTTGCGATCGCACTCGCCCAGCGGCGGTCGTCAGGGACCCGCGGGGATGATCGGACTGCCGTCGACCAGACGGACGTCGTCAGTACCGGCCCGGACCTCGACGACATCGAGGAGCGAGACAGCCGCAGTCAGGGCGCGAGCGGTGAGGAGGCACAGCGGGTCGCCGGACGCTCGATCGACATCGAGGACGCCGGCTCGAGTCCCGAACCCGACAGCGACGTCGATGCGACGGCGATCGACCCGTCGGACGTCGTGGCGAGCGGCCTCGACGAGGAGTCCCTCGGCGCTTCGAGCGAGCCCGAGGAGGCCGAACCCGAACCCGAACCCTACGAGCGGCTGGGGGCGGCGGCGTTCGACGAACACAGCAGCGAAGTCCCGGTCCCACAGCGTGCCTTCAATCGGAATATCCTGTCGCTCAATTCGGAGGCGTTCTGGGGGATTCGCGACGGTGACGACGCCGTCTTCGCCTCGCAGGAATTCGATCTGATGCGGGATGGCGACGAAATGCAATACGTCGCCAGCAGCGAGATCGACGGCGATCGAACGCTGACCATCCCCGACGCCGTGTTGGACCACTGGGATATCGTCGCCGGAGGCGGGATGGCGGTCGCCGGCGGCGACGACATCGTGTTCGTCACGTCGGACTCGCTGCAGGCGGACGGACAGGTGCGACTGGTCCCCGAGCAATGGGCCGACGACGTCCTCGAGAGCGGCGAGTAGCGAGACAGTGTCGTCCAGTTACGCCCCACCGTTTCGGACCCGCTCGAGCACGGCGAGCGTCCCGTCGGCGTGGACCTCCTCGAGCACTTCGTCGGCGGCCGCTTTCGCGGCCTCGTCGGCGTTGGCGACGGCGAAGCTCCGACCGACGGCCTCGAACGTCGAGACGTCGTTGATCGAGTCGCCGACGGCGACGCAGTCCGCGAGGTCGACGTCGACGTGGTCGGCGATCGTCTCGATTCCCTCGCCCTTGTTCGGGTCCGCGTCTTTGACGTGGTAGGCGTAGCCGGTGTCGATCACCTCGAGGCCGTGGGTCGCTGCGATCTCGCGCAGCGGATCGATCGGTTGCTCGAGGTTGACGGCGATCTCGGTTTCGCGCCAGCGATTGACCGTGTCCTCGGGGCCCCAACCGAGGTCGTAGCCGGCGGCGCGGTACTCCTCGGTGACGGCCCGAGCGGCCTCCCGATCGGCGGTGAAGAAGACGTCGTCGCCGGTGTAGACGACGCCGCCGTTTTCGGCGACGACGAGTTCGGGAATCCCGACGAAGTGACAGAGGGCGACCGGATAGGGGAACGCCTTCCCAGTGGCGACCACGACGGGTGCCTCCCACTCGCGGAGGGGGTCGAAGACGCGGGGATCGATACCCCAGCCCTGCGGGCGGGTCAGCGTGCCGTCGATGTCGAGGACGAGCGGCGGATCGGCGGTCATAGCCGCAGGTGGGTGGTCCGTGACCTAAAACGGTTGGATCGCCCGACCGACGCCCGTCGGTACGACTGACTGGGTTTCGTCAATCAGGACCGCTTCTTCTTCGGTTTCGTCGCCTTGAGCACGACGGGATTGACCGGCCCGCCCGTGGCCCGCTCGACGTGCAGCGGTGCCGAGGTCAGGAGGAAGTCGTAGATCCCGTCGTCGGCACACTGTGTCGCGAGCTCCTCGAGCCACAGGATCTCGTTGAGCGACACACCCAGATCCCGCAGGAGCGCGCCGTGCAGCGGGAGTACGAACGTGTGGTCGCCGACGGACTGGGTCACCTTCTCGACGGCGACGTTGTCCGCGCCGATCATCGGGATCTCCATGTCGTGGACCCAGCGGATCAGGTCCTCGCTGAAGACCAGTCCGGGCTCGTTCAGCGGATCCCACTCCGTGTCGGGGTCGGTGACACGTTCGATCGATCCGGTCCGGAGGAGGATGATATCTCGCTCCCGGAGTTCGACTCCCTGGGCCTTCGCCGTTGCTCTGAGATCCTCGAGCGTCACTTCCGCGCCGAGCGGGAGCCGGTCGCAGTCGTCGCCGCGCGCGCGGCCGACGTCGAGCAACACGCCGCGACCCGCGACGCCGGCGTCGGCCAGCGGGGAGATGTCGATGGCCGAGTGGCCGTGGGTCTCGTTCACCTCGCCGGCTTCCCCGTCTACGCAGCCGGGGACCGCGTGGTCGAACTCCTTCGAGGCCGCCGTGACCGACTCGTCGCGGCCGTTGTACACCTCGTCGCCGTACCAGCCGTGACCGAGGGCGTCCATGTGGGTCGTCCCGTGGAGGAAGAACTCCGTGACGAACCGGTCGTCGGAGAACTGCATGCCGCCCGGATACGGTTCGGCGGTCCGCGCGTCCGCAGCGTTGTCGCGACGGGCCGGCGTCCGGCCCGGGAACATCGGATCGCCGGTGTCCGTCGTCGGCGCGTCGCCCTCCCCCACGAGGGCGTCGATCGCCTCGCCGGTCATCGGGGTCTGGAGGGTAAACCGCTCGATCCCCGTCGGACCGCGCTGCATCGCCGCTTTCATTCCCGCGAACGCCTCCTCGCTGCCCAGCAGGTTGAGCGCGCCGAGTTCGTCGTCCTCGCCCCATCGATCCCAGTTGTCCGGCAGATCGTCGAGGAGCGCGTCGAGATCCGCCTCCGTCGCAGCGACGGAGTCGACGCCCAGTCCGGCCACGGCCATCGCCGCGGCCGCTCCGCAACCTCGCATGAAGTTTCGTCGGTCGGCGCTCGACTCGTCGCTCGGATCGGTCCCGTGATCGTGGTCGTGTCCAGACATCGTGTGATACGATAACACTAGTTTGAGTAGTGGGGGATAAACGGTCCCATCAGTTTCACGAGATGAATTGCTACCGTGCGTTTTTATCGGTCTCATACTCGAGTTCGTCGATAACGGCCGACAGAACCGTCAGTGATGCCGGTTACTCGATCGAGCAGGCTCGCACTGTCGTACACGATCTCAGGATCGTATTCGTCGAGAAAAAGTATATCCGGTGAAACAATAGCCGAACTGAATCGGGTTCCCTCTCAGAGTCCGAGGTAGCCGGCGTTCGGCAGGAGTCCGGCCAGATAGAGGAGACCGAGGATGAACATGAACAGCGCGATCGCCATCGCCGGCGGGTCCACGTGCGTCCCGGAGTGGGAGTAGAACAGCCGCTGGGTCACCTCACCGAAGAGGCCGCTGATCGCGCCGAACGCGCCGGCGACGAGCAGTGCGGCCGGTTCGCTTCCGATGGCGGGCATCGCGATCACCGCACCCACAGCACCCAGGAGTGTGATGTGGTGCGTGACCGGGATCTTCTCGACGCCGAGATTGAGGAACAGCAGGCTCATCGCGGAAATCGCGTAGCCCAGGAAGATGCTCCCCGTCTCGAGCCAGATGAAGCCGCCGAGGATGCCGCCCACGATGCCGATCGCGGTCACGCCGGACCACTTGTACTGGTGGGGGAGCCACGGTTCGGTCGCCAGCCGGCCGGTCTCGGTGCCGCCGTCGGCTGCGACGCGTTTCTCCTCGCGCTCGAAGGGCGTCATGTCGAGGATGCTCGAGCCGCCGACCTTGCCGACGAGCGGGTAGCCGAAGACGATTCGGGCCAGGAAGGCCGTCGCGACGACCGAGAGCGCGATGTTGTCCGTCGGGAAGCCGATGCCACCCATGATCCGAGTGATGAGCATCCCGACGACGCCGAAGATCGCACCGACCGCGAGGATGTCGGGTTTGGTCCCGAACGCGTACAGGATGTTCTTCCCGAAGTGGTAGTCCCAGTCGTCGGGCTCCATTTCGGGATACTTCCGGCCGGCGTAGGCCGTCGCGGCGACGCCGCCGGCGAAGGCGATGTGCGGACCGGTGACCGCGCCGAAACCGATCGTGCCGGTGACACCGGTCGCGATATCTCCCGGCCCGATCGAGCCGAGCTCGCTCCCGATCTCGTTCTGGAGGATCGCGATCCCTTCGCCGAGGAAGACGACGAAGCCCGTGAAGACGAACGAGGGCAGCGCGCCGAGCGCTGCACCGAACGCGCCGCCGGCGAGCGCGGCGATGAACAGGACGGCGAACGCCTCGAACTCCATACCGATGACCGGAACCTGGAGGAGTACCTGCACCATGGATTATTCCTCCGTGTCCTGCGCCCAGTCGCGCGATCGCTCGACGGCGTCGCTCCAGCGGTCGTAGCGCCGGTCGGCCTTCCCGGGATCCATCTTCGGCTCGAACTCCGCGTCGACCTGCCAGTTGCTCCGCAGCTCGTCTGGGTTGCTCCAGTAGCCGACGGCGAGGCCGGCCGCGTAGGCCGATCCCAGCGCCGTCGTCTCGTCGACGACCGGGCGGACGATGTCCGACCCGATGATGTCGGACTGGAGCTGACAGAGGAAGTTGTTCTTGACCGCCCCGCCGTCGACCTTCAGCGATCGCATCTCGATTCCCGAGTCCGCCTCCATCGCCTCCGCGACGTCGCGCGTCTGGTAGGCGATCGACTCGAGGGTCGCGCGAACAACGTGTTCCTTCCGCGTGCCGCGAGTCATCCCGACGATGGTCCCGCGTGCGCGCTGATCCCAGTGGGGCGCACCCAGTCCGGTGAAGGCGGGGACGACGTAGACGCCGTCCGTCGAGTCGACGCTGCGGGCCAGTTCCGCCGTCTGGGCGGGATCGTCGATCAGCGTCATGTCCTCGAGCCACTCGATCGCCGCGCCGGTGATGAAGATCGACCCCTCGAGCGCGTACTGCACGTCTTCGCCCGAGCGCTGGAAGCCGATCGTCGTCAGCAGCCCGTGGTCGCTCTCGACGGCCTCGTTCCCGGTGTTCATCAGGAAGAAGGAGCCGGTGCCGTAGGTGTTCTTCGCGTCGCCGGCGTCGAAACAGGTCTGGCCGAACAGGGCCGCCTGCTGGTCGCCCAGCGCGCCTGCGACCGGAACTTCGCTCTCGAGGAAGCCGTCGGGATCGGTCGAGCCGTACGTCGCGTCGTCGCTGGACGGGCGAACCTCGGGCAACATCTCCCTGGGGATGTCGAACTCCGCGAGGAGCTCGTCGTCCCATGCGAGGTCGTGGATGTTGTACAGCATCGTCCGCGAGGCGTTCGTGACCTCGGTGATGTGGTTGCCCGTGAGGTTGTAGATCAGCCACGTGTCGATGGTGCCGAAGAGGACTTCGCCCTTCTCCGCGCGGTCGCGGATGTCCTCGGGCCGGGAGCGTTCCAGCTTGATCGGGTCGGCGTTGTCGAGCAGCCATTCCGCTTTCGTCGCCGAGAAGTAGGCGTCGGCCTCGAGCCCGGTCTTGTCGCGAATCGTCTCGACGAGATCGTCCGCCTCGAGTTGCTCGACGCGGTCTGTCGTCCGCCGGTCCTGCCAGACGATGGCGTTGTGGACCGGGCGGCCCGAATCGGCGTCCCAGAGCAGCGTAGTCTCTCGCTGGTTGGTTACGCCGATGGCCTCGAGCTGGTCGGGGCTAACGCCCGCCTGTCCGAGCGCCTGCTGAATGACGTCTTTGGTGTTCTCCCAGATCTCCATCGGGTCGTGCTCGACCCAGCCCGGTTCCGGGTAGATCTGTTCGTGTTTCTCGTAGGCGTTCGCGACGACCTGCCCCTCGTGATCGAACACGATGAAGCGGGTCCCCGTCGTTCCCTGGTCGACCGCACCGACGTAGGTATTGTCTGTCATAGGTGGTCACCCGTACTCCCACGCGCCGTCTTTACCGCCGGCAGCGTGCTACTGGTAAACAATACCTACGATCATTATAAATGTTTTCAAAACCATAATTCGGATTTCATAAGAAAGACAGAGCACGTGGCATTTCGGGCGCTGTAGCCGACGATATCGCCATAGAACTGGAACGCCATCCGGCGATTACAGTGCGAACCGCCAGTACAGTTCTCCGAATCCGTCGATTGTTATGGCCGTTGTTTGACCGCCGATAAAATAAAGGTGGGGCTGTCCGTAGGGTCCAACGACAGAATGGTACGCGATACCGAGGTCCTCGTTCTCGGCGGCGGCTCGACCGGCTGTGGCATCGCCCGGGATCTGGCGATGCGCGGCCTCGAGGTCACGCTCGTCGAACGAGGGAACCTCACGGACGGAACGACCGGTCGGATGCACGGCCTGTTGCACAGCGGCGGGCGATACGCCGTCTCCGACCAGGCCAGCGCGACGGAGTGTATCGAGGAAAACGAGGTCCTTCGGGATATCGCCGGTCACTGCGTCGAGGAGACCGGCGGGCTGTTCGTCCAGCGACCCGAGGACTCGGACGAGTACTTTCGGGAGAAACTCGAGGGCTGTCGGGAGTGTGGGATCCCCGCCCGCGTGCTCTCGGGGGCGGAAGCGCGCGAGGTCGAACCGTACCTCGCGGAGGACGTGAAGCGAGCGATCGAGGTGCCCGACGGCGCGGTCGACCCGTTCCGGCTCTGCGTCGCGAACGCGCTCGACGCCGAGAACCACGGTGCGCGGGTCGAAACCCACGCCGAAGTGATCGACCTCTTGCGCGACGGCGACGACATCTACGGGGTCGAGGTCCGCCACGAGTCCGGCCCGGGAAAGCGCACCCACGCGACGCCGGGCACGACGGAGGAGATCACCGCCGAGTACGTCGTCAACGCGACCGGCGCGTGGGCCGGCCGGATCGGTGCGATGGCCGACCTCGAGGTGGAGGTCCGACCCTCGAAGGGCGTGATGACGATCATGAACGTCCGGCAGGTCGACACCGTGATCAACCGCTGCCGGCCGAAAGGCGACGCCGACATCGTCGTCCCCCACGAGACGACCGCCATCCTCGGGACGACCGACGAGGAAGTGTCGGATCCGGACGACTACCCCGAGGAAGGGTGGGAGGTCGACCAGATGATCGACACCCTCTCGGAACTGGTGCCGATCCTCGAGGAGGCCCGGACGATCCGGTCGTTCTGGGGCGTCCGTCCCCTCTACGAGCCGCCGGGGACGGGGACGCAGGATCCGACCGACATCACGCGGGACTTCTTCCTGCTCGATCACGCCGACCGCGACGGTGTGTCCGGCATGTCCAGCATCGTCGGCGGCAAGTTCACTACCTACCGCGCGATGGCCGAGGAAATTTCGGATCATGTCTGCGAGAAGCTGGGCGTAAACGCCGCCTGTGCGACCGCGGACGAACCCCTGCCCGGGAGCGAGAATATGGAGACGCTCGAGGAAGGGATGGACGACTTCGGGCTTCGCTCACCGGTGGCGCGCCGGAGCAAGCAACGGCTGGGAAGCCGAGCGAGCGAGGTGCTCGAGACGGACGAGGCGAACCCCGTGATCTGCCAGTGCGAGGGCGTAACGCGGGCGGAGATTCGAGACGCCGTCTCCCAGTCCGGATCGGACCTGAATGCGGTCCGGATCCGGACGCGGGCGTCGATGGGAAACTGTCAGGGCGGCTTCTGTTGCCAGAACATGGCCAACGAGCTGCATCCGACCTACGACGAGGAGACGGTCCGTGCGTCCCTCGACGAACTCTTTCAGGAGCGCTGGAAGGGCGAGCGCCACGCCCTGTGGGGCGAACAGCTCTCGCAGGCGATGCTCAACTACGCGCTGCACGCGACGACGATGAACCGCGATCGAGATCCCGCGAGTACGGAGGCGGCGGTCGATTTCGCGGCCTTCGACGGAGGGGGGCGGTAGATGGCCATCGAGGACGACGTCCTCGTCATCGGCGGCGGACTCGCCGGCGCGACCGCCGCGCTCGCCGCGGCGGAGGAAGGCGCACAGGTCCGGCTGGTTTCCTACAAGCAGAGCACGCTCCGGCACGCGAGCGGATTGATCGACGTCCTCGGATACACGCCGGCGGGCGAGGGACCGCTCGTCGATCCGTTCGACGCGCTCGAGGGGCTCCCCGACGGCCACCCCTACGAGCGGGTGGGAAGCGAGGCGGTCCGCGAAGCGCTCGAGTTCTTCGACGACATCGCGGGTGACGCCTACGACGGGGCACACACCGACGCGAACGCGCTCGTCCCGACCCACGGCGGCACCGTCAAGCCGACCGCGCGGTATCCCGCCTCGACGGCCGAGGGACTCGCGAGCGACGACCGCGACACGCTGCTGGTCGGCTTCGAGACGCTCCCGGACTTCGAGGCGCCGCTGGCAGCGGCCCACCTCGAGGCGGCGGGCGCACCCTTCGCGGCTCGCGGGGTCACGGTCCGCTTCCCCGGGCTCGTCCGGGACGACGCGAAGGTGACGCGGTACGCACACCTGCTCGACCACGACGAAGCCGTGACGACGGCCGCGGGCGAGACGACGGCTCGCGACGCTTTGGCTGAAACTGTGAGGGGCCACCTCGAGGACGAGACCCGCGTCGGGTTCCCCGCGATCCTCGGCGACGACCACGCAGCCGAGGTCAGGGCCGACCTCGGTGATCGACTCGGCGTCGACGTCTTCGAGGTCCCGATGGGGCCGCCGAGCCTGCCCGGGATGCGACTCGAGGACCTGCTCTACGACGCGCTCCAGGAGGCGGGTGTGCGGGTGACGACGGGGGTCCCCGTAGTCGACTACGAGACCGACGGTGACGCTACTCGGATCGACCGCGTCGTCGTCGACCGCCACGGAGCCGAGGTCCCCCACCGAGCCGATCAGTACGTGCTCGCGACGGGCGGGCTGGTCGGCAAGGGCGTCGAGTCCGAGCGCGAACGGGTGTTCGAACCGATCTTCGACTGCCACGTCCCTCACGCCTCCGACCGCTACGAGTGGTTCGTCGACGACGTCTTCGGCGACCAACCGTACGCCCGGTTCGGGCTGCCGGTCGACCGGGAGCTCAGACCCCTCGACGCCGGCGACGAGCCCGAATTCTCGAACCTTCGCGCGGCGGGCGCGGTGCTGGGCGGCTACGACTTCGCCGCGGAGAAGTCCGGGAGCGGCGTCTCGCTCGCGACGGGCTACGTCGCCGGCCGGCGCGCCGGCGCGGAGGGCGGCGAATGAGAGACGACGGCAGCGACTCGAGCGGCCGAACCGATCAGTTTCAGCCGCGGGAACGACGTCGAACGGGCGATGCAACCACCAGCGACCGACCGAACTATTTCAATGAGTGATGCAGAACAGCCGACCGACGATGGGGTACCGGGCGACGACGAATTCGAGCCGATTCAGGTCTTTCCGGAGGCCGAAGACATGGACCTCCGGCCGGGCGCGGACGACTGCTACAAGTGCTCGACCTGCGACACCAACTGTCCCGTCGCCGAGGTCGACGACGAGTTCCCCGGCCCGAAGTTCCAGGGGCCGGAGCAGTGGCGGCTCAAGCGCCAGGACGATCAGGACATCGACGACTCGGTGATGAAGTGCTCGAACTGCATGCGCTGTGACAGCGCCTGCCCCTCCGACGTGCCCCTCTCACAGATGCACAACACGGCTCGAGGAGAGTACGTCGAGGAGCAGATGGACAAGTTCTCGCGGGAGTACGTTCGCAACCGGATCCTCGCGAACTACCGCCGACTCGCGCCGCTGGGATCGATGTTCCCGCGGACGACGAACTTCGTGATGGGGCTCTCCGCGACGCAGTGGCTCGGCGAGAAGGTCCTCGGCATTACGGGGGAGCGGGAGTTTCCCGAATTTGCGACGGAGACGTTCCGTGAGTGGTGGACGAAGCGAGGTGGCGCGCAAGTCCAAAACGAGGACAAGCGCATCGCCTACTTCCACGGCTGTTACTCGAACTACAACACGCCCGAGGTGGGGAAAGCACTGGTCCGCGTCTACGAGGAGCTCGGCTACGAGATCATGGTCCCCGACCAGCACTGCTCGGGGACGCCGATGTTCGCCAACGGCATGCTCGAGGACGCGCGCCGGTCGGCAGAGACGAACGTCCGAGAACTCGGTGCGGCCATCGAGGACGGCGCGGACATCGTCGCCTCCTGTAGCTCCTGTTCGATGTCGCTCCGCCAGGAGTACCCCGAACTGTTCGACTTCGAGGGGACCGAGGCGGTCGCCGCGAACACCTGGGACGCCGTCGAGTACCTGCGCGTCCACGAGGACCTCGAGGGCGAACTCGAGGGGACCTCCGTCGGGGACGAGTTCGAGAACTTCGCGTACCACGCGCCGTGTCACGCGCGGAATCAGGGGCTCGACGGCCAGACGATGGAAGTGCTGGCTCCCATCGACGGGGTCGAAGCTCGGGACGTCGGCGACTCCTGTTCGGGGATTTCCGGCACGTATGGCTGGAAAGCGGAGAACTACGAGACGTCCATGAAAATCGGAGACGAAATGTTCGACCACATGGAGGAAGCGGACGCCGAAACGGGTCTCACGGAGTGTCCGACCTGCTCGATGCAGATGGAACACGGCACCGGCTACGAGATCACCCACACCCTCGAGGTGCTCGAGGCGGCACTCGTCGGGTCGACGGAGGCAGACTCCCAGTAATGGACTTACAGGAGCGCATCGCTCGCCGCCGATCGGCGCGGCAAGGTCGGACCGTCGTCGTCGACCGCGACCATCTCAGTCCGGTCGTTCACCGACCGGAACCGGTCGGTCGCGGCCCCGTACTGGAACAACTCCTCGACACGCTCGAACCGGTCTTCGGCGGCGAGTTGCCGCCACCGGTCGCGGTCGTGGGACCGGCCGGATCGGGGACGTCCGCCGTCGTGACCGCGCTGTTCGATGCGTTGAACGAGCAGTTCGGCGGCTCGAATCGGACTATCGCCACGACGACGCGGGGCGGGAGCACTGACCCGGTAACGTGGTTCGTGGCCGTCGACGGCCGACAGGTCGAGAGTCCGTTCTCCCTCTATCGGGCACTCCTGTCGAGTATCTCGACCGACCGAGTGCCGGAAAGCGGCGTCGGCACCGACGACTTGCGCAGCCGTCTGACCGAGCAGCTCGGTCGGCCCGATCGACGCGCGATCGTCGCGATCGACCATCACGACGAGCCCGAAACGCTCGACGTCGCCCGGGTCCGTGACTTGCTCGAACCGGTCGGGGACCGCATCGCTACCGTCGCGGTCGGCCAGCGAGAACCCGACGGCCACGAGGGCCCCACGGTCACCGTTCCGGCCTACCGCGATCACGAACTCGTCGACGTCGTGACCGACCGCGCCTCGACGGGACTGGCAGCGGGCGTGCTCGACCACGGCCTCGTTCGCGACCTGGCCGATTGGGCGGACGGGAACGCACACGACGCGCTCGCAGCCCTGTTCGGTGCGGCCGTCCTCGCGACGGAGGACGACGCCGATCGGATCGAGCCCCGCCACCTCGAGACCGCACGGGACGACGTCCCCGACGACGGTGTTCACGTGAGCCGCGCGCTGGCACTGTCAGAAACCCGCCAACGAGTGCTTCTGGCACTCGTCGAGATCGGTGCTGGCGATCGACCGATTCGAGAGATCGCGGCCGCTATCGCCGAACGGTCGTCGTTGACCGCCGGAACCGTCAAGCGGTTCCTGTACGAAATCGCCGATCGAGGGATCATCGAACGGGTCCCGCTGCCGACCACCGATACCGGCAGCGGTCGCCAACCGAGTACGGTCGAACCGCGATTCCCGACGATCGCGTTTCGATCGCTGACGTCGACCGGAACGCAGTCGCTGTGATCACGGGCAGTTCCCGGATGGGCAATCTATTTTGTCGGCCCCGGCCTACGGTAGTCTAACCCGGTATGACGATCGAGTTCACAGCAATGGCGGACGCGGCGGGTCTCGAGGTATACGACTCGATCGAACACCGTCGCCTCCAGATCGAAACACCTGGGACGTTCTCCTTCGACGCCAGCGGGGCGGAGAGTTTCGGCTTTCCGGTCGATTCGACCTGTCGACTCGAGACCGATACGGTCACCGTCACGCAACCGTACTCCGTGACCGTCCACGACGAGACCGGGCGAACCGAAGGAAAGTTCGACGCCGGTGAAACGGCTCGACTCGAGGATCGGACCCAGTTCGTCGGATTGAGCGGGCCGATCAAACTCTACTGTCGGATCGATGCGCCCGGAACGATCGACATCGGCGTCACCTCGATTACGATAACGACCGATCGGGAGACGAGAATCGAACTCGGCGCGCGATCACCACACGACCGACCCGTTGGAACGATTACGACGCCGCCCGACGTCGAATCGATGATGCGTGCCGTCTCCGCGTTCCCGTCCGCACTGCAGACGACCTCACCCGAGCGGACGTGGCCGACCTTGCGCGGCCATCCGCCGCTGATCGAACTCGGCGATCGTCTCGAGGTTCCCGACGCCGTCGACGAACCGGAGAGCGACAGCACGCTCACCGTGCCGCCGGACTACGCGTCGCTGTATCAGGCCGCTCCGCTCGCGTTCTTTCTGGGAGCCACGATTCGACCGGGCGACAGACCGATGCTCGAGACGCCGCGATTCGAGCATCCGCTGGGGACCGAGCGCGCGCTCGAGGACGAAATCGCAACCCTCCTGAAGCGGTTTTTCTTCCTCGACTGCCTGACTCGAACGGAGGGGGTCTTCCAGTACGACCTCCTCGAACGATCGGCACTCGAGGACGACCTCCCGTTCGACCTCGCCGACACGTACGACTGCCCGCTTCCCCAGCGTCTGGAACGGTATCTCGAGGTTCCGTTCGAACTGATCGAGCCACACGTCCCGCGGTGGCCGCTGACCGCACACGTTCCGTCCGATCCGGAGAGCGCCACGTTGTTGCCGTTCGTCGTCAACGAACTCGGAATCGTCCGCGAATCTCACGGGCGGACGCCCGAGTCGGTTCCGCAACCGGACCCGAGTTCGGGGCTCGTCCGTTCCGCGACGACCTACCGCTCTTCGTCTCCGGTTGCGGAAAGCGCGCCGTTCGTCGTTCCGTCGGTCACGGACGAGGCCGTCGAACACGCCTGGTTCGGCGACGGTATTCCACAGCAGGCGTCGAAGGCGACCATCGAGGCGTATCGAAATCAGCTCGACCACGACGAACGGAGCGAATCGATCGAGATCCTGCTCGTCTGTAACGACGTCCGCATGATCGACGAGCACGATCTCCTCGACGGGGCCTACGGCAACCGGGAAGACCTCCCGTTCGAGATCCACTCGGAGTTCGGCGTCGACTGCGATCGGCTCGCCGAACTGCTCACCGACGGTGGCTACGATTTCTTCCACTACATCGGCCACGCGGTCGAGGACGGTATCCGCTGTTCCGACGGCGATCTCGACGTTCGAACCCTCGAGTCGGTCGACGTCGGCGTCTTCTTCCTGAACGCCTGTCGCTCCTACGAGCAGGGCCTCGCGCTCACCCGACAGGGAGCGTTCGGCGGCGTCAGCACGTACGCCGACGTGATCAACGAAAACGCCGTCGAAGCCGGTGAGACGATGGCTCGCCTGCTCAACCGCGGCTTCCCGCTCCGGGGGGCACTCGAGATCGCGAGAACGAACGCGGGGCTCGGTGATCAGTATCTCATCGTCGGCGATGGATCGGCGGACATCGCTCAGTCCGACGGAGGTGCGCCGATGCTCGTGGAGTTCGAGTCCCGTACCGGAGAGCAGTTCGACTTTTCGGTCCAGTCGTACTCAACCAAGGAGTTCAAATTAGGGACGGCAACTACTTCGACTCTCGATGCTGTTGCGGATCGACATCTCACACCGGGTCGGACTCCAGTTTCTCGGGTGATGGAGGAGCCGCTTCGGCAGTATTTCACGTGGACCGAGTTGCCGGTACTGTCCGAAGGAACGCTCCACTGGAACGACGGGATCGGGACGCAGTTACTCGACTGACAGCCTCCCGCGGCGAACGCCGTGGGGTTCCCCCACTGGGGGTTGAACCTATGGGTACGGAGAGGGTCGCAGATTCGTCGTCACGGTAGACGATGGCCTGCGTTTCGGGCTGCTTCAGTAACGGATATCCGACGGCAGTCAATTCTCACCGAGTAGTATACCAGCTTTGTCGTGAATAAAAGAGCGGTCGCGTCTCCGTATCTGACTCAGGGGCCGATCTGTGACGAACTCCCCGCTGCGACTGATCCGGCCTGACTGAGCAGGACGAACAGGGTGAACAGGGCGCCGATCATTCGAGGATGCTGTGCGAGGTAGTCCTTCATGCTGTCTTTCGCGGACATTACATTCCAATGGATGGCTCCGATGGTAATAAATCTATCTTATACTTACGTATAGGAATTATTATGGCTTAACGAAGATTCAAACCGGTCCTGAACTCGCTCGGAGTGATACCACGATCACTGGTCCGACGATTCGTACTCGAGGTCAGCAGTGTACCGATCGACTAGCAAGACGGCACCGGCACCGACGAGTCCGGTCCCGACGGCAACCGCTGGGCGTCCTGCCGGTGACGACCCGAGATTGCTCGTCACCTCGACCACGGGGAGGCGAAGCGCACCGACCATCAAACTCACCAGAAAGGCAAGCGTCGTGGCCCGATAGCGCTCGAGGGCACGTCTGACGGTGTGTGCCATCGTGAACAGTCCGACGGTCGCGCCGACCGCGAAGAGTGCAACTGTCGTTCCGGGCTCGAGAAGCGGAGCGAGCCCGTCGCCGCGGAGCGCCCCGACCAAGGCGTCGACGAACGCGCTGACCGTCCCCGTCATGTACTCGTACTGACCGAGGATCAACAGAAAGAACGCGCCCGAGACGCCAGGGAGTATCATCGCACAGACCGCCACTCCCCCCGCCAGAACGATCATCGCCGGTCCGTGCGACGTCCCGGCTTGCGTCACGCCCGTTACTGCGGCAGCGAGGACGATTCCGACGATCGAGACGGCGATTCGTCGCACGCTCCACCGTTCGATGTCGCCGTACAGTACGATCGCCGATGCACCGATCAGCCCGAAAAAGAAGCCGTAGGTCGGAACCGGATACTCGCTCACCGCAGTGTGCATCACGGACGACAGCGCGACGATAGCGGTCCCGATTCCCAGTCCGAGCGCCAGCAGAAACGTCGCGTCGATCCGATCGAGCTCTGCCCGGACCGCCGCTCTGCTTTCCGGTTCGTGAATACGGACTGCCGGTCGGAACGCGCGCGGATCGATCGCCGTGATCGCGCGAACTAATCGATCGTAGACACCCACGATCAGTGCGATCGTCGCCCCGGAGACCCCGGGGACGACGTCGGCCGATCCCATCGAGAACCCCTTCAGATAGACGGCGAGAAACTCCCGCATTGCTAACAGCGTCGTCCGGATACTATCAAAAGCCTTCGCTACATCCTGAGTGTCGCGGTGATCGAAACACGCCCGAGCGACGATAGACGGCTCTGGCCTCAGTGAGCCGGCTCGACCGCGACTGGCGCGACCGATTCCGTGGTTTCGTTGTCGGTCGTTCCGTCGTCCGTCGATCCGGAGTCGCCCGACTCCGTGCCGCTCTCGTTGCCGGCGGTCTCGTTGGCCGTCGGCTCCTCGACTTCCTCGAGCGGAACGTCGTCGACCGTTTCTCCCTCGACGACCGCCGTTTCGCTGACGGCCGTCTGTCCGCTGTACTGTGCGACGGGGAAGCCCTGCTGACCGGGTGCGAAGACGGTGACGTCGTACTCTCCGGTCGCCTCGACGCTGCTGTTCGTGTACCCGTCGTCGACACCGAGATCGTCGTTCGTCGCGTACGGGACCGTTAGCTCGTAGCTCCCGTCCTCCGAGACGTTGGACCGCTGGGTGTAGTTGAACGTCCGACCCGAATCGGTCTCGAGCTCGACCGTCGCCGCGACCGTCGCGTTATCGGTGTCGGAGACGGTCGTGTCCTCGAGGGACCCGGCGATCGTCGCACCGTCGACGCGTTCGTAGGTTTTGACTGCGGCCGCCTGTCGCTGCTCGAAAACCTCGACGTCGTATTCCTGGCGTTGCTGGATCCGCTGGAGTTGGATCTGTGTCCGCCGGTCGAATTGCCGGTTGATTCCGACCTGCGGCTGGCCGTTCTCACTCATGAGGACCTGATCCGTCTGCGCGTCGACGATCGCGTAACTGATGTACGTCGCCGTTCGCTGGTCGTCTTCGTGGACGAGTCGGTAGTGTTCCATCCCGGCAGCGTCGTCGAAGTATAACGACGACATCATCGTATCGTCGTAGGGAACGTCACCGAAGGTCTGGCGGATTTCGTCCCGCGGGATCTGCTGACCCGGCTCGTAGTCTTCCGGGGTGACGTAGTGTTGATACCCCGGCCCCGTCCACCGCGTGATCGCGCCGAACTTCCCGCCGGCCATCTGGTTGTCGATCATCACGTACCGCATCTCCTCGTCGGTTTCGTTCCCCTCGACGGTCGCCTGCAGTTCATCGTTGGATCGATCCGCGACGGGCTCACCTGCCGCGATCGAATCGAGGATCAGTTCACCGCGCTGCTCGGATTCAGCGGTCAGGAACGCCGCCGACGATTTGGCGTTTTGCTGGAACGGATTCGAGTGTGGGATCCGCTCGGCCTGGGTCGTTATCAGGTGGCCGTAGTCCCACCAGGATATCACGCCATATGCGCCGTCTGGATACTCGTAGTCGCTATCCGCGGGATTGTAGCTCCCGTAATAATCGAGTTGGTCGGCGTTGTTCGCGTCACCGTAGTTCCCCGGCGCGGGCGTGTTCCCCTGCAGCCACTCGTTTGACTCTTCCCACGTCGTCGCAGAGGAATGCGGAGCGGTCTGTTCGCCCCGTTCCACCGCAGTCGCCGTCGCTAGTGGCGGGAGCAACGGTGCGAACAGGAGCAAGACGACGAGGATGACCACGATAACCTGGTAGGTCTCTATCTGCCGGAGTGATCGAAGACTGCCAGTCAGGTCGAGGTCGAAGAGTTGCACGAGCTCCGCGACGAACGCGGCGTTGACGACCGCGACCGCGAGCAGGAGGTAATACATGAACCGAACCTGCGTCGCGGCCATACTAATGAGCATCAGCGACCAGACGATGACGAGAGTGTGTTCCGCGCGGAACTTCCGGCCGAACAGCGGTCGGATCGCCAGGAAGGCGAGCCCCGCGAGCATCGTATAGAACGCACTGCCGAATTCGGTGAACGCCCGGTCGAAGAAGTCGTCTGGCGGCTGCGCTTCGACAATCGTGAGGTCGGTCGTCGCTTCACCGAACGGCAACATGCGACGCGTCGCGTTACCCACGATCGTATCGAACAGGCTCGGGAGGGCGATCCACATTACGAGGAAGGTCGCGGTGATGAGCCCGCCGATCGCGAGGGGATAATATCGGCGCTCGAGGTCACGGTCGTTCCACTGCCGGGCGAACCAGGCCATGAAGACACAGCCGGCGGCCACGAGGAAGGCGGCCAGTGGCTGGAGGACTCCGAAACTCGTCGAACCCGTACTACTCGGTCGCTCCATTAGCAGTAGGGTCAGGAGCGCCGTCACACCGAGACTCACCGCGCCGACGAAGGCGATGTGGTCCGGTGAGATCCCACGAACGTAGTCGAGGCAGAGCTGGACGGTAAAGAAGATCGCGAAAATACCGACCAGGAGGACCGCCGACGGCCAGACCCAGATGTAGAGCGTGAGGGCGATTCCGGCGAGGGCGCTGTAGATCGCAGCCGTCCGGAGGGCGTCCCAGTCCTTGGCAGCGATCAGTTCGTAGACTGGCTTCTCGCGTTCGCCCACGGTGACGGCGACCAACATCGCGAGGACCGCGATCGCCATGAACAGGACCTCGCCGACGTGGTGGTCGAGCTGGCCGACCGTCGACCGGGAGAGGAACTGTCCCTTCGCGAGCGCAAGGATGAGTACGGAAACGATTCCGCCGATCGTCCCGCCGAGCCGACGGCCCGCATAGAAGACGGGAATCGCGACGAGCGCGGCCATAACCGGAATAGACAGGAGTGAGACCGCATACAGTGTCTCTTCGGAGGGTGAACCGAGGCCGACGATCATCGCCGCAGTGACGATGAGCTGGTCGAACAACGTGCCGAACTGGCCGACATAACTTCCGCTCGGGAACCCCGTCCAGACCTCGTAGGGCATCGTGTGCGGATAGTTCTCGGCCGTCCAGTTGATCGTCCGCCACTGATACCACGAGTCGATTCCCGCCAGCGCGGGCGATCCATCGTCAGTGACGAACCGGTCGTACGACTGGGTTCGCAACCAGACCATAAACAGCATCACGGCCCCGAGAACCGGGAGGTGATACCATTCCCGCCACGCCTCGAGGACGGACGTATCGGTTCCGTCCTCGACGTGCTCTGTGTCGGTACTCATTAGGTTGCACCAGACCGATGCCAAGAATAAGTCTTGTTATATACTCGTGGTCATTTGATATCCGGTCACGGAATAGGGCCGGCGGCGAGACTATCTCTTATACGTGAACGTCGTCTTACCGACCCCACGTGAACGAAAAAGCTTATTCAGCCTTCACCGAAATCCGTCTCCAATGAAGGTCTCCGTCGTCGTCTGTACCTATGCGATGGATCGCTACGACGTCTTTTCCGACTGTGTCGAGAGCGTGCTGGCACAGACGTACGATCCGCTCGAGATCGTCCTCGTCGTCGACGGCAACGAAGCGGTCTTCGAGCGCGTGCAGGAAGACTACGGCGATCTCGAGGACGTCGTCCTCCACTGCAACGACGAGAACCAGGGGATCTCGTACAGCCGAACTCGCGGAGCCGAAATCGCGACCGGGGACGTCGTCGCGTTCATCGACGACGACGCCGTCGCCGAGGACGACTGGGTCGCGGAACTCGCTCGCGTGTACGACGAGACCGACGCGATCGCCGTTGGCGGCCACGTCGCACCGGATTGGGTGACGACGAAACCCGATTTCTTCCCCGAGGAGTTCTACTGGCTCGTCGGGTGTGACGAACGCGGAATGGGCGAGCACATGGAGGAGTTGCGGAACACGTACGGCTCCAACATCTCGTTCCGGCGGGACGTGTTCTTGAACGTCGGCGGCTACGACGAGAACACGGGCCGACACGGGGATCGCCACATTCAGGCCCACGAAGCGCCGGTCTGCATCCGAATGGCAAACGAGTACGGCAAGGGCGTGATTTACAACACCGATGCGGTTGTCCACCACAAGCTGTTCGATTACCGGGGGGAGTTTCGATGGCTCGTCTTCCGGTCGTTCTGGCAAGGGTACTCGAAGCGAATCATGGATCTACTGTTACCCGAATCGAAAGGTGACAAGAACGAGTATCTGGGCCAGCTCTTGCTCGAGTTCGTTCCGGACCGGCTATCGGCTCTCGTTGGGAAGCCATCGATGCCGAAAGTAAAACAGCTTGTGACTATCTTCGTCTTTACCGCTGCGGTCGGTTTCGGCTACCTGTACGGATTGATTGAGGTGAATCAGACGGACCTGACCGTTGATAACGACGCTGTGAGAAGCACGTGACGTTGGCTTTTTGTCCGCTTGGTTTTGACAGTGTCGATATCTTGAACGAAAGGCACCCCACTTATAAATAAGATCTCGGTTTGCGGTCACTTCTATTCATTCCGCCTGATCGACAACCATCCTATGATCTGACTCACTCACCTGATTCGTATTGTTCGTACCAAGCCGGAGTAACGTCGGCATTCGAAACGGCAGTATCGACTGAGGTTTGCATCCCATCATGGAACGCATCTACGGAGAACCGTTCGGCAAAGGCGGCGATCTCCGACGCTGACCATTCGACTCCGTTCGTCTCAAACTGTCGAACGGTCTCCGTGAGACTTGGTCCGGATTCGTCCGTTCGAGTGTATCTGTAGCCGTTTTTGCCGTCGACAACCTGAAACTGTGTCATTCCTTCTTTGACGCCGAGAAGTGGTGTTCCGGCCGCCAGTGCTTCGACGGGGGCAATCCCGAAATCCTCGTCTCGCCCGTTGAACACGAAAGCCTTCGCACCTGAAAGCAATCGGGACTTTTCGGCCTCATCAACGTATCCCCGGAATTCAATGTTGTCGTCGGCCATACGCTCGAGACGTTCTCGCTCGGGCCCGTCACCGGCGACGACCAGTCTTTGATCGAGCTCGTTAAACGCCGTGACGATCCCGTCGATATCTTTGTGCCAATCCAATCGGGAAAGGGTCATGTAGTACTCCCCTGTCTCCTCGTCAGTGGGGTCGTACTCGTGAGTGTCGACAGGCGGATACACGACGCGGATTTTATCGCTCGGAACCCCCCAGTACCGCTCGACGCGACGCTTTACGAGTTCGGAATTAACGACATAGAGGTCCGGTCTGTGGGTATTGTGATCGAACAGGACGCGGATCGCGTAATGAAACAACAACTGAAATTGTGCGAATCGGGTAGATTCGATCTCGGTGATCTGATCTGATTGTCTGCGGTTCGTGTGATGGATATATGCGACCCACGTCTGATCGTCCGGAGCAACGTAGAAGAGCGGCTCGTTCCCGCTAGTGACCACAACATCATACTCTCGAAGTGGTGAGGCGATTTGCCACCCAATGAGATGAGCAATCTGTCGTGCGAGTCCGCCCCGCTCTAGACCGCGGTTCAGCAGCATGCCCTGAATGAGCTGCTCGGACTCGACGTCGGGCGGTTCGATCGATTCGTCGCGCCAACCGACATAGAAGGGTGCATCTTCGAAGATCCGTGTGAGTTCCCAGGCAAGGCGATCACCCCCACCGTTGGCGTGTTCGCCCCAATGAGCGATCGCCAGACTTCGATCAGACTCAGACGATCCGAAATCAGTCATTACATCGTTTTATAAATCAATACCCATATCATTCACGGGTTGAACTCAGCAGATTACAGTACCGAATATCCCTGTTCGGTGTCAGCATCCGCTGGAAATAAGTCTAAATGGCCGTTCGTGTATATATAAGGGACAAAGAGTAATAAATGACCACTCAGTCCGTTTTTGGACCAATATTAGTTGTCGAGTATTCGCTCGTAGATCTCATGGAACTGTGGAACGACGACATCTGGATGATACCGATCTTCGACGAGCCGTTGGTTCTCACGGCCGATTCGGTCCTGGTTCGCGGCAGCGTACTCGATACCCTCGCTCAGACTCGACAAGTCGCTGGGTTCGACCAGAAGTTCCGGCTGTGGGATGGTTTCCGAAGGGCCGCCGATATCCGTCGCAACGACCGGTAGTCCAGCTTGCATCGCCTCCAGGATCGTCCGGCCGAACGGCTCCGGCCAGACGCCCGGGTGGACGAACACATCCGCGTCTGCATACGCTCGCGTGACCTCCTCGTAGGGGACGGAGCCGGTGAATTCGATCCGGTCGGACGCGGCGGTTCCTGCGGCGCGGTCCGTCAGTGCGTCCCACTCCGGGCCGTCGCCGACGATCGTCAGCTCGATCCCTTCCGGGACGTGATCCATTGCATCGACGAGATACTGTACTCCCTTTGAGTCCCGGAGGTAACCGACGTACAGCAACTCCACTTGGTCGGTCTCCTCGGTTTCCACCTCAGGAACCTCGAACGACGGATCGAGCATGTTTGGGATCACCTCGTAGTCGGCAGTTCCGAGCCCGTGAGTCCGGTAGACTTGCTCGACCGCGCCGCTGAGTGGCAGGAACATGTCGATGTTCGTCATGTGCTCTAGCAGCCGAGGCCGCTCGACGCGTAACAGCGTCTGTTCGTACAGCTTTCGCTTGATCGAGGGAGATACGTTCACGTCGCTCCAATCGATAAGCGGGTACGCGTTCAACGTCGCAATCGAGGGAATTTCGAGGGCGTCGGAGAGCCGTCCGACGGCGGGATGCAGGTGCATATTGTACGCGTGAATCACGTCGCAGTCCAGCCCGACAGCTGCAAGTTTCCGGTAAGCGATCTCATTGGGAAGAGTGTAGGGATACTGAGGAACGTCCGCGAGGCGGACGACTGGGACGTCCCCGACTGTCTCCGTGGACTTGCCGTCGAACGAGTAGACGACGACCTGATCGATAACGTCTCGAGTGTGGAGCTGCTCGGCAAGCAACCGTGCGCTGATTTCACCGCCACCGGCGTGGGTGGGTGGGTATCGTGGGGTGACGAGGGCGAGTTTCATCGCAACTACTGTGGTTCCGAACAGGCCTTAGATATTTGTTTTCCGACTCGTGTACGGGATCGCTTGTCGAGTTCGGTCGAGCAGAGGACTTGGACAGTTCGATCATCTGAATTTCTGCGGGTCACAGACTTTGTCTGATCGAACGTTCTACTATTGTATTCATAGGCTCTTAAACATTTAATAGGGGAACAAATGTTCAGTCCGTGTCTGTGGCTACGTTATGCTCATCTTCAGTACCACCGGTCGACGTAGGCAATCGATTACATCCGGTATCCGAGCGCTTCGAGCTGATCTTCGACGGACTCGTCGGGCGTCTCGGGTCCAGAATCCACTGGGGAAGCTATCGACGGCGAGTAGCCTCCCGTATCCGTGGCCGACGTTTCGACCCACGGGACGGTCCGAACGGTTGGATTGAGGCTCCCTGTCTTGTGACCGTACTCCCAGTACTCACCGAAGGACTCACCGTGGTCGGCAGAGATGGCGACCATCTCGGCGTCAACGTTCTCCAGTAACAATTCCACTTCGTCGAGGACGAATCGCAATTCGTCCAGATACGTGTTCCAGATCGTCTCGAAATCGCCGGTCTCACCGAGAAACCCCCACCAGTCGTGCTCGTGTTGGTCAAGATCCCGGCCCTCGCGGAGCGCGTTCGCAAAATATGGTGGATGCGGCTGAAGATAGTGGAGAATAATTCGATCGTAATCGTAATTGCGATTCACCGCGATTCCGCGATCGGTCACGTACCGTGGCGGTGTTCCGCCCTCCTTGTGTCCCCGCGGTCCGTCTTCACCGACCGGTTCGTACTGGTAGAGGTACTCGAACCGACCGATCGTGTCGACGTCTACCGTCGGCAATCTTTCTAGAAGCCTGTAACTTAGCGTGTTGTCGCTCAATGAGGCCGATTCGTGATGGCGATCCGCCAGTATCTGTTTTGAAAAGACGTTCGCGGAGAGATAGGCCGTGTTCCGTATCGTCTCTTCGTACCGTTCTTCGAATGTCTTTGCAATCCACTCGGGGGATCGACCCCCAACGGACCGGATGGACCCGACGTCGGACAGGAAGTCGTACTCGGGAGCCACCGCTTCGAGCGCATCAACCCGACACGTATCGAGCAGGATCAGGATATCCCAGTCCCGAGAAAAGACGTTGGTCCCGATGGTCGTCTTCGTGTTGAGATACGTCGACGGAGTGCGAACGAGAGCCTCTATCAACGTATCGTCGATAGCCTGTCGCGGGTATTTAATGGCCTTCTGCATATTGCTCCAGTTGATATCATGCCTAAACATCGGTGAAAGGCCGCTAAAAACGCCGAAGTCGGCTCAGATTATTAAATTTGTGATTAGGAAACGAGATGCGAAACAGAGTGTGTCTCCGCTTTCGAACCGGATCCGACCGAACAACGACCGCTTCGATCACGTCGAATCAGAGCGTTATTATTCCAGACCTGATTCAGACATACTATGCGTCACCATCTCCGCAAAGCTATGGAGAACTACTCGAGCGGAGGGCTGATACAGACGACAAAAAGTGCAATCAGATACCTGCCAATCGAGTGTAACAATCTCATCTTCCGGTCGAGGTACGGGCCGGGAACGAACGTGATAGACGAGGATTGGGATAACATACTCATCCTAGACGCCTGCAGGTACGATATGTTCGCTGATCGCGTATCGTTTGACGGGAGGCTCGAATCACGAATCTCGCTCGGTTCCAGCAGTGAGGAGTTTCTCGAACGGAATTTTCATTCCAAAACATGCCATGATACGGTGTACGTCAACGCGAACCCTTTCATTCCCCGTCTCGACCTCGATCAAGGGACGTTCCACGCCGTAGTAGACTGTCTGTCGGAATGGGATCACGAGCTACAGACGGTTCGACCTGATACGGTTGCGAACGCAGCTCGAGACGCGGCATCGAAGTTTCCGAGCAAGCGGCTCATCATACATTTTATGCAGCCACACACGCCATTCATTGGCGAACTCGGTCGTAACATGGCCGGCGGCGGGTGGACAATGGACCACGACGTTAAGGAGGAACCGGGGATCTGGGCCCAGCTTCGCGATGGCACCGCCGATGTGGACCTAGAGACGGTCTGGGAGGCGTACACGGAGAACCTCGACGTCGTGCTTGCCGAGGTCACAGACCTGCTCGAAACGCTCGATGGGAAGTCGGTGATCACGGCCGATCATGGCAACCTCGTCGGGGAACGGCTGTCACCGATACCGAGTCGTCGGAAGTACGGCCATCCCTACGGCGTCCACGCCGAGGAACTGGTCAAGGTCCCTTGGTTCGTCGTCGACGGCGACACCCGCAGAGAAGTGCGACCGGAGCCGCCGGTCGATCAAGAGAGCGTCTCCGAGGAAACTGTCGACGAGCGGCTCGAGGCGCTGGGGTATCGATGAGAGGATGCCTCGCCCAGAGCCGACGTCGATTGTCGCCGCTAGGACCGGCAGTGGACTCGCTTATAAGAACATGATATCGACAGAATTCGCCTCTCGAAAGCTAAAACGGAAGCTCGCGGCCGACGGGATCAAGGAATCGATCGTCGCTGCCGGCGACCTGCTGACGCGGAAACGACTCGGTCGGCCGGTCCTCGATCCGCTCGTCGAGCGCGGTTTCGTCCGGTCCGTCTCCCGGGACGCCCTCAAGTCGATCGCGAGCGAAACCATCACGGTTCCGGGAGCCACCGAAGAAGGGGACGTTCCCTTCGTCTCCCTCCTGGACGGCGGGCGTATCCTCTCGGAAACCGGACTGGCACTGACTTCGCGATTCGAGATACTTGAGGAAAGCGCTGCCGCGCCGGACCGAGCCCAGCAAGCGATGATGGCGATGCTCTCCAGACAGCTCTTCTACGGTGATGCCCAGCTCCGTGGTCTGCTGTGGGGCTCACCTCAAGGCGGTTCTCGGAGGAGTGTGGGGTCCCTACAGAGTGCTGCACCACTTATTCCTCGATATCCGAATTATTATCACTGGATCGTCGAGACGGTCCCGAAGGTCCGCTACGTCCGGGCGTTTGAGGACGCGACTGATGAGCGCGTAACGCTCCTCGTGCCGCGGGACGCGCCGCCGTTTGTCGACGAGACGCTTGAGTTGCTCGAGTGGCCCCAGTCGCGGATCGAACACGCGACAAAGTCAGCATACGATGTTTGCCAGCTCGTCCTCCCCTCGTTCCCGGAGCCACGGGCCACGGACTTCGAGTGGCTCCGCCGCGAGGTGCTTGAACATGTGCCTGAAACGACGCCGGAAAGCGGCGACAACGTTTACGTTTCGCGGGCTAACGCTGTCGAACGCCGTGTAGTAAATGAGGACGAAGTAATGAACGCATTGTCCCGGTTTGGGTTCTCGTGCTATCGGTTGGAGGAGCGGACCCTCGAGCAGAACGCTCGGTTGTTCGCTGACGCCGATATCATCGTCGGACCGCACGGGGCCGGCCTTACCGACATTCTCTTCGCTACCGACTGTACCCTCGTGGAGCTGTTCGGTGACAAGATCAAACAGCCCTACCGGAAGTTGGCAGCGACGCTCGGCGTGTCGTATGAGCCGATGTACTGTCAGGCGGAGTCGACTGACATCGTCGTCGATACTGCGGCACTAGCGGAGACGATTCAGGAGATACACGATCAGTAACGTCGTGCGACCGACTGGTAGCCACAAGCCGATGACGACGGAAGGACGAAAGTATCTTGATTGGGAGGGCGTTCTACCTATATACCTGTAGATACGTACCAGTAGTATGAATAATCACTACACACTGGAGAATTTGAAACGGGCGGTACGAAACCCGGTTCTGATCGGTCGAGAGGCACTTCGATTAGCTAGTTGGCCAGTGCATAAGGGATACGGGAGATACACTGATCGAAAATACGAGGGGGGGCTCGATGTGATGGACGAAGACTGGGACAATCTCGTCATTCTCGATGCGTGTCGGTACGACTATTTTGACCGTCTAAACACGATCGATGGGGATCTTTATAAAGCATCTTCCAAGGGGAAGAAAAGCTGGGATTTCATGCGGGAAAACTTCGCTACCGAGGAGTTTCACGATACGGTTTACGTGACGGCGAACCCGTTTTCGACCGACCTCGATGAGGATACGTTCTATCATATCGACCACCTGCACGCCAACCGATGGGATGAGGACATCGGAACGGTCCAGCCAGATGATATTGTCAGCGCAGCGATCGAGGCCCACGAGCAGTATCCCGACAAGCGACTCATCGTTCACTTCATGCAGCCCCATCGTCCCTACCTCGGGGAGACGGCGGACGAATTACGGCGTCGACTGGATCTACAAGGGTACGGTCAACATGAGGATGGTATTCAGATCTGGGGCGCAGTCAAACAGCGAGACGTGACGTTTCAAGAGATACGTGACGCATACGCTGAGAGTCTCGAGATAGTGCTAGACCACACCGAAGAACTACTCGGCGAGGTTTCCGGAAAGTCCGTCGTAACCGCGGATCACGGGGAGATGCTCGGTGAACGCGTCTTCCCGTTCACGAGCCGGGTATGGGGCCACATGGAAGGATTCAGTACGCCGACGCTCCGTGAAGTCCCATGGTTGGTCGTTGATTCGGACGAACGCCGAAAGATCCGCAGTTCGGAGCCGATCGAATCGGAAAACACTCTTGACGACGACGAGATCACGGATCGACTCGAAGCGCTGGGATACGCGGACTAAGTGAGTGGATCGACAGCCGTCGCCACACGACGAAATGACGAGAGAGACGACGCACCGAAGGATCAAGCCTAGCGCGCTCGGCGTCCGGACTCGTTCCGAACAGGTGATTGGAACCCCAGCGTTTTCGGCACGAACCGATGGAACGAAGAATCTATACTCAGATAGGTCGAATTGACGTCCCCTCTCAGTGACTTACACATGCGTCTCGGCCAAACCTCTATCATATACTTTTTATCGAAGCTCTTCGCGTCGGCACTTGGCTTTCTGGCGACCATCTACATCGCTCGAATGCTCGGTCCGGGCCCGCTCGGCGTTTATCACGTCGTCCTCGGGCTTGTCTCGTGGCTGGCCATCGTAGGGAAAGTCGGCCTTTCGGGCGCGATATCCAAGCGGATTTCCGAAGGGGAAGAACGGGGCGCGTACGCTCTCGCCGGAGCGACGATCATCCTCGGTCTGTTCATCCTGATAACTTGTGGGCTCCTGTTATTTCGATCCTATATCACGGCCTACGTCGGCTATCCCGCCACGGGATACATCGTGGTGATCCTGCTAATCGTCCTCCTCAAGAGTCTCGTCAACGCCCTCCTCGTCGGATTACATCTGGTCCACGTAAGCGGCGTTCTGTCGCCCGTACGGACCGGTACCCGAGCGCTGTTTCAGATCGCGCTGGTCGCCGCCAGCGCGGGTACGGCCGGGCTGTTCGTGGGCCACATCGTGGGGTTCGGCCTCGTAGTCGTCATCGGTGGCTACTTTATCGCGCGAAACCTGCCTGATCTTTCCCGGCCCGAACGACGGCACTTCCAGCGACTCGTTGACTTCGCGAAGTTCTCCTGGCTCGGGAGTCTCCAATCCCAGATGTTTAGCTACACCGACATTATCGTCCTCGGGGTGTTCGTCTCCTCGGGGTTGATTGGCGTCTACGCGGCAGCGTGGAACATCGCGGAGTTTCTCATTCTCTTCAGCGGCGCGCTCAGTTCGACCCTGTTTCCCGAGATGAGTTCTCTCTCGGCCGAGAAAGACTCGCAGGCAGTCGCACGAATCGTCGAGCAGTCCCTCTCGTTCGGCGGGCTCTTTCTGATCCCCGGGCTGTTCGGCGGGGCGCTGCTCGGCGAGCGCATCCTCCGGATCTACGGCCCGGAGTTTCCGAAGGGGGCAACCGTCCTGACAGTGCTAATCGTCGCGAACCTCCTCATGGGCTACCAGAACCAGTTATTGAACACGCTCAACGCAATCGACCGTCCCGACCTCGCCTTTCAGGTCAATCTTGTCTTTGTCGGTACAAACATCGCACTCAACATCGCGTTGATCTATCTGTACGGATGGATTGGCGCTGCGGTGGCGACGGCGGCCTCGGTCGCGGCCAGTCTCGTGCTAGCGTACTACCAAGTGGACGCAATTATCGACTTCGAGGTTCCAACGAGAGAAATCGCTAAACAGTGGTTCGCCGCCGTCCTCATGGGTGGCGTGGTATATACCGGATTGCGGGCGGAATCTACCTATGGACTGCTCAATCACAACGTCGCAACGGTTGGGATACTCGTCATACTCGGCGCCGGCGTCTACTTTGCTGTGCTATTGGCAATCTCGATGGAGTTCCGGACAGCCGTCGACCAGAATATGCCGTTCGACCTCCCGCTCCTCTCGAGCGCGTGATTGAATTGATAACTGAGTCTGGTATCAGTTCAGCTACTGAAACTTATCGCTCGACTCCACATCATATATAGGGTAGCGACACTCGATAGTCGTTGAACGCTGAGTCTAGTGCAGCCGAACGCAGCCACCGCCGTCACCCAAAGTATTTGTCCCGCTCGTTCGACTGGCTGTCTATGCAAGCAGTAGTTTTAGCAGCGGGGAAGGGAACCCGCCTCCGGCCGCTCACCGAAGACAAGCCGAAGGTCCTCGTCGAAGTCGACGGCAAACCGCTCATCGAGGACGTCATGGATAACCTCATCGAGATCGGTGCGACCGAGTTCGTTCTCGTCGTCGGCTACATGAAAGAGAAGATCATCGAACGCTACGGGGACGAGTACGAGGGCGTCCCGATCACCTACGCTCATCAGCGCGAACAACTCGGGCTCGCTCACGCCATCCTCCAGGCGGAGCCACACATCGACGACGACTTCATGCTCATGCTGGGCGACAACGTCTTCCGGGCGAACCTCGGCGACGTGATCAACCGCCAGCGAGAAGAGCGCGCCGACGCCGCATTTCTCGTCGAAGAAGTTCCCTACGATGAAGCCTCGAGGTACGGCGTTCTCGACACCAACGAGTACGGCGAGATCGTCGAAGTGATGGAGAAACCGGAGGATCCACCGTCGAACCTCGTTATGACCGGGTTCTATACGTTCACGCCCGAGATTTTCCACGCCTGTCACCTCGTTCAGCCGTCGGAGCGCGGCGAGTACGAACTGCCGGACGCGATCGATCTGCTCATTCAGTCGGGCCGCACCATTGACGCGATCCGGATGGACGGCTGGCGTATCGACGTCGGCTACCCCGAGGACAGGGACCGCGCCGAGGAGCGACTCACCGAGAAAGAGCCCGAGCCGGTCGAACAGTAGCGACTATCCCTCGATCGACGGGCCGGTTCTCGAACTGGCCACTGACTCGACGGAAACCCAAAAGGGACTAATCACCACCCTCCCTTGCAAATTCTATGAACGTCTCCATCGTCGGCAGCGGCTACGTCGGCACCACCGTCGCCGCCTGTCTCGCGGATATCGGCCACAACGTGATCAACATCGAAATCGACGAGGACATCGTCGAGGCGATAAACGCCGGCGAGGCTCCGATCCACGAGTCGGGTCTCGCGGAACGAATCGCCGACCACGCCGGCTCGAATCTCCGTGCGACGACGGACTACGACGCCGTTCGCGAGACGGACGTCACTTTCCTCTGTCTGCCGACGCCTCAATCCGAGGACGGCAGCCTCGACCTCGCGATCATGCAGGCCGGCGCGGAATCGCTCGGCCGCGCGCTCGCCGACAAGGACGGCGAGCACCTCGTGGTCGTCAAGAGTACGGTCCTGCCCGGCACGACCGAGGACGTCGTCGGCCCGATCCTCGAGGCGGAATCCGGAACCGCGATCGGCGACGGGCTCGAGATCGCGATGAATCCGGAATTCCTCCGGATGGGGACCGCGGTCGATGATTTCCTCGGGCCGGACAAGATCGTCCTCGGAACGTCGAGCGACGGGGCGGCCGAGACGCTCCGCGAACTGTACGCGCCGATCCTGGATCGCGAGGAAACGGATCTCGTCGAGACCGACGTTCGCGAGGCCGAACTCATCAAATACGCGAACAACGCCTTCCTCGCGTCGAAAGTCTCGCTGGTCAACGAACTGGGCAACATCGCGAAGGAGTACGACGCGGACGCGTACGAGGTACTCGAGGCGGTCGGTCTCGACGATCGGATCTCGGAGCGATTCATGCGGTCGGGCCTCGGATGGGGGGGCTCGTGTTTCCCCAAAGACGTCAACGCCCTGCGGGCCGGGGCTCGCGATCAAGAGTACGAACCGGCACTCCTCGACGCGGCGGTTACCGTCAACGACGCCCAGCCACGACGGCTCGTCGACCTGCTCGAGGACCACGTCACCCTCGAGGGGGCCCGAATCGCGGTCCTCGGACTGTCGTTCAAGCCCGGCACCGACGACGTCCGCAAGTCGCGCGCGCTCGACGTGATCGATCACCTGACGGATCGCGGTGCGGACGTCGTCGCCTTCGATCCGGTCGCGATCGAGAACGTGCGGCCCGACTATCCCGACATCGAGTACGCCGACTCCGCCGAGGCCGCGCTCGAGGGCGCGGACGGCGCAGTCGTCGCGACCGACTGGCCGGAGTTCAACGAGCTCTCGTTCGACGGCATGGCCCGTCGGGTCCTGGTCGACGGTCGACGGATCGATGTCGACGAGGACGCCCTCGAGGTCTACGAGGGACTGACCTGGTAGCGATCGACCGACTCACGGTGGACGGACCGGTGTCGCAAACTCCCACCACCGGTCAATCAGTAGCCTTTTGCAGTTCGGTGGGGGAGTAGTGCCCGATGGAAGACGATGCGGTTCGCACGGCCTCGAGCGGTCTCTCGGATGGCGGAGAGACGATCGCCGTCTCGGAGGAGACCGACGAAATCTCGCCCGACGACGTCTGCGTTCTCATCCCGACGCTCAACGAGGCGGCCACGATCGCCGACGTGATCGAGGGCTTCTACGACGAGGGATACACGAACGTCGTCGTCGTCGACGGTGATTCGACCGACGGGACCCGTGAGATCGCTCGCGACCACGGCGCGGACGTGCTGGTCCAGTCCGGTGACGGCAAGGGCCAGGCGGTCCGGGAAGCGCTCGAGTACATCACCGTCCCGTACGTCTTGATGCTCGACGGCGACGGAACCTACGATCCCGCAGACGCCGACACGATGCTCGAACCGCTCTCTCGCGGGTACGAACACGTGATCGGCAATCGATTCGCCGAGATGGACGACGATGCGATGCGAGCCCTGAACGGCTTCGGGAACCGGATGATAAATCGCGCGTTCGGGTTCGTTCACGGGGCGAATTACGAGGACATTCTGTCGGGCTACCGGGCGTTTACCGTGGAGTCGTTCAAACGGCTCTCGCTCGACTCGGACGGGTTCACGATCGAAACCGAACTCGCAGTCGAATGCGTCAAACACGGCGTCGAAACCACGGTCGTCCCGGTCAGTTACAGCGCGCGACCCGACGAGTCGGAGACGAACCTCCACCCGGTCAAAGACGGCGGAACGATCCTGCTCGCGCTGTACTCGCTGGCAAAGACGAACAATCCCCTCTTTTATTTCGGCAGTCTCGGCGTGACCGGCATCCTCTCGGGGAGTCTCATCGCAATGTACGTCCTCTGGGAGTGGGTTCAGTACCATCAGAGTCACGAAGTCATGGCTCTCGCCTCGGCGGCTTCGATCCTGCTGGGCGTCCAACTGCTCATGTTCGGCGTCCTCTCGGATATGCTCGTCACGTTACACCGCGAGCAGCGTCGCCGCCTCGAGCGGATCGCTCGAGACGACCGAAACGAGTGACATCGCTCGCGCGCGGCTCGAGAACCCGCTGATGCGAGCCTGGTCGAACGAGTCGGAAACGGGTATCGACTGGACCGAACAGCGGACAGTCGCCAGAAGTCGACTTCAGAAGGGTAACAGTGCGCGAACCTGCGCGACGACGCCGTTCGAGTTGTTCCGACGGTACTCCTCGAAAGGCTGGTGGAGTGCGTTCAACAGTTCCTGCCGAGAATCGAACTGCTCGGTCGGGACTTCGGCGAGCATCTCGCCCAGCGGGACCTCGTTTCCGTGGACGTCGTACGGGATGCGTTCGTGGCCGATCTCGGCCCTGACGTCGTCTTTCGTGGCCGGAAAGGAGAGGTCGGACTTCTTGAGATGGGCGTCGACGGCAGCGATACCGAACTCGATGCTGTCGGGTTCCTCGTCGTCTCCGCTCGATGGTGGCCGGACTCCCATACCTCTCGCTACGGAGCCGGATATAAAAATGGCTGTGGAGGCGGACGAGTATTCACGATCGTTGCACGGATCGATCGGCAACGTGTGGTGACCGCTGGGAACACGGACGTTTTGTCCGCTGAGACTACGGCCGTGTATCGAACACCGGACTCGAGCACGTTATCGAACGCGGGGGCGAGCCGTCGCCCCGTCGACACTCCTTTGAGGACCGCGACGGAGTGTGGCATATGACCGAGTACACCACCGTATCGATCCCGAAGGACCTCGCGGATCGCGTCGACGAAACCATCGAGGGGACGAGCTTCCAGAGCACGAGCGACCTCGTCCGATTTCTGCTCCGGAGCATCGTCATCCAGCACCAGAAGGAAGGGGAACTCACCGAAGCGGAGTTCGAAGAGATCACCGAACAGCTCCGCGGCCTGGGCTACCTCGAGTAGGTGACCCGTCGCCCGCCTCGATATCGGTCGGTTCAGTCCGACAGCGACTGGCCCGGCGGCGACGCGTCGACGATCTCGAGCGGCTGGCGCTCGCCGCTTCGATCGAACGCGGCGAAGGTGTCCTCTCCGACCGTCCACGGCGGGACCGCGACGAACACGACCTGTGCCAGATCGTCCCGCCGCGTCACTTCGAGTTCGCCGACGGGGTGAGAGACGAACCGTCCCTGCGTCTGCCCGGCCGGCGTGGACAGATCGACGCCGAAGACCGCGTTGACGGAGTTGCCCGGATCGGGGAGAAAGAAGTCGGTAAAGACCGGTGTTTCAGGGGGGAGGCCATCCGCACCCTCGAGTTCGCTCGCGGGAGTGACGGAGACGCCGGTCGTCACGTCGCTCGGGTCGGCATCGCTGGCCAGGTCCAGTAGGACGTCGACGAGTCCGCGGGTTACGTAGACCACAGGAGTGGTTTGGGGTGGCTAGCAGTTAGATGTATGCCCACTGTAGTCGGATCCGAATCGAGGCGGTCGTCTCGTCAGACCGGGAGCAGGCCCCGGGCCATCTCCGCGTACAGTCGCGGGGTTCGCTTGCGGGAGCCGGCGAGTGCGTCCTCGAGTGCTCGCGATGCATCTGCCATGACACCTGGTCCGTGACCGACGAGCACCCGTTCCGGAGCGACGCCGCGGAGCGGTTTTCGGGGCGGATTCAGCCGCAACATTGGATGGACGCCGAGCGTCTCGCCGCCGGCCAAGAAGTAGTCGACCGCGCCGACGGTTTCGGGGACGATGAGCGTTCCGTCGGCGGGGTTGTAGAGCGCGACTTCCTGCCAGAAGCGGTTGTCGATCACGGGAAACGCCTGAAGTCCGGTGTCGGAGAGCTCGTCGCTGAAGCGGGCGACCGCCGCGTCGAGGTCCTCGCTGACTCCCTCGAAGAACTCGGGGATGTACACCGGAACGTCGTGGCGATCCGCGATGGCGGCGGCGTCGCGCTTGTGTCGATCGAGCATGACGACGACGCCGGCGACGTCGCCGAACTCCGCGAAGAGCTCGTCGATTCCCGCTGCATCCACGGGATCGAACACCCAGACGTCGCCGTCGATCTCGAGGGCGTGACTGGCGCGTCGCATCGTCTCGTCCGGATAGGCGATCCAGCCGACGCCGCCGTCGAATCGGTCGATCTCCTCGAAATCACTTGGCCGCTCGTCGGCACGTGAACTCATACAGACGGTTACGTAATGTAACCCCATAAGCGTGGGTGAACGGCGCGTCGGTGGTTGGGCGTTGTAGCGGACCGGCGCATGGACTATCGACCGCTGTGCGATCAATTCCTCCGGCGGCGTCCTCGGCGACGCTTCTATGCACCCGCTTCGCGTACGTTCCCATATGCTAACCGGGTTAGCCTGGCTCGCGCTCGAGGCCAAGTACCTCGAGCCGGCGCGGGAGTTCTACGAGGAGCGGCTGGGACTGACCGTCCGCGAACGCGGGGCCGACGAACTCGCTTTCGAGGCCGGCGAGACTGACCTCCTGCTCCGCCGCCCCGACGGCTTTCCGCGCGGGGGATTGCATACTCATTACGCGTTTTCGATTCCCGAATCCGAGTACGAGGACTGGTGGGACCGACTCAGTCGCGAGTACGATCTCGAGGAAGCGCAGTTCGGTCCCGCGCGATCGCTGTACCTGTACGACCCCGACGGGAACTGCGTCGAACTCGGCCAGCAGGACGTCGCCGGCCCGGGAATCGATGGGATCTTCGAAGTCGTTCTCGAGGTCGAAGACCTCGACCGTGCACGGGAGTTCTACGAGGATCTGGGTTTCGAGACGGTCGACGAGGGTAATAGCCGCAAGCGGATTCGGCTCCACGGACCGATGGCCCTCGAGCTCTGGGAACCACATCTGGGCATCGCCGACGCCCGCGGCGGCGTCCACGTCGACCTGGGATTCGAGACGGCCGATCCCGGAGCGGCGCTTGAAGCGGTGCGCGATCGGGTCCGATCACTCGAGCGGGAGAGTGACGAGGAAGTCGTCGTTCGCGATCCGGACGGTCACTTTCTGACGTTCACCGAGGGATGAATTCGCCGGTATGAGTGCCACGTCGGACAGGGACGAGAGTGGAGAAGGAAGCCCGAATTCGTGGACCGAACCGCACGGCGGTACGTGAATTACACCAGACGGGTCGCCTCGGGAGACGGACGGTCGAAATCAGTAACCCAGATACTCGTTCAGCGTTTCGACCTCTCCGCCGGAGAGCACTATTTCGGTAGCCACTCCGTCGAGCCGTTCGAGATCGTCGACGATCCGGCCGGGATCGTCTTCCGGTTCGACGACCGTCTTTCCGTTCTCCTCGCGGATTTCGACTTCGGTTCCCGGCGCGATCCCGAGGCGATTCCGTACCTCTTTCGGGAGAACGACTCGCCCTTTCGAATCGACCGTGACCATGATCCCACGTTTAGTGGGAAAAACACAACCGCTTCGACGGCACCGAGCGGGTACCGCGTCACCGCCGAACCGCGTTACTCGCTTTCCGTCCGTCGTCACAGCCGGTCCGTATTCACGTCTACGCCCGGCGGCGTCACGAGCAGAAAGCCCCGGAAGTGGACGAGGTTTCCGTCCGCTTCCCTGACATCCCGTGCGAATCCGGCAGCCAGCTCGTTGACATCGCCCTCAACACAAAGTACCAGCACGTTCCCCTTCGAGATCGCTTCGAGCCACTCGTCGGCCGGTGTTTCTCCGTCCAATACGCCGAGGATGATGCTCCCTTCGAGCTCGAGTTCGTCGTCGATGTGTTCCTCGACGGCCCGAAGGTCGAGGTCGAAGTCGCTCATACCGGGTGGGTCGAACCGGGACGAGAAAAACGTTCGGCATCAACCTTTTGCGCTGTCGTTCGAGAGAGCTCCGCTCTCTCGTGATGACGAGACGCCAAAGGCGTCTCGAACCACGTGCGGTCGCTTCGCGACCGCACTCGGCAAAAGGTTGATCAAAAGCACTCTTCCCTCCGTTTCAGGCGCTCTCCGAGCGCCTTCCACATCGGTCGTCGGCCCGCTCGCTCACTCCGTTCGCTCGCGGATGCTATTCCTTGACCCGCCTGCTAACAGACTCGCGGCTCGAAGCGCCGCGCATTCGTTCGCTCGCGGAAACTGCGAATTCAGACTACTCAGTCCATCGGGAACTCCTTCTGGAACCCGCGGAACTCGGTCCGGTGAGCCTCCTCGTCCGCGAGGATCGTCACCGCCACGTCCTCCGTGACGGGATCGTTCGCCTCGGTCGCGGCCTCGATCAGCGACCGGTAGGTCTCGATGGCGTCCTCTTCGGCCTCGAGGACCCCCTCGATGACCGACTGGACGTCGGTCGTGTCTTCGGGCGGCTGGAGGCTGTGCTGGTTGGCCTCGAAGGACTCCGAGCCCGGCGGCGATTCGTCGAGTTGCTTCAGGCGCTCGCCGAGCATCCGCGCGTGGTCGAGTTCCTCCTGGATGTCCTCCTCGAGGCTCGTTTTGACCTCCTCGGCGTGGATTCCGTCGAGGACGATCGCGTTGGTCTGGTAGTTCATCACGGTCTCGAGTTCGTCGATGTACGCGCCGGTCAGCAGGTCTGTGATCTCGTCGGTCGTCATGCGCACCGTCGTACCACGACCGCGTATAAAATGCTGACACACGTACTCGCATCGTCCGATCGGCTTCCACCCGGTCGACCGACTGAGCGCTCGTCGTGACTATCGTGAGTCGCGGCAGTGTCGATATCGTCGACTCCGTTCCGCCCTCGCGTCGGTCCGTGCGATCCAACCGCGAGCAATGGACGCGTATCCAATAAATTCGCGATACCAAGCGAATATCGAATTTCGATCGCTCGAGAGCCGTCCGCAGTGACCGAACGTCGATCGACGACCGCGCGCCAGCGCTCGAGCGAGCCGATGGGGACCGAATCGCCGGTTCTTCGCGTCGGATCGTCGATCATCGAACCGATCGCTCGACGAATCCTAGACAATATTAGGATATACTGTCGAATAATATGCCGTTGCTGTCTTGCGGTTTTCTATCGATACGACCAATCGTGACAGTAGCAAACGATGAACAGTACCGCCCACAGCGATAGGTTTATATATAACGTCGCACCTCGGGTTCAGATACAATGTCTTCACAAGACAGCCCATCCTCTGACAACAGTCAGGGGGGTCGAGTTCTTCCAGGGCACGTTAGATTCCACTGACGAAATAGAGTCAGCACGTGTCTTCGATACGACCCTCCGGGACGGCGAACAGTCGCCCGGCACATCGTTTTCCTACGACGACAAACGGCAGATCGCGTCCGTTCTGGACGAGATGGGAACCCACGTCATCGAGGCCGGGTTCCCCGTCAACTCCGACGCGGAGTTCGAGGCCGTTCGTGATATCGCTTCGTCCACCAGTTCGACGACCTGCGGGTTAGCCCGCGTCGTCGACGGTGACATCGAGGCGGCCCTCGATTCCGGCGTCGAGATGGTTCACACGTTCGTCAGCACCAGCGACGTCCAGATCGAGGATTCGATGCACGCCACCCGGGAGGAAGTCGTACAGCGCGCAGTCGAGTCGGTCGAGCGCATCAAAGACGCCGGCGTGACCTGTATGTTCTCGCCGATGGATGCGACGCGAACCGACGAGGCGTTCCTGATCGACGTGATCGAAGCGGTCACCGAGGCGGGAACCGACTGGATCAACATTCCCGACACCTGCGGCGTCGCGACGCCGACCCGATTCCGGGCCATGATCGAGAAGGTCTGTGCCCACACCGACGCGCGGGTCGACGTCCACACCCACGACGACTTCGGGCTGGCCACCGCCAACGCGCTGGCCGGCGTCGAAGCGGGCGCAGCGCAGGCGCAGGTGTCGGTCAACTCGATCGGCGAGCGCGCCGGCAACGCCGCCTACGAGGAGTACGTGATGGCCATCGAGTCGCTCTACCAGTGCGATACCGGTATCGACACGACGCGCATCACCGAGCTCTCGAACCTCGTCGAGGAGAAAAGCGGCATGGACACGCCGGGCAACAAGCCCGTCGTCGGTGCCAACGCCTTCTCACACGAGAGCGGCATCCACGCCGCCGGCGTCATCGAGAACTCCGACACCTTCGAACCCGGCGTCATGACTCCCGAGATGGTCGGTGCCGAACGCCGACTGGTCATGGGGAAACACACCGGAACGCACTCGGTCCGCGAGCGACTCGTCGAGCGCGGCTTCGAGCCAACGGACGACCAGGTCCGGGCAGTCACCCGCCGCGTCAAAGACTACGGGGCCGAGAAGCGCCGGGTCACGGTCGACGACCTCGAGCGTTTCGCCGAGGAAGCTGATATCGAGCGTCAGCACGAGGAGGAGGAGGTGCGGATCTGAGGGATGTCCTCCCCGTTTGCTCCCGTCCGCGAGCACCGCCTATCGCACTCGGGCGCTCGGGACCGCGCGACTCGTAAGGATTATGATCCTCGAGGGAGCTACACTACCAATAATGACGGTCCGCGCTCCACTGTCGGCTCGCGTTCGCACGGTCGGCAACAGCGCGCTCGCTCCGATTCGTATTGTAGGGGCGTTCTAGCCCCACTCTCAGTACTTCGTAGCCGTCGGACCCGAATTGCATCGTTCTTCGAGCGATCACCGATCCACCAGATGACACACTACCGTACACCACTCGATCGCCAGCAAACGGCGGGAGATAGCCAATGAGCGAACGCGCAGCGAAGGTTCCGCCAGCGGAAGAGGAACAGGACGACGACCAAATTACCGACAGCGCCGCGCCCGACGCGGCCACCGAGGACGCCGCGGAGACCGAGTCCGAGGGACCGGAACCCGTCACTTCGGGTGCCGAGTCGGTCGTCCGAGCACTCGAGAACGCGGGCGTCGAGTACGCTTTCGGCGTGCAGGGCGGAGCGATCATGCCCGTCTACGACGCGCTGTACGACTCGGACATCCGCCACGTGACGATGGCCCACGAACAGGGCGCGGCCCACGCGGCCGACGCCTACGGCATCGTTTCCGGCGAGCCGGGCGTCTGCCTCGCGACGTCGGGGCCGGGCGCGACCAACCTGGTCACCGGCATCGCGGACGCAGACATGGACTCGGATCCGATGGTCGCGCTGACCGGCCAGGTCCCGACGGAGTTCGTCGGGAACGACGCCTTCCAGGAGACCGACACCACCGGCGTCACGACGCCGATCACGAAGGACAACACGTTCGCGAGCGACTCGGACACCGTCGGCAGCGACGTCAGCGAGGCGTTCGCGCTCGCCGGCGAGGGCCGACCGGGGCCGACCCTGGTCGATCTGCCGAAAGACATCACCAAGGGCGAGACGGACCGAGAGCCTGACGCTCCGAAGGTGCCCGACACCTACGAGGTGCAGGAACGGGCCGACCCGGAGATCGTCGATGCCGCGGCCGAGCGAATCGAAAACGCCGCCCGGCCGGTGTTGATGCTCGGCGGCGGCGTTATCAAGGGCGAGGCCAGCGAGGCCTGCCGCGAGTTCGCCATCGAACACGAGATCCCGGTCATCACGACGATGCCCGGGCTCGGCTCGTTCCCCGAGGATCACGAGCTGTCCCTCGAGATGGCGGGGATGCACGGCACCGGGTACGCCAACATGGCAATCACCCACTGTGACACCCTGATCGGGATCGGAACGCGATTCGACGACCGCCTCACCGGCGGCATCGAGACCTTCGCGCCCGACGCGGAGGTCATCCACGTCGACATCGACCCCGCGGAGATCTCGAAGAACATCCACGCTGACTACCCGCTGGTCGGGGACGCCGAAACCGTCGTCGAGCAGCTGAGCGAGGCCGTCGACACCTCGCCCGAAGCGAAGAAGTGGCGCGCGCAGTGCCAGCAGTGGAAATCCGACTACTCGATGGCCTACGACGCGCCCGAGGACGAGCCGGTTCAACCCGAATTCGTCGTCGAGGCGCTCGACGAAGCCACGAGCGACCGCGCGATCGTCACGACCGGCGTCGGCCAACACCAGATGTGGGCCTGCCAGTACTGGACCTACACCGAGCCTCGCACCTGGGTCTCGAGTCACGGCCTCGGCGCGATGGGCTACGGACTGCCCTCGGCGATCGGCGCGCGGCTCGCGGCCGACGACGATCAGGAAGTCATCTGCGTCGACGGCGACGGCTCGTTCCTGATGACGCTCCAGGGCCTGTCGGTCGCCGTTCGCGAGAATCTCGACATCACCGTCGCCGTGCTCAACAACGAGTACATCGGCATGGTCCGACAGTGGCAGGACGCCTTCTTCGACGGCCGTCACTCCGCGTCGGACTACGACTGGATGCCCGAGTTCGACAAGCTCGCCGAGGCCTTCGGCGCGCGCGGGTTCCGGATCGACGACTACGACGAGGTCGCCGACACGATCGAGGAAGCCGTCGCGTACGACGGCCCCTCTGTGATCGACGTCCACATCGATCCCGACGCGAACGTCTACCCGATGGTGCCGAGCGGCGGCGACAACGGCCAGTTCGCGCTGGCGGAGGATCAATTATGACCGTTGGACAAACCGCGTCCGACTGCAACCGAAACACCGAGACGGCTTCGCCGTCTCGAGCTTCGCTTCACTACGTTCAGCGAACCACGAGGTGTTTCGCATGAAGCGCGGACTCGATGGCCCCGAACCCGAGGAGCGACCGACCCCCGCGGGACGGCGCAACAAGCAGGGCATTCGCATCGACCCCGAGGTCGAAGCGACCCACGAGCCCCGACGCACCGTCATCTCGGCGCTGGTCGAACACGAACCCGGCGTGCTCTCGGACGTCTCGGGACTGTTCTCGCGGCGACAGTTCAACATCGAGAGCCTGACCGTCGGCCCCACGGAAGACGAGGATCGCGCGCGAATCACGATCGTCGTCGAGGAACCCGATCCGGGGATCGATCAGGTCGAGAAACAACTCCGAAAGCTCGTGGCGGTCATCTCCGTGCGCGAGCTCGAGCCCGACGCGATGCGCCGGGAACTCGCGCTGATCAAGGTCAACGCCGAGCGCCCCGATCAGGTCGCCGCCGTCGCGGACATGTACGACGGCAAGACCGTCGACTCGAGTCCGGAGACGGCGACGATCGAAGTGACCGGCGCGCGCCAGAAGATCGAGGCCGCGATCGACACCTTCAGCCAGTTCGGCGTTCGGGAGATCTCCCGGACGGGGACGACGGCGCTGGCCCGCGGGACCGACCAGACCGCGGCCAGTTCGACGGCACAGTCCGCCGACGAGGCGAACCACGAGCGACACCACTCACAGGTTGCTGACGATGACTGACGAATTCACCACCGACATTTATTACGACGACGATGCGGACGTATCGACGCTCGACGACGACACCGTGGCCGTCCTCGGCTACGGGAGCCAGGGCCACGCCCACGCGCTGAACCTCCACGAGAGCGGGGTCGACGTGGTCGTCGGCCTTCGCGAGGGATCGTCCTCGCGATCGGCCGCCGAAGCGGACGGGCTGACGGTCACGACGCCGGCCGACGCGGTTTCCCAGGCGTCCTACGTCTCCGTGCTCGTGCCCGACACCGTGCAGGCGGACGTCTACGAGAACGCCATCGAGCCCAACCTCGAGGCCGGCGACACGCTGCAGTTCGCCCACGGGCTGAACATCCACTACGCCCAGATCGAGCCCCCGGAGGACGTCGACGTGACGATGGTCGCGCCCAAGAGTCCGGGCCACCTCGTCCGCCGGAACTACGAGAACGACGAGGGGACGCCGGGTCTGCTGGCCGTCTACCAGGACACGACGGGCGACGCGGACGAACGCGCCCTCGCGTACGCGAAGGGAATCGGCTGTACCCGTGCGGGCGTCATCGAGACGACCTTCCAGGAGGAGGTCGAGTCCGACCTCTTCGGCGAGCAGGCCGTCCTCTGTGGCGGCGTCACCTCGCTGGTCAAGCACGGCTACGAGACGCTCGTCGACGCCGGCTACTCGCCGGAGATCGCCTACTTCGAGTGTCTCAACGAGCTCAAGCTGATCGTCGATCTGATGTACGAAGGCGGCCACGCCGAGATGTGGGACTCCGTCTCCGACACCGCCGAATACGGCGGGCTGAGCCGGGGCGACCGCATCGTCGACGAGAACGTCCGGGAGAACATGGAGGAGACGCTCGAGGAGATTCAGAACGGCGAGTTCACGCGCGAGTGGATCCTCGAGAACCAGGCGGGTCGCCCGAGCTACAACCAGCTTCGGCAGGCCGAGAAGAACCACGAGATCGAGGAGGTCGGCGAACGACTGCGCGACCTGTTCGCGTGGGCCGAGGAGGACGAGACGGAAGACGAAAGCGAATCCGTCGAAGTGCAAGCGGACGACTGAGGACGAACCCATGACAGAAAACGACAACACAGACACGATGGCTGACGTCAGCCACACCAATCCCTACACCGGGGAAACGGCCGGCCGGCTGTTCAATCGCGGACCGATCGTCGCCGCCGACGGGGGCGAACCGGAGGCGACCGCGGCCGACGAGACCGAGAGCACCGATACCGAAGGGACGATGCGCGACGTCGATCACACGCCGCCGAAGGAAGCCGACGACGCGAACCGCGTCTTCGAGCGGGGAACCGAACACGGACGACGCTCCGATAGCGACACGGTAGTAGAGGAATGAGCACGGGCACACTGTACGACAAGGTCTGGGATCGACACAAAGTCACCACGCTGCCGACCGGACAGGACCAGCTGTTCGTCGGCCTCCACCTCATCCACGAGGTGACCAGCCCGCAGGCCTTCGGCATGCTCCGCGAGCGCGACCTCGAGGTCGCCTTCCCGAAGCTGACCCACGCGACGGTCGACCACATCGTCCCGACGGCCGATCAGTCCCGTCCCTACAAAGAGGACGCGGCCGAGGAGATGATGGCCGAACTCGAGGAGAACGTCCGCGAGGCGGGCATCGACTTCTCGGACCCGACGACGGGCGATCAGGGGATCGTCCACGTCATCGGACCGGAGCAGGGGATCACCCAGCCCGGCAAGACGATCGTCTGCGGGGACTCCCACACCTCGACCCACGGTGCCTTCGGCGCGCTCGCCTTCGGCATCGGGACCTCCCAGATCCGCGACGTGCTCGCGACGGGCACCGTCGCCATGGAGAAACAGAAGGTCCGCAAGATCCAGGTCGACGGCGAACTCGGCGACGGCGTCGAAGCGAAGGACGTCATCCTCGAGATCATCCGCCGGCTCGGAACGGAAGGCGGCGTCGGCTACGTCTACGAGTACGCCGGCGAGGCCATCGAGGACCTCGGCATGGAAGGGCGGATGTCGATCTGTAACATGTCCATCGAGGGCGGCGCTCGCGCGGGCTACGTCAACCCCGACGAGACTACCTACGAGTGGATGAAGGAGACGGACTACTTCCAGGAGAACCCGGAGAAGTTCGACGAACTCAAGCCGTACTGGGAGTCCATTCGCTCCGACGCGGACGCCGAATACGACGACGTCGTCCACATCGACGCGAACGAGCTCGAGCCGGTCGTCACCTGGGGGACCACGCCCGGGCAGGGGATCGGCATCTCCGATCCGATCCCGGAGCCGGAGTCCCTTCCGAAAGAGAAGCAGGACACCGCTCGACGCGCACAGGAACACATGCGCGTCGAGCCCGGCGAGACGATGGAGGGCTACGATATCGACGTGGCCTTCCTCGGCTCCTGTACGAACGCCCGCCTGCCGGATCTGCGACGCGCCGCCCGGATCGTCGAGGGACGGGAAGTCGACGACGACGTCCGCGCGATGGTCGTCCCCGGTAGCCAGCGCGTCCAGAAAGCCGCCGAGGAGGAAGGCCTCAAGGACACCTTCGAGGAGGCCGGCTTCGAGTGGCGCAACGCCGGCTGTTCGATGTGTCTCGGCATGAACGAGGACCAGCTCGAGGGCGACGAGGCCTGTGCCTCCTCTTCGAACCGGAACTTCGTCGGCCGGCAGGGATCGAAGGATGGGCGGACCGTGCTGATGAGCCCCCGAATGGTCGCGGCCGCAGCGATTACCGGCGAAGTCTCTGACGTGCGCGACCTGAAGGAGGTGAACCTCGCGTGACGGACGAAGTCGAGATTCCGGAAGTCAACTACGTCGCCGGCTCGGGCGTCCCGATCCGCGGCAACGACATCGACACCGACCAGATCATCCCGGCGCGGTTCATGAAGGTCGTCACCTTCGACGGACTGGGCGAGTTCGCGTTCTTCGATCTGCGGTTCGACGACGACGATAACCAGAAGGAGCACCCCTTCAACGAGGAACGCTATCAGGACTCCTCGGTACTGGTCGTCAACTCGAACTTCGGCTGTGGCTCCTCCCGCGAGCACGCGCCCCAGGCGCTGATGCGTTGGGGAATCGACGCGATCATCGGCGAGAGCTTCGCCGAGATCTTCGCGGGCAACTGTCTGGCGCTCGGCATCCCGACCGTCACGGCCGACAGCGAGACGATCGAGGCCCTGCAAGACTGGGTCGACGAGAACCCCGACGGCGAGATCGACATCGACGTCGAGGCCGAAGAAGTGACCTACGGCGACACGACGATCGACGTCACCGTCGACGACGCCCAGCGCAAGGCCCTCGTCGACGGCGTCTGGGACACGACGGCGCTGATGAAGTCCAACGCCGGCGCGGTCCGCGACAAGGCTCGAGAACTGCCCTACGTCGACGACGCGGCGATTCCCGACGCCGAATAGCCTGATTCTTCGACCCGCTCGAGTGCGGTTTTTGATCGATACGCATTCTAGTCGACTCGAGTGGACTAGGATCGTCTTTTCTCGGGGTGGCTCGAGCGAAGTAGCCACCGTGACGTCGACAGCGACGATCTGAACACGGTCGAATCGTGTTCGTGATGAGATACGAGACCTCGAGTTTCGTAATCTGGGACTCCGTGTGGATGTATTCTTACGTTCTAGAGTGCTATGGAGAGGAAATCTGTGAATTTCCTCGGTGATCTCATCTGCGAAGTGAGCACCGGAATTTCTATCACCTTCAGATGATGTCTGGGGAGTTGTGCTGAATACAGGGCGCGAATGTGGCACGAGCTGAGAAGCAATCAATATGGAAGAGTGAATGGTCAATGCATAGCGTGTTCTGCTCACTAATTGGCCAACCAGCGGTACGTCGGTCCCCCGTTCAGACCGGACAGTCTTCTACCAAGTGAACACACGCGTTTGTCTCTCGTATGCGCTCTATACCTTCTATCATTCCCTACATACTGTTTGGAGAATAACAATCCAGCCGCCATTTTTTCGACTTGCTGGTGCTGGCCGAAGTCTACTGTCTGTAGGTGCCAGTGATATTACTTGATGTCAAATAAGCCAGACATGACCCCTCCATACGGGGGAATGACCGGACACGAAGAGGGAAGCAGGAGCGAGGAGGAAATGGCGACCAGCGATGAGGAGAAAAAGACTACTGAGAAGGGGAAATCTAGTCCCCGTCTAATCGAAGTAGTCACACTTATCGGCCTTGGTTACGTGCTCCGAGATTGGTTTGATTCGGTAAGCGAAAAGCTCAATTCTGACGGGGATGGCTCCTCAAAGCAGGGTTACGGAGTCGCTAACACGATCAAAAGTCGTACGTGGGGGATGACCCACGGTGCGGCTGATCAAGTCCAAAAGGGCGGTCAAAAAGTAGCAGAAAAGACGGAGGGGACGACGGAGAATGTGGCCAACCGAATTAGAGAGTCCAGCGAGGGGCTCGGCGATCAGATCGAAGAGGGAAGTAAACAGATCGGTGAGATGGTTGAAGAAGCGGGTGAGGAGACCGGCGAGATGGTCGAAGAAAGAGGTGAAGAGGCGGGTGAGATGGTCGAAGAGGTGGGTGAGGAGACCGGCGAGATGGTCGAAGAAAGAGGTGAAGAGGCAGGAGAGATGCTTGAAGAGCGTGGTGAGGAGACAGCTGAGATGGTCGAAAAAGGCGGCGATGAAGTAGACGGGACACGCCGAGAAGGCGATGAGGAGACTGGCGAAATGCGCGAAGAAGGGGAAGACGATGGTGGGGACACGAGAGAAAAGATGGGGGACGGCGGGAAAGAAATAGTCGAAATGACTGATGAGGAAAGAATAGTAGAACTCATCCGTCAGACTCTATCAAAATAGGAAACTCCCGAGATGTCGATATCGAATGTTCGCAGTAAGTAGGTGAGCAGTTGTCCTCGTCGTTGACGCGAAACAATCGAAGCCTCTGTGTTGAACGCATCTTCTACGTTCAGCACGGTGTTCCTGTTAGACTGTAGTTAGTTCACTGGCTGGTCGTTATCTGAGTCCCCTGTTCACCGGACAGTCTTCTACCAAATGAACGCGCGTTTATCTCTCGTATGCACTCCATATCTTCTATTATCACCACATACTATTTAAAGAATAATAACAATTCAGCCGGAATTTTTCAACTTGCTGGTGCTGGCCGAAGCTTACTCTCTGTAGGGAGCAATTATATTAATTGATGTCAAGTAAGCCAGACACGACCCCTCTACACGGGCGAACGACCAGACACGAAGAGCAAAGGAGGATCGAGGAGGAAGTGGCGACCAGCGATGAAGAGAGAATGACTACTGAGAAGGCGAGATCTCGTTCCCGTCTAATTCAGGTACCACTCTCATCGGCCTTGGTTACGTACTCCGAGATTGGTTTGATTCAGTAAGCGAAAAGGTCCGTTCTGAGAGAGATACCTCCTCAAAGCAGAGTCATGGAGTCACTGACACGATCAAAAGTCGTACGTGGGGAATGACCCACGGTGCGGCTGATCAAGCCCAGAAGGGTGGTCAAAAAGTAGCAGAAAAGACGGAGGGGACGACGGAGAACGTCGCCAATCAAATTAGAAAGTCCAGCGAGGGAGTCAGCGATCAGATCGAAGGGGGAAGTAAACAGATCGGTGAGATGGTCGAAGAAAGTGGTGAAGAGGCAGCTGAGATGCTCAAAGGGGCGGGTGAAATTCTCGAAGAGGCGGGCAAGAAGCTCGAAGAAGGTAGTGAGGAAGCCGGCGAGATGGTCGAAGAAAGTGGTGAGGAGACAGCTGAAGCTGTCGAAGAAGGTGGCGATGAAGTAGGCGGGACGCTACGAGACGACGATGAGGAGACTGGTGAAATGATCGAAGAAGAAGAAGAGGATGGTGGGGACGCGAGAGAAAAGATGGGGAAAAGGGGAAGAAACAGTCGAAATAACTGATGAGGAAACAATAGTAGAAAGTGTCCATCAGACTATATTACAACAGGAAACTCCCGAGATGTCGATATTGAATGTGCGCAGTAAGCAGGTTTACTGATCGGCTGGTTCATTGGCTTCAGCGCGAAACAAACGAAGCCGTATTGCTGAACTCATTCTCTGTAGTCAGCATGTGACTTCTAACAGAATCTGGGTAGGTTTCTGCGAGCGTGCTGCATACACAGCGCGAATGCAGCACGGCTAATAGAGATGGAATCGTGGTTCATCAGGAATCCGTAAACTGTCTGATGACGTTAGTTACGATCTATCGTGTTTAATAGCAGACAGCGGGTTTAAACCTACAGAATGCGTATTGTTACCAGTGAACACGTTAGATACTGTTTTCGATCTCCTCAGTGATGAACGACGGAGATACGTCCTCTACTATCTACACGAACAAAGCGGCCCAGTGTCGGTAGATAAACTTGCTGAAACTATTCGAACTTGGGAAGACGATCCACCAACACAGAATGTTCTGGAGGGAGTTGATGCCCTGAAGGTCGAGCTCCAGCACCGCCACCTACCAAAAACGGCTGAAGTTGAATTCGTTCAGTACCAGCCCGAACAGGGAGTTATTCAAGTAGAAGGCACCTCCCCAGAGATTGACGCACTCGTTACGATCGCCAGAGTCATCGAGCAACCAGAAGATAGCTAATTACTCCGATTTTGCTTGCCAAGATACGGTTTCGTAGTGACTTCCCCGAGATGCGTTGATTACCTCACTCGACCAGCAATGATGGTGGTACGTATTGGACATAGCTGTTGGGTCGGTACCAAAAGGCAGAACTCATCGGACATCCCATGCTAAATCCATCCTCTATATTCAGCAAGTCAATGTTGACAATTCACGGAGATATTGAGGTATGTTCCCATAACTGCTCGCCCTGTACGTATCGCTCAAGCATCGTCTCGTTCGTTCCCTCCTATACAGACTCGAGAAAATGGAATATCGATAGTTCAGGGATGGATATCCTCTGTAGGCACATTGCGCATTCCGCTCGTAGAAACTCACATCCCCGGAACGACGATTCTGGCCCAACAAGTCAATATCCTAACGTTCTTTAGGGTTGGTTCCGTAACGCACAGATGCGCACGAAAGTGCGCCGAGCCGGAGTGATCAGCATCACCCAAACACTCCGGCTCAACTACCGCCCCCGCGTAGCGGGAGCAATCCACCATTGACATCGGCGAAATAAAGATGTGCCGACGTCCCGCCAACTAATCGCAGCTGCGACTGGCGCGCTCGTTGGATTGTGTTTCGCTGTGTCGGGGCCTGCAACCGAACAACACATGGTCTCGAGAATTACCATCCACTGCGACTGTGGTACCGACATCCGTATCGCGACAACGGACGACCCGGCTACGTGTCCGGACTGTGGAACGGCGTTCGCGACGACGGTCTTCGAACTCCCTATCGATCACCATGCATCCAGCACTCGCCACGGCACTGAGACGTATCGCGGCCCGTGAGGGCTGCGATCGATCGGCCTTGCCGCCGCTGTACGACGCCGTCGATCCCGAGGCGCTGACCGCCGTCCTCGAGTCGAACGGGAACGTCTCTGTTCGCTTCGCGTACGGCGACTACCGCATCGAACTCGGCCCCGATCCCGACGAGGTGACGGTGATCAACGGGGCTCAGTAACGGGTCTGTCTGAATCGCCGGACGACTACCCGTTTCCCTCGAGTCGGGTTTACACAGTGTCAGAGCCCCATCCGAGGCAGTGATTTTTCGGGCACAGTGACCGTCGTCCGTGTCCGCGATAGTGGCGTCTCGGCTGGGGTCGTCCGCTCCCATGCAGTACCGGCGGGCCGCCTCGAAATCGCGAGATACTTCGGAAACACACCCCAAGTACGGGTATGTCTCGATACCTCGATGCGGGGCTCTTCCTGCTGCTCGCCGTCCTGTGGGGGTTCTCGTTCCCCGCGATTTCGGTCGGTCTCGAGCACCTCCCCCCGCTGCTCTTCGCGGCCGCCCGGTACGACATCGCGGCGGTCCTGTTGCTGACCGCGGCGGCCCTCACGGTCGACGACTGGCGGCCGACCGCGCGAAACGATCTGGCGGCTATCGCGGGCGGCGGCGTATTCCTCATCGCCGGCAACGGCCTCCTCTTTCTCGGCCAGCAGACGGTCCCGAGCGGCGTCGCTGCCATCTTGCAGGGGCTGGTCCCGATCGTCACCGCGCTGTGGGCGATCCCGCTGCTGGGCGAGCGGCTCTCTCCGCTGGGGGCCGTCGGCGCGGCGATCGGCTTTCTGGGCGTCGGCCTCGTGATCCAGCCCGATCCCGGGAACCTCCTCGCCGGCGGGACCGGCGCTCGATTGCTCATCGTCGGACAGGTTTGCAGCGTCGCCCTCGGCGGCGTTCTGATCCAGCGGGCCGGCCCGACCATCGACCGGCTGCCGCTGGTCGGCTGGTCGATGCTCGTCGGCGGGCTCGTCTTGCACACCGTCAGCCTCGGAACCAACGAGTTGCCGACCGCCGATATGATCGGTCCCGTCTCGATCGGCGCCCTGCTCTACCTCGGAGTCTTCGCGACCGCCATCGCGTTCCTGATCTACTTCCGGGTGCTCGAGGAACACGGCGCGTTCGAGGCGGCGCTGATCGGCTACCTGGTGCCGATCGTGGCGACGGTCGCGAGTGTCTTCCTGCTCGACGAGACGATCGGGCTGCTCACCGTCGCCGGCTTCGGGCTGGTCGCCGTCGGCTTCGCCTTGCTCAAGCGGCGCGCGATCGCCGATGCGGTTGGGTTCTCCACGGGCGTCGGAAGTCCCTGATCCCCGGCCGGCGCGGCGTACCCCGACTCGAGACCGATAGCTGACGGTCGAGTCACCCCACCAGCGACAGACCTCTCAGCGCCGGTATCGATACCCTCTTTTCACCCCCACGTCGATGTACGGGCATGACTCACGAAATCGCCGTTATTCCGGGCGACGGGATCGGGCAGGAAGTGACACCCGCTGCGGTCGACGTTCTCGAGGCCCTCGACATCGACTTCGAGTTCGTCGAGGCGGACGCCGGCGATGCGGTCAAAGCGGAGACCGGCGAGGCGCTGCCCCAGGATACCTACGACCTGGCAGCATCGGCGGACGCGACGCTGTTCGGTGCGGCCGGCGAGACGGCCGCGGACGTCATCCTGCCGCTGCGGACGGCGGTCGATTCGTTCGTCAACGTTCGTCCGGCGAAGGCGTATCCGGGCGTCGACGCCGTCCGACCCGAGACGGATCTGATCTTCCTCCGGGAGAACACGGAAGGCGTCTACGCGGGCCACGAGGACCGACTGACGCAGGACGTCTCGACGCTGACCCGCGTCGTCACGGAGTCGGCCTCCGAACGGCTCGCCGACTTCGCCTGCGACTACGTCGCCGGCGACGAACACGACGGTTTCTCGATCGTTCACAAAGCCAACGTGATGCGCGAGACGGACGGCCTCTTCCGTGATACGGTCAAGCGGGTCGCCGACGACAACGGCGTCGAGACCGACGAAGTGCTGATGGACGCCTTCGCGACGCGGGTCTGTCTCGACCCCGAGCAGTTCGACGTGATCGTCTGCCCCAATCTCGCTGGCGACGTGCTCTCGGACCTCGCGGCCGGCCTCGTCGGCGGGCTGGGCCTGCTCCCGTCCGCGAATATCGGTCCCGACCGCGCTCTGTTCGAACCCGTTCACGGCACCGCGCCCGACATCGCCGGCCAGGGGGTCGCGAACCCCGCCGCGACGATCATCTCCGCCGCGATGCTACTCGAGTACCTGGGCTACGACGAGGCGAGCGAGGACGTTCACGAGGCCGTCGAGGCGACGCTCGAGGACGGCCCGCGCACGCCGGATCTGGGCGGGGACGCGTCCACCGAAGACGTGACGAACGCGATCATCGATCGGCTGTAGGCGATACCGCGCTCGAGTCTGTACCCCGACGGTTCGGGAATTGAGACAGCTGTTGTCCCGTAAACGTGCTGAACTGACCATGGACCGCAACGACAGAGCCGTAACGGCGTTCGCCATGCTCGGCCACGCGATGTTCCACACCTACGAGCTGGTGATCCCAATTTTCGTCGTCAGCTGGCTCGAGGCGTTCTCGACGACGACCGCGTTTCTCGGAGCCGTGGTGGGCGCGAGCTACGCACTGATCGGCGTCGGCGCGCTCCCGAGCGGGCTACTCGCCGACCGGTACAGTTCCAAGCGACTCATTCTCGTCTGTCTGCTCGGTATGGGCGCAGCCTTCGCGGTCGTCGCAGGTGCCCCGAACGTCGCCGTCCTGACGATCGGATTGGTGCTGTGGGGGGCGGCGGCGAGCCTCTATCATCCCGCTGGGCTGGCCCTGCTCAGCCGCGGAACGAAAGAACGGGGCACCGCGTTCGCGTACCACGGCGCTGCGGGCAACGTCGGGGTCGCGACCGGTCCGCTGCTCGCGGCGGTGCTGTTGGCGTTCGTCGGTTGGCGAGCCGTCGCCGCCGCGCTCCTGGTGCCGGTTCTCCTCGCGGTGGTCGTCGGGGCGCGACTCGAGTTCGACGAGACCGCGGGGAGTTCGGCTCGCGGTGCGGACGTCGCCGCCACCGATCGGGAGGGACCGCGCAGTCTCGCGACGTTTCTCACCAGTTCGCGGCGGCTGTTCACCGTCGGTTTCGGTCTCGTCTTCGCGATCGGCATCCTCTACGGCGTCTACTACCGGGCGACGTTCACCTTCCTGCCGGACATCCTGGCCGACCTGCCGCTGTTCGATCCCGTCCCGCTCGCCGGCCGCTCGTTCGAGCCCAGCCAGTACGTCTACTCGGGACTCCTGCTCGTCGGCGGGATCGGCCAGTACGTGGGTGGCAAGCTCGTCGATCGCGCACGACTCGAGACCGTGCTGGTGGGCGGCTACGCCGCACTGGTCGTCGTCGCGCTCGCGTTCGTTCCGTCGACGAACGCGGGCCTCGCCCCGCTGTTGGTCGTCGCGGGAATCCTCGGATTCCTCGTTTTCATGATCGCGCCGATCAATCAGGAGGCGATTTCGACCTACGCGCCGGCCGACGCCAGGGGACTCTCCTTCGGCTACACGTACACGGCGATCTTCGGCGTCGGTGCGATCGGATCGTCGCTGGCCGGTCTCATCCTGACGCGATCGACCCCCGCGGCGCTGTTCGCCGTCGTCGCTGCCTGTGCCGCGGTCGCCGCTCTCGTCGGCGGGGCGCTCCGTCGCCATTCCGGACGTCGGCCCCGGGACGGCGTCACGGCGGACGACTGACGGGTGACCGTCGTCGTTTCGTCCGAGCTGCTCGGAGATCAGGTACCGGCCCGAGAGTTATCACGGGAGCCGTCGTACCGGCGGCCATGACCCGAGACGACACCCTCGCCGGGGTCGACTCGCGAACCGTCGACACCGACCGCCTCGAGACCCACTACCTCGAGTCGGGCGGAAGCGGTCGGGCCGACGAGGACGGTCGGACGATCGTTTTCCTCCACGGCAACGTCTCTTCCTCGCGGTTCTTCGAGGACGTGCTGGCCGAGTTGCCGGCTCGTCACCGCGCGATCGCGCCCGACCTCCGGGGGTACGGGGATTCGGAGACGAAATCGGTCGACGCCACGAACGGGCTCGGCGATTTCGAGGCCGATATTCACAAACTGGTGACGGAGCTCGACCTCGAGACGCCGCTCGTTCTCGTGGGCTGGTCGAACGGCGGCGGGGTCGCGATGCGGTACGCGATCGATCACCCAGGAGACGTGGCCGATCTGGTGCTCGTCAACCCGCTCTCGCCGTACGGCTTCGGCGGAACGAAAGACACGGAGGGAACGGCCTGTTTCGACGACTACGCTGGCTCCGGCGGCGGGATCGGCAACGACGCGTTCGTCGCGGGCCTCGCGGATCACGACCGGAGCGAGGAGGGCGAGACGTCGCCGCGGAAGGTGCTCCGAACCTACTACGTCGATCCGACCCACGAGTTCGACGACGACCGCGAGGAGTCGTATCTGACGGGGATGATCGATACGGCGACCGGCGAGGGGAACTACCCGGGTTCCTCGAAACCCAGCGACAACTGGCCCGGCGTCGCCCCGGGCGAACGCGGAGTGAACAACGCGATCTCGCCGAAATACTGCGACCTCGCGACGATCACCGACATCGATCCCGACGACAAACCGCCCGTGTTGTGGATCCGCGGCGATTCGGACCAGATCGTCTCGAACGCCTCGCTGTTCGATCTCGGAACGCTCGGTCGCATGGGCGAACTCCCGGACTGGCCCGGCGAAGATGTCTTCCCGCCCCAGCCGATGGTCGACCAGACCCGCGCAGTCCTCGAGACCTACGCCGACCGCGGCGGCGAGTTCGTGGAAGTCGTCTTCGGGAACACGGGGCACACACCGCATCTCGAGGTGCCTGGCGATTTTCTGGATCGGCTCGAGTCCGTCCTGCGCGGCTGAAGACCCCGCGGTGATATCGCCGCGTTCCGAGGGTTCCGTTAGGAGTTCGCGTTTCGAATCGAAGCCGCGTCGTCCCGCTCCTCCTCCATCTCGTCGGTCGTACCTTCGCTGCGCATCGCCCGAAGCGTCGACAGCCCGCGTTTCCGGGTCACGCCCTTCGAGATCCTGACGCCGTCGAACGTGCCCTCCCAGTGCTCGTCGCTCGCTCCGAGGTGATCCATGTAGTATGCGAAGCCGCCGAGCCATGTCAGTACGATCGAGAGGACGAGAAAGGCGGCAACCGAGACTGACATCGATGGGCTGAGCACACCGATGCCGATCCCGGCGACGACGTAGACGAAGGCGGCGATCACCATGAGGACGGTAACCGTCGCGAACATGTCGTTGACGGCCGTCACCCGCGCGTTGTACTCGATCCACTCTCCGTAGCTCCGTAGCAGTCGCACCTCGAACCGGTCCCCGTCGGCCGCGGGGTCGGCTCGAGCCGTCGCGAGCGCGACGTCGACCGCATCGCCGTCGATACCCCCTCTGAGGTTCGAAGCCGTGTACGTCACCCCGGCGAGCCCCGTCGAAACCAACAGGAGGAGCGCGCTGATGACGGTAAAGAGATTGACGAAGGGGACGACGTCGAGTTCGGTCTGAACGACGATCGAACCGCCGGTGACGACGAGGCCGATCAACAGGAGGTTCGCCTTCAGGATCTCGATCGCCTTCTCGTCTATCTCCTGAATTCGAGCGACCTGATACTCGAACGTCGTCCGCAGCTCCTCGCGGGCCAGCTCGATGGTCTCCCGGTCGAGATCGGTTTCACCGCTCGCCGTCTCCGAACCGTCCGGGTCGGTCGACCCGTCAGTGACCTCCCGACCGCTCATAGGCCACTGTTTCCCACTCGGATCGTAAATATGCCGGCCCCTTGTTCCGATCGAAGTGTGCTCCTCCACGGTCAAACGTCGCAAGTGGAGGTCGGGAAGCGGTCCGTCGGCCGTTCAGCGAGGAATCGCCCTCGATCGACGGTATCGAGCTCGCAACAGATCTCGTTCGGTGTCAATCAATATCGAGCGCGTCACGATCCGCCCCAGCCAACTCGACGAGTGCGTCGGCCTCGAGCAGGTGACACTCGCCCGGAACGACGAGCAGGTGGAGCGGGTCGCCAAAGTCCCGGTCTGCCAGTTCCGACATCGTCCCAGCCTCAACGAGCGGGTCTGGACTGCCCGCGCGGGCGACGACGACGCCCACGAGATCGGGATACTCCTCGGCGAGCAACTCGGCACCGACGTCGGCGGTCATGTACTCCTCGCGGTCGGCTTTGATATCCAGGTAGACGACCGTGTGTAGCCCGTCGGCGCGGTTGTCGTCGATCGTCTCGGTCACGCTCGCGGGGAGGCCGTCGGCGCCGGTGGCGTAGGGGAACGGTAGTGTCGTCGCTTTTCCGAACCGGTAGTTCTGCAACCCGGTCAGCGCGCTGGTGGCCGTCTGGGCGGTGACGCCGTGGATCACGCGCGTCTCGATCCCGCGGTCGTGGGCCCGCAGCCGGAGGTCGACGTGCGTCGTCGAGATCATCGTATCACCCGCCGTCAGGAAGACCACGTCCTCCGTCTCGGCAGCCTCGAGCATATCCTCGGGATGTTGTTCGACGCCCGCACGGTCACGGACTTCGATCTCGGAACCGTGGAAGGACTCGAGGTCGTCGATCGTCGTCCCGATCAGCTTGCTGGTGTAGAACTCGGCGTAGACGCGGTCGGCCGCCCGGAGCGCCTCCTGGCCCTCGACGGTGATCGAGCGCTCGTCGTAGAGACCGAGGCCGATGAAGGTGAGCATAGGCGGTCGTACTGCCAGCACTCGGAATACCCTTTCGAGACGATTCACGCCCCCGGCGTTCGGACCCGTTTGCTAGTCGTCGACGATTGCGACCGCCTCGACCTCGACCAGGTGCTCGGGATCGATCAACCGCTGTACCTCGACCATGCTACACGCCGGGCGAACGTCCGCGAAGAACTCGCCGTGGGCCTCCCCGACCGCTTCCCAGTCCTCGATGTCGGTTACGTAGATACGCGTTCGGACGACGTCAGCGAGCGTCGCTCCCGCCTCCTCGAGCGCGTCCTCGATTATCTCGAGCGCTCGAACGGCCTGTGCGTACGGATCTCCGGGCGCGACGACAGACCCGTCCTCGTCGGTCGCCGTCGTTCCCGAGACGTGTACCTGCGAGCCAGCGCGGATAGCGCGGGAGTAGCCGACGTTCGGTTCCCACTCGGTCCCGCTCGAGACGGTCTGTCTGTCCATGTGGTGATCCCGAAGTGAACCGTAAAAATACCTCGTCAGACACCGTGGCTGCAGTCGTCCTCGGTCGAGAGCGGGCCCGATCAGAAGCCGATATGCGACGTCGACGAGGGACCGTCGTCGTCCTCATCGTTCCCGTCGTCGATCCCGCCCGCGTGGGCGAAAGTCGCGTCGTCGTCGGTCAGGTAGACGACGCCGTCCTCGACGCTGATCTCGACGGACGGCAGCGTCGTATCGGCTGCCTCGCCGTTGTCACAGTAGCCCGAGCAGGCGTCGAACATCGATCCGTGTTTCGGGCAGATGAGCTGGTCGTCCCGCATCGCGACCCCGCGTCCCGTATCGAACCGCTGCGCCTCGTGGGTACAGCGATTGATCCACGCTTCGACGCTATCCTCACAGGGAACGAGAACTACCTCGTCGGGTTCGCCGTACTCATCTCGAATCGTGAACAGCCACGACCGATCTTCGTGAACCGTTTCGACGGTTGTGAGACGGGTTCGCGTACTCATCTCGACGGGCGGTACGGGCGTCGGATTAAAAATGGTCCCGACGGCGACGCTCCTCGACGGTTCTCGCAGCTCACGGTGGCCGCGGATGCGGCGATCTCTTAGATGGTGAACGCGAGCGGGAGAGTCGGCTGGACCACCAGCACTAGCAGACCGGAAACGAGCGAGACGAGACCCGTCCCAACGGCGAGTTCCTCGCCCCAGGGCGGCAGGCGTTCTATCGTAACGACGCCTGTCAGTGCGACCATCCAGACGAGGTTCATCTCGCCGACGAAGATCATCACCAGGAAGAAGATCCCGAAAGAGGTCAGGACACAGCGGACCCCGTGATACAGTCCTTCCCTTACTCCGCGAAGAACCCCGTCCAGATGCGGCGGGACCGTAGCACAACACGTCCGCAAGAGCGACCGTTTGAACCCCGAAAGCTGGTAGAGCCCGGTGAGAACGAGGGCTCCACCGATGACGAGATTGGTGTATTCACGGGTCACACCGTAGATACCGCCCGGGAGAACCGCTTCGTACAGGAGCGGGATACAGGCCGAGGCCATCCAGACGGCGTAGTACCCGACGAGGAACGATGCCAGCGCCCGTGCCGCACCGACGGCCGATCCCCGATAGGCCGTGGCGTACTCCCGGGTGAACCGAGTCATCGCCGGTTGCATCATCGCCCACATCATCACGCCCCACATGACGGTGTAACCGACGATCGCCTCGAGCGTTCCGACGTGGAACGTGGCTCGTTCCATCGCCCCGGGTACTGCCATCGGGATGGCAGCGTCCATCAGCAGCCACTGCATTCCGGGCATCGGGACGGACCCGTCGTACAGTACCAGCCACCAGATTGCGTCGAGCCCGAGCATCGCTGTGACGACCGCAGTCGTTCGATCGACGGTATTCGGAGCGAGAGCAGCGGTTCGTTCGATCGCTGACCTGAGCGAAGTACTCATTCGATGCTCACTCGCTCGAGAGCGCGACGGAGTACCGACAGCGGTCGAGTGTTCGGTCGGTTCGGTGATGTCTCTCGACGGATAGCCGAGTCGGAGTCGACCCTCATTAGTCGCGGACGTCGTACCCGGCCTTCTCGATAGCGGCTCGCACTCGACGTTTCGCCGACGGATCTCCGTGAATCGTCACGCGACCGGTCGACGAATCGGCGTCGACCGTGCCGACGCCGGGAATAACAGTCACTGCACCGGAAATAACTATTTCACACCCCTCACACGTCATATCTGGAACCTCGAGCGTATATTCGTCCATTCTGCATTCGATCAACGCGTCGAAGGGGGATAAATTGATGAAATTCTGATATTTTCTGTAGTACGTAGTACGGAAGACTATACCGGGGATCGACTCTCGCTCGAGGGGGCCCCTTCGAGTACTGCCGCTCGTGTCGGCCCGTAATGGGGAGGAAGCGACTCTCCCTCCCTCTCGCGTGGCGAATAACCGGGGCCGTCGGTGTGGCGAACTGGCCAACCAGAGCGACGACTGACAGTGGAACCACCGCCTCGAAGTACTCGGCAGCCGTGCCCTGGGGTGCAGAAATCGATCCTGACTTGGTGGTGCCCCATTCGCATCACGACGACGGCACTCTTTGCTGTCGGTCGTTCGAATTGGCGGACCCGTTCCACGGAGACTCCACTCGATCTTCGATCAGTCGTGTTCGGAACGGCGCATTTGGTATAGCACTAATTAGTTTATAACTGGAATCGGCCACGAACACGATCGACGAAACGTCAGCGTTACGGCGATTCGCCGGCCAGTTCGGATATGGAAGTGCCGTGCGTCCGCGTCGCGCCGGAACAGGGCGAAGCGACGCGTTCCACGCTCGCCGACGCGGATCTGATCGACGACGGGTACGAGATTTCCGTCGAGGACAACTGGCTCTACATCCCAGTCACCGCTCCCGAGGCCGCCCGTGAGGCCTTCGATGGCAACGTCGACATCGTCTCTCGAACGGTTCCCGAACGCGAAAGACAGACGATGCCCGCAGATCTGCTCGCGTTCGACCCCACGTACGAGCGGCTCGGCAAGGCCGCCCTCATCGACGAGGACGACCCCGAGCGCGCGCGAGCGATCACGGATGCGATTCTCGAGTCGGATCTTCCCGTGGAGACGGTGCTGAACAAGGCCTCGAAGGTCAAAGGTGAGACGCGAGTCCGCGACTGGGAGCTGCTCGCGGGAGAGGACACGGAGGTCGTCCACCGCGAGTACGGTTGCGAGTTCCTGCTGGACCTCGCGGAAGTCTACTTCTCGCCGCGGCTCGCGACCGAGCGCCATCGGGTGGCCCAACAGGTCGGAAGCGAGGCGCAGTGCGCCTCGGAAACGGCGAACGGGCAGGGCCCGAGAGCCGGTGGCGAGCACGCCTTCGACATGTTCGCCGGCGTCGGACCCTTCGTGATTCCCTTTGCGAAACGCGGTGCGGAGTGTGTCGGGGTGGACATCAATCCCGACGCGATCGAGTATCTCCGCGAGAACGCGCGCCGAAACGGGGTCGAAGACCGGGTAACCGCGATCAACGACGACGTCCGCGACGTCGCGATCGACTACGAGGACTGGGCCGACCGGATCGTGATGAACCTCCCCCACAGCGCCGACGAGTTCCTCGAGTCGGCCGTCACCCTGGCCGGCGACGACTGCACCCTCCACTACTACGATATTCAGCACGAAGACGACCCCTTCGGCCCTGGTGAACGGGCAATCCGGGCGGTCGCGGAGTCCGAGTACGACGTCACGGTGAACACCCGGCACACGGTCCGCTCGTACGCGCCCCACGAGCTGAACGTCTGTCTGGACGTGCGACTCGAGAGGTAATTGCGCGGTCGTCGCGCAACGTCTTCACACGACCGGATCGATTCGCAACCCTTATGGACGATATCGGCCCTAGGAATGAATGCGCGCGCCGGTGTTGAGACGACGGACGTCGTCGATGCACGGGACGCGAGTGAAACGAGCGTGCCGGTGTAGCTCAGACTGGCAGAGCGAATCCTTCGTAAGGATTAGGTCGAGGGTTCAAATCCCTCCACCGGCTTGCTTTTGCGACGAACATCACGTGAGGAGCGAAGCAAGCCGGAGAGGATTTGAATCAGGGAGCAGCTTTGCTGCGACCGTGGTTCAAATCCCTCCACCGGCTCTTTCTGTGCCGTCGTCACGAACGGAGTGAGCAACGGCTCGAAGCGGCTTACCGCTTCGGTGAACGGACGTGAGGTGTGAACGAGCGACTGGCGTATTTGGATTGGGAAGCTGCTTCGCTGCGACCGTGATTCAAATCCTTTCACTGTCTCTTCTGCGGTTTCGTCACGAGCGAAGCCAACTGCGACTGAAGACTTCCCTTCGGTGAACGGCTATGTAGTGAAAGAACAGTGGGATCAGTAACGACGGGATGGCCCAGTGTTGGACAGAAACACAGGGGTGAATTTGTTAATCGTATATACAATCCACTCAGAGGCGGGGTCGACGTCCTAATTATAGAATACGGGTTCGTGAAATTCATATTAGAATGCTTACTATATTGGATATTATTGTATAGTTTGAGTACAGAAATTATGAGGGACACGTGCCGCTGTACTGCGATTATCGGAACTCGGACGAATGTGGTCCTATTGAATGAGATAAAATTCTTTACCTCAGACTATAGTACTGGAGGGTGAAACCGGTCGAGCGTCCTCATAGAATCGACCTCGCCTCTTCCCCCTTGAAAAATTGCCAATAAATTGACTCCGAACACGATATCCATTTCGCGGAAGGGATGTCTCCGTCTCATGGCCCTGTGGATGAAGCATCAAAACCGCAATCACCGATGCTCTCTGAGATGGTGAATTCGTCAAGAAATAGTGAGAGTCGAATTCCGCTTCACCATCTCTGTACTGGCAAGTAGAATGTCGGGTCGGGGGATTGTTCGGGAACGAACCGGAGGCGAGGATCGGCTGATTACCGCCTCGACCCCCCGGTTCGACGGCCACTCATCGGGTGGCAACTTCCCCTGGGACGTACCGAGCGAGGGGATTGCTACGGCGATGGTTCGAATCATATTGTTTTACAGAGATCGCAGGGAGAAAGCCCACAGCTTCAGCCGTGGATGCATTTCGTAAGCGTGCGTGATATCTGTCCGTAACGTGAGATACCGAGTCTCGGGCAACTCTCCAAAGCCGCGGTCCGAGTCGGGGGCCGCTGGTTCGGCTTGAATCCCGGACATCCGACCGGGGACACCGTGGGATGCCAATCTGTGACGAGCGCTGGTCTGTCACCATCAGAAACCCACGACTGTACTCGTGGCAGGAATCAGCACTCGTCTTCGATCCGCGATGGGACGTTGGGTAGCCGATACTTCGCCCGTGATACCGTTTTCTACCGGTTCGTAATCGCCACGCCGAGGTTCCGACAGCTGACCCTGCTTCAGTACACCCACGAACCGCTCGAGTCCGATCCGCCTTCACTCCGCGTGTCCCAAACCCATCTAATAAATCAATAACCGCGATATAGAATTGGGCGACTTACCGCTCGAGTCGATCCGGACCTGACTCTCTCGAGCAGCCGAAAGCGCCTATTTCGGATCGGACGGGAGTGAGTGATCCCGGGAACGAACGGCTCGTAGATCGCAGCCTGCCGAGCGACACCTGACAGGTTCTTCTCTGGAGGGGGTGTGGACCCACGGATATCCCTCGGAGCGGACCTGCAGTATGACAGGTGCTCGGACGGACCTCGTTTCTCAAGACGGTTTCGACGCAGTTCTACGCGGGTAATTCTAGGGATGCCAACTGTTTTGACCCGTCGGACGTATCCGACTGCCATGACGGACAGGGAGCTGGTGGTAACCGTCGAGGACGTGTCGGCGTCGTACGACCACGCTGGACGACTCGAGGCCGTCGAGCTTCGACTCTCCTACGAGACGACGCACGAGACCAGCGTCGGGAAGAAACAGGTCACCTACGGTGCGCCGTGGTTCCGGTTCGACGTCGACGGGGACGGCGTCGCCCGGCTCGAGCGGATGGAGAGCCGCAGTCACGATCGGTCACACGCGGAGTTCGACGGGGCACGCATGACGGATTTCCGGGCGATTCCGGCCGCAGTCGAGATCGTCGGGGAGATCGGGGACGTCGAGCGCGTCGAGTCAGTCGCGACGTCGGTCGAAGAACGTATCGGGGAGATCGAGACGGTCGAGTTCGAAACCGAGTAAGGCGCTCGAACGCGGTTGGCGGCTAGTAGAAGGCGGAGAGCGCTAGTCCGATGGCGAGGACGAGCGCGGGGTAATCCATACGAGAGAACCGAAGCGGTGGAAGCGTGGGATTCCACGCGAAGCACCGCGCCTGGAGTGCGAGCGAGAGCCGATCGGCGCGGTCGAACGCGCGCGTCATGCCGAGCGTTCCGATCGTGCTGGCGCGATCGATCGCGCTGCGTTCGGTCCCCAGACGGGCGGCCATCGCCTCGCGGATCGTCCGGAGATCGCTCTGCAGCACGGGAAGGAATCGAAAGACGAGCGCGATACCCGTGCCGAGTATCTGTCCCGGTTTTCCGGGAATCGTCCGCTGGATCGCCGCTCGAGACGCACGCACCGGGGTCGATCTGACGTAGGCCGCGCTGACGAGCAGGATGAGCAGGACGCGGTAGCTCGCCAGCCCCGACGTGACGGCGGCCGGTCGATCGAACCAGGGCGGGCCGAGGGTGAGACCCGACAGTATCGGTGCGAGAACGAGGATGACCAGCGCGAAGCGGTAGGCGACGAGCGTGCGACGGAGCGACACGCTCGCTGCCGCCAGCAGGAGTCCCGTCAGGACGGAGAGAACGATCAGCGCTCGCGGCGTCGGGTGTGCGAGGGCGGTCGCGGCGAACCCGATCTGGACCGCCAGCTTGCTCCGGGGGTCGAGTCGGTGTGCGAGCGTCTCGTCGGGCTCGAACGTCAGCACTCTTTCCCTCCCACGTGCCCTAGTAGCGGTAGTCGCGAAACCATCCAGATCACGGCTCCGGAACGCGGATCTCGAGCCCGTCGAGTTCGATCAATGCGTGCTCAGGCGGTCCGTCGACGGTGACGCGCCCGTCTCGCATGGCGATCACGCGATCTGCGAGATCGGTTACGTCACGTAGGTCGTGGGTCGCGAGGAGGATCCCGGTTCCGTCGGCCGAGAGGGACTCGAGTCGCTCGAGGACCGAGCGGCGCGCGGGTTCGTCGAGCCCGGTGAAGGGTTCGTCGAGGACGAGATGCGTGGGTTCCATCGCGAGCGCGCCCGCGATCGCTACGCGGGACTGCTCGCCCCCCGAGAGGGTGTCGATTCGGTCGTCCTCCCGACCGGCCATGTTCACCGCCTCGAGCGCCGCGTCGACGCGGCGCTCGATCTCCTCGCGCGCCAGCCCGAGGTTTTCGGGACCGAAGGCGACGTCCGCACCGACAGTTGCGGCGACGAACTGGTCGCGCGGGTGCTGGAACACCATCCCGACGCTCGAGCGGGCGGCGATCAGGTCGTCCGCGACGAGTGTGCCGTCGACGAGCACGTCGCCGGAATCGGGGGTCAACAGCCCGTTGCAGTGGCGCAACAGCGTCGTCTTCCCGCTACCGTTGGCCCCCGCGAGCAGGACGAACTCGCCGTCCTCGAGTGATAGCGAAACGTCCTCGAGGACGGCGACGTCGTCGAAGGCGTGGGAGACCGACTGGAACTCGATCATCGTCTCGGTGGCGTTAGGATCGAACCGGGGTGAGTCCGCTGGATCTGACGATGACGATTGCGGCGAGCATCTTGAGAATCTCCCCGGGAATGAACGGGAACGCACCGAGGTTGAGGGCTTCCCAGGCACCCAGCTCGAGCAGCCAGGCCATGTACGCCGTCCCCATGCCGTAGATGACGATCGTCCCTGCGATGAGTGCACCGACGATGACCGGGAGCCAAACCGCAGTGAGATCCCGGAGTTCCGTGCCGCGGTGGACGATGAAGCCGATCAGGGCCGCGGCGATCGGATACGACCAGAGATAGCCGCCCGAATTCCCGAGGAGAACCCCGAAACCTCCCCTCAAGCCGGCGAACACCGGGACGCCGACGGCCCCCGCGGCGAGGTAGAGCACGAGCGAAACGAACCCCCAGACCGGGCCGAGGACGAGTCCGGCGAGGAAGATGAACAGTACCTGTAACGTGATCGGTGCCGGCGAAAACGGTATGGGAATCGACACCGCTGCCGTCGCGCCGATCAGTGCCGCGAGCAGTGCGGCTCGAGCGAACTGCCGAACGACGGTATCGTCGACGGGATCGACGGAATTTTGCTCTGTTGCCATAGACCCTGTCGTTCGTAAACCGGAATGAAGACTTCGGTTTCCGAGATATACATCACTGCTATTGACATGTTTTCCGAAGTGGGATCGCTCGCGTCGACACTCTCGAGTTCGGGACGAAACAGTGTGATTCCTTCCAGCGTCGAGGACAGTCTCGACACCGGTCTGATTGTTGGTAATCGTACTTTCGGGGCTTCTTCAGGTCGTCTACGGTTGCACCTCGTCGAACGGGCGGAGTAAGGACGTATTGTCTCGGATCGGTAACTGAAACGACCGGCGATCTTATAGACCGATTCCGCCCCGTGTGGGAAAATGCGATTCCGTAGTGTGAAGGGTGGCAGTTCGAGGTACAACGAGGCGAAATCAGGGCTCCGGGGAGGAGACCGGCGGTGGGTATCCGGAGAGTGGGTGCGTGACGGACGAAGTGTTCGGAAACGGTCTGGTATGGCAACCGGAGCGACGGATTCGACGGGTACAGAGGCGGGAGGCATCGTCCGATGAGACCGAGTCGTACTACGATCGTCGTGCTGGTCGCGGCCGCGATGGTCGGAAGTATCGTCGCGCTACCGGTACTCGGCAGCAATCCCGAGACGGTCACAGAACCCGATAACGGAGATGTCGACGCGTCAATCGAATCGCAACTCGGTGGCGGGGGAGCGGCCACACTCCAGGGAGACGATTCTCAGGTGGACACGGAACCGACGGCTGCCTCGCAATTCGACCCGGTGGAGGTGGGGCCGCCCGCAGCGGACGTCGGTACTACCACGCAAACGACGGTCAGCCAGGAGCAGACGGAGGCCGTCGAGACGGGCGTCGACCAGGGAATCGCGCTCGTTCAATCCCAGGGTATCGAGGTGACTCAGGAACAGCGGACGGCGGCGCTCGAGGGCGCTCGAGAGTCGGTGTCGCAGTCCCAGACCGTCGAGGCCGAGCAGGTCCAAGCGGCGACGAAGGGTGCCGTCCACGGGACGCTGATTCAGGAACAGTCAGTGAACGTGACGCAGCTCCAGGCCGCAGTCGGCGGCGCGACGGCCGGCGGACTCTCGCAGTCCCAGTCGGTAAACGCCACCCAGTTACAGAGCGCGACCTGGGGAGGGGCACACGGTGCGGTCGCCCAGAGTCAGCGCGTGAGTGCCGAACAGATACAGGTCGCGAGTGCGGGTGCGGCCGCGGGTGCCGCGAGCGAGGCGGGCGCGAAAGACGTCGGCAAAGTCTCGAAGATCCAGGAAGCCGCGCAGGGGTCGGCCTACGGAGCCCTGACGCAATATCAGTCGATATCGATCGAACAGCGGCAGCAGGTAACTCTCGAACACGTACAGCACGCGGCGATCGGTGCGGCCGCCGGCTCGCTCGAGGGGAGCACGCGGGCTGCGCTCGAACAGGAGCAACGGGTGGACGTCCGACAGGAACAGCGCGTCGAAACCGAGCAGCGCCAGCGAGCCACGATCAAACAGATTCAGAAAGCCGCGGCCGGGGCGGCGAAGGGTGCGCTCGTGCAGGAACAGGAGGTCTCGGTCGAGCAGACGCAGGCCGCGGCTCGCGGTGCGAGTCGGGGATCGGTGAAGCAGGTGCAATCCGTCACCATCGTGCAGATCCAGCGAATCTCGATCACGCAGGTACAGGAAGCCTCCTTCGGTGCGGCGAAAGGTGCTATTTCGCAGAGTCAAGCGGCGACCGTCGAGCAAATTCAGGCCGCCGCTGACGGGGCCGCGGGCGGTGCGCTCGTCCAGCGACAGACGGTGTCGGTCACGCAGATTCAGTCCGCAGCGACCGGTGCCGCGGAGGGCGCGGTTACCAGTGCGCTCCAGCGACAGGAGGTCACCGTCGAACAGGTTCAGGCGGCCGCGTTCGGTGCCGGTGACGGCGCGGTGACCCAGATGCAGATCGTCGACGTAACGCAGGTCCAGCGCCTCGCGTCCGGGGCTGCGAGTGGCGCGCTCGTCCAGTCTCAGGAAGCGACGGTGACGCAGGTCCAGATCGCGGCACGTACTGCCGCGACGGAGACCGCTCAGGTAGTCCAGACCCAGCGGATCGGTATCATCCAACTTCAGACGCTGACCCAAGAGACTGCGGCCGATGCGACCGCGTTCGCGATCGAAGCCGATACCGACGACGTGACGGTGATCACCCAACACGTCGAGGTGGAAGTCGTCCAGCGGATCGAGACGATCGATCGGGTCGAGGGGACAGCCTCGATCGACTTCCGAGAACAGGAGGGGAACGGCGAGGAGGTCACGATCGACGAGGTTTCGCTCTCCGAAGGCGGTTTCGTGGCCGTCTACGAGGGGGTCGCCGTCGACGCCGATCCCGACGACGTCCGAGGCGTCTCGAGCTATCTCGAGGCCGGCGAGCACGAGAACGTCACGATCGAACTCGACGAGCCGCTGAACGAGAGCGGCGTACTCGTGGCGGTCGTCCACCACGACACGAACGACGACGAGACGTTCCAGTACGCCGAGTCTGACGGGGATCAGGACGTGCCGTACGCCAGTCAGAGCGGCGCACCGGTTCTCGACGGCGCGTTCGTGACGGTCACGGACGAACCGGCGGAGCCGACCGGAACGCTGTCCGTCGACGATCAGGAGGGTGACGGCGAGACGCTGATCGTCGACGAGGCGAACGCGTCCGTCCCCTACACCGTGACCGCCGAGTACGACAACGAAACCGTCGAGAGCGACGCGTTCGCGGCCGACGAAGCGGTGACGAACCTCTCGCTCGACCTCGAGCCGCCGCTTGAAGAGAACGCCTCGGTCAATGTTTCGGTCGTCGGTGAAGACGGTACTGCCCTCGCGAGCGAAACGATCGAGTACACCATCGCGGATGAACCCGTCGAGCCCGAGGCGACCCTCTCGCTCGACGATCAGGAGAGCGAGGGCGAGACCCTCGAGATCGAAGCGGCGAGCGCCACCGTGCCGTACGTCATTACGGCCGAATACGACGGCGAGCGCGTCGACAGTGATCCGTTCGAGGCCAACGAGACGGTCGCAGAGCAGACCCTCGACCTCGAGCCGCCACTCGAAGACAACGCGACCGTCGACGTGTCCGTTCGCGCCGCGGCGGACGACGCGGTACTCGCGAACGACTCGATCGAGTACGCGGTCGTGGAACCCGATCCGGAAGAACCGACGGCGAACCTCACGGTGGCCGATCAGACGGGTGATGGCGAGACGATCACCGTCACGTCGGCCAACGCGTCGGTGGAGTACGCGATCACCGTCACCGACGAAAACGGCACCCAGCTCGCGGTCAGCGAGACGTTCGCGGCCAACGAAACGATCGGGCCGACGGAGTTCGACCTCGAGCCGCCGCTCGCGGAGAACGCGACGCTCGAGGTCGCGGTCGTCGCGGCCGAAGACGGGACGTCCCTCGAAACGGATAGCGTCGCGTACGCGGTCGACGGCGACGTCGAGGACTTCGACGTCGAATTCACGAGCTGCTCGCGCGCGGTCGTCACCGCGTCGCTCGAGGAAGGGGACCAGGTCGCGGCGAGCACCGGGTTCTACGATCAGGCCGGGTTCGGGAACACCATCATCGAAGATTTCGTCACCGCTGGCGACGACGTTGAGGCACCGTTTACCGGTACGATCGTCTTCGAAATCGGCGACGAGCGGAACGTGACGACCGAGGATGACGAGGTATTCGTCGAGGTGCCCGACTACGGCACATTCGGCACGTACATCTCCGGGATCAGTTCGCCGGAAGCGATTCCCTTCGCTGGAATCGACTACGGCAACCCCTCGGCGCAGGCGTGCGACGATGCGGCCCGACCGGACCTGCCGTCGCTTTCGGTCGTGGAAACGACGCCAACCGAGGACGGCATCGACGTGACGTTCGGGTACGAGAACCCGAACAATGCGACGATGGCCGGAAACAGTCAGTTCGTCGACGGGACGACGACGGACGGGCCCCCGAACGAACTCGAGCCGGGCGAAAACACGTTCACCGTCGAGTGGACGCCCGAAAGCGACGCCGAACGGCTGGTCTGGCAGGTCGAATTCGCGAACTACGGCTACGATGACCCGGTGACCGCGGCGACGCCGCCGGCCGGCGAGATCGAGCCGTCCGAGCCTGCTGCGTTCGGCGTTTCGATCACCGAGGTCACCAGTCCGGTAGAACGGGGAGACCAGCTCGAGGTCGCGACGGAAGTCCAGAACCTCGGCGGCGAGGCGGGAACCCAGACCGTCGCGCTCGCGATCGGCGACGAAACCGTCGGCTCGGAATCGGTCACGCTCGAGGCCGGCGAGACCCAGACCGTTTCGTTCGCGTTCGAAACTGCCGCTCTCGAGCCCGGCGACTACCCGCTCGAGGTGGCGACCGAAACCGAGACGGTCGAGACGACCGTCACGATCGAGGAAAGCGGGGAGCCCGCCGAGTTCGCGGTTACTGATGTCTCGGCTCCCGAATCCGGGGTAGCCGGCGAGGAGGTTCCGGTGACCGCGATCGTCGAGAATCAGGGGGATCTCGAGGGAACGCAGACGGTGACCTACAGCGTCGACGAGCAGGCCGTCGCCCAGTCCACCGTATCGCTCGCGGGCGGGCAATCGGCTGAGATCCCGTTTTCGTCGACATTGCCGGAGGGCACGTCGACGCATACGGTCGCGACTGACGACGATCAGGCCACGGTGACGGTCGAGGCGACACCAGCGGAAGCGACAGGGAGCGATGGCAACGCCGGTCCGGAACCGTCACTCGAAGATCCAGACCAGCCGGAACAACCTGAGGAACCTGAACAGCCCGAACAGCCCGAACAACCTGAACAACCAGAGGGAACCGAACAGCCTGAACAGCCCGAACAGCCCGAACAGCCTAATCAGTCAGGTGCGGCCGACGAAAACGGCGAATCGCCACCAGTTGAGACGCCCGGTGGCGCTGGTGAATAACCGGTACCGATGCACTGAGGGTGCCGGTCGCTCGCCGGTTCGCGTTCCGTGCTCTCGCTCGGTGGATCGGCGACGAAAAATTCTGGCCGTATCGGTGCGCCGCGGTCGTCAGTGCTGGTGGCCGGTCGCTTCGCCGAACGTGACGCCGAAGCGCTCCTCGAAGAGATCCATCACTTGCTCTTCCTGAGCCTCGAGTTCCTCGTCGGCGTCCTCGCCGTGGTGGACGATGTGGTGTGCGCGGCTGGCAAAGGACAGCAGCATGACGTCGCCGACCGTTTCGGCGTCGGTCTGGTCGCCCTCGGCGACGAGGTCGACGAGGCCGGAGGGAATCGTGATGTCGTCGGTCGCGCCGTCTTCGGAGCTGATCGAGAACGTCGTCGTCTGGACTTCGTCGGACATACTCCTACGGTCGGGAACCGTCCGTAAAGATGCTGTGGCTTGCACCGGGTGAGCGCTCGCCGCCGGATCACGTCGGGACGAACCCCCCGTGGTGCTTTTGCTGATCGGCGACGTACTATCAAGTATGCCATCCGTCGAACTCGAGGAAGCAACGATCGAGCGGCTGGATGCACTGCGCGTCGAGGACGAATCCTACGACGAGCTCGTCACCGAGCTCATCAACATCTACGAAACGAGCGAGTACACGCTCTTTCACGCCGGCGACTGAATCCTCTCAGTCGTCGCCAGCGGTCCGCCGGACCGTCTCCCACTTCCCCTTCGACTCGAGGTGAGACTGGAGTTCGTCCGCGTACTCCTGCGTGAGCCGTTCGGCCGCCTCGCGCTGGTCTTTCTCGGAGGGGCCGCTGCTTCCGCCCATGCCGAGTGCCCCCATGATCGAGTCGAAAACCCCGCCGCCCGAGGAGTTCGAGCCGCCGCCCCCTCCCTGTCCGGCCATCGCTCCCATGCCGGCGTCCACGTTCTCGAGTTCGGGGATGATCCCGTCGATCTTGTCCGTGTTGGCGACGATCCGCGCCCGGTCGGGGTCGTCGGGATGTTCGATCTCGAACTCCGTGGCGGTCATGATCAGACTCCACTGCTGGTTGGAAAATTCCGATCCCTCGATTCGCGTCGCGAACTCCTGATCGACGGTCATTCGCTCCCCGACGATCCGGTCCGTCCACGGGTTGTCGCTCATGGCCGCCGGTTGGGCCGGTGGCTGTATCAGCGTTTCCCCTCTCCGTCCCGGAACTCGGCAGCTCTGACTCTCCGTCTCGACGGGCTGGTGCCAGTGGATCGCCCCGGGAAACCGTCATTCCGATTGACGGTCTCTCGCGTCTGGAAAACGCTCATATAGCTGTTCGATGTATGGTAACACGTATCGCAATGTACGACTGCATCCTCGTCCCGACCGACGGCTCGCGGGAAGTCGAACGCGCACTCGAATACGCCTTCGATCTTGCGCGCATGCACAACGCGACGATCCGTGCGCTCTACGTGGTCAACGCCGCCGGCTACGGCGGGCTCCCGATGGAGGCCGCGCTGGAAGGCGTCGGCGATGCGCTTCGCGAGGAGGGTCGATCGGCGGTCGCCCGGGTCGAGGAGCTCGCACCGGACGATGTGACGGTCGATACGGAGGTCCTCGAGGGGTCGCCGAGTCAGGTCATCGTCGAGGAGGCCGATCCGACCGAGTGCGATCTGATCGTAATGGGAACGCACGGCCGCGGCGGGATCGATCGGCTGTTGCTCGGCAGCGTCACGGAGCGAGTCGTTCGACGGGCCTCGGTGCCCGTGCTGACGGTCCAAGTCGATCCCGACGAGGTCGACGACCGGTCCGACGAACGACAGCTCGCGGCCGAGTGACGGAATCGAGTTCGGCTGTTAGAGAAGCGGTAGGAAGCTGTTGCTACCGGAGTCTACGCGTCGGGTTCCCGGGTAGTACGTGCCGAGAACATGCAATCGCGGGATATCGGTCCGATCGACTCGGCGGAGAGACGACCGGTCGCGACACGGTGGGCGGATCGGCCGTTGACACCTACCTGTCGCCCTGCATCGCTTCGGGAAGGAACGGGGCGACGTGGTCGTGGACGAACTCGACGTAATCGTCGTCGAGGCGTCTGCAGAACAATCGGAAGTCACCGTCCGACCGGATGGACTCGACTTTCGACTGGCCGGATCCGGGGTCGTAGTAGGCGGGAACGAGGACGGCCGTCTCGCTGTCCGGATCCGTCTCGACGACAAGGAGGTAGATCATGCTGGCCGTCTCCGCGCGGAACACGTCTACGTCCGTGAATGCACAGTCTTCGGTCAGCGATTCGAGGTCCTCGTACTCGGGCCCTGGGAGGACCACGTCGAGGCCCGTGCGCGTCTCGGAGTCCACGAGTACGGAGTCTCCGGGGTGGAGTTCGAGAGCCGTCCAGCCGCGCTCGCGGTACTCGTCGGCAGTCGCCGCCATGTCGTCGATGACGGACTGCCATCCAGACTGCGCCGGATCACCGCTCGATGTGCCGTCTGGTGGATTCTCGCTCATGTCACCACCCCGTGCACCGCCGGAGATAAATGTTCTCAAGTCACGTAAGGTATTTTATGACTGCGGCGAGAACTGTCGCCGGTGACCGACTTCCTGTCCCTCTCCGGGCTCCGCACGCAGTTCGACACGACCCGCGGTGCAGTGAAAGCCGTCGACGGTATCGACCTCACTATCGAGGAGGGCGAGACCGTCGGTCTGGTCGGCGAGTCCGGGTCCGGCAAGAGCGTGACCGCACTCTCAGCAATGGACCTCGTGGACGACCCCGGCGACATCGTCGACGGGCGCGTGTCCGTACGAAGCGCAGAGCTCGCCGCGGATCTCGCGGCCGAATTCGACGGTGCCGTCGCTTCATACCCATTCGAACTCGTGGACGCAATTCAGGAGGTCACCGCGGACCTCCGCGCTGGCGACGGGGTCGGCTCGGCCACGACCGAGTTACGGGGCATGGCCGCCGACCTCGCCGATCACGACGATCCCGCAGCCCTCGAGTCGGCGCTCCGGGACGCGGCCGACCGACTCGACGACGGAGTAACCCCGCTCGTGGTCGCGGACGCGTTGGCGGACGCACTGGCAGACGCCGACGACGGGTTCGTCTATCTCGACGAGGCCGCGCGAGAGCGATTCGAGGGCGAGTGGGACGTCGAATCGATCGCCATCGAAAACGGCGTCGTGGACCTGACGGCCGCACCGGAAGAAGCGATGCGGAAGGTCCGCGGCAGCGAGATGGGGATGATCTTTCAGGATCCGATGACGTCCCTGAACCCGGCCGTGACCGTCGGCGAGCAGGTCGCAGAATCCCTCCGACTCCACCGGTACGGCGAACGGAAACGGGACACGTGGCTGAACGCCGTCCGGGAAATCCTCCCGAAAATCGGCGGCCGCGAGCACGACGAGGAAGTCGTGGAAGACGTCGTCGAGATCCTCACGGAGGTCGGAATTCCGGAGGCGACCACGCGGCTCGAGGAGTATCCCCACGAGTTCTCCGGCGGCATGCGCCAGCGCGTGCTCATCGCCATCGCGCTCGCCTGTCGGCCGAGCCTCCTCATCGCCGACGAGCCGACGACCGCCCTCGACGTGACTATTCAGGCCCAGATACTCGACCTCATCGACGACCTCCAGGAGGAGTTCGGGATGTCGGTGCTGATGATCACCCACGACCTCGGCGTGGTCGCGGAAACCTGCGATCGGGTCGCGGTGATGTACGCCGGAGAAATCGTCGAGGAGGGTCCCGTGGAGGAGATCTTCGACAATCCGAGCCATCCCTACACGTACACGCTCCTCGAGTCCATTCCGACGGAGGAGAAAGACCGACTGACGCCCATCGAGGGCAACGTCCCCGACCTCATCGACATGCCGGACGGGTGCCACTTCGCGGACCGGTGTCCGTGGGCCCGGTCCGAGTGTCGCGACGGCGAGATTCAGTTCCGCCAGCACGGGCCGGAGGACGTCAATCACCGATCGAAATGCGTCCTCGAGTCCTTCGACGAGGCGGAGTACGGCAGCGAGGGCGTGGCGGTCGACCGGGAGCACGAGGTCGGCGACCCGATCGTCGAGATCGACGGGATGCGGAAGTACTACGAACAGGAGGACGGGATTCTCGACCGATTCGTCGGCGAGCAGCCGAGCGTGAAGGCCGTCGACGGCGTGAGTTTCGACGTTCACGAGGGCGAGACGCTCGGGCTGGTCGGCGAGTCCGGCTGCGGCAAGTCGACTGCCGGTCGCGCCATCCTCCATCTCAACCCGCCGACGGACGGCACGGTGGTCTTCGCCGGTGAGGACCTCGGGGAGCTCTCGAAGACGGAACTCCGAGAAAAGCGCAAGGACATGCAGATGGTGTTTCAGGACCCGATGTCGAGTCTCGATCCCCGGATGACCGTCGGGCAGACCATCATGGAGCCGCTGAAGATTCACGACCTCGCGCAGGGGAACCACCGGCAGCGGGTTCTCGAGCTCCTCGAGGAGGTCGGCCTCGACGAGAGCCAGTACGGCCGCTACCCCCACGAACTCTCCGGCGGGCAGCGCCAGCGCGTCGGCATCGCCCGCGCCCTCGCGGTGGACCCGGACTTCATCGTCGCGGACGAGCCGGTGTCGGCCCTTGACGTCTCCGTGCAGGCCCAAATCATCAACCTCATGGAGGACCTCCAAGACGAGTTCGGGCTGACGTACCTGTTCATCGCCCACGACCTCTCGGTCGTTCGCCATATCTCGGATCGCGTCGCAGTGATGTACCTCGGCGAAATCGTCGAGGTCGCGGACACCGACGAACTGTTTGCGGATCCGAAACACCCCTATACGAACGCGTTACTGTCGGCGATTCCCGAGCCGGACCCCTTCGCGGACACCGCCGACCGAACCATCCTGAAGGGTGACGTGCCATCCCCGATCGATCCGCCCTCGGGCTGTCACTTCCGGACGCGGTGCCCGTCGATTATCCCGCCCGAAGAGCTGGACATCGATCAGGAGCGCTACCGCGAGGTCATGTTCTACCGACAGCGCGTGGAATCCCGCGACATCGATCTCGAGGCGGTCAGAGAGGAGGCCACCGGCGACGCGACGGAAGCTCGCGCGGTCGCGGACGGCGGCAGCGACCTCGCCGCCGGGCTCGACGCGCAGTTCTTCGACGGACCGCTGTCGGGTCGCGCTCGCGAGGCCGTCGATGAGTCCTACCGCCACCTCGAGGACGGCGACTGGGACGCCGCCGAGGAGGTCCTCGCGGACGCGTTCGAGAGCGTCTGCGAGCGAACGGACCCGTCACTCGGTGACGGCGATCACCCGTCCGCCTGCCACATCACCACGAACGCCGAGTAGGCGGACGAGCGCGCGACGGCGCATCGATCGACCGGACGCCAGTGAGTCAGGAATGCCGGCAAATCAGCGCAGGCCGCCGTCGGTGTGAATCGACGCCGTTTCCGGTCGCGTTTCCGAAGGTTTCAGCACCATTCCGCCCCGAGACGATGTGATCGGAACCATACTGCCCGGTCAACTGCCGTCCTTCTCAATATCTCGTCCGATAGTATTATTTATGTTGGCGAAAGCGATAGTCCTATGAACGATAATGACAGTGCGGTTTCCAGGCGCAGTTTCCTGAAATCCGCTGGCAGTGCCACCGTCGTCGCAACGGCAGCCAGTTCCGTTTCCGGATGCCTCGGCGGTAGCGGTGGCGGCGGCAGCACGCTCCGGTACGGTCGCAGCTCGCACTCGGACACGCTCGACCCGCAGAACACGACCAGCGGCGAAGTCGCGAAGGTCACGAACCAGATTTACGACGGCCTCATCGACTTCCAGCCCGGCGAGGCGACCATCACCGAGAGCCTCGCGACCGACTGGTCGATGGACGGCGAAGAGGTCACGCTCGAGCTCCGCGAGGACGCGCAGTTCGACGACGGCACCGACTTCACCGCGGACGACTTCGTCGCGACCTACCGGCGGTTCGTCGACGAGGAGTACGAGTACTACTTCGAGGACGCGTCCGCGTACGGGCCGTTCACGCTCGGTAACTGGATCGACTCCGTCTCGGCCGACGGCGACTACACGCTGAACGTCACGCTCACGCAGCCGTACGCGCCGTTCCTTCGCAACCTCGCGATGTTCGCCGCCGTCGTCCTTCCGCAGGACGGCATCGAGGGCGATCTCGACTTCAATTCGGATGCCAACGGCACTGGCCCGTTCCAGCTCGAAGAACTCGACGACTCGAACGGCCGCATCCTGCTCACTCCCAACGACAACTACTGGGGCGACGGCCCGAACGTGGACGAGCTCCTGTTCATCGAGCGCGGACAGAACTCCACGCGCACGCAGGCCCTCGTCGAAGGAGAACTCGAAATCATCGACAACCTCGCACCGACCAATATCGATTCCGTCGAGGAGGAAGACGGCGTCGCAATCGAATCCGGACAGGGTATCAACATCGGGTATATGTCGTTCAACATGTCCCGCGTGGAGGCGTTCCGTGACGCCCGGGTCCGGCAAGCGATCAGTCACGCCATCGATACCGAATCGATCGTCAACGAGGTCTACTCCGGTATCGCGGAGCAGGCCGACCAGCCGTGTCCGCCGGCTCTCTTCGGACACAACGACGATCTCAGTCCGTACGCTTACGACCCGGAGGAGGCCCAGTCTCTGCTGGACGAAACCGAATACAGTGACGGCTTCTCGTTCGAACTGACGACCTTCCAGAACGCCCGTGGCTACAACCCAGCGCCGCTTCCGACGGCGGAGACCATCCGGACGAACCTCGAGGAGATCGGCATCGATGTCACCATCGACGAGCGGCAGTTCTCGGACTACCTCACCTACACCTCCGAGGGGAAACACGACGCGTCCCTGGCCGGCTGGTACACGGACAACGCCGACCCGGACAACTTCTACTACGTCCTCCTCCACCCGCAGGTGGAGTCTCCCGACGGACAGGATTGGGTCGACTGGGGCACGGACGGCTTCAATACGTCCAACCGAAGCGCGTGGGCCAACCAGGAGTACATGGACCTCGTTGAGGAGGCCCAGCGGACGGCAGATGAGGACGAACGTGCCAGTATCTATGCCGAGGCGGCACAGATCGCCCACGACGAGGCACCGTGGGTCTACATCGACTACGCCGACGAGATCCGCGGCGTCCACAACAGGGTTAGCAACTACACCGTCTCCGCCATCGGTGGCCCGCACCTCCACCTGGTCGACGTCGAGTAACGTCTCGAAAAGATAGAACGGTATTTGGATCTCGAATTTCCACCTTCGAATAATGATATCAAAGCGGTTCGTGGCCAAACGCCTGCTGTTGCTCGGCCCGGTGCTGTTCGGAGTGGCGACAGTGGTCTTCGCTATCCTCCACCTCTCGCCGGGCGACCCTGCGATAGCCATCGCGGGCGACCGCGCGAGTCAGGAGTTCATCGATCAGGTTCGACGCGACCTCGGCCTCGACGACCCGTTGTGGCAACAGTACGTCCGATTCCTCCGGGACACTGCGACGCTCGAGTTCGGGGAGTCCTATCAGGTCCGGCGCGGGACCGACGTCAGCGCGATCCTCGCCGACCGACTCCCCATCACGATCGAACTCGCCATTCTCGGGCAGATCGCGGGCCTGCTGTTCGGGCTCCCGCTCGGCATCCTGAGTGCCGTCAAGAAGGATACGCTAACCGATCACTTCTCCCGAATCGGGGCGCTCACTGGCATCAGCATCCCGATCTACTGGAGCGGGCCGCTCCTCATACTGCTGTTCGCACAGATCCTGGGCGTCCTCCCGACGAGCGGTCGGATCGGCTCCTCACACTTCATCGACTCGAGGACCGGATTCATCCTCGTCGACACCCTGCTCGCCGGAGACATGGCGGCGTTTCAGTCCGCGGTTCGACACCTGTTCATGCCCGTCGTCGTGCTCGGCGTCTACTCGATGGCCTTCATCTCCCGGATGATGCGATCGTCGATGCTGGAAGTCGTCAGACAGGACTACATGCGGACGGCCCGCGCGAAAGGGCAGGGCGCGAAGACGACGATCATGAAACACGGACTCCGAAACGCGTTCATTCCCGTTATTACGATCATCGGGATTCAGTTCGGTTCGATGCTCGGCGGCACCGTGCTGACCGAGACCGTCTTCGAGATCAACGGGATCGGGACGCTGCTCGTCTCCGCCATCAACCAGAGCGACTACCCGGTCGTGCAGGCGACCGTCCTCGTCTTCGCGTTCATGTACACGTTAGTGAACCTCTTCGTCGACATTACGTACTCCATCCTCGATCCACGGATCGAACAATGAGCACGAAAACGAAATCTACGGACGTCGAGCGCAGCATCGCCGAACGCATCCGCGCCAGCCCGTTCCTCACGGAGCTGCTGTCGAACCGCATCGCCGTCATCGGGCTCAGTATCATCGCCGGAATGGTTCTCGTCGCCGTCTACGCTCGAGTCGCGTACGATCTCGGCGCCATCGTCGCCACCCAGTTCGGGTCCAACCCGACCGAGGCGGGACCGAGCGCCGCGTTCTGGTTCGGGACGGACGGACAGGCCCGCGACATCTTCCCGCGCGTCCTGTACGGCGCGTGGTACGCACTGAAGTTCGGGACCGCGACGGTCCTCGCGTCCACGGTCCTCGGCATCGCCGCCGGTATCGTCGCGGCGTACTACGGCGACCTCACGGACAACGTGATCATGCGGACGATGGACGTGCTCCTCTCGTTCCCGTCGCTGTTGCTGGCGCTCGCGCTCGTCACCGTCTTCCCCGAGTCGCTCGGACTGTGGCGCGCGGTCGCCGCGCTCACCCTCGTCTACACGCCGCGGTTCGCCCGGGTCGTCCGCGGCGCGGCGCTGAAAGTGCTCGAGGACGAGTACATCGAAGCGACGCGCGCGCTCGGCGCGACCGATCCGCGGCTGTTGATTCGCCACGTCCTGCCGAACTGTCTGGCACCGATCACCGTCCAGTCGACGCTGAACTACGGGCTGGCGATCATCGACATCGCGGCGCTGTCGTTCCTCGGGTTCGGTGCGAGCCCCGGCGACCCGTCGTGGGGAATGATGCTCGCCGAGGGGGTCGAGCGCGGCCTGTTCTCGGGGTCGTGGTGGTGGTCGTTCTTCCCTGGCCTGTTCCTCGCACTCACCGTCCTCGGATTCAACCTCCTCGGCGACGGGATGCGAGACGCCCTCGATCCACGTATGCGAGATGCCGTCGACTGATCGCACCGTCGCCGTCTCGACGACCTGGCTCGAGCGAATCAGTCGACTCGTGACCGCCGCCACTCGTTGGGTTGCCGTCGGAGCCGTGCTCGGGGCGGCCGTCTCGCTGGGGCTTCTGACGGTCTGGTCGGCGCGAGGCGCGACCGACACGGCGTTCGCGCTCGGGGCGCTCGTCCTCGGGTTCGGCGTCACCGCGTGGTCGACGGCGGTCGGCCTCGGACGGACCATCGAGGGGATGCAGGACCGCCTCGACGTGAGCGCCGGGTGGACGGAAGCCAGCGCTCGCGAGGCGTTTTTCGTGGTGTCCTGGACGGGCGCGGGGTGGGTCGTCGCCGCGGCCGCCGCCTCGATCCTGCTCGGCGTCTGAGAGCGGCGCTCCGCCATCGCTACGCCAGCAGGGTCTCGCAGTCGTGATCGGTGACGCGCTCGTCGTCTCGGACACCCGGGATACGGCGTATCGTCGCCGTGAGGAACGGCCCTGCGGATCACGGGCCGCCCGCGAATTCGGAAAAACGGTTTTCGATCAGACCGGAGGCGATACCAGTCAGACGGGACGCAGGTGCTCGCAGTCGCCCGCCGAAACGGTCACCCGGCCGTCGTCGGTTTCGACCACGAGGGCACCAGACTCCGTGACGTCGATCGCTTCGCCGACGATCTCGCCCGCGGGACGATCGACGCGCACGCGCTGTCCGAGCGTCAGCGCCAGTTCGCGCCACGCGGGGACGACCGACTCGAGGTCGGTTCGGTAGCGATCGAACTCCTCGAGGAGCCGCTGGACGAAGTGGCGACGGTCGACGTCGCCGGCCTCGTCGCGGACGCTGGTCGCACCCTCGGGGAGCCCGTCGGAATCGAGGTTCGCGTTGACGCCGATACCGGCGACGAGCCAGTCCACTCGATCGGTCTGGCCCTCCATCTCGGTGAGGATCCCGGCGAGTTTTCGGTACGCTCCGTCGTCGCCGACCGGGACGACCACGTCGTTCGGCCACTTGATCCGGGCGTCGACGCCGGCTTCTCGCGCGGCCGTCGCCGCGGCGACCGAAGCTGCGAGCGTGTACAGCGGTGCCTCCGCGGGTGTGATCGTCGGTCGCGTTACGATGCTCACCCAGACGCCGCCCGCGGGTGCGGACCACTCGCGCTCGAGGCGGCCGCGACCGCCTGTCTGTTCGTCCGCGACGACGGCGACGTCCGTCGCTCCGTCGGTCGCGAGCTCGCGCGCTCGGTCGTTCGTACTCCCTACGGAGTCGTGGTACTCGATCGAAAACGGGGCCTCGAGTCCGAACTCGATCGCGGGGGCGTTGTACGCGTCGACGCCGGCGAGTTCGTAGCCGCTCGACCCGCTCTCGATCTCGAAGTCGGCCTCCCGAAGCCCGTCGATGTGCTTCCAGACCGCCGCTCGCGAGATATCGAGCTCGTCGGCCAGCGCCGGCCCCGAGACCGGTCCCTCGGCGAGTGCCTCGAGGATCGCCCGTCGTGTTTCGTTCATGGCCCCGTAAGGAGTCCGCTCGTACTTCAATCGGCCGGATCCGCCGCTTTCGACCCCGTATATCACGACCGTGACGTATCGGCTCGACTGCCGGTCCCTAGGCTTTTGCTGGTGGTACTCGGACGTTCGTACGGGGTGAAAACCGTTAGCACAACCCATGAAAATCGGCGACCGCTGTCCGGTCTGCGAAACGCGCATCGGCGAGGGGGAGATCCGGTACTGCGAGACGTGTGGTCGGGGAGTCCACGAACCGTGTGAGGAGTACGAGACGACCTTCGAGTGTCGCCATTGCGGGGACGAGACGTGGATCGGGGCGGTCGAGTTCTGACCGGGTCGGCCGTATTTCGACGCGACTAGAGCAACCGATCGGCGATGATGTTTTTCTGGATCTCGCTCGTGCCGTCGTAGATCTTCGTGATCCGGGCGTCCCGGTAGAAGCGCTCGACCGGGTGATCCGAGACGTATCCCGCGCCTCCGTGAATCTGTAGCGCCTCGTCGGTGACGTCGACGGCCCGCTCGCTCGCGAACAGCTTCGCCATCGAGGCGAGTCTCGTGGCGCGGTCGTCCTCGCCCGACTCGAGCGCGGCCCCCGCCCGATAGGCGAGCGAACGCGCCGCCTCGACGTTAGTCGCCATCTCGGCGATCTTGTGTCGAATCGCCTGAAACTCCGAAATCTTCTGATCGAACTGTTCGCGCTCGTTCGCGTAGGCGATGGCTTCCTCGAGCGCGGCCTGTGCCACGCCAGTCGCCTGCGCGGCGACGTCGGCGCGAGCGGGGGCGAAAAAGCCCATGAGCTGGTAGAACCCCTCGTCGACCTCGCCGACGACGTTCTCCTCGGGGACGCGGAGGTCGTCGAGGACGATCTCGGCGGTGTCCTGTGCCTCGATCCCGAGCTTGTTCGTGATCGCCGTGGCCTCGTAGCCGTCGACGTCCGTCGGGGTGAGGAACGCGGTGATCCCGTTGTGGCCCTTCTCTGGCGACGTTTTCGCCATAACGATCGCGACATCGGCGACGGTGCCGTTGGTGATCCACATCTTCTGACCGTTGATTACCCACTCGTTCCCATCTTTCTCCGCATGCGTCTCCATTCCTGCAACGTTTGACCCGTGTGCGGGTTCGGAGATCCCGGTCGCAATCGGCGTCTCGCCCGCAGTGACCCGCGGCAGCCACTCCTCGCACATCCACTCGTCGCCGTACTCGACGAGCATTCCCGTTCCGAAGTCCGCCGCGGAAATCGACCCGCCGACGCCGGGATCGGCGCGCCACAGTTCCTCGGTGACGATGATCGTCGAAATCGGATCCATCCCCGCGCCGCCGTACTCCTCGGGAACGTGCGGCGCCACGAGGTCCAGATCTGCCGCTGCCGCGAGTAGTTCGGACGGATAGCGGTGTTCGGCTTCGTACTCCGCGGCGACCGGACGGATCTCGGCATCGCCGAACTCCCGGACCGCGTCCCGGATCGCCTGCTGCTCCGCAGTGAGCTGAAACGACATACCACGACCTCGGGCGGACGGACCGTCAATCCATCGGCAAGCGCCGGTGAAACGGTGTCCATGACGGAGCCGAGACGCGGTCTCACCGTTCGTAGGAGCGAGATGTCGTGTTCGAATACTGCGTGTCTCCCGTGCCATCCGCTGGAAAACGGACCAGTACTGTGTTGGCAATAGTACCGCGGCGGAACGCGCCCGTCGGGTGAAAAACGCCGTCGATTACATGTCTTCGAGTCGTTCACAGCGATTCTCGACGGTTATCCGATGATGAATTCGGGCCTGAAGACGGACGCAGCGAGGAGACACAGCAATACGAGGACCGCTGCTAGACGGAATAGGCCGGCTGTCAGTCGGCGGTTCTTCGGAAGGGACTCGGCAATGCCAGCCAACGCGGATCCGATCACCATTATGAGCAACCAACTGCTCGAGCCAGCGTTGCCAACAGTCCTGGAGTAGACGTACAGTCCCAGGAAGATGAGTGATCCAGCGAACTGGAGTATTGCAGTGGAACGGCCGGACGGCTTACTGAATACGACTTCGCTGATGGTGGAGGGCATCGAGGATATATTCTCACTCGAAGCCCAAATACTGTCTGTAGTCCTACAGCTCGGCGGGACGTCCGTCACCGATACCGAACAGAGTCCAGGCCAGTCCGAAGTGTTCGCTGACACGCTACCGAAACGGATTCAGCATCCTCCCCGACGACGAACCCGTCTTCGTCCGTGTCGCGAGCGTCGCGTAGACCGACCGGTTAGCCTCGGATCTCGCGCAGCTTCTCGCGACCCGGTGCGATCAGTTCGTCGAGGTAGGTCGCGAGCGTTCCCTTCGCGTCGGCGGGGTGGAGTTCGCCCGAATCGAGGTCCTCGGCGAGGTCCTCGTAGTCCTCGTAGGCCAGATCGCCGCCGTACTTGTCGGGCCGTTCGACCACGACCTCGTCGAACCGCGGGAAGACGTGGTACTCGAACAATTCGAGGACGGGGTTCTCGAGGTCGTCCTCCGGCTCCCGCGTCGGCGGACAGAACGCCGAGTTGACCTTCTCCTCGAGCTCCTCGGTCGAGTCCTCCATCGAGATGCTGATCCCCTCGCTCGAGGACATCTTGCCCTCGCCGCTGGTGAGGTCGGCGACGATCGGCGTGTGGATCGCCGGCCGGACGTCGTAGTCGAGTTCGGGCAGCTTCTCGCGGGCGAGCATGTGGACCTTGCGTTGGTCTAACCCGCCGACCGCGAGGTCCAGGTCGAGGTACTCGATGTCCAGCGTCTGCATCAGCGGGTAGACGAGGTGGCTCACCTTGGCCGTCTCGTCGCCCTGAATCTCGGCCATCGCGCGCTGGGCGCGGTTCATCGTCGTTTCGCGCTCGAGGTGGTGCAGGTCGAGGGTGTACTCCTCTTCGAGCTGGAACTCGGAGCCGTAGACGAACTCCGTTTGCTCCTCGTCGAGTCCGTAGGCGAGGAACTGGGCTTTCATCTGCTCGGCGGTGTCCCGGATCTCTTCGAACGTCCCCTTCTCGTTGAGGTAGGCGTGGACGTCCGCGAGCAGGACGACGACCTCCATGCCCGCGTCCTGGAGGTCGATGAGCTTGTTCGCGGTCAGGAGGTGGCCGAGGTGGAGCACGCCCGAGGGCTCGTAGCCGACGTAGGCGCGTTTCCCCGCCGGATCCTCGGCGAGGTCGCGGACCTCCTCGTCGGTGACGACCTCCTCGGCGTTGCGCGTCAGCAGCTCGTAGGCGTCCATGTGGGAGGGAAACCGGAGGAGGAATTTATACCTCCTGAAAAGCGCTCGCTCCGACTCGAGCGAGCCGCCGATCGGGGACGGTCAGAACGGCTTCAGGACGCGTTCGACGCGATCGCGCGCCGTGCCGGCCAGATAGCCGGTGGCCGCACCGACGCCGGCTCCGACGGCACCGCCCGCCGGTCCGGCGACGCCGCCGACTTTGCCGCCGAGTTTCGCTCCCTCGGCGGCGCCGCGGGAGGCGTGTTCCGATCGCAGACACGGTGGCTCGAGCGATGGCATGGGTCGACGGTTCGAACCAGTGACAGAAAATAGTTGGCCCAACAGTACCGGCAGCGATGAGACCCCGTTTCGGAGCGAAGCCGTTACGTGGAGAGGTCGCAGACGGTCGTTCTGCCGTCCTGTTTTAGATGGATCCGGTATCCCTGATAGGAAAAGGCGAGCGTCGCATCGCCGCGAGACGGCGGTTGCGAGCCGAAGAAGTTGGAAACGAGACTATCGATATCGCGATAGATCGGCGAGATTTCCGTCGGCTCGACGTCGTCGATATCGGCGATGAGTTCGACGAGTTGAACCATCTGATTGCCCTGATCGGCGTCCAATTGCCGTTGTAACACGACATCCTCGCCCGTGGCATCGATCGGCTCCCTCATCACTACCGGAGACATCGGACGCAGGGTGCATAACGATTGTACTGGCCCATGCGTGCCACGCGCCCGCATGGGAAAGCGAGGCGGACACTGTCAGTCAGAGATCGCCCGATCGAATCCGTTCCTCGGCCGCCTCGAGCGCCTGCTCTCGGTCGAAGTCGTCGATAATCGCCCGGAGCTCGTCGTCGTCCGCGTCGGCCAGTTCCCGCGCGTGCTCGGTGATGGTCGGCACGGCGCGAATGATGTTGTCGACGATCGGCACGTCGGCCACCTGCGGCGATCGGGACAGCGGGTTGAGGTCGATCACGATCTCGGTTTTCCCCATCTCGTCTAAGGCCTCGGCCCGGTCACCGTCCTCGAGCGGGACGAGCACCACGTCGGCCTCGTAGATCCCGTCGGCGTCGACTTTCGCCCGCTTGTGGTCCAGGTTCGGGATCCGCGCGTCGGCCTCGAGTCCCTTCACGTCGTCAGCGCCGTGTTCGCGGAGGTGATCGGCGATAGCCGTGAGTCGCTCCGGCGTGCGATTGAAGAGGTTGACCTCGAGGTCGGCACCCGTGGCATCGGCGAGGTCGACCATCTCGGCGGGGACCAGCGCCGCGACGTTGCCGTTGATCGAGAGGACGGGGCGGTCGGCGAGCAGGAGATGGGCCGCGGCCGCCCGTTCCGCGTCGTTCGCGCTCGGAATCGTTTCCTCACCGAGCAGGTAGTCGAACGCGCTGCCTCGTCCCTCGGCGTGCATCCCCTGGAGGTGCGTGATTCCCTTCTCGACGCCCTTCTCGATCCGATGGCGGGTGATCAAGTCCTGGTATCTGGGATGCTCCTCCGGAATCTCCTCCTCGTGCTCGACGTCGGCGGAGACGCTGTCGTAATCGCTCACGATCGGTCACTCGATTGGGTCGATAAAAAGCGGCCCGATCGGTCGCGGAGAGACCGCTCGGCCGACCGATCGATCGACCGGGGCCCGCTGGCCTGGCGACTCCGTCGACCACGAGCTGCCGAACTCGGTCGCGACCGATACTATATAAACGCCCGATAGATTTCGGGAATAGTGGCTCGGTCGAGTCGCTCCACGTCTTGATATGGCCACGGAACAGCAGGACAAGGCGGTGACCGAGACGTCTCGTTCGGACGGCGGGTACGAGGCGCACCTCGAGCGCAGTCGGACGGTCTGGGATCGGTGGAGCAACTATTACGGACAGAGCGAGAAGGATTTCGAGCCGATTCGCGAGGCGGCCATCGATCGACTGGCCCTCGAACCGGGCGATCGCGTGCTCGAGATGGGATGCGGCCCGGGCGTCAACTTCGAGCGGATCCGCGAGGAGATCGGCGAGGAAGGCGAACTCGTCGCCGTCGATTACAGCCCGGAGATGGTAGCGAACGCGCGCGAGCGCATCGAGGCCCGCGGCTGGGAGAACGTCAGCGTACAGCGAGCCGACGCGACGACGGTCGCGTTCGACGACCCCTTCGACGCGGCGCTCGCGTCGCTTTCCCTGTCCGTCATGCCTGACGTCCGACGCGCCGTGGAGAACGTCTCCCGCTCGCTCGTTCCCGGCGCGCGCCTCGCAATCGTCGACGTTCGGCCGGCTCCGAGCGGCCCCCTTCGAGTACTGAATCCCCTCATCTGGCGGTTCTTCCGCTGGTACGCGAACTGGAATCCCGACGGCGACGTCGTGGGGTCGCTCGAGGCCGTCTTCGATACGTGCGAAATCGCGGACACGCACTTCGCTGGCACGGCGTTCACGGCGCTCTGCACGAAACGAGCGGCTGACTGATCGGAGCCTACGGTCCCTCATCGAGCACGCGGTCGACCGCGTTGGCCTCGCCGCGTCGGAGGAGTTCCGACGCCGTCGAGACGGCGCACTCGAGTTCGTCGGCGACCGCTTCGATTCCGGCCGTCCGTGGAATTTCGTAGTAGCCCACGTCGCGGGCCGCGCGGAGCGCTACCAGTTGGCGATCGGTCACGGACGGTTCGGTGACCGTCACGTCCTCGCTCACCCAGCGAACGTCCAGTGTCAGTCTTTCTGGGACCTCGTCGACTACGGCCGACAGCGCCGACGAATGACCGACGATCGTCAGTCGAATCGTCCGATCGGATCGGACCTCGATCGGGGGCACGACCACGACGGTCTCCTGTGAAAGCGCGTTCAACAGCGAGACTCCCTCGGAGTCGAGCTCTCGGCGGAGATAACAGAAGAACCCGTCGTCCGCCGGCGTGATGTCGTACTCCAATACGTTCTCCAGGTCGGCCAGTCGCGGCTCGTAGGCGTCAGCATCGCCGTAGACGAACGACGTGATCGTCTCGACGCCGTCGACTGCCTGCCCACCCACGATTACCTCTCGCTCGATGCGGGGCGACTCGCAGATCGCCTCGTGGAGCGACGGAATCGCCTCCGAGGTGTATTCCAGTTCGATGCGCATCGATTTCATGGCTCGAGTATATCGACCGAAGCAAATAAATCCCGATAGCTATCGGGAATATTTCCGTGTTTCGTCGGCGCCGGCATCGGTATGTGCCGGAATTCCGTCCGACGATAGCTTCGGTGTGGGCCGGTCGTCGGGATCCGAGTCGTCCCGCATCGAGCGGGGAACGGACCGAAGAAACCGGCGAAAAAGCGGTCAGTCAGTGAGCGATTCGAACCGCCGTCGCGACTACTCCGTGAACGTGATCCAGCCGTCGGGGGCCTGCGCTTTCACGTCGTTCATCGCTTCGCGGGCAGCGGTCCGCGTCTCGTAGGTCTGCGTGCTCTCGGCCATCGTCGTCCCGTACTCGTCGATGAGCTGCCAGACCCAGCCGTCCTCCGCGATGTGCAGTTCGAAGGACACGCTGTCGATCTCGAGGATGCTCGCAGCTTCGATGAGGTCGCGAACGTCCTCGAGGGCCTCGCGGGCGTCTTCGGTCGTTTCGTAGGTCTCGGAGCCGGTCGCGACGGTCCGTCCGTCCTCGTCGATGAGCCGCCAGTGCCAGCGGTCGTCCTCGTTGGCGACGAGTTCGAAGGACGCGACGTCGAAGTCGACGCGGCCCGCTTTCGGCGCGAGCTGACGGACTTTGTCGACGTCGTCCATGAGATCGTCTTTGGTCTCGGCGGTGCCGACCCCGTTGGCCAGCACGTCGCGCTCGCGGTCGACGAGGTCCCAGGACCAGCCGTCCTCCTCGTTGAGCCGGATTGCGCCCTCTTCGATCGCGAAGATCGGTGCGTCGGTCGCGTGTTGCTGAAGGTCCTCGACGCCGGCCGTCGCCGCGTCGCGGTCGGCGTAGGACACGTCCGAGTCGGCGATCTCTTCGCGGTCGCGGTCGAGCAGGCGGAAGCGCCACTCGCCGTTTCCGTAGAGCTGGACGGACACGTTGCCGATCGTGTACTGACGGGCCGATGCGGCAGCCTCGCGCACGTCGTCGAGGCCGTCGACCAACTCGTCGCGGGTCGGATGGGCCTCGTCGCCGAGCGCGACGGTTTCGCCGTCCGGCATGACGAATCGCCAGTGCCAGTCCTCGGTCGCATACGTCTGGAAGATCGCGTTGTCCATCGTCCGCACGTCGGACTCGAGGTGCTCGAGCAGTCGGTTCATCGCCTCGCGAGCGGCGTCGCGGGTCGGGTGGGTGTTCGGGTCCTCGGCGACGAGCTTCCCGCCCTCGTCGATGAGCCGCCAGCCCCACTCGTCGTCCTCGTTGACGAAGAGCTCGAACGCCGCGGTCTCGATCTCGAGCAGTTCGGCCTCGGGAGCCTGCTCTTTCAGCGTCATCATCGCCTGGGACGCCTCGTTACGGGACGTGTGCTCCGCGCCGCTGTCCGCGAGGACGTTGCCGTCCTCGTCGATGAGCCGCCAGCGCCACTCGCCGGAGTCGGCCTCGTAGACCTGGAACGCCGCGTTCTCGAACTCGATGAGGTCGGCTTCGCTGGCCTGCTGACGGACCCGCTCGATCGCTTCCGTCGCCGAGTCGGCGTCGGCGTGTGGTTCGGTACTCGCGGCGATGATATCGCGGTCGTCCGTCACGAGCCGCCAGTGCCACGGGTTCTCGTCTCCCGCCGGCACGTCGCCGGTCGTCGTCCCGCCGTCGGCCGCCGGCTCGGGCTCGTCGATCGTTTCGGCGAGCGTGCCGTCCGAGGTCGAGGCTGCGCTTCCGGCGGCGCTCTCGTCGTCGGCCTGGAAGACCTCGTACTCCGCGGGTTCGATCTCGACGACGTCCGCCTCGGCGGCGTTGTCACCGAACTGCTGGGCCCACTGTTCGGAGCTCCCCTTGTCGGCGGTTCCGTCGGGACCGCGCGCGATGACGTGTTCGGCTTCGTCGACGAGTCTGTAGTGCCACTCCTCGTCCGATTCGTAGAGTTCGTAGGTCGGTTCGCCGGAGACGGTAATCGACGCCGACTCGAGGTCGGGCAGGAGCGATTCGGCGGCTTCCTCGGCCGAGCGCCGGGAGCTGAACTCGTGCGTGCTGGTCGCGAGGACGTCGTCGGCCGCGTCGACGAACCGCCAGGTCCAGCCGTTTGCCTGCTCGCAGAGTTCCACGCCGATGGTGTCGATGTCGAGGACCCGCGCCTGATCGAACGTTTCGGCGAACTCCCGAGCGTCCTCCTCGGCTGTTTCCTGGGTCGAATGGCCGGATTCGCTCGCGGCGAGCGGGGTCCGATCGTCGTCGACCAGCTGCCAGTGCCACTGATCGCGTCGCTCCTCGTAGGTGAACGCTGCCCCTTCGATCTCGATCACGTCCGCGTCGGGACCGCGGTCTTTCAGGAAGCTCACCGATTCCTCGGCACCGTCGCGCTGGTCGAACTCGCCGGCACAGGAGCCGACGATGGAACCGTCGTCGCGGGCGAGCGTCCACTGCCAGGTGCCGTCGCGGTCCTCGTAGAGTCGGAACGCCGACGTCGTCAGCTCCATCAGCCCCGCGGAGCTGATCTGGGATTTGACGCGTTCGATCCCTTCAGAGGCGTCCGGGCGCGTCACGGCGCTCTCGTTGCTCTGGGCCAGCGCCTCGAGGTGGAGGACGTGCCACTTCCAGTCGCCGTTCTCGTCGCGGAAGACGGCGAACTGAGCGCCTTCCATCGCGTCTCCCGTCATGATCGGCGGATCTTCGCTCGTCCCTTCCTCTTCGACGAACATCCCCTTTCGTCCCGTCAGGATGGGAACGAGGGCGGTTACCCCCGCGATGATCCCGATACCGACCGTGTAAACGGTAATCACTTGAACGCTGTAGTCGACGCCGAGTTCCCGCCAGTTGTTCGGATACGCCCACCCGAAGAAACCGACACCCCCCAGCGCGACGAGGAGTCCGACGACACTGGCCTGAATCCCGCGTCGCCGTACCGGTAGCATGAGCACGATACCGAACAGACAGAAGGCGAGTCCCGTCGCGGCCGTCACCCCCGCGATCCTGATCACCGTATAGTTGTACCCCTCACCCGCGTATCCGATTACGAACGTTGCCACCCCGGCAGCGCCGATAATGTAACCGACGATAAACAGCCAGTAGCCGTAAACGTCCTTGCTCGAGTCGGGTTCGCCGACGTACCGTTCGTACAGCCGAAACAGTCTGTGGTGTATGTCAGTGCGTGAAGCCATTGCCAAACTTGAACGGATAACTTGAACGAATCATAATAAAGTTCTGGCTTCCTATAGTCTTACTGTCACATATAATCGGCAATATTTTCAGACTCTTTTCCTATAAAATGATTCTCAGGGGACAAGAACCGATCCGTAACTCCCTCGACCGAGAACGGTGATCGATAGAACGGCTCCACAGGTCAAACTGACGAGTGAGCGTCAGCGATGACGGACGGATGGCGTTTTCGTCAGCGGAGCAGCCGTCGAATCACCGTTTATCCCCCCACCGTCTGGTGATTTAGTACTGAAATATCTTCTAATCGCCTATATCTCGAACGAATACGATTATTTGAGCACCGCGCCCGCAGGATGTGTCGTACAGACGGACGGCTCGTAGCCGGCGTCGGAAAGGCCGGTTCCGAGCGCAAAGACGGTTTCGCCCAGCATGGCCATCGACGCCTGTCCCTCCGCGGCCGAGACGTCAGCGATGGTTTCGATGACCCGTTCAGTGAGCAACTCGGCGTCGCGCGCGAACAACCGCGAGGCGTACATGAACGACAGAAGGGTCGGCTCTTCGACGACCCTGGAGAGTGCCTCCTTGCCGGCCGCCGTCAGCTGGTCGGTGTCGCCCGAAAGCACGTCGGCGGTCGAGAGCTCGCCGAAAGAAATGTACTCGACACGCGCACGCGCCGGAATTGCGTCGAGCGTGTTGTCCTGTGGCCCGCCCGGCTCGAGGCGAATCGGAACGCCCCCGTGGGCCTGCGCCACTACGTCACCGAGCCCAGTGCCGGCCTGTACCTCGGCACCGTGGGCGATGGTGACCAGTTCGTTCATCGAGAGCTTGCGTTCGAACACGCGGTTCACCGCGAGCGCTGTACCCAGTGTTAGTGCCCCCGAAACACCGAAGCCAGCGCCGATCGGGAGATCGGAATCGGCCTCGACGCGGGCGCTCGCGTCGAGCGTCTCGAGCACGGTCGTCACCGGATCGACCTCGATTTCCTCCCCGTCGAGTACGATAGTTGACTCCGTCGCCGGTTCGATCGTTACTTCGACACCGTCCGTGAGCGTCAGTCCCGCGCCCCGTGAGCCGGCTTTCGTCGGATCCTCGTCCGGGTGAGTGCTGAAAAAACCCGTAACATGTCCGGGAACGAACGCCGTCGCCTCCTCGCGCATTACCACCCCGATTTTGGCCCGAGCGATATAATCTTGAAGGTTCCGTTCCGATCCGTCGGCGGCTCGAGCGCGGTTCCGGTTCGGGCCGGTGATGCGTTTCTCGGGACAGGTGGCGAAGGCGATGGCGGTAGCAATCACGAAAGGGGGTCGATCTGGTTCGCGGTTGAATATCTGCCGAGGATACGGAGGCGGTCTCCCGTTCGCGTTGAGAATCGTGCTGCTCGCTTCGTTCAATTTTATATATACTTCGTATGGAGAAAGAAACGTCAATGATTGGTACGTGCATGCATAGTTTGCAGTATGACAACTAACGACATGCCCGGCGACGGGCTGGCAACGGACGAATCGACGACGAACCGACGAACGCTCCTGAAAGCGACGGGGACGGCGATCGTCGGCGGGACGGGACTGGCGGCAGCGTCCACCTCGGCGTCAGCACAGTGGGGCGGACCCGACGTGATCTCGGTCGACGACGGCTGGTTCGGCTGGAGCGCCGACGGCAGCCTTCCGGTCACGGACGAACTGCTCGTCTTCATCCACGGCTGGTTCGGCGATAGCACCGTCTCGAGCCAGGCCACCGACGTGCTCGACTCGCTCGAGGCGGGCGGCTACTCGCCGGATGCGACCGCCGCGATCGAGTGGCCGGCGACGAACTTCAACTACCTCGGTGCCGAGAGCGACACCGAAGACGTCGGGGAGGTCGTTGCCGGCCTCGTCGAGGACTTCTCCGACAGCGGGGGCGGTAACGTTCGTCTCGTCGGCCACTCGCTCGGCGGTCGATGCGTCCTGTGGACGGCGACGAAACTGAGCTCTGGGTACGAGATCGAGACCGTCGCGCCCCTGGGCGCGGCCGCCGACGGGTCGGAAGTCTGTGGCGATCCGTGGAACCCCGGCCTCAGCAACGCCTGTGAGGTCCGCAACTACCACTCACAGAACGACTCGACGGTCGGCTCGGCCTACGGTGGCTTCGGCGATACCGCCCTCGGGACCGAGGGCGCGGGTTGTAACCCGGCCGCGAACTACACTGACGTCGACGTGACCGGCAGTGTCGGCGGCCACCTCGAGTACCTCGGTGACGGAGCGGTCGGCGCGGACCTCGCCGCGGCGATCAACACCGGTAGCTGCGACTGATCGCCCGCGACGTCAGCCGTGGATGTTCGCCCGATTTCCGTGACATACCACCACTACGGGTATCTTTCTGAGTATCGACGGCGAATCGAAATATCGGATCCGGAATCAAGAGATACAATTTTCACGCCAAGATGAATAACTGATACCCGTACAACGTTTCAGTTACGTTCTACACATCAATCATCAGGACCCAATGATTTTTATACATATAATGGTTCGAGTGGATATACTATGGGGAATCCGGTCACTACATTGGGGGAACGAATTCGGAGTAGCTATGCACTGAAGCTTCTTCTCGCACTGTTCGTCGTCGTCGCCGCAGTTGCTGCTATCGGGGCCCTGATTTACGTACAGACGGGGACGAGTCTCGCGGACGAGACAGAGTCGACGATGGTTCAGTCCACCGAACTGCAGTCGGAGTCCGTCGCGGAATGGGTCGACCACCGGCGGGGACAAACGAGATTCCTGGCGTCCTCGGATGCAGTGCGGAGCGGCGAGACGGATCGCATCCGATCGACGTTCGACGCGGAATACGAGCGAATGGATCCCGCCGTTACGGGCGTTCACTACGTCGACGCGGCCGACTACGAAGTGCTCGCGAGCACGCAGGGAGACGCCGAGGGCAGCAGTCTCGCAGATACACCGTGGGCGAGCAGCGACATCGGCGGCAGGGAACCGACGCTCTTCGGTCCATACGAGTCGGAAACCGCCGAGGGACCCGTTGCCGGATTCGTCACCAAAGCTGCCGGCGACAGCGATCGCCTCGTCGTCCTCGAGTTCGACCTGGTGACGGTTTCGAACTCCCTCGAGCAGCCGGCGAACGTGAGCGGGTCGTTCACCCACGTGGTCGACTCGAACGGGATCGTCGCGTTGAGCCACCACAACGACCGTGTCGGGGAGCCAAACGTCGACTCGTCCGGCGAACCCGAATCGATGGCTGTCAAGCGAGGCCTCGACGGCGAGGTCGACTACGTCGAAATGGAGATGGGCGGCCAAACGATGTCGATGGGCTTCGCCCCGGTCGAGGGGACCGACTGGGTCATCATGACGCACATTCCGACCACCGAGGCGTTCGCGCTGCAACAGGAGATCACGCAGTCGGTGATCGCGCTCGTACTCGTCTCGCTGGTCGGGCTCGGCGTCATTGGCATCGTCGTCGGTCGATCGACGAGTAACTCGCTCGGCACGCTCGCGGAGAAGGCGGGTGAACTCGAGCGGGGGAACCTCGACACCGAACTCGAGAGTGATCGACGCGACGAGATCGGGCGACTCTACGACGCCTTCGCGGAGATGCGCGATTCGGTCCGGGAGAACCTCCGGAAGTCCGAGGAGGCACGGAATCGAGCCGAGCAGAAGGGTCGGGAACTGGCGGCGCTCGCGGACCACCTCGAGACGAAAGCGACCGAGTTCCGCGACGTGATGGAGCAGGCCGCTGACGGCGATCTGACGCGCCGGATGGACGCGGACAGCCAGAACGAGGCGATGAGCGATATCGCAACCGAGTACAACGAGATGATGGCCGAACTCGAGCGAACGACCGACGGCGTCAAACGGTTCGCAGACGAGGTCGCGGGACACGGCCAGCAAGTCACGGCCAGCGCCGAAGAGGTCCAGCAGGCAGGTGGCGAAGTCAGTCAGGCCGTCCAGCGTATCTCCGACAGCACCGAGCGCCAACACGAGACGTTCCGCGCCGTCGCCGACGGAATGGAGGAGATTTCGGCGTCGACCGAGGAGATCTCGTCGCTGTCCACCGAGGTGACGACGATCGCCGAGCGGACGGCGGAAGCCGGACAGGAGGGGACGACCGCAGCGACCGCAGCGATCGAGGCGATGGACGAGATCGACGAGGACGCGGAAGCCGCCGTCGACGAGATCGAACAGCTCCAGGCACAGGTCGACCGCGTCGACGAGATCACGGAGTTCATCCAGAAGGTCGCCGAGCAAACGAACATGCTGGCGATGAACGCCAACATCGAGGCCTCCCGTAACGGATCGGACATGGAGGGGTTCACGGCCGTCGCGACCGAGGTCAAGGAGCTTGCAGCCGAGACGAAGGCGTCGGCCGACGAGATCGACCAGCTCGTCGACGACATCACGTCACAGACGGACACGACCGCGACCGAAGTTCGGAAGACCCGTCAGGGGATCGCCTCGAGCGCCAAGACGGTCGAACAAGCGGTCGATGCGCTCGACGAGATCGCCGGCTACGCCAAACAGACGTACGACGGGACGAAGGAGATCAAGAACGCCAGCCAGCAACAGGCCGCATCGACGCAGGAAATCGTCACGATGGTCGACGAGGCCGAGTCCCTCAGCGAGCACGTCGCGAAGGAGGCGAGTACCGCCGCCGCGGCCGCCGAAGAACAGACGTCCGCACTCGCGGAAGTGACCGAGAGCGCGACGCAACTGGCCGAACGAGCCAACAACCTGCAGCGGCACCTCGACGAGTTCGAAACCAGTGGATCATCGAGGACGGCGCAGTCTGCAGACGACTGATCGGTCGGACGGCCGCCACGACGCGGATTCCTCTTCGAACCGATTCGCCGTGATTTCTGACCCGCAGGACGTTCTGACTGCGTTCCACCGGCTCGAGGACGGGCCGAATTCTGTTCAGCTAGCACCGATGCTGTTCGTTCGATGCGAAAAAGTCAACATGAATCCCGTTTCCGGGTCGCGAAGAGTCCTATGGACTCAGTCGCTGCCGGTCTCGCGGGAACAGCACCGCTTCTCGGATGTTGTCGAGTCCGAGGATCGTCATGATCAGGCGCTCGCCGCCGAGGCCGAAGCCGGCGTGGGGCGGCATGCCGTACTTGAACATCTTCGTGTAGTACTCGAACTGGTCGGGGTCGAGGCCCTGCTGTTCGAAGCCCTCGATGAGCTTCTCGTGGCGGTGTTCGCGCTGGCCGCCCGAGACCAGTTCCATGCGCGGGTGCATCAGGTCGAAGCCGGTCGACAGCTCCGGATCGTCGTCGTGATCCTTGATGTAGAACGGCTTGATCTCGCTTGGCCAATCGGTGATGAAGTAATGGCCCCCGACGTCCTGACCGAGGGCTTCCTCGGCCGGCGTCGAGAGATCGTCGCCCCAGACGAGTTGCTCGTCGAGTTCGCCCGTCGCGTTGATGCGTTCGATGGCCTCCTCGTAGCTGATACGGGGGAAATCACCCTCTGGAACCTCGAAGTCCTCGGCGAGGTCGAGCGCCTCGAGTTCGTCGCCGAAGTTCTCCTGCACTGCCTCGTAGGACGCTTTGACGATGCCTTCGGCGACGTCCATGGCGTCGGTGTGATCACAGAATGCGCCCTCGAAGTCGATCGAGGTGGCCTCGTTCAGGTGTCGGGGCGTGTTGTGTTCCTCGGCGCGGAAGATCGGACCGATCTCGAAGACGCGCTCGACGTTCGAGCCCGCGATCAGCTGCTTGAACAACTGCGGCGACTGGTTCATGAAGGCCTCCTCGCCGAAGTAGGTGATCGGGAAGAGTTCGGTACCGCCCTCCGTCCCGGTGGCGACGATTTTCGGCGTGTTGATCTCCGTACAGTCGAACTCGCGGAACTGGTCGCGGACGGCCCGCAGCACGTCCGAGCGAATCTCGAAAATCGTCTGAACGTCGTCCTTTCGGAGGTCGAGTGTGCGGTTGTCCAGTCGCGTTGAAAGGTCGGCGTCGACCTTCTCCGAGGGATCGAGCGGCAGTTCGGGATCGGCGGGCGCGATGACCTCGACGGCGTCGGGCGTGACTTCGACGCCCGTCGGCGCGCGCGGCTCCTCCTCGACCGCGCCGGAGACCTTGACGACGCTCTCGCGGGAGGCGTCGAGCCCCGTTTCGACGAGCTCGTCGTCCATCTCGTCCTTTTCGAACTTGATCTGGATCTTCCCGGAAGTGTCCCGGAGAATCAGGAATGCGATGCCCCCGAGATCGCGGATCTCGTGGACCCAGCCGGCGACCGTCACGTGGTCACCCGGCTCGGCGTCGGCAGTGTAGGTTCTATCCTGCATACCACCTGATTCACGCAGGCGGAACTTAAGCGCAGTCGTTCGGAGTCGCGCTCGTCTCGCCGATCGGATTCACTCGATCTCCTCGAGCGCTCCCGCAGTCCGTTCGAATTCCCCGTCGACGGAGCGACGGAACTGCTGCGCTCGCTCTCGGCATTTCACGACACGCTCGTCGTCGAGTAGTCCGACGAGCTCGACCAGTGGATCCCGATCGGTCATCGGTGGAAGAAACGTCCTCGTCCTTCGTATTTTTGTCGCCCGACACACTGCTGGGCTGTATGAGCGATCTCGAGCGACTCGCCGACGACGTCCGAAGCGCGGACACGGTCGTGGCCTTCACCGGGGCCGGTATCTCGGCACCATCGGGCGTGCCGACGTTCCGCGGCGACGACGGCGTCTGGGACAAATTCGACGAGGGACAGTTCGCCTACGGCCGGTTCCAGCGCGATCCCGAAGGGTTCTGGACCGACCGCGTCGAGCTCCAGCGGGAGATGTTCGACGGCGACTTCGAGCCGAACGCGGCCCACGAAGCGCTGGCCGCGATGGGGCGAGACGGCGATCTCGAGGCGATCTTGACCCAGAACACGGACGGGTTACACGGCGAGGCGGCGGCGGCCAGTAACGAAACGGGCGGCGCGGAAACTGACGAAGAGGCGACCATCCTCGAACTCCACGGCAACTCCCAGCGGGTTCGCTGTACCGAGTGCGGAAAGCGCAGGGACGGCGATCCGATCTTCGAGCGCGCGGCCGACGGCGAGCTGCCACCGACCTGTGACTGCGGGGGCGTCTTCAAACCGGACGTCGTCCTCTTCGGCGAACAGCTGCCGGGGGCCGTCATCCAGCGTGCGCGGTCGCTCGCCCGCGACAGCGACGTCTTCCTCGCGATCGGGTCGTCGCTCGTCGTGGAGCCCGCCGCCTCGCTGCCCCGACTCGCCGCGTCGACCGGCGCGACGGTCGGGATCGTCAATCTCGAGTCGACCCCGTGTGACGGTATCGCGGACATCGTCTATCGGGAAGACGTGACGGACGCCCTTCCTCGGTTACGGGACCTCGTTCTCGAGTAACAGGGAGTCGGACAGCCGGTTAGGTACCGACGGTGACGACGAGATTCGTGTACTCCCGTACACAACGGATCGACAAACCAGTTGAGATCCGTTGAGGCGAGTGGTATGGTATCCAGTCGGACGGCCACTGAAACGGTCCGCGCGTCAGACGTCGTTGGCCGCCTCGACTGTTTCCCGAACCGCATCGATACCCTCGTCGTGCGCGAGGTCCCCGACGACGATGACGTCGGCGTACTGGGCCATCGCGTACGCCGAGTCGTAGTCGTGGATCCCGCCGCCGTAGAACAGCGTCGACTCGTCGGTGGCCTCGGCGGCGGCTTCGACGACCCCTTCGTCGCCGAGCATGCCGGAGTACTCGACGTACACGATCTCCTGCCCGAACATGTGTTCGGCGACCGTCGCGTAGGCACCGACGTCGTCGGCGTCGAGGTCGCAGTTCGCCTCCGTCAGCGTCGCGACGTCGGCCTCGGGGTTCATCACGATGTACGCCTCGGTCGTCGTTCGCTCCCAGTCGAGATCGCCCTCGAGTCGGACCCACTCCTTGTGCGCTTCGGTGATCCAGAACGGCGAGCCGGCGTTGAAGACGGTCGGGATGAGGTAGCCGTCCAGCGCGTCGTCCTCGAGGACGACGTCGGGATTCGACGGTTCCTGATAGAGGGCGACGTCGTGTTCGGCGCAGGCGTCGATGACGGCGCTCATGTTCTCCTCGGTGATGCCCATCGTCCCGCCGACCTCGATCGCGTCGGTACCCGTGGCGCAGAGGTCACCGTAGGTAACGCCCTCGGGTAACTCCTTGTCCGGGTCGATCTTGAGAATGTGGTTCCAGTCGTCCCAGGGGGTAGTCATACCGCGTCGTTTCCCGACAACCAGCAAAAGCGCTACGGAACGGCCCCGCCTCGAGAATTACAGGTTCCGACGGGTATCAGTCGTTATCTGCCGATTCGCTCGAGTGTCGACGATGGTCGCGGACGTACTCGGTCGCGACCACCGGCGCACCTGCGACGGTACACCGGCGGCCTCCAGGGGAGTGTTCGACGAGCTCGGCCGAGCTACAGTTGCTCGGCGCTGACGGCTCGCATGGAGCTGTCGTTTTCGACCTCCCAGATCCGTAGCACGAGGTGTGCTTTGCAGTAGTATTCGGCAGTCTCGAGACCAGTCTGCCCGTTCTCGAGGACGAGCTGGCACGAGACCCCGTTCGAACACTCTGGTGAATGTTCACACATTGATGCTCACTCCGTCTACTCGTCTCCCGAACAAGGCTCTGTCGGTGAAAGAGTTCGGGTTCGTCGGTGGCCTAGTCCCTGCTGCCGGTTCGTATGGCTTCACTCGTTTCCGCCTCGAGGTGCTCTACTCTGCGATATTCCCTGGTACTACACGAGTCGAGACGGAACCGACGCTAGACTCCCTGACTCATCAGGTGGCTGCGCAACACGTCGGCCTCCTTGTTGCCGGAGCCGGTGTTGACGATGACGACCGTCTCGTCGCCGTCGAACGTTCCGCGCTCTGCGAGCTTCCACGCGCCGCTCGCGGCCGCCGCTGCGCTTGGAATGAGTTCGAGTCCCGTCGTCTGAGCCACCTGCACGGCAGACTCGAGAATGTCCGGGTCTTCGGTCGCGACCGCGCCGCCGTCGGTCTCCCGGATCGCCTCGAGGACTCGCCGGCCGGCCGCGGGATCCGGAATCTCGAGCTCGCCACAGATGGTGTCGGGATGCTCGACGGGATCGTGGTCGTCGCGGCCGTCGTCGAACGCCTCGACGATGGGGGCACAGCCCGACGCCTGGGCAGCGTAGAGGGCGGGCAGATCGTCGATCAGCCCGAGTTTTCGGTACTCCGTCGCGGCCTTGCCGAGTCCGACGAGACCGGTTCCCGCCCCCGTGGGATAACAGATCGCGTCGGGAACGGTCCACTCGAGTTGCTCGACGAGTTCGTAGAACAGCGTCTTCGCGCCCTCGTGGCGATAGGGGGTGTCGAACGACCGCAGCGAGTACCAGTCGTCGTGTTCCTCGAGTCCTTCCTCGAACGCGCCGACGGCATCGCCGAACCGGCCGCCGACGACGTTCATATCGCCGCCGTGGACGTTGACCATGGCCTTGTTCGTGAAGCCGGATCGCGAGGGGAGATACGCGTGCGACTCGAGTCCCGCGCGGCCGGCGTAGGCCGCGACGGCCTGTCCGCCGTTGCCCGTCGAGGGGAGCGCGACGTCGGTCGCGCCGTGGTGGACCGCCGCGGTGACGGCGACGGACGCACCGCGGTCCTTGCTCGTTCCCGTCGGATTCCGGCCCTCGTCTTTGATGAGCACCCGTTCGACGCCGAGTTCGGCCGCCAGATCGGGACAGTCGACCAGCGGCGTCGCCCCCTCGTTCGTCGTGACCGCCGACTCGCGGGCGAACGGTAACAGTTCGTCGTAGCGCCACTGCGAGTCCAGCGGCCGCGATGCGAGGGTCTCCCGGTCGAGATCGATCGCGTCGTACTCGTAGGTCGGGTCGAGCGACCCGCCGCAGTCCGGACAGCGGTGGGTCTCGGTCGCGCCGACGGTGGCTCCGCAGTCGACACACTCGAGGCCGGCGAAGGCGTCTGTCGTCTCCATACGACTCCCTTCGGGGCTCGGAACTAAGGGTTGTTCATCGGCCACCCATCGGCACCGATATTCGACTAGAGACGGTCGTGACTGTGCGGTAACTCGAGAACGCTGAAGAATCGGAGGGGGAGAACGGAGAGATCAGTTGTCGCCGGATTTCGACTGCCACTCGTATCCGCGGCGTTTGGCGGATTTGCCAAAGCCACAGGACGAGCACTCCTTCTTCTTCGTGTGATACGATTTCTCTCCGCAGCGACGACACTTCGTGTGGGTCGTCTTGTTCTTCTTTCCTTGGCTCGGGGTTCCTGCACCAGTCATGGAGTGATCGAAACGACGTTATCGCCGCGTATAATGGTTGTGTCTTCGACCGGCGCCTCCTCCTCGAGCCCGTCGGGTCCGGGAATCGCCACGTCGTCGAGGACGAGGTTCATGTGTTGGTCGTAGCCAGCGAGGTCACCGACGTACTCGTCGCCACTCTTGAGTCGCACTGTCACGCGGTCGCCGAGTGACGCCTCGAGGACGTCCAGCGGTCGTCCACTCATACGCAACACCGCAGGTGATGGACACTTAATCGTACCGGTCCGGAGTCCGATTACCGTCGGACGAGCGAGTGGTTCACGAAGCACGATCACTGGTGGCAAGCAACAGTATATCGGCCGATGGAGGTCCGGACTGTCGATCCGACCGGAGCGGGACGACTGCCGTCCGCCGTCGTTCCATCTGACATCAATAAGGTGGACCTAACCAAACGGCTAAGTGAACTCTCGTTGACCGTCCACGCATGAGTGACAAGAAATTCACCCTCATCGAGTTGCACTTCGACGGCGAACCACAGTTCGGGCTGGGATCGATCGGCAAAGCGCTGCCGATCGGTGGTATCGAGTCGACGTCGGAGACCGAATCCGAACCCGCGGCCGAGACCGACGAGGACGGGTCGACCGACGAGGAGTCCGGTGGTGCGGGCAAGAGCGCCGTCGGCGCGGTCGTCGCGCTCGTCGTCCTCGTCGCCATCGCCGCCGCCGCGAAGAAGTTCCGCGGCGGTGACGAGGAACCGGACCTCGAGACCGAAGAGGAACCCGACGTCATCGTCAACTGATCGGCTGCCGGCGGTCCGCTCGCCGCCCTCGGACCGAGCCGAACGCTTTTGCGCGTCCTCGCCGTACGGACAGTCGTGAATCTCTATCGTAGCGCCCGGGCGGTTGCCGGGGCGTCCGGTGACGACGCGATCGACTGGCGGTCGGCCGCCGACGCCGCCAAAGCGGCGACGGATCCCGGATCGATCGATCTCGAGCCCGGGGAGAGCGAGGCCTACGCTCGCGACGTCCGGGATGCTCGAGCAGCCGTGCGGACGGTCTCCGGCGTCGAGTTCGACGTGCCGGAGACCGTCGAAATCCAGAACCGCCACCACTGGATCGACGCCAACGTCGCCACCTTCGAGCGCGTCATGAGCACGCTCGAGACGCATACGGGCGCGTTCCCCGCGGTCGCGCGGACGATCAATACGGGGACGATGACCGTCCTGCTCTCCTTCCTCGGCCGGAACGTCCTCGGCCAGTACGATCCCCTCCTGCTGGCTGACGCGCCGACGGACGAGCACGCGCTGTACTTCGTCCGACCGAACATCCTCAACGCAGCCGCGAAAATCGACGTCGACGCCGATCGGTTCCGCCGCTGGATCGCCTTCCACGAGGTGACCCACGCCGCCGAGTTCGGGGCCGCGCCGTGGCTCTCAGACCACCTCGAGACTCGGATGGAAGACGGGATCGCGAAGCTCTCGGAAGGTTCGTTCGATCGAGACGCGTTCCGGGACCTCGACGCGGCGATGACCGTCGTCGAGGGGTACGCCGAACTCCTGATGGACCACGCCTTCGACGAGGAGTACGAGGACCTGCGGCGCAAGCTCGACGAGCGCCGGCAGGGGCGGGGCCCCCTCCAGAAGCTCTTCCGTCGCCTGCTCGGCCTCGGGCTCAAGGAACGCCAGTACAGACGCGGCAAGAACTTCTTCGAGCACGTCGTCGCCGTCCGCGACCTCGAGACGGCGAGCCTGGTCTGGGAGGGGCCGGAGTACCTCCCCAGCCACGACGAACTCGACGCGCCGGGGACGTGGATCCAGCGCGTCGATCGCTGAGAGGCACCGGTCTCGATTCGAATCACGTCGTAATCCAGATCAGATACCAGAGCAACGCGCCGCCCGCGACGATGCCCCCGAGTATCGCCGCGCCGATCACGGGCAACGAGGCGTCGCTCTGGACGGCGATCAGGCCGCCGGAGAGGCCGACAAGCAGGACGAAGGCAGCTTTGAGCTGGCCGGCAGCGTCCGTCACGGTGCTCGAGCGCGAGGGACCACGATCCCGGCTCATAGTTCGTGGGGCGCGCTGACGTGCATCGTGACGAACTGCCAGTCGCTTGCGCTCGAGTCATCATCTGATACTTCGACTAACGTGCCGCTCCAGCGGCTGTCGAACCGGTGTCGTTCTCCGGTCGTCACGTCGGTCCAGGCCATCGTCACCTCGTCGGCGACCGTCGCGAACCCGTTCCGTTCGGTCACGACGAGGTTCCGGCTCTGGACGTGCCACTCTGCGGTCGTCTCCCTCTGTTCCGCGAGAGCCGCAGCGACGTCGTCGCCGCCGAAGAGCGACTCGCTGATACCGAACTTGACGGTCGACTCGTCCGCGAGAAAGTACGGGGCCAGAGGCTCGTTATCGCGGAGCGCGTCGTAATAGTCGCGGACGACGGCCTCGGGGCTCGCGCTCGGTGGCATGGGTCTACGGTCGAAGTCCGATCCCAAAGAGTCACCGGACGCAGACGCAGGCGGCGGCCGTGTGTGTTGCTATCGTTTCCGACGAGTTACATGAAGCCCCGATCGACCTCGTCCGTTTCGATCAGGTCTTCTAGTTCCGAGTTCAGCAGTTCGTCGGCTTCTTCGAATCGGTCGGCGAGGTCCTCGAGTTCGTCGGGCCGAGCGTACTGGTCGTACTCCATCGGCCCGAACGCGGGGCTCTCGAGGGCCTCCATGACGTCGTCGAAGAGGTCCTGCGGTCGGGTCGGCGCGTCCGCGTGGGTCTCGAGGACCGTCTCGAGACGCTTCCCCACCGTCTCGGCCTGGTCCTCGTCTTCCGGCGGCGACTGGACCGCAAAGCGGCCGCCAGAGTCCTGTTCGGGCATGAACGCCCCGATCTCGTCGTCGAGGCTGCGGGCGACCTGCGTGCCGACGCCGCGGACCTCGTACGGGTTCTTCGCGTACGTCTTCAGGAAGAAGACGCCGGCACGGGGATGCGCGAGGTACATGTCTTCGCCGACGCCGCCGGCACGGTCACCGGCGACCGCTCGCCAGTCCTCCGGATCGACGCTTCGATCGGTGACGTCCTCGAGTACGTCCTGCCACTCGCGAATCCGCATACGTGATCGTTGGGCCGCCGGCAGAATGAACGTATCGGTTGCACCGAAAGACGCCACGAGACGACTGTCGGTCCTCGAAACGTCCGATTCGGTCCGCCCGAACCAAAAGGAATACGACGGCTCCCCCCACAGGGACGGTAACCGACGCTTTCCCTATGTCCGGTCGCCACTCACTCTCGCTCGTCGAACTGTTTCGCGCCACGCCCATCAAGAGCGCGCTGTTGACGCTCGCACCGCTCGCGCTGGCGCTCGGTCAGGTATTCAATAGTTACGTTAACGGCGTTTCCCCGGCCGTCTCGGTTACCTTCGCCGTCGTCATGATCGGGTTTTCGGTCGTCGCGATGGGCCACCACGCCGCCGAACACCGCGTCGCTCGGCTCGAGACGGAGTACGGCCCGGAGCGGGCCTAAGCGTCCACTCCGGAGTCGGTCGCGACCGCCCGCGCCTCGCGGGCCTCGTAGGCGTTGTATCCTGCCACTCCAGCGATCAGGAGTCCGGTCGCGAGGGTGCTCCAGAAGAGGACACCGGTCATCTCGAGCAGCGCGGCCGAGACGATCAGCCAGATACCGAGGACGGCGACCAGAGTCGCGATACCGGTACTGAGCGGGACGTCGTTGGTCACCCGGTAGTAGTTGTAGCCGGCGGCGACGGCGACGACGAGTCCGACGAGGACATCGTTCCACAGCGGGGCCGCTTCGGTATCGAAGATGAGCACCGAGAGGGCGACCCACGCACCGAGGACGGCGACGAGCAGGCTCAGGACTGAGGTCTTGCGCCGTCGCTCCTCGTTCGCGACTCGTGTCGACTCGTCGCGCGGATCGCGTCCCCCGGAGCGCTCGCCGTCTCCGATCCCGGTGCCGGAGTCGATATCGGCCGCCGCCGTTTCACGTCGGTCGGTCGGTCCGTCGGTCCCGCTATCGGCTCCGGTTTCGGACTCGTCGCTCGTCCGGTGGTCGTCGCCGTTCGGGTCACTCATGGCATCGAGCGTACGGTTTCGGATTGCAAAAGCGCCCCGTCCGTTCCACTGGCAGCGGCGATCCAACGAGTCCGAGACGGTCGGTAACTCGATTTTACCGGGACGGGAGCCGGAACGGAACGATTCTCCCGGCGGACGAAACGGGCCGAAACGAACGTGGCACCGTCCGCTCCGCGCCGACCGATAGCGTTTTTGATCGCTCGACCGTTGACGATAGCTGTGCACGTACGCGGAACCGTCGCGGGCGAGGTCGACGTGCGGTCGGTATCGACGAGCTACGGCGAGAGCGATCTCGCGGAAGTGCCGCTTCGGCCGGCCGACGACGCCCCGAACGGCGATGCAGCAGCGGCTCGAGGCGACGGCGGAACGGCGACGATCGCGGACGGCCGCGAGACGACGACGGTGACCCTGTGGAACAAGTGGACCGAGTCGGCGGCGCTGCTCGAGCCGGGAATGGAGTTGCTCGTGACGAACGCGAAAGAAGAGGAGTACCAGGGCGAGACGCAGTACGCGACGACGGGGGAGTCCTACGTCGTCGTCGAGCCGTCCTTCCTCGTGAGCGTGACGTCGATCCGCAACTGGGTCGAGTGTCCCCGGCTGTACTACCTGAACAAGCTCTCGGGGGTGCCGCTGAACTACCCCGTCGTGAAGGGGACGCTCGTCCACGAGGTCTTCGGCGACCTGCTGCGCGGCCGCGACCTCGAGGAATCGATCGACGCTCGCGTCGAAGAACGAGGCCTCCAGCTGGGACTGCTCGGCGAGACGGCCGACGCCGTCGCCGAGGACGTTCGAGAGAACGCCACGGCGATCGAGGGCTGGCTTCAGCAGGGGCGGTTGGACGAGGCGGAGGACGTCTGGCGCTCGGAACAGTTGCTCATCAGCGAGACGTTCGGCATCCGCGGGCGGGCCGACGCCGTCCGCCGCGGGGCACCGGTCGAACTCAAGACCGGGAAGAACCTGAAAAAGGAGCCGCGATTCAAGGACAAGGTGCAGGCGGCGTGCTACGCCCTCCTGCTCGAGGAACACGGCGGCGACGTCGATATCGGAACCCTGCTCTATACGAAGAATTCGGTGTTGGATCGCAACGAGGAGACCGGCGATCTCGATCCGGCGAAGGAGTTCACGATGGGCGAGGGGCTACTGAAGTACGTCGTCCGACTGCGAAACGAGATCGCGGCGAAAGAGATGTCGGGCGACATCCCGACGGGCTACGAGGCCGACGCGAAGTGCGAGTACTGCTTCGAGCAGGACACCTGCATGGTCGTCTCCGGGCGACTGGATCAGGAGTCGAAAGCCGGACAGATCGGGAAACCGTTACCCGACGAGGAACTCGAGTACTTCGACCGCTTCTACCGGGCCATCGAGGAGGAGCGCCGGGAGGTCCACCGCGAGTACGCCAAGCTCTGGGAGCAGACGGCCGAGGAGCGGGCCGACGACGACCGCGCGCTGATCGACCTCGAGTTCGTCGAGAAACGGCCGCTCGACGAGGGTCGCTGGGAACTCAGGGCGCGCAACACGGGCGGTGCGAACTCGAAGCTCCGGGAAGGGGATCTGGTGCTGGCGAGCGACGGGGACCCGGTTCGTGGCGACTCCGAACTCGCTCGGATCGAACGTCTGGACGACGAAATCGTGATCACGGCGGACGAACCGGTCGAGGTCACGCGACTCGACGTGTATCCCTCCGAACTGACGACCGATCGGCTGCTCGTCGCGATGCACGACGCGCTCCTGAAGGGAAACGAGCGGCGCAAGGACGTCCTGTTCGGCCGCGCAGATCCCGAATTCAAGGAGATCGATGAGACGTTCATCGACAACAACGAGAAACAGAACGAGGCCGTCACGAAGGCCGTCGGTGCGGCGGACTGCGCGCTGATCCACGGGCCGCCGGGCACCGGGAAGACCTACACCATCGCCCGCGCGATCCGCGCGATGGTCGAACGCGGCGAGCGGGTCCTGCTCTCCGCCTTTACCAACCGCGCCGTGGACAACGCGCTCGAGGCCCTGCTCGAACAGTTGGACGACGTGATCGACGAGGGTCGGGTCGTTCGCGTGGGGTCGGAGAGCGGCATCCGCGACGACATGGAACCGTACCGGCTCGAGCGGGCGGGCGATCCCGAAGACCGCGTCGCGAAGTTACAGAACGCGCAGGTCGTGGCGGCGACGACGTCGACCTGCGGCTCGCGGGTGATGAAAGAGCAGGCGTTCGACGTGGCGCTGGTCGACGAGGCGGCCCAGCTCACCGAACCCGGAACCTGCGCGGCGATCAACCTGGCTGAACGGTTCGTCCTGGTCGGCGATCACGAACAGCTTCCGCCCGTCGTCCGGGCCGAAAACGACCTCACCGAGTCGCTGTTCGAACGGCTCGTCGACCTTCACCCCGAGGCCGGCGTGATGCTCGACCGCCAGTATCGGATGAACCAGCGCATCCAGGTCTTCGCCTCGAACGAGTTCTACGACGGGCGACTCCGGCCCGCGACGTCCGAGGTCGCCGCCCGGAATCTGGACGATCTCGAGGGCGTCTCCCGGGACGAGCTTCCCGAGCACCTGCGGGATCCGGTCTCGTTCGTCGACGTCGAGGGCGACCGAAGCCAGTACACCGACAGCGAGGAGGCCGCGCGGATCGCGGAGCTCATCGAGCGCTACGAGGCCGCGGGACTCGATCGCACCGACATCGGCGTCATCGCACCCTTCCGAGCCCAGGTCTCGGAAATCTCGAACCACGTCCCCGACGATGTCGCCGTCGACACCGTGGATCGCTTCCAGGGCTCGAGTCAGGAGGTCATCGTCGTCTCCTTCACCGCGACCGGCTCGCTCGAGGGGCCGATCTTCGAGGACTATCGCCGGATCAACGTGGCACTGACGCGACCGAAACGCGCGCTGGTGCTGGTCGGCGACTCGCAAGCGCTCGCGTCCGATCCCGTTTACGAGCGAATGCTCGAGTGGGCGCGGCAGTAAGCCGAATCCGTGACCGGTATCGTACCGACTGCATCTATTACACACTGATCGCACAGCTCTCGTGCGATCAGGTATGCAGTGGCTACGATAGCTGCGCGGCCGACCACCGGCTCGCCATCGAGTGTGGATCAGTGTGCGGTCATTCGAGCCCAGCCCTCGAGTTGTAGGGATGCAAGCTATACCAGTAGCTAGTCTCAGGTTCACACGTTGCGAGGGTGATTTTGTGACACGAAAAGACACGACGTCGGGCGCGGGTTCGCCAGCCGACGATCCCGAGGGCGAGGTGTACACTGCGCGGCACGATTGGACCGCGACCGACGTGCCGACGCCGGCTATCGTTCGAGGGGTCGCGGCAGTGACGGGGACGGACCCGATGGAGATGCGACCCCTGTACGACGTCCTCGACCCGGAGGCCGTGAATCGGTTCGTCACCCATGCGGGTGCTCGCGAAGGACCGACTCGACTCTCGTTTCAGTTCGAGGACTGTGCCGTCGACGTCCACGGGGACGGCCGGGTCGTCGTCGCTCCGTGCAAATGAACCCGGACTCTCACGGCCGCCGAATCGCTGGTTTCCAGCGCTTCGTCACGTCCCGTTTCGGTTCCGCGATTCCTCGAACACCATCGTGAGGAGTTTGCGCTCGGCGGCGTGAATGTGTTCCGAAAACGTGGGCGAGCTGATTCCGAGTTCGGCCGCGACCGCCTCGCCCGAACACTCGCGGGGCCACTCGTAGTAGCCGGCCTCGAACGCTGCCTCGAGCACTTCGCGTTGTCGCTCCGTCAGTCTCGAGCGCAATTCCCGCCGAAATCCGGTTCGACTGAACGGCGTCGTGAGCGAGTCCGTCTCGCGCTTCGCGCTGAATTCCGCTTCCGGAACGCGGTCGAGAAACGAGTCGGTGATCGCGACGGCATCGTACTGAGGCGGAACTTCGGCAACGATGCGGCCGGTTCCGCCCTCGGCCCGAACGACCTGCGGAAGCGCCCCGAGTTCGGCGAGGGTTACTGCGGGGCACTCGTCGGAAACGTGAAATTCGAAGAGGGCACTGTTTTCGCCCCCGCTGAGAAGCCGAGTGTCGACGCTCTCGTGGGCTCGGGCCAGGTCGTCGACCTGCGCTGGCTCACCGTCGGTGACCGTGAAAAACTCGGCGTACTCTCCGTCACCGCGCGGAAGCATCTCCGCGAGCTCGATCCGGCAGTCGAGTCGGTTCGACGCGGAGACGAACGGATACGCCGATTCGTCGATCTCGAACTCGATCTCTCGTACCGGAGACGCTCGCTCGCCGCGTTGCGTATCTGTCATTGGAGGATCCGTGTGACCGTCCTGTTCATGTGAACCGGTTTCTCAAAATCGTTCCCCAAAAAACCATCTCGAATGCCCGTCAATAAAGTCGGTCGACAGTGATCGAGCGGACGGTATTACGGCCATCGACGCCGGTCACTCGTCGCTGTCGGCCTGCGCCCAGAGCGGATAGAGGTCGTCCTCGATCGGCTCGGTGATCGACTCACCGTCGAGAACCAGTTCGGGTGCATCGCCATCGAGGGCACGTACAGTCCCGATTTCGGTACCTTCCAGACCGGCGTCCTCGAGCGCGGCGAGACACTCCTCGACCTCCTCGTCGAGAACGGTCGCGAGTAACGCCCCGGAGCCGAAGATCCGCAGCGGATCGACGCCGACGGCCTCACACAGCGTCGCGGTCTCCTCGCGGATGGGGACGGCGTCGCGCTCCACCTCGAGTCGGACGCCGGATGCGCGCGCGACCTCGAGCAACCCGGCCGCGACGCCGCCCTCCGTCGGGTCGTGCATCGCCGTCGCGTACTCGCGGACGATCCGGGCGTCCGGGACGACGCTGATCTCGTCGAGGAACCCCTCGGCGCGTTCGCGAACGTCGGGGTCGATATCGAGCTCGTCGCCAAAGTCGGCAGCGAGGATGGCCGTTCCCTCGATCCCAGCCGCTTTGGTGAGGACCACTGCATCGCCGGGTTCCGCGCCGCCGGTCGGGACGAACCGGTCGGTCGCGCCCATCGCTGTCAGGGAGAGGATCGGGCGCTCGAGTTGATCCACGTACTCGGAGTGGCCGCCGACGATCGACGCGCCGATCTCGCGGGCTGCCGCGTCGAGGTCGTGGGAAATCTCCTCGATGAGCGACCCGTCGGCGGTGTCGTCGCCGTCTGCGTCGCCGGGGAGCAAGACGACGGCCGTCAGCCAGCGCGGGTCCGCGCCCGAGACGGCGACGTCGTTCGACGCGACGTACACGCCGAGTTCGCCGACCTGCGAGGCCGCCAGCGAGATGGGGTCGGAGCTCACTACGAGCGTCCCGTCGCCGTCGGGCCAGTCGATCGCCGCGGCATCCTCGCCGTCCGCGGGGCCCTGTACTATCGTCTCGTCCGTCGCGGCCGCCCCCGTCCGCTCGAAGACGAACGCGAGGAGATCGTCGGGACTCACCTTGCCGGGCATACCACGAACTGGGTGGATGGACGGTTTGTAGCTGTCGAAGGATTCATTCTTCGGAGGAAATCGTGCTTACGTCGCCTCGCACCGTGAGCGGCGTCGCCCCTTCCATTCCCTCCCGAACGTGGTTTGGTGGGGTTGGTTCCGCTACCCGAACCCGAACCGCTCGTCACCGACAGAAAACGACTCGCTCGAGATCCCGTCAGGCGTCGGGCGCGACCGCGTCCATCGTCTGTCGGACCTGCTCCTCGCTGGCACCGCGCGGGAAGCTGACCGCGATGGCGTCGAGGTCCTCGACGGCTTCGTAGCGCTCGAGTTGCTCGCGAGCCGTTTCGGCGTCACCCACTGCACAGAGGTCGTCGAGGATGTTTTCCTCGACCAGCTCGAGGGCGTGCTCGCGGTCGCCGTCCTGCCAGGAATCGTAGATCTCGGTGGCCTCGTCGTACCCCTGTCGCTCGAGGGCATCGCGGTAGAACGTTCCCATGCCGCCGATGTAGAAGCCGATGTGTTGGCGGGTGAGTCGGCGGGCTTCCTCGGGATCGTCGAGCACGCAGCAGGTGACGCCGGTCGTGACCTGTATTTTGTCGGGGTCGCGGTCGCCGAGTTCGGCACCGCGTTCGATGTCTTCGATGCGCTCGTCCATCCCGTCGGGCGTGAGCATGATGCCGTGCCAGCCGTCGGCGAAGCGGCCCGCGAGTTCGACCGCCTTCGGACCCATGCCGGTGACTTCGATCGGCGGCGGCGTCTCCGGCGGGTCACAGCGCAGCCGGAAGCCCGACAGTTCGAAGTCGTCGCCGTCGTAGTCGACGGTCTCCCCCGATAGCACCTGCCGGACGATTTCGACCGTCTCCCGGGTTCGCTTGAGCGGGTTGCCGTACTCGACGCCGTGCCAGTTCTCGATCACGACCGGACCGCTCGGACCGAGTCCGAGCCGGAACCGGCCGTCGGAGAGCTCCTGGAGGGTCGCCGCCGTCTGGCCCAGCACGGCCGGCGTCCGCGAGTAGGTGTTGAGAATACTCGAGCCGACGTCGATCGTCTCGGTTCGTTCGGCCATCGCGGTCAGCACGGTGACGCCGTCCCGGCCCCAGGTTTCGGGGAGCCAGGCGCAGTCGTAGCCGCCGTCCTCGGCGGTCTGTGCGTAGTCGACGATCGAGTCGATCGTCGGCTGTGCGGCGACGGGAAGGTGGACATCTCTGTCAGTCATCGTCAGACACAGACGAAGCGGGGCCTTTTGGGTGTATGGGAACCGGTGGCGCGAGGTGGACCGTTTATGCTCGACCCTGACTACGGACGGATTCGCGCCGTCGAAGGGTCACTGCCCGTCGAACCTTCACGCCCGGTATCGAAGACGACAGTAAATATCCGAACCGTGGTATCAGATACCAGTGTGATAGTTTCATTTATGCCTGCGGCGTGAGGGAACGTGGGTTTCCCATCGGTCTCTCGGCAGTCGCAACTGTGCCGAACACCGAACGGGGGATCCACAGGGGGATCAAAATGGTATCGACTGATACGAAAGCGGAGATGGAGGAGTATCTCGGACTGGTTCCGAGCTGGATCGACGCGCTCCCGGAGCCGGCCGCGGACCACAGCTGGCGGATCATCCGCGATCTCGAGTTAGGCGAGACCGAACTCGAGCAGCGCGAGAAGGCGCTCATCGGCCTCGGAGCGGCGGCGGCGCTCCAGTGTCCGTACTGCGTCCGCTTCCACAAGGCGGAAGCGGAACTCGAGGAGGCGACGGACGAGCAGCTATCGGAGGCGGTCGGCATCGCGAGCGGCGTGCGATACTTCTCGACGGTGCTCCACGGAGCCGAGATCGATCACGACGAGTTCGCCGCCGAGACCGCGGACATCGTCGACCACGTCAGAAATCAGCAAGCGGCGCCGTCGGACGACGACTGAATGACCGGGCACCCGGTCGTCCTATTTCTTTTGACGGCGCCCTGGGGGTGCCACCATCCATACGTAGGCCACGTCGACCGCACGCGAACACACCGCAAATTCCCGTCCGAGAAGGCGCGTAACGGGGACTCGAAACCGCGGACGGTGATCGAGGGCCCCGAACGTCGCGGTCGAGCCGACCGCAGGAACCGCGCTCAGACCTCGTGTTCTTCGTCGATCTGCGGGACGCCCTGCGCCGTGATGGTCTCACCGACCAGGTACGAGGAGGCGGGGCTGGCGAGGAATTGGGTCACGTCGGCGATCTCCTCGACGGTGCCGATCCGGCGGGCGACGTCGTCGCGATCGATGTTGTCGGCCGACACGCCCATCTGACTCTCGACGCCCGGCGTCGCGACGAAGCCCGGCGCGATGCAGTTGACCCGGACGTCGTCGTGGGCCCACTCGTAGGAGAGCGTCGTCGTCAGGTTGATCACCGCAGCCTTGGCCGCACCGTAGGGGCTCATCAGCGGCGACCCGCGCTGGCCCGCGACGCTGGCGAGGTTGATCACCGAGCCGCCGCCGTCTTTCAGGTACTCTGCGGCGGCGTGGGTGCAGTGATAGGTCCCGTTGATGTTGATATCGATGATGGTCTTCCAGCCGTTCGGCGAGATATCGTCGAAATCGGCCATGAAGGACGCGCCGGCGTTGTTCACCAGCACGTCGAGCCCGCCGAACTCCTCGACGGTCGCCTCGACGAGCGCGTCGACGGCGTCGCGATCGGTGACGTCACACTCGACCGCCAGCGCTCGTCCGGGACTATCGCTCTCGTTGATCGCTTCGGCGACCGGATCGACGTTGTCCTGCTCGCGCGAGCAGACGACCACGTCGACGCCGTCCTCCGCGAAGCGCTCCGCGATCGACTTCCCGATTCCGCTCGAGGAGCCCGTAACGATGGCTGTCTCACCGTCGACGCTGAACTGGTCGGTACTCACGTGCGATCACTCGCCACTGCAACGCCACGTTGTTCTGTTACCATTGTTAGATCCACTCGACCATTTGCAGCAACTGTTAATAAATATGGGGATGGATACCGTACCGTTAAGTGAACGGCAATCCCTGTCACAGACATTCACACGACGGCAGCGGCTCCGCCGTTATCGACACACCACTCATGACACCGGACACCCCCGACTACGGACCGGATCGACAGGCCGAGGTCTATCTCAGCGGGATGCTCGAGGACGAACCTCCCGAGTTTCCCGTCTCCTACGAGGACCTCGAAGAACGCGCCCGCGAGGAACTGAGCGACGAGGCGTTCGCGTACGTCGCGGGCGGTGCGGGCTCGGAATCGACGGTCGAGTCGAACGACCGCGCGTTCGATCGGTGGCAGATCGTTCCCCGGATCATGCGGGACGTCTCCGACCGCGATCTCTCGGTCGAACTCTTCGACCGGGAGTACCCGTCCCCCGTCCTGCTCGCGCCCGTCGGCGTCCAGTCGATCCTCCACGAGGAGGCCGAACTGGCCGTCGCCCGCGCGGCGCGCGACCTCGACGTCCCCATGATCTGTAGCTCCGTTTCCTCGTACTCGATCGAGGAGGTCAGCGACGAACTCGGCGACAGCCCCGGCTGGTTCCAGCTCTACTGGAGTTCCGATCGGTCGGTCGCAGCGAGCTTCCTCGAGCGCGCCGAGGATGCGGGCTACGAGGCCGTCGTCGTCACGCTCGACACGCCCAAAATGGGGTGGCGCGAGCGCGACATCGAACTCGGCTACCTGCCCTTCCTCGAGGCTCAGGGCGTGAAGAACTACTTCGAGGATCCGGCCTTCCGCGAGCGGCTCGACGGAGCCGACCCGTGGGAGAATCAGGAGGATGCGATTGCGTCCTGGCAGGCGTGTTTCGGCGACGCCTCGCTGACCTGGGACGACCTCGAGTGGCTCCGGGACCAGACCGACCTCCCGGTCGTCATCAAAGGCGTGCTCCATCCAGACGACGCCCGCGAGGCGGTCGAGCGCGGCGTCGACGGCATGGTCGTCTCGAACCACGGCGGCCGACAGGTCGACGGTGCCATTCCAGCGCTGGACGCGCTGCCCGAGGTCGTCGACGCGGTCGACGACGCGACCGACGCCGACCACGACGTTCCCGTCCTCTTCGACAGCGGCATCCGGCGAGGGAGCGACGTCGTCCGGGCGGTCGCGCTCGGTGCTGACGCCGTTCTGCTGGGTCGCCCCTACGCGTACGGCCTCGGCATCGGCGGCGAAGACGGCGTCAGCGCCGTTCTCGAGAACCTGCTCGCCGATCTCGATCTGACGGTCGGGCTCTCGGGGTGTGCGAGCATCGACGACGTCGACCGATCGACGATCCGGAGGGCCGACCGATGAGCGGCGACGGGGCGACCGGCGACAGTCCCGACGAGTGGGAGGCCGTCTTCTGGGACATCGGCGGCGTCATCCTCGCGCTCGACTCGGTGCAGGGAGCACACGCCGAGTTCGTCGCGGACCTCATCGAGCGCCACGACGTCGAGATGACGGTCGAGGAGGCCATCGACACGTGGCGGACGACCGTCGGGGACTACTTCCGCGAGCGCGACGGTACCGAGTTCCGGTCCGCGCGCGACGGCTACCACCTGGGCGTCGAAGCGATCGTCGGCGAGGAGATCCCGCGCGAGGAGTGGCAACCCCGATTCGACGAGATCGTCCGCGACTCGGTCGAGCCGATCTCGGGCGCTCCCCAGACGATCGAACGCCTCGCCGACAGGAACCTCCACGTCGGCGTCATCAGCGACGTCGACGACGCGGAGGGCCGGGAGATGCTCGAGGGGTTCGGCGTCCGCGAGCACTTCGACTCGATCACCACCTCCGAGGAAGTCGGGCGCACCAAGCCCGATCCGGCGATGTTCGAAACGGCGCTCGAGAAGGCCGGCGTCGCGCCCGAGCGGTCCCTGATGATCGGCGACCGCTATGATCACGACGTCAGGGGGGCCGCCGATATGGGGATGCACGGCGTCGCGTTCGGTGCCGACGACGGCCCCGCAGTGGCCTATCGGATCGAATCGCCAGAAGAGGTACTCGAGATCGTCGACGGGACGCGAGACGAGTAGCGACGCCGAACCGAGACGGGAACTCGACTGCTCGAGTATCAGGGGGCCTCGGGGCGAGTTCGGGACGTTCGATAACTTGCAACACCCAAACATTGTAAAAGAGAGTTCGCGGCGTAACTATTTTCGTTAAGGGGGAGAGATAGTAGCACACGACAATGCCCACCGAGAACCGAATTACGAGAGACGACACCGTACCGGCCCTCGACGCCGGAATTACCGCTTCCCACCTCCCATGAGCGAGAACTACTACGAGCGCCTCGTCGACGAGGACGCACTGGTCGCGTATCTGGAAGACCACCTCGGCGGCGTCGACGACTACGACATCGAACGCCACCAGGAGGGCCACTCGAACGAAACGCTGTTCGTCACCTGGGGCGACCGCGAACTCGTCATTCGACGGCCGCCGCCGGGCGAAACGGCCGACACGGCACACGACGTCCTCCGTGAGTACCGCGTGACGAACGCGGTGGCCGACACCGACGTCCCGGTGCCGAAACCGATCCTCGCCTGCGAGGACCACGACGTCATCGGCAGCGACTTCTACGTGATGGACCAGCTCGAGGGCGACGTCCTGCGAGAGGGCGAACCCGAGCGGTTCGCGGACCCCGACCACCGCCGTCGGATCGGCGAGGAACTCGTCGACAATCTGGCGAAGATCCACGATCTCGACTACGAGGCGATCGGGCTCGGCGAGTTCGGCCGCCCCGCGGGCTACACGCAACGGCAGGTCGACCGCTGGGGGAAACAGCTCTCGTGGGCGTTCGAGGTCACCGAGGACGAACGGGAGATTCCGGACCTCCACGAGGTCGGCGACTGGCTTCGAGACAACGTCCCCGAGGAGCATCCGCACACCCTCGTCCACGGGGACTACAAGCTCGACAACGTCATGTTCGGTCCCGGGACGCCGCCGGAACTCGTCGGCGTCTTCGACTGGGAGATGGCCACCCTCGGCGACCCGCGTGCGGACCTGGGCTGGATGCTCTCCTACTGGCGCGATTCGAAGGACCCCGATCCGGAGATCCCTGAACTGGTCACCCGCTTCATGGAACAAGAGGGGTATCCGACTCGCCGCGAACTGGTCGACCGCTGGGAGGACCGAACCGGCTACGAGTTCGAACACGAGCGGTTCTACCGCGCGCTCGCCGTCTACAAACTCGCCGGCCTCGGCGAAATGTTCTTCCGGCGCTACCTCGAGGGCAACAGCGACGACCCGATGTACCCGAAGATGGAAGACCGCGTGCCGGCGCTGGCCGCGCGAGCGAAGCGCATCATCGACGGCGACGAACCGCTGTAGCGGGACTCGAGTCGCGATTTCGGTTTCCGTCCGGGGTCAACCTCTGTCCAGCGACGACACCGAATACTGCTGGCGCGCTGAACCGCGACAAAGTCGCGGTTCGACTATCGCGAGGGATGAGCGAAGGAACGGAGTGACTGAGCGTTAGCGCGGAACCGTAGGTTCCGTGAACCATCCGAACGGGTGCTTCGCACCCGTGAGGAGAAATCGGCTGGGGAGGACGTGGCGATTCCGTGCTGCCAGCACGAGCGGGATGTTCCCTCTCTACAGTCATCACGCCCCAGAGCAACCGAGAGCTCCTGCGTAGTTCCGGAACGGCCGCGTCATCCACCGGTGCATTCTGGAGAACTCGAGCACCAGGGGCAAAACCGACGGGGACACGGATCACGTTCCGTCGGAACCGGCCTGCAGCAGTCGAGACGGTCACACGAACACTCGAGTCACTATTACCGCCGTTCATTCCACGTCCGAATCCGTGTACGCGCTGTCCAACGGCGAACAACTGGCTTAACATTGCTAATCTGGTTCGGTGGTATTAAGATGTCCCCGATAGACAACACGACCATGTCACTCGAAACCATTGACCGCGTTGCGGTTCTCGGCGCGGGAAACATGGGGCACGGTATCACCGAAGTAACGGCCATGGCCGGCTACGACGTCACGATGCGGGACATCAAAGACGAGTTCGTCGACGACGGCTACGAGTCGATCGAATGGAGTCTGCAGAAACTCGAGGAGAAGGAGATGATCGACGAATCGGCCGACGATATCCTCTCCCGGATCGACACGACGACGGATCTCGAGGAGGCCGTCGCCGACGCCGACCTCGTTATCGAGGCCGCACCCGAGGACCTCGACCTGAAACACGAGATCTTCAGCGACCTCGAGGAGTACACCAGCGGCGACACGCTGTTGGCGACGAACACCTCGAGCCTGCCGATCTCGGACATCGCGGAGGCCGTCGACACCCCCGAGCGCGTGCTCGGCCTGCACTTCTTCAACCCGCCGGTGAAGATGGACCTCGTCGAGGTCATCTACGGCGAGGACACGAGCGACGGGGCCGCCGAGGCCGGCTACGAGTGGGTCGAGTCGATCGGCAAGACGCCGATCTACGTCCGCAAGGACGTCCGCGGCTTCGTCGTCAACACCATCGTCGGCCCATTCGGTGGCGAACCCGCGTTCATGGTCTCGAACGACGAGGCGACGATCCGCGAGGCCGACGCGACGATGGCCCACGAGCGGGGCTACCCGATGGGCCCGTTCGAACTCGGCGACCTCACCGGCATCGACGTCGGCTACCACGTCCGCAAGGAGGGCGACAGCCCGATCCCGCCGATCACCGAAGAGAAAGTCGAGGCCGGCGACCTCGGCCAGAAGACCGGCAAGGGCTTCTACGACTACGAGGACGGCGACGGCGCCGACTACGAGCCCGAGGACGCGGGCGACTTCGACTGGCTCCGCGTCGAGGCCCGCATGATCAACCGCGCGGCCTTCCTCGTCGGCGAGGACGTCGCGACCCCCGAAGAGGTCGACACCGGCGTCCAGCTCGGGCTCGGCTTCCCGGAGGGAATCTGCCGACGCGCCGACAAGATCGGCCTCGATACGGTCCTCGAGAAGCTCGAGACCCTATACGAGGAGACCGGATCCGACCGATTCGAACCGCACCCGTACCTCGAGCAACTCGTCGCGGAGGGCAAGACCGGCGAGGAGGCCGGTGCCGGCTTCTACGACTACGGTGACGACGAGCTCGGCCCCTACCACGACCTGAACTACGAGCTCGAGAACGGCGTTCTCGCGGTCGAGCTCGATCGGCCGTCCCGGATGAACGCGCTCTCGGAGGACCTGCTGGGGGAGATCGACGACCTGTTCTCCTCGGTCGACACCGACGACGTTCGGGTTGCGACGATCGAGGGATCGGGCGACCGCGCGTTCAGCGCCGGTGCGGACATCTCCGGCTTCGCCGACACGGCCCCGACCGATATGATGGACGTTACGCCCGGGTTCGAGACGGTCAACGACTTCCCGCGGCCCGTCGTCGCGAAGATCGACGGCTTCTGTCTCGGCGGCGGGCTCGAGCTCGCGCTGGCCGCGGACCTGCGGATCGCGACCGAGCGCTCGTCGTTCGGCGCGCCCGAAATCGGCCTCGGCCTGATCCCCGGCGGCGGCGGCACCCAGCGACTCACCCGCATCCTCGGTGAGACTCGCGCGAAGGAACTGGTCTTCCGGGGCAACCACATCGACGCCGACCGCGCCGAGGACTGGGGCCTGATCAACCGTTCGGTCGAGCGAGAGGACTTCGACGACACCGTCGAGGAGTTCCTCGACGATCTCCGCAACGGCCCGCCGATCGGTCTCAAGGTCGCCAAGAAGGTCATGAACCAGGGGCAGGACGCCAGCCTCGACGCCGCACTCGCCATGGAGAGCCAGGGCTTCGGCCTCCTCTCGAGCACGGACGACGTGCTGGAAGGCACCGCCGCGTTCGCGGAGGACCGCGAGCCCGAGTTCGAGGGCAAGTGAGATGAGCGACGGACCGGTCGACGCGTCGGGATGGCCGGAGTGGGAGTCCTTCGTCCAGCGCCACGGCTACCTCTCGTGGCTCGACGTCGAGGTCGACCACCTCGAGGACGGACGCGCGGTCCTGGTGATCGAGCGCAACGAGGACTTCGAGAACCCGGTCGGCAACGACGGCCACGATCCGGTCCACGGCGGCATCGTCGCGACGCTGATCGACACCTCGAGCGCGTTCGCGCTGCGGACGACGTTCGAAAAGCCCAGCGAGGCCTTCCTGACGACGACCGATCTCAACGTCTCGTATCTGCGACCGGCGACCGGGGACCTACGAGCCGAAGCAGAGGTACTCCGGGCGGGCGGTTCGACCGGCGTTACCGAGGTATCCGTCACGGGTGCCGACGGCGAGGCCGCTGTCGGTCGGACCACCTATCGATTGTTCCGCGATGGCATGGGGGGCGAGTAACCGTGTCGCTCCGATTCGAGGACCTCGAGGTCGGTCACGAAGTGATCACCCACTCGCGGACGATCACCGAGGCGGACGTGCGCAACTTCGCGGGCGTCAGCGGCGACTTCAACCCGCTACACCTGAGCGAGGAACACACCGCGGACACCGATTTCGGCGAGCCGATCGCTCACGGGGCCTTGCTGTTCGCGGTCACCTCGGGGCTGCTCTGGCAGTACCGCCACGAGCGCCCCGACGTGGTCGCGTTCTACGGCGTCGACTCCCTCCGGTTTACGAGGCCCGTCACGATGGGGACCTCGGTCCACGCGGAGTCGACGCTGGTCGAGAAGACGGCGAAAGACCATCCCGTTGGAAACGGCGTCGTCCGCTACGAAACTCGACTCCTGACGGACGACGACGAGGTCGCGCTCTCGTGTGAGATGCTGACGTTAGTCGAATAGAACCGCTCCCGCGGGCGGTTACCGCTCGTTGCGTTCGTCGGCGAGTTCCTCGAAGATTCGCGGATCCGTCTGGAACTTGAGGACGTTGTGGACCGCCGAGTTTCGAATGTTCGCGATGACCTCCCCGTAGTCCCGATAGCAGTCGTGGATCCACTGCGAGATCTCCTGTCGGTCGCGGAACATCATCACCGTTTTCCACTGGTACTCCCCGTCCGAGAGGAAGAAAAACAGGGTGTGTTTGTCGGCCTTGATGTACTCCATCGCCTCGCGCCAGTGGTCCGCGAAGTGTTCGGGATTGAATTTGAACTCGAACAGCGCGAAGATGTAGTACTCCTCGTTCGGGATGATCGCCTCGCGGAAGACCCCTTCGTCGCGCATCCGCCGAATCGACTCGCTGACGGTGACGTGCGAGACGTCGATGCCGTACTCGCGTTCGAGCACCTGCGTCAGCTCCCGGGAAGACAGCTGGGGATCGTTCGAGAGCTCGCTGAGGATCGCGATGTCGCGATCCTTGAACTCCCAGTTCGGTGGTTCGTCACTCATAGTATCACGGCAGTCGTGACTGTCATACTGTTACGCCTGTGCTCCGGCGATGAACTCGCGGAGACGGTCGGCGTACGCATCCGATCGGTCCTCGGGAACCCAGTGGTAGGCGTCCGATAGCGGCGCGAGTTCGGCATCCGCGATGTCCTCGGCCAGTTGTTCGGCGTAGTCGTACGGCTGCATGACGTCGTCTTCGCCCCACAGCAGGAGCGTCTCCGCAGTGATCGCGCCGTAATCGATTTCCGTCGTGTGGTTCGTGTTCGTCGAGACGGCGTTGCGAACGAGCGACAGGTGACCCTCGTCGGTCAGCCACGGGGCTTTCATTCCGTCGACGAACTCGGGGTCGGCCTCGCCGTAGGCACCCTCGACGAACGCCGCGTCGAGGCGCCCTTCGAGTTCCTCCCGCTCGAGGTCGGCGGTCGACGGAAGGCCGAGGTTCGAGACGAACTCGACCGGCCAGGAATCGTAACAGACGGCGTTCGAGAGGACGAGCTGGTCAACCATCTCGGGGTTGTGCGCCGCGAAACGCAACGCGACGCCGCCGCCGATGTCGTGGGCGACCAGTGCGATTTCCTCGACGTCGAGGTCGTCGAGCAGGGCCGCGAGCATCTCTTCCTGAGCGCGGATCGATCGGTCGAAGCCGTCGTGCATCGCGGAGTTGCCGTAGCCGACCATATCGGGCGCGATAGTGCGTCGATCCGCAGCGACTGCGGGAACGATGTCCCGCCAGAGGAACGACCACGTGGGGATGCCGTGGACGAAGACGACCGGCGGCTCGTCGCTCTCGTCGGGGCCGTCCTCGTGATAGGCGACCTCGAGGTCGTGTCCGTCGACCGAGACGGTCGTCGACGCCTGCCCGTCGCTCCAGGTTTCGTGATCGACCATTCAGTACCCCCCGTCTACCGACGCCGCTGTTGAGACCCGGTTCGTGTCGTCGATTCGTCGAGACTGGCTCGCACGGCCAGACGATGTGAATTGCTCTCGCACCATAATTGGTGACACACCGCCAATTCAGTTTCCAACATAAAGTCAGTTTGGGAGAGGACTACCGCTGTTAACCGACACCGATGTCTCGAAACCGGGATGATGATCGACCGAGGCAGCCACAACGGCCGAACTGCTCCCCGAAACGACACTCGCGGTGTGCTACTCGGGTTCCGAACTCGTCGTCAGCCCGTCGAGCGACTCGTCGCCGATCTCCTCGAGGACGCGCTCGTGGAACGACTGGAGCGCGGCGCTCTCGTCCTCGGCGAGCACCACGTCGCTGGCCGACAGCGTCGCGAGTCCGAACGCCCGCGGCGTCGGCGAATCGAGGAGTCGCCGTGACACGTCGAGGTCCCCCGAATCGATCGCATTCACGATGGCCTCGATCTCGGCTACGTTCAGCTTGTCCTCGAGGATCTCCCGGTACGTCTCCTCGATCACCGCGAAGTCCTCGAGGTCTTCGGCGAAGCCGAGCAGCATCTCGCTGGAGACCTGCTGTTCGCTCGCGGACTTCTCGTAGCCCTTGTAGCGCTTGAGGATCATCAGCGAGCGGGTCGCGTTGATCCGGAAGTAGCGCTGGAGCAGGTCGGTGCCCGAGAGCGACGCGCGGAGGTCGTCGCGAACCTGCTCGCCCTCGAGATTCGCGATGATCCCGTCGATGTCCACTTTCCGGTTCAGCGGCATCGAGAGGACGAACCCGTTGTCCGCGACGGCTACGCGGACGTTCGCCGTCGCCTCCTGGGCACAGCGGTAGGCGAGCAGCCGCGAGAGCCCGTCGTTGACCTTGCGGCCGTACGTCGAGTGGACGTAGTAGTGGCGTTCGTACTCGTCGCGATCGCGGACGACTTCGATCGCCAGCCGATCGGTCGTGCTCACGCTCTCCGTCCCGGCGTACTGGATCTGGTGGTCGAACAGGCGGGCGATCGCCCGCACGCTGTCGTCGTCCAGCGGGAACTCCCGGAGCCAAGCGCGGACCCGCGGCGGGCCGCCGGCCTCGTAGCGCTCGAGGAGGTCACCCTGAAACGCGAGGATCTCGCAGCCGAGGTCGTACGACAGCGGGAGCCGTTCGGAGTACCACGAGGGGACGGTGGGACGGGCGCTCGTGCGGTCGACGTACACCTTCGAGCCGCGCCGGTAGCGGTACTCGAAGTGGTCGCCGCCGAGGACGAAGACGTCACCCTTCTCGAGGGTGTCGAGGTACTCCTCGTCTAGCTGGCCGACCCAGTCGTCGCTCGCGCGCGTGTAGACGTCGCAGGTGAAGGAGTCCGGGATCGTCCCGATGTTGGTCATGTAGATCACCCGCGCGAGCCGACCGCGCTTGCCGATCAGCGGCTCGCCGACCGGGAACGCCTCGTGGTGGTGTTGCCCGTCGGGCGGGTCGTTCTCGTCGCGCCAGACCTTCGCGTAGACGTTCTTCTCCTCGAGTCCGGCGTACTCGGCGGTGAGATACCGCATGAGGGACTCGTACTCGTCGTCGCCGTAGTTGCGGTAGGGGTAGGCCCGGCGGAGGATCGCCTTCAGGTCGGCCTCCGGACGAATCTCAGCGATCGGCATGCCGTAGACGTGCTGGGCCGCCACGTCCTGAGCGTTCTCGGGGATCGACACCGAGTCGACGAACCCCTCGGTGGCCTTCTTCAGCATGACCGCACACTCGAGGAGTTCGTCCCTGTCGAGCGCGATCACCCGCCCCGTGACGGTCTGACCGACGCGGTGGCCCGCGCGCCCGATCCGCTGGAGTAAGGCCGCGACGGATTTCGGCGAGCCGACCTGCACGACGAGGTCGACGTGGGGCATGTCGATCCCCAGCTCGAGGCTCGTCGAGGTGGTGACCACGTCGAGATCGCCCTCTTTCAGCCGGCCCTCGATGTCCTGTCTGACCTCCTTCGAGAGGCTCCCGTGGTGACAGCCCGAGTTGGCCTCGTCGTAGGCGTCGAAGCGCTCCCGGAGGTTGTGGAGGACCCGCTCCGCGCCCGACCGCGTGTTCGTGAACACCAGCGTGTTCGTGTGGTCCTGGATGTGATCGTGGAGCATCCGATAAAATCGCTCCTGAACGACCTCCCTCGGCGTGTTGATCAGGTCGTCCGTCGGACACTCGAGTCGCATATCGAACTCCCGGGCGAAGCGCGCGTCGACGATCTCGTAGTCGCGGGGACCGCTATCGGGTTCCTCGCAATCTCGCGGGTCGCTCTGCTCCCCGTCTGCTCGCGGATCTCCGATCCGCTCGCATGGTTCGAGGGACGCGTCTCGTCCCTCGCTACTCGATTCTTCCGAGACGCGTGGCGTCTCGCACCCGACGAGGAACTCCGCCACGCGGGACAGCGGCTCGATCGTCGCGGAACAACCGATTCGCGTGATGTCGCCCTCGGCCATCGCCTCGAGCCGTTCGAGGCTGACCGCGAGGTGCGTCCCGCGCTTGCCCGCCGCCAGCGAGTGGATCTCGTCGACGATGACGTACTCGACGGTGCGGAGCTTCTCGCGGAACTTGGGCGAGTTGAGCAGGATCGCGAGGGTCTCGGGCGTGGTGTTGAGAATGTGGGGCGTCTCCTCGAGCATCTTCTGCCGGTCGCTCGAGGAGGTGTCGCCGTGGCGGATCGCGTGGCGGATCTCTCCCATCGACTCCTCGCCGTCGCGCTCGGCGACGATCTCCTCGATCCCCTCGAGGGGTACCTCGAGATTCCGGTGAATGTCGTTCGCGAGGGATTTCAGCGGCGAGACGTAGAGGCAGTAGACGGAGTTCTCGAGGCCGTCCTCCAGGTCTCGTTCGAGTTCGTACAGGTAGTTGATGATCGAGAGAAACGAGGACATCGTCTTGCCGCTCCCGGTCGGCGCACAGACCAGCGTGTTCGTCCCGTCGTGTATCTTCGGGATCGCACCCCGCTGTGGCGGCGTAAAGAAGCCGTCGTTCTCGGGGACGAACTCGCCGAACTCCTCGAGCCACCACTCCTGAACCGCGGGCTCGAGCAACTCGAAGACGTCGCCGTCCTCGACCGTCGCGGCAGCCGGATCGAAGGGGAGGGCATCGTCTGCGACCGGCAACTCGAGGCCCTCGATCCCGTGCATTATCCCCGTTTCGGGGGCCGGCGTGTAAGAGGGTTTGGACAGCGGAGCGGAAGTGAAACGGTCGGGAAGCGGGGCGGTTCCGGCCGGGAGTCCGTCGTTCGAGTTCGGGGTGGCTCTACCGGTCGTCTGCGGGGCCACAATACAGTTATCCCCCCGTTCGAGACTCTCAGGAAATGCTACCGTCGCGGGTCACCGGTATTCTCGTTGTAGTTCTCGTCGCCGGTCTCGTAACGGGCGGGATCGTCGGCGGAACGACCGTTCTCGATCCCGATTCCGACGGCGTCCCGCCGCTGGTCGAACTCCGCGATGGGACCGCGGTCTTCGATGCGGATACGGACGACGACGGGCTCGAGGACGGTGCAGAAAAGCGATACGGAACCGACCCGACCGCCGCCGATACCGACGACGATGGCCTCGCGGACGGGCGAGAGGTGGCCGAACACGGGACGGATCCGCTCGAGGCGGATACCGACGGGGACGGGCTCGACGACGGTTCGGAAATACACGAGTACGATACTGACCCGCTCGCTGCGGACTCGGACGGCGACGGCCTTTCCGATCCCGACGAACTCGAGGAGTACGACACCGACCCCACGAGTGCGGATACCGACGGGGACGGGCTCGATGATGGCCCGGAGTTGCTCGAGCACGGAAGCGATCCAAACGTGGCTGATACGGACGATGACGGGCTCGACGACGGCCCGGAGGTCACCGAATACGGGACCGATCCGACGGACTCCGATAGCGACGGCGACGGATTGTCCGACGGTGCGGAGGTGCACCGGCAGGATCTCTTTCCCGATGCCGATCCGCTCAGGACCGATATCTACGTCGAGGTCGACACGATGGAGCGGACTCATTTCGAGGAGCGCGAACGCGAGCGGATCGTCGCCGAATTCGACGCAGCTCCGCTCGGAAACCCCGACGGGTCGACCGGGATGGCACTTCACCTGATCGATGGTGGGGCGGTGCCGTGGGAATCGTCGACTACGATCGGCGATCTGAACGGAGACAGATCGCAGCACTTCGATCGGAGAGGCATGGGCTATCACTATCTGGTTATCGTCGAAGATGTCGGCGGTGACACGGGCCGAACCAACGTCATCGGGAGAGCTAGGCCCGGAACGATGATGGTCGAATCCCTGCCGGGTCGCGACCGAACGGGATCAGTCGTGATGCACGAATTGGGCCACTCGCTCGGACTCTCGAGCGCCGATTTCGAGGGGATCGACACTGATCGATACTCCTTCAGCAGTTACCCGAGCGTGATGAATTACAATGCACCGGGAGAGTACTACGGATTCTCCGCTGGCGACGGCAGTGACGACTTCGACGACTGGAGCACCCTCGACGAGCAGCTGTTTACGCCGTCGACGTCGTCCGTCAGCGTCGCCGACTGATTGCGTAGCTAAATGCTCACGGAACAACCTCGGCGGCTCTGATCGTCACGATGTCGTCGTTTTCCGGCCACCGTCGAACCGTCACGGTTTCCGGCCGTGACCGTCACCTCGGTAGGTCCGAATCGTCGACGCACACGTTGGTTCCGCGGTACGCGAACTCGACCGTCGCGTTCGAGTCGTTCGAAGACTGAACCAGCGCGTCGAGTGCGTCCGTCTCGATCACTTCGTGCAGCGGCGATCCGAGTCCGGACGGATCGAGTCCGTCGTCCGGTGGTACTCCCCGAATCGCTCACGGACTCGTGCCCCGAACTCGCGACCCGGGGAATTAAAATCCACAACACGTTTATAGCCGTTTGTTTAAATATTAAATGCCTGTGATCGGCCGTGGTATCGGACGGCGGCCGCACGGCCGCAGGCTGTCAGAGGCATTCCACCCACCTGTTGGACGGTAGTTCGCCGTCGACACTGAACACCGGCAATCCGAGCACTCTCGAGCTTTTTTGTAGCATCATTGTTACGTCCCGTTCCGAACCCGTCTCTCGAGGTTTTCGTCACATTCGGTGGTGGCGGAACACCGGTATCCACCATCGACAGGGCGACCGTACAGGCCGGAATGAGTGTCGTAGCTCGTGAGCGTCTCATTGTACTGTTTCCTATTGATTGTGTGATTTGAACTGTTATCACATTATGTACCTATATAATTAAAACCGTCTTGTTTGAGTGAATTATTTTGCTATCGAAGGGTGGTTTCGGAGATGAATCGGCCTCTGGGTCGAAAAGTGACTATCTACTGGGAAATCGATGATTTCGAGGGCCATTGCGTAACTGAGTACCCCGGTTGAAACAATCAAATATAAAATTATTTTGAAATCTTATAAACAACTGCTAGTATAGTATATCCAATCAAGTAAGAGTCGTTTGATGGTTGGGTTCTGTAGCTAGAGGAATAAATTAATTATTCGTATTTAGTTTATTTCTGATCTATCCTCGGGGGTTAAGTCCCGGGATAATTGTCTATATGATGTGATAAAAAATCGGGCCCGTCGGTCGAAAACCGACCGTGTGGCGGAACGGGATTACGCGCTAGCCCAAACGTTCGTCGCGGCGACGGACGTGAATTGGATGTTCTCGTTCTCCTGAAGACTTACCTGTGCAGCGTTCGCACTGCCGTTGTCCTCAGCGATCGCCACGGAAGAGTGTTCGTGGAGGTTTGCTTGGGTGACAAACTGTTGCTGTTCGATGGCAACAGTTGCCCCCTGTTTAATATCGTTTTTGTGACTCGAATTGGTGTCGTAGTCATACGAGACGCCGGGGTCTGCCGCGATATCATTGCCACCGACAGTCACCGTCGAGGTCTTGGTTCGGGTAGCGCTGTCAGTTGCATACCCTGGACTGGCGTAGACATTGAGTGCTTCGGCGTACCCGACCTGAGCGTTTAAGTTCTTTTGATCGGCGATCTGGAAGGCCGTCGCTTCACTGCCGTTGAGCGCGATAGCCATTGCAGTGTTGTTCAGATTGACGTTCAGTTGCTCGACAGACTGTGCCTGCGCTACCGTCGCGGTAGCCGTTTGCTCACCGTCGCTCTCGCCTTTCTTTGAGATTTCGTCATCGCTCTTCTTCGGGCTGTGAGTGCTAACTGATTCGCTCTCACCGATATTCGCAACGTTCATCCCGGACATCGATGAGAGAATGTTCGTGGCTTCCGCGGACCCCAGTTGTTGGTTAAAGTTAGACTGATCCGTCAGCTGGATCGCCGTGGCGGAACTGTCCTCGCCGACAGCGATCGCGACTGCGGCCACCCCTTGATTGACGTTATTCTGAGATGTGTTCTGTCCCTGTGCAACAAAGGCAGACGCAGCCTGCGTCTCGTCGTCATCTTTCTTGCTCTTCTTGTGCTTGTCGTAATCTCCGAACTCACCATCTCCGAGATAGACGTTGGATGCGTTGGCAACGCCTTGCTGCAGGTTCTGGTTCGCCTGTGTGGTCTGCTGGAAGGCGGTCGCCTGACTGTCATTCATCGCGAGCGCGAAGGCAGTGCTCTCTTCGTTGTAGTTGAGCTGGGCCACCTCTTGAGCCTGGGCTACTGCCGCGGTCGCGGTCTGGCTGGCCGTCGTTTCGCCTTCCTCGTCGGCGATTCCCCAGCCACTGAACTGCTGGCCGCCACCGCTGCCGTTAGCCATGACGATGTGGACATCGCCGACGTTCTCGAAGTCAGTCGTTCTGGAATCGAACGCCCGATTCTCGGCGGATGCCTCGCCCTGCTGGACGTTCATGTTCTGCTGATCTACATCTTGAACGGCCGTAGCCGTTCCGTTATCGATTCCGATGGAGACGGCGGCACCCTCCTCCTGAATGTTCACCTGCTTAACGTTCTGGTACGTAATGACATCGGCGATGGCTTCCTGCTCTTCGGCGGCTTTCGGACCGCTAGCGATGTTCTCATCGATGAACTCTCCAAGGCTCTGTTCACCGAGATCAGCGCCAAAGACCAAATAAAGATCTTCGCCGTTCTCGAGGGTGTATACTGGTTGGTCCTGTGCGTGTTGGTCGCCGCCGGCAGCCACCGGGCCGGCCGCTCCGACCATCGAGATGGTGACCATAACGGCAACGAAAATCGTCGTAATTCGTGATCGTTCGGACATTTTGTTGATCGTGGTTCGTGTCAAATGACCCGTGAGGGTCTTTCGTTGTTGAATCTCTGCGACGCGAACCAATCTCTCTCGGATATAGTCTTTGTTATCAATGCTTTAGAGGGCAGAAGGTAGGTGCTACCTTTGGAGGGGGACGTGCCTACCAGTGATAAGAAAGCCTTGAGAGGAAATGTCGTATTTATTGACCGTTTCATCCCGTATCAGGCGCCAAAACCGCTAAAATATCGGAACAGAGAAAATAATCGTCGGTATAATAACTCCATATGGGTTTCTCTCGGAACGCATATTGTCTTGAACATTATATTATGAATTGGTGACTATTCTCTAGATACTATTTCGGGGACAGCGCCGGGTCAATATGGTTATCAATCCAGTCGTATAAGTTGGATTATAGTAATTATGGTGTCAATTGGGGCCTGAAATCTTCCAGCTGTTGCTCCAAAGACAGCTGCTACGTATGTCTACGGGCCTCTATTTCGATTCTAATCTCGCATAGCCCGTGAAACCGTGATTCGGGTTAATACGTGATATCAGCAACAGGGTCACCTGGGCAACGCGCCGTGGCATCCGCTCGGATCGGTCAGACAAGCTGTGACGGAATCGTGTCGCCGGCCGATAGACGAGACAGTTCCGGCGGTCCGCGCGTGTATGCTCAAACAACAACAAACCATGAAACGCTCACTTACAGCTATGATCACGGTCGCAGTGGCTTTCGGAATGCTGCTCACGATGGGAGCAGGAGCAGCAGCAGCCACTGGGGGATCGAGCGGAGATGTTACACAGGTCAACGCAGCCGACGCGACATCGATTGCCGATGGTTCCGGCGGCGATGTCGTTGTCGTGGGCGGTTCCGGCGGTGACGGCGGTACCGCTGGCGATGCAATTGCCATTGGCGGTAGCGGCGGTGATGCTGACGCTGACACTGGCGATGGCGGTGACGGCGGTACCGCTGGTGATGGTGGTGACGCATCGGCCGATAGCACCGATAGCTTTGTCCCGCCGGGCCAGCAAGACAATGCCGAAGCTTCGACATTAAGCATACCGCCGGGTCTGCAAGATGGCTCTGGCGCTGAAGGCGGCGAAGGCGGTGACGCCGAAGGCGGTGACGGCGGCGACATCGAAGATGAGGTCGAAGGCGGTGACGGCGGCGACATCGAAGACGAGGTCGAAGGCGGCGACGCCGAAGGCGGTGACGGTGGAGATGCCTACAACTTCGGCGGTGACGGCGGTGACGGCGGTAGTGCCTTTAGCTTCAACGACATCTCGCAGAATAACTACAACTGGTAATCCACCCAGAACTAATTGTAGTTCAGACACCTAATCACTCATTTTTGTCAAGTGTAGGCGGCACACTAGTTAGTCGGCTGGAATAAATCACTTTGCTTCTAAGGCGACCGTACACTCAGTTCGCTGTACCACATTCCGAATTGGCAGTCCCGTTTCTCGAGCCACTTCCTTTGCATCATCGTACTCCGCACTCACGTCGTAGACCTCTCCGTCGGCGTCGCTCGCGATCTTCACAGTGACCGCGTACTCCTCGCCGTCGATCTCGAGACTCACCGTCTCGAACTCCCGATTCGCGATCCATCGATGGGTCACGCCCGCATCACGGACACCCAGTGTTCCCGTCTCTTCGGCCAGTGCTCGAGCCACCCGTTCCCGGTCCTCTGGCTTGCAGATCACCTTCACGAGATGACCGGGGCGGGACTTCTTCATCGTCGCAGGGAGAATCGAAACGTCTCTCGCGCCCGCGTCCGCGAGCGTCTCTTGCAATCCGCCCAGCACTTCGGGCGTCGCGTCGTCGAGGTTCGTCTCGAGGACCGCGATATCGTCTTTCACCAGTTCACTGCCGTCCTCGCCGGTCCCGACCAGCATCCGAAGCACGTTCGGATGGGGATCGAGATCGTAGCCGCCCGCGCCGTAGCCCGAGGCCTCGACCTCGAGCGCGGGCAGCGAGTCGACGCCGTCGGCGACGTGACCCAGAATCGCCGCTCCGGTCGGGGTGAGCAGTTCCGCGTCGACTGGCCCGCCGCGCAGCGACCAGTCGGCCCGCTGGGCGATTTCGACGACCGCCGGCGTCGGGACCGGATACTCGCCGTGGCTCATCGACACCGTTCCGCCGCCGGTCGCGAGCGGCGTCGTCACGACCCGCTCGGGCTCGAGGTCGTGAAGCAACGCGACCGCACCGACCACGTCCGCGATCGCGTCGTCGGCCCCGACCTCGTGGAAGTGGATCTCTTCGAGGGCCTCTCCGTGAACGCTCGCTTCCGCCTCGCCAAGTAGCTCGAATATCGCGAGCGCGTCGCGCTCGACCGCTGGCTCGAGGCCCATGTCGGCGACGATTTCGCGGACCTCGAGATAGCTGCGATGGGGGCCGTGACCTTCGGCGCGAACGCCGTCGTGGTCGTCGTGATCGTGATTCGCGTCGCCGTGCTCGTGGTCGTGTCCGCCGTCGGATTCGTCGTGGCCGTGTGATCGAGTCCCGTTCGCATTCTCATCCGTCAGGAGCACGTCCACCGTCGTCGCGGCGATGCCGCTCTTTTCGGCCTCGTCGATCCGGTATTCGACGTCGAGGGCGTCGGTGACGGGCTCGAGGGCGTCGGGGTCGGCACCGGCGTCGAGGAGGGCCGCGAGGAGCATGTCACCGCTGGCTCCCATGCGGCCGTCGAAGGCGAGGATTCGCATGTGACCACTCCGGGGCGGAAGACGCAAAAAGTCACCTCTCTGCACCGTACAGACGCGGTGTCGATAGGGCCAAAACCAACCGAGGCCGGTACATCTTTGTAGCGTCCAGTCGTATCATTGTATGTTAGCCACTAGCACAGGAAATGATTCGACCTAGCAAAAAACCTATCCGGTCACGAATCGGAGTCATTGACATCGCCGTCCCTAAATCATGAACGAAGTCCAACTGGAGGTTGCGAAGGCATACCCGAACGACTCGGGTCGTGGTATCGCCCGGCTCGACCCGGACACGCTGTTGCATCTGAAGCTCAGCCCGGGCGACATCATCGAAATCGAGGGTGCAGATACGACTGCCGCGAAAGTCTGGCGGGCAGACCGGCAGGACTGGAACACGGATACCGTCCGTATCGACGGGTTCACCCGACAGAACGCCGACGTCGGCATCGGCGAACGGGTGACGATCCGCAAGGCGGAAGCGACGAAAGCCGACAAACTGGTACTCGCACCGCCGGAGGAAGCGTCGGTCCAGTTCGGCTCGGACGCCGCCGGGATGGTGAAACGACAGATCCTGAAGCGCCCGGTAGTCGGCCGCGACATCGTCCCGGTCATGAGCTCGACGAATCATCCGTTCATGCGATCGCCGGGCCAGGCGATCCCACTCATAGCCGTCGAGACCGAACCGGAGGGCGTCGTCCTCATCACCGAGGACACCGACGTCGAACTCCGCGAGGAACCCATCTCGGGATTCGAGAAGACCGGGGGCGGGATCACCTACGAGGACATCGGCGGCCTCCAAAACGAGATCCAGCGGGTCCGGGAGATGGTCGAACTCCCGATGAAGCACCCGCAGATCTTCAAGAAGCTCGGGATCGAGCCGCCACAGGGCGTCCTCCTGCACGGCCCGCCGGGGACCGGGAAGACCCTGCTCGCGAAAGCCGTCGCCAACGAGACCTCCGCCAGCTTCTTCTCTATCGCTGGCCCGGAGATCATCTCGAAGTACTACGGCGAGTCCGAACAGCAACTCAGGGAGATCTTCGAGGACGCCACCGAGGAGTCGCCGTCGATCATCTTCATCGACGAACTCGACTCCATCGCACCCAAGCGCGAGGACGTCACCGGCGAGGTCGAACGCCGCGTCGTCGCCCAGCTGCTGACGATGATGGACGGTCTCGAGTCCCGGGGCCAAGTCATCGTCATCGCGGCGACCAACCGCGTCGACAGCGTCGATCCGGCGCTGCGCCGACCGGGGCGGTTCGACCGCGAGATCGAGATCGGCGTCCCCGACGAGACGGGCCGGGAGGAGATCCTGCAGATCCACACCCGCGGGATGCCCCTCTCGGACGACGTCACCCTCGGTCATCTCGCCGACGAGACGCACGGCTTCGTCGGGGCCGACATCGAGAGCCTCACCAAGGAAGCGGCGATGAAGGCGCTCCGCCGATACCTCCCCGAGATCGACCTGGACGAGGAGGACATCCCGCCGAGCCTGATCGATCGGATGATCGTCAAGCGCGAGGACTTCCGCGGCGCACTGAACGAGGTCGAGCCGTCGGCGATGCGGGAGGTCCTCGTCGAACTCCCGAAGATCTCCTGGGACGACGTCGGCGGCCTCCACGACGCCAAAGAGCAGGTACAGGAGTCCGTCGAGTGGCCGCTCTCGAACCCCGAGCGGTTCGACCGGCTCGGCGTCGACCCGCCGGCCGGCGTCCTGCTGTACGGCCCGCCCGGCACCGGGAAGACGCTGATGGCGAAGGCCGTCGCCAACGAGACCAACGCGAACTTCATCTCGGTGCGCGGCCCGCAACTCCTCTCGAAGTGGGTCGGTGAATCCGAAAAGGCCATCCGCCAGACCTTCCGCAAGGCCCGCCAGGTTTCGCCGACGGTCATCTTCTTCGACGAGCTCGACGCACTCGCACCGGGTCGGGGCGGTGAAACCGGATCGAACGTCTCCGAACGCGTCGTCAACCAGCTCCTGACCGAACTCGACGGGTTAGAGGAGATGGGCAACGTCATGGTCATCGGCGCGACCAACCGGCCGGACATGATCGACCCCGCACTGCTGCGCTCGGGTCGGTTCGACCGGCTGGTCATGATCGGCGAACCCGACGTCGACGGCCGCGAGAAGATTCTCGAGATCCACACCGAAAATACGCCGCTGGCCGCGGACGTCACGCTCCGGGAGATCGCCGAGATCACGGACGGCTACGTCGGTAGCGACCTCGAGTCGATCGCCCGCGAGGCGGCCATCGAGGCGCTCCGCGAGGACGAGGAGGCGGACATCGTCGAGATGCGCCACTTCCGACAGGCCATGGAGAACGTCCGGCCGACGATCACCGACGACATCCTCGACTACTACGAGCAGATCGAAGAGGAGTTCCAGGGCGGCACGAGCGGCCCCGACCCGTCGGGTCGTCGCGGCAGCCGCATCGGCTTCCAGTAGCGCCGGCCGCTCTCGAATCCGTTTCGAGTCTTCTGTTCTCGTCGGTTTATGCATTCGACCGAGAGGAGAGCTATCGCGTATCGAGCAGTGTCGATCGAGCGCTGAAACGGTAGCGGACGATCGATCCACATACCACTATTCCCTTCGCAGTCGAACGGTGAGACGTGAACCACGAGACCTGGTCCGAGTCGCAAACGGAGACGACCGTCACCGTCGACGGCCACGACCTGTCGCTCGCGTACCGCGACGCGGGAGCGGGCACGCCGGTCCTGTTCCTTCACGGCATCCCGACGTGGTCGTTCCTCTGGCGACGGATCGCACCCTCGCTCGAGGGGCAGTTCCGAACGATCGTTCCGGACTTCGTCGGCTACGGGAACAGCGACCGACGCGACGGCTTCGATCGCTCGATCCGCGCCCAGGAAGCGGCTATCGCCGACCTCGTCGACCAGCTCGGGCTCGAGGAGTTCCACGTCGTCGGCCACGACATCGGGGGCGGCGTCGCCCTCCGATACGCAGCCCACACGGACGATCGAGTCGATAAACTCGTCCTCTCGAACGCGACGGCGTACGGCTCCTGGCCGGTCGAGTACATCACCTCGCTCGGGCTCCCGCGCACGCTCGAGATGGACGCCGACGCGTTCCGCGAGCGGCTGGATCGCGCGTTCGTCGACGGGCTCGAGCGAGCCGACCCGAGTCCCGAGTGGATCGACGGAATGACCGAGCCCTGGCTCCGATCCGACGGTCGGCGGGCGTTCGCCCGCGCCGCCGTCGCGACGAACACGAACCACACGACGGAAATCGACTACGACGCCATCGACGCCGACCTGCTGTGCCTCTGGGGAGCGGCGGACGCGGAACAACCCGTCGACGACGGGCGGCAACTTGCGGCGGACATCGGCGGCGAGGTCGTCGCGCTCGAGGACGCGGGTCACTGGGTCACGGAGGACCGGCCGGACGCGTACCGCGACCGTCTCGAGTCGTTTCTCACCGGAGAGTAGTAAGCGGGGCGACCGTATCCGGCCGTCCGCTGTGACCGAGAGCCGGTGGGCAGCGGAGACGCTATCTTCGGTCCGCCTGTCGGTCGTTCGGTCCCCGAGCGCCGAGCCGAACGCGTTCGGACCGATTCACTGGACGTCGGTTTCCTCGCGCGCGGCCTCGAGGTGACGGCGCTCGACCCGCACCTCCGATGCCTTCTCGTTGGCCGTCTCGGGACCGTACTCGTCGGCGACCTCGCGAATCGCCCGCATCGAGGCGTCTCTGACCAGTGCCTCGAGGTCGGCCCCGGTGTAGCCTTCGAGTTCGGCCGCGAGTTCGGCGACGTCGACGTCGTCGGCGAGGGGTTTCCCCTCCGTGTGGACCGCGAGGATCTTTTCTCGAGCGTCCAGGTCGGGTTCGCCGACGAAGACGTGCGTGTCGAGTCGACCGGGCCGGAGCAGTGCGGGGTCGATCTGGTCCTTGCGGTTGGTCGCGGCCAGCACGACGAGGTTGGGGTTCTCCCGCATCCCGTCGAGTTCGGTCAGGAGCTGTGAGACGATGCGTTCGGTCACCTCGTGACCCTCGCCGCGGGCGGCGGTGATGGCGTCGATCTCGTCGAAGAAGACGATCGACGGGGCCGACTGGCGAGCGCGCTCGAACACCTCGCGGATCGCCTTCTCGCTCTCGCCGACGTAGCGATCGACGATCTCGGGGCCGTCGACGCGGACGAAGTTGACGTCGGTTTCGCCCGCCAGCGCCCGGGCGAGCAGCGTCTTTCCGGTCCCCGGGGGACCGTACAGCAGGACGCCCGATGGCGGATTCGTGTCGGTCTCCTCGAAGAGGCGATCGTACGTCAGCGGCCACTCGACCGACTCGCGAAGCGTCTGTTTCGCCGCTTCGAGGCCGCCGACGTCCGAGAAGTCGGTATTCGGCGATTCTGCGACGTACTCGCGCATCGCGGAGGGCTCGACGGACGCGAGCGCGGAATCGAAGTGCGTTTTTCGGACCGTCGGATTTCGGTTCCACTCGTCGAGTTCGTCCGTCTCGGTCGGCCGATCGCGAATGGCGGCCATAGCCGCCTCGCTCGCGACGGCGTCCAGGTCCGCCCCGACGAAGCCGTGCGTTCGCCGTGCGATGGCATCGACGTCCACGTCGTCGGCGAGCGGCATCCCGCGCGTGTGGACCTCGAGGATCTCCCGGCGGCCTTCCTCGTCGGGGACGCCGATCTGGATCTCGCGGTCGAACCGGCCGCCCCTGCGGAGCGCGGGATCGATCGTGTCCACGCGGTTTGTCGCGCCGATGACGATCACCTCGCCGCGGGCGTCGAGGCCGTCCATCAGGGTCAACAGCTGGCCGACGATTCGGTTTTCGGCGTCCCCCTCGTCGTCGCGCGTGCCGGCGATCGAGTCGATCTCGTCGAAGAAGACGATCGTCGGCGCGTTCGCCTCGGCCGTTTCGAACACCTCCCGGAGTCGCTCCTCGCTCTCGCCCTTGTACTTCGACATGATCTCCGGCCCCGAGATCGTCTCGAAGTTTGCGTCGACCTCGTTGGCCACGGCGCGGGCGATCAGCGTCTTCCCGGTGCCCGGCGGGCCGTAGAGCAGGACGCCAGAGGGGGGCTCGACGCCGAGCCGGCGGAACAGCTCCGGTTCCGACAGCGGGAGTTCGATCATCTCCCGGACGAGCTCGAGTTCCTCGTCGAGCCCGCCGATGTCCTCGTAGGTGACGCCGGAGTTCGGGCTGACTCCGTCGACGTCCGCCTCGGAACCGGAGTCGATCGTGGCTGGTGTACCGGCCGAACTGCTGGACGTGCGGTCAGGGTCGGTGGCTCCGGAACCGGCGGAAGTCGCAGTGTCCCGCGATCCTCCATCGCCGTCGACGATCCGGATCGTCGTCCCGTTCGTGATTCGAACGTCACCCCTCGGGTCCGTGTCGGTAACGCGGAACGGCTGCTGATCGATCCCCTCGATACGCACCTGTTCGCCGGCTCGTACCGGCCGATTTCGCAGTTTCTCCGCGGCCTCGCTCTCGGCGGCCCGGCGCTGGCGCTCGGGCAGTCCCGGGGGTGCGATCAGGGTGACTCTCTCGGCGTCGGTGATGGTCGATTTGTCCTTCGCCCGGACGGACACCGTATCGCCCACGTGAACGCCGGCGTTCGCACGCGTGTCGCCGTCGATCTGGACGGCGTTGTCCGGGACCGACTGATCGGCAGGCCACATCTTGGCGACGGTCGTCTCGTCGCCCTCGATCACGACGGTATCGCCGCTGAGAACCCCGAGCTGTCGCCGCGCCGCCTCGGGAATCCGGGCGACGCCCCGACCCGCGTCTCCTTTCTCTGCGGCGCGAACGGACAGGGTCACGCCGTCCGGTTCCGACGAACTCATACCCGTTCCTTTCGTGCCGGTCGCCTTGAGAATTGTCCCATCAGGCGAGCGACGCCGATCACAGCCAAACGGGGTCCGTGACCGATCGGCTCGGATCACAGCGCGTTCTCGAGGAGCCGATCGATCCCCCGTCGCAGCCGCTCGGAGGCCGACGGTGCCGAAACCCCCAGTCGGTCGCCGATCTCTTCCGTCGAGGCCTCTCGTGGCACCGCGAAGTAGCCCGCCTCGTGGGCCGCGACCAGCGCCTCGTACTGTTCGTCGGTGAGGCCGAACGGTGGGTCATCCGTCGAGGACTCTCGAGTCAATCGCTCGAGTTTGAACGTCCCGCCACGCTCCGTACAGAACGCGCGGTACTCCGCGAGCGCCTCTCGGTCGGGAAACCGTGCTCGTCCCCACCAGCCGTCGACGGTTACGATCCCGCCCAGCGGGGTCGTCCCCAGTTCGACGTACTTCCGATAGATCGGGAGCGGGGGATCTCGCAATCTGATTCGATACATCGCGCCGCCGTTCGTCCCGTCCATCGTCGTGTACGCCTCGACCGTCGGATCGCACGTCAGCGCCTCGGAAAAGTCGTCGATCGCCCCGACGGCTCGACAGAGGACGACCGGCCGATCGGGATCGACGACGAGGATCCGTTCGATGTAGAGCGTGATATCCGAGACGGCCGCGACGGCGTCTGTCAACGGTAGATCCGGCGAATCGAGCTGGAACTCCGCGATGAGACCCATACGACCGGCTCAGTCCGGCTATACTTAAATACCCTAATACATGAGATACAGGCTGATCGGACGGCGACGCATATGTTCGGGTACGAATGGCTACCAGCGACCATCCTGCGATGCAACTGAATACGGGGACGCGATCGCACAACTACTACCGAAACGCAGTCGAGAAACACTGGGATCCACACGAGATCGATCTGTCGGCCGACCTCGAGGGAGCCGCGGAACTCCCCGAGCCGGCCTTCACCGGTCTCAAGCAGTCGCTCGCGCTGTTCGGCGCTGGCGAGGAGTCGGTGACGGAAGATCTCGCGCCGCTCGCGGTCGTCCTCGAGGACATCGAGGACCAGCTGTTCATCACCACGCAGCTCTACGAGGAGTCCAAACACACCGACTTCTTCGATCGCTACTGGCGCGAAGTGATCCACGCGGAAGAGGAGCGGCGCGGACAGGAGCTTTCGTCGCCGACCGACGCGAAGTGGTTCAACGAACCCTACGACGAGCTGTTCGAGCGCAACGAGCGGGCCATGGCGCGACTGCTCGAGGAGGACACGCCGGAAACCCGCGCGAAGGCCCACTGCCACTACCATCTGACGATCGAGGGGATTCTGGCCCAGACCGGCTACTACGGACTCACCCTCGCGTACGGTGAGAACGAGCCCGAACTGCCCGATCTGCCGGGGCTCGTCGAGGGGCTCAAACTGGTTCGAAGCGACGAGGGACGCCACGTCGGCTTCGGGATGGCGAAACTCAAGTCGCTCGTGGCCGACGGCGAGGTCGAACCCGACCTCCTCCGGGAGACGGTCGACGAACTGGTTCCGCTAGTTCAGGACAGTCTGAGCGGCGACGAAGGAGCGAGTTCCGAAGACGGTCCCGGCCCGAGCCCCTCCGATCTGGCCGAGTACGCGTACACGAAACACGAACAGCGCATGCAACAGATCACCTCCGCGAGCGAGAAGATTCCGGACGTCGACGAGCTGACCCAGCTCGAGGCGTAGCGACGACGGTCCGCGGAACGCCCGTCTTTCGTCGGGTTCGGGGACAGCAACCGGAGAAACGCCTTTTGCCGTTCGTGTTCGATGAACAACTATGGTCGTCCAGACCGAGCGCGACGACGCCACCTGGTACGAGTGCGAAACTTGCGGCCTCCTCTTCGAGGAGCAGTCGGACGCGGCGGAACACGAGAAGCGGTGTGACGGGTCCGAGCCGACCTACATCCAGTAGTTCACTCGAGCCGTTCGCGGTGGTCGGCTGCGAGTTCGCGCGCCTGATCGAGGGTGTGGGTTTCCGTCCAGCGCACGCGGTCGCCGTCTCCGTACGCCAGCGCGGTCTTGAGTTCGTCCCGGAGGACGCCGTGGTCGACCGCAAGCACCGTTCCCGACCCGTCGCCGAGCTCGTAGACGCCGGGTCGGTCCGGTGCGCCGGCAACGGTTTCCCGCTCGAGGTCGCGCCAGGGCTTCTGCAGCGGCATCAGTCGGCCTCCTCGACGAGTTCGTAGGCGTGTTCGCTCATTTCGTCCTCCGCGAAGACGAATACCCGGCCGTCGACGAGCGAGAGATCCGCTTCGACGCGGATCGAGTACGCTTCCGTCGCGACGGTGACGCCCGGAAACAGTTCCTCCTCGTCGTCGCGATCGAGCATCACGCGACCGACGCCGGTCGTCTCGAGGATGTCGTCGTGGGTGTTCCGGTCGTTGACGTAGGTCATGACGCCCTCGACGCCGTCGGGATCGGTGACGAGGACGTGTACCTCCTTGCCCGGCGGAGTCGTCAGCGGTCCCTCGACGGGTTCGGGAGGCCCGTGGTAGAATACCTCTCGGCCATCGTGGTACTCGACGACCACACCACCGTCGACGAGATCGACACCGATCGTGCTGGGGGCGACGTTGTTGCGCGCGCTCATTGTCGCGTCTTGGATCGGACGGGGCAAAAGCGGTGTGCTCCGTCGCTCGTGACGGGACGATCAGTACCGCCCGGACCGACCGAGCCGCGATTTCCGCGGATCGTCAGCCGTAAGTACGCCCTCTGAGAGTGTCCGTGTATGGATGGTCGTGCTGTCGCACCCGCTGCCGGGACGGTGCTCAACGCGCTCGCGACCGGGACCGGCTCGGCGTTCGCGATCGACCTCGAGACGACGGCGACCGTCGAACTCACGGGCGACGGCGACGTCGTCGGTGAAATCGCCGGGCGACCCGAGGCCGACGTGACGCTCGTCGAGCGCTGTGCCGCGTTGACGATCGCCGAGTACGCCGAGCAGGCCGGGCTGGACGAGTCGACCGTCGGTGCTCGCGTCCGGACCGAAAGCGAGGTGCCGATGGCGTCCGGGCTGAAGAGCTCCAGCGCGGCGGCCAACGCGACGGTACTCGCGACGCTGGACGCCCTCGAGGTCGTCGATTCGGTCGACCGGATCGACGCCTGTCGCCTCGGCGTTCGAGCTGCTCGCGATGCCGGCGTGACCGTCACCGGCGCGTTCGACGACGCCAGCGCGAGCATGCTCGGCGGCGTGACGGTCACCGACAACACGGCCGATGCGTTGCTCGCCCGCGAGGAAGTCGACTGGCACGCGCTGGTCTACACGCCGCCCGAACAGTCTTACAGCGCCGACGCCGACGTCTCGGCCTGCGAACGCGTCGCCCCGATGGCCCGGCTGGTCGAAGAACTCGCGCTCGACGGCCGCTACGGCGAGGCGATGACCGTCAACGGCTTCGCCTTCGCGGCCGCCCTCGAGTTCTCGACCGGGCCGATGATCGACGCCTTGCCCGACGTCGCCGGTGTTTCCCTGTCCGGCACGGGGCCAAGCTACGTCGCCGTCGGGGATCGCGACTCGCTCGAGGCGGTCCAGACCCGGTGGACCGAGCGCGACGGAACGACACGATTACTGGGGACGCGAACGGACGGAACACGAACGACATGACTCGAGAGCCAACGGACACGGAGACGGACGGCGGAATCGACGACGAGGATCGCACGCCCGAGGAGATGGACCTCGACGAACTGCGCGAGGAGATTCGGACGATCGATCAGGAGATCGTCGAACTGATCGCGCAGCGAACGTACGTCGCGGACACGATCGCGGCGGTCAAAGACGAACAGGGCCTGCCGACGACCGACGAGAAACAGGAACAGCAGGTCATGGAGCGAGCGGGCGATAACGCCGAACAGTTCGATGTCGACGCGAACCTCGTCAAGGCGATCTTTCGGCTGTTGATCGAACTGAACAAGGTCGAGCAGCGGGAGAGCAGGTAGCCGAAATCGGCTGTTTCGGGCCTCTGTTGCTGTTCGGGTGGCTGAGTCTTCTTCCGTCAGTTGCTCTTTCGTTCGTCGATCGATAACACAGAAATCGTTCAGCAGACAGGCGTTGCGTACAGCGTACGGGAACTGTATCGTTCACTCTGTTCTACTCGTTCACAGAAAGCAGCAGTCAAAATAGGTTAGATATCAGGTTGGACTTGGAGCCGTTATCGTTACCTCGAGATCGATACCCAGGTCGTGCCCAGAGATCGGCCCGTTGTCGATGATGTGCTGCGGTTCCATGTCTGGGTGGCCGATGTTCCCGTCTAGTCCCGTCCCGAGGAGTGCACCGGTCATCGGAAGCGGCGGACGGCCAGGAGCCCGCACGACACCACCCGGATCGTCACCGACGACGATTCGCATGCCCATCCCACCCCATTCATGTGGGGCACAGAACAGGTCATACACGCCTTCTTTCTCGAAGCGATAGAGCCAGAACCCGTGGTGCTCGTTGACCGTCGATGAGAACGCCGGAACGCCGTCGGGGACGCGTTGCTGACGTTCTTGACCCGGATGGTACGCCGTCGCCGTGTGCTCCGGAGTGTTGAATACGAATTCGACGATTGCCCCCGGCTCCACGTGAAGCCCCACGGGGTCGAAGTGGAACGCACCGAACTCGACCGTCAGGGCCGGGAGATTCGAATCGTCGATTTTGTCCTCGTCGACGTGGAGGTCGATGGTCTCGTCCGGCTCCAACCGGTTTGGAATCTCGTCGTCACTCGTCCCTGAATAGCCGAAGTGGGAGTGGATAATCGGTGGGCTGGCAGTATCGGCTTCATCCCGCTCGTTTGGCGGTTCAGAAGCGTTCTCTTTCGCCGTAGCAACGTCTCCGAGTATCGGGAGCGCCGCGCCGAGTCCGGTAGCTCTGAGAACGGTTCTGCGTCGGCTGGTCGGTTGACTGGTCGACGCATCCGGTTTTTCCATTCGATGATCTGGTGATCGGGTCATTGTCGATTTCGAATCGTATTACTGGAAGTCACTGGTGTTATCTGGGGTGTCAGTTAGTCAGGCACACGGTACCCCAACACACGGCCGAGGACAGTCAGGGTCTTGAAGACCCAATGCGGCGGGCTCACCGCGTAGATGTCTTCCTCGTGTTCCGTCGTCAGCATCGCTAACAGCAGGATGTCGTTGAATCCCTCCGGAGGCAACGACACACCCCGCTCCGTGACGAGCTGATGGAACCGCCGGAAGAACGCCTCGTGCTGTAGGGCGGGCTCGTGGACGTTTACGATCTCGACGGGGGTGGCGTTCCTGAACGTATGGGCCGTGCCTGGAGGGACGGTGTGTTGCTCACCAGCCGTTACCTCGATCCAGTCCCCGTCTACGTACACTTCCAGCACACCTGAAACCACTTCGTAGCGCTCCTCGGCGTGTGGATGGGTGTGGACGAACGGGCCTTCTTCCGGGACGGTTTCGATCTCGAATCGCATCTCCAACAGTTCGCCGTCCGTGTCCGCTGTCGAACGCGTGATCTCCCAGCGGCCAGGGAAACCGCCCCAATCGAGGACGCGATCCTGCTTGCCGCGATCTACTGCGGTCATGGAGTTACCCCCGTGGTACACTCGCTGTTCGGCATCGATTTGCTTATCATGGTCATTCATCACCTCCTGTGCCGTCCGTTCCGCCGCTTGTGTCGCCTCGGGGCACCTCCGCGTAACGGACGTCACACTGCCGGATCGTGTTCTGATCCGAGCAGCTAGTGCTAGCGTTGAGATCGAACTTATGTGTTAGGAGAATAATATTTCTCCAACAGGGGCAGACGTGTCCGGATTACGAAACAACGGTGTCAGTCCGCGGCTCCCGGTCGAATTCGACCATGTTCATCTCGTCGTCCAACGTGAGAGTGAACACCGTCGTGTCGACCTCGATAGAAAGCGATACGCGGAGAGGGTTCGTCGAGACATCGGTCTCCACGCTGTTCTGAAGCAGTTCGATGGCCTCGTCGACCGCCGGTGAGTCGATGTCCAACTCGGGATTGCCGGTCAGTTCGGTTGCCAAGACGAGACCAGTCGCGAACATCTCGACTGGCAACCGCTTGGCGAACCCACAGGTATCACACTTCATGTCTGCCCAAACCGGGAACGGTGTTCCACAGGTGTCGCAGGGCTGATCGTTTTGCACTTCGTGCACGTCACAGACCGTCACCGACGACGAGATCTGTCCTGCACACTCACGACAGATTCCATACATCAGATAGGTTATGTCGAGAGCACACCGATAGAGTCCGGTTGCGAGTGCTTGCTCAGAGTCACGGGTCGTCAGACCTGCCGCTGGATAGTTCGTAAGGAAGAGCGTCCCAACCGGTGCCTGATCCCCGAACAATCCGTAGCACTCGGTACACCTGACTCGGAGCCATTGATCCTCGTAGGTGACCGCAACGGCTGCCCCGCATAACGGACAACTCTCGTCGAGCTCTCGAGAGAAGTCGAGGCGCCCCGCTCCGGATACGGCTATCACCGTTCTGGCGATCTGCTTCCCCGCACTGCTCAGCCGGTATCCGTCGTCAGTTCGTCGGACGAAATGGGGAGCGAGTTTCGAGAGGTGGTAGTTGAACTTCCCGTTATCGTCGATATCAATCACGGTTTGTAACTCAGAATACGGCACTGGCTCGACGGCGTCAGAGCCGTCGTCGTATTCGTAGGTGGCACCTGCCCGCCAGAGTACGCGGATGATGTCTAGCCGTATTTCGTTGCCCAACGTGGCGAAGGCCTCGTCCGGGGAAAGCTCGTCAAGTTCGAGATCGGGTGTGAATCGAGTATGGTCCATGATAACTATACGCATTCCAAATTCATAAAACGCACCTGCAGACAGTCCGCGGAAGACTGAGAAAACGGCTACCTGAACAAGGTCGAGCAACGCGAGAGCAGGTGGCCGAAATCGGCCGTTTCCGAGCATCTATTGCTGGTCGGGTGGTCGAATCTTCTTCCGGCAGTTGTGCTTCCTCTCGTCGTTGGATTAGTAACGTCTCAGTTGAGCCTGCGTCATGAGAAAGACGGGGCTCTGGGTACGACGCATTCGGAGTTCATGGCGCAGAGGCACGTACACGTCCGGTGGCAGCAAGTACTACCGTAGCACTCACTGCGATCGCCGCGCCAAAAATGAGAACTATACTTGCCGTGTGAAGCGCTGCAACGCCGAGTAGCGCACTCAGCGTTTTCAGAGTCACAGCGAGGCTCCCTGCGAGCAGCACTGCTGCGAAGTATTCCCTGATCTCGTCCTCGTGGACGAGCGCGGATGCTACGGCACCGATGCGAGCACCGAACGCGCTTCCCACGAGTAGCGAACCAACGACGGGGAGGGAAACCGCGCCGGTACGTGCGTAGACGAACGTGCCGAACGCACCTGACACGGTGATTTGAAGGATGTCAGTTCCGACGGCGATTCCAGCGGGAACGCCGAGTCCATACATCATCGCGGGCAGTAGCAGGAATCCACCACCGACACCGAGGAATCCCGAGAGCGTTCCGACGACCCCACCGATAGCCAGGATAACCCAGACCGACACCCTGACGTCACCAGTTACCGACACCATCGGCGGACAGTCAAGCGTTTGAACACGATCGGTGAGATCAGCACCGAGATAACCGTCGTCCTCATGGCGCGCATCGTGCAGGGTGAACAATCCGACGAGGGCGAGAAGGCCGATGTACGCGACGGCGATCACGAGGTCGGCCGACCCGAACCCGTCCAGTACCACGACCGCTCGTTTCCCGACTTCGATCCCGGCGGTCATAGCCACCGTCAGCGACGCGACGAGCTTGTAGTCGATCTGACCGTGAGTGCGGTGACTGAGCGCGCCCACGACACTGGTCCCGAATACGAAGCCGAGTCCGCTCCCGACTGCCACTGTCGTCGGGTAGCCGAGGACGAGCAGCGCTGGCGTGACGAGGAACGACCCACCCATCCCGAAGAACCCGAACAGAACACCGACTAGCAACCCGAATCCGACGAAGACGGCGATCGATACGAGGCTCAATCCGAGGAGTTCCATGCGGAGTCTCCATCGAGTAACTCTCGAATCGGCGGCTCGACGAATGCTACGAGAGCACCGTAACCGACGTGCAACACGATAGCCTCGGCGAGAACGACGCCAACGACGGTCATTGCCTGTACAGTTCCACTCTGTACTGGGAGCGTATCGCGCGTGAGGGGAATCGCAGCTGCGACCAGTAGAACGCCGACCGAAACCCAGAGTGAACTCACGAACACGACGCGGGCGGTCGACGGTCGCCGGGGGGCTCCTATCGTTTCGCGCTCGAGTTCACTCATCGGTGCTATCCCCACCGTCGGTTTGCACGGCCCCGGACGGCGTTATGTTCTGATTCCGGCTGAAGAGATTCGTCGGATCGTACCTGTCCTTCAGTGCGACCAGTCGGTCGTATTTCGACCCGAACGTGGTCCGCATCATGTCCTCACCCCCTTCGAGGAATCCCGGGAAGTTCAGGTAGACCGAACCGTCCGAGAACTGGCGCATGTCCTCGAGACAGTCACGCACCCACTCGACGTTGGCATCGTCGTTCTCCGGCCGCTCCCAGTTAGCTTCGACGCCCAGCAGGAAGGGAGCGTGCCGGCCCACGAACGCACTGTCCTCGGCGTCGACCTGCTCGATCGCGCCACCTAACTGCCAAACGTCGACCGTCGACAGCGGCGAGGGAGCCACACCGGTCCAGTAGGTGATGCGATCGATGGCGGACTCCGACAGGCCGTCGAGATACAGCGACTTCCAGTAGTAGCGCATGCCGTCGGGGTAGTCCTCGTCGAAGAGTCGCTGCAATTCCACGTACGGCATTGTCCCGCTGAAATCGGCGATCGGCTCGCCGAACTCCCGAAGGGGCATCAGCGCACGCTCGCCGTCCGCTATCGATCCCGCATAACAGCCCGCGATTGCGATCTTGGTTTCGTCGACCGCATCCGCTGGGAAGAGTTCCGCGTCGGGCATCACGCCCGACAAGGTGAGCGTGCTGACTTCCTCGGGTGCGGATGCGACGTATTCGCGGTAGGCTCGTAGACGCTCGGCCATTCGATCTCCCGAATAGAACACCAAACACATCGCCACCTCGGGTCCGACGGTGTGGAGGTCGAACTCGAAGCCGGTGACGACGCCGAAGTTGCCGCCACCACCGCGCAACCCCCAGAAGAGCTCCTCGCGCTCGTCCTCGCTGGCGGTCAGGTAGTCGCCGTCGGCCGTGACCAGGTCTACGGATACGAGGTTGTCACAGGTCAAGCCGTACTTGCAGCGGAAGTGACTGAGCCCGCCACCGAGCGTCAGTCCTGCGACACCCGTCTCCGAGACGAGGCCGCCGGGCGTCGCCAGCCCGAACGCCTGGGTTTCGTGGTCCACGTCCGCCCACGTGGCACCCGCCTGGACCCACGCAGTAGGTGTGTCAGGGTCCACGCGCACGCTCCGCATCTCGGAGAGGTCGATAACGAGTCCGTCGTCGCAGACGGCGGTCCCGGCAACGTTGTGGCCGCCACCGCGTACCGCGACTCCGAGTTCGTTTTCGCGCGCGAAGTTCACCGCGGTGATGACGTCAGCGACGCCTCGACACCGAGCGATCAGGGCCGGACGCTTGTCGACCATCCCGTTCCATATCGCGCGGGCGCCGTCGTAGTCGGCGTCGCCTGCACGAATCAAGTCGCCGTGGAATCCCGCGTCGAACCGTTCGATCTTTTCGCCGGGAATGGTGTGTCGTTCCATACCAAACTGAACGACGGCACGGCTGTTGGCCTCACCTATCGAGCAGCGTTCGATGGAGAAAGTCCCGCTTCAGGCGGTGAGACGGGTTTCAAATCGTGTGCGAGATAGACTTACTATCTGCGATACCCTCTGTATAGTGAGTGAGTGCCATGGTGCCTGACCGAGACGACCAACTGCATGACGACGGCCGTCCGCCACCTGGGTCGCCAGTCCTCGAGGCGATCCTGGAAAACGAGCGGAATCGCCGCTATCTCGGCGAGCGGCTGGAAGCTGCGGGCGACCGCGTCGACACGGAGCTCCTCGGCGACATCGTCCGGCACGGCCCCGTCCTCGAAGCGCTCCTGCAGGAATCGCTCGACCGCAGAGAGATCGAAGAACGACTCGCCATCTCACGAGCGACGAGCCACCGCTACATACAGTGGCTCGGCGAGCAGGAATTCGTCGAGAAGGTCGACGGGAGATTTCAGCTGACCTGGCGCGGCACGGTCATCGCAGAGGAGATACTCCGGTTCGAGGCGAACGTACGGACCGCACATAGACTAACGCCCCTCCTCGATGCAATCTGTGACGATCATCGGGACTTCGTCCTCGAACCGTTCATAGACTCGACGATCACCGTCGCGGAACCGGACGACCCCTACCGTCCCGTCGAGCGGTTCATGGCACTCGTCCGGAAGTCGGAGACGTTTCGAGGATTCAACACGACCCACATGGCACCGCTCGCCCTGGGCGAGTTCCACAGACAATTGTTCGAGGACACCGACACGGAAATCATCTACTTACCCAGTAGCGCCGAGAAGCTCTTCGAGATGTACCCCGAGCGTGCCCAGAAGGCGATCGAGGATGGACATCTCGCGCTCCGAACGCTCGGCACTCTCCCGTATGGGCTCGCAATTTTTGATGACCACGTCGGGATCGGAGGGTACGACGAGGCGACGGGGCTCATGCAGGTGTTCGTCGATACTGACGAACCGATCGCACGCGAGTGGGCCGAACGTGTGTACGCCTCCGTCAGGGTCGATTCGGATCCGCTCGACGAACGAGCCGATTCGCCACGGTAACGGGACCCGTCACATCCGTCTACCAGAACGGGGTAGAACGACGGAAGAACACGTAATTAGACAACTGATTGGCCGAGACAGTCTACCGTCTTCCAGTCAGAGACCGAGCAGCCGCCCGCCACCGAACGTCACCGATCGGACCGAACCGCCGCTCGAGGCGATCCCAGACGACGATCGTCGACGGGAGCAGGAGGATCGACGTGAGGTAGGCGTAGAAGACCCCCAGCGCGAGCAGGAGTCCGAACTCCATGATCAGCGGGATCAAGGCGAGGTACAACACGCCGAGTCCGCAGACGGTCGTGAGCATACTGCCGGTCAGGGCACCGCCGGTTCCGCGAACCGTGACCGCCAGCGCCTGGTGCACGTCGGCCCCCGACTCGTACTCGTCGACGAACCGGTGCATGAAGTGCACCGTGTAGTCGACGCCGAGGCCGATCGAGACCGACAGGATGGGGGCGTTGAACGGCGAGAGCGGCACGTCGAAGAGGCGCATCGACGCGGCGAGCATCGCGACGGTGACGAGGACCGGAACGAGGTTGATCACGCCGTAGATCATCCGCCCCTCGAGCCACCAGTAAGAGAGCATCAGGAAGATCGCGGTGAGAACGAAGGCGACGATCAGGCTCCTGATCGCCGACTCGCTGATGCGGTCGATGACGGCCTGGTTGACCACCAGACTACCCGTCGCCGTCGCGTCCATGTTCATCCCCTCGGCGACCTCCTCGGCGGCGTTCGTCGCCTCGGTCTGGTCGGCGTCGACGTCGACCTGATACACGATCCGGGTCGCGCTCCGATCGCTCGTGACGTACTGCCGCGCGTTGTCCTCCTCGAGCAGCTCGTCGTAGACCCGATCGACGTCTCGATCCGGCAAGCCGTCGTTGTTCGAGTCGGTTCGCGTGACCGTCGCCGCGAACTCGGGGTCGGTTTCCTCGCGTCGCTCCATGACGCTGATGATGCTGTCGGCGTCCGCACGCCGGTCGCTCTGGACGAACGCGTCGGGGGGATTCGTGATCGCGCGGTCGACCTCGCGGAAGGCGGCGTCCGATCGCACGTCGGGATCGTCGACGTAGACCGTCACCGACCCCACGAATCCCTGATCGAAGTCTTCCTCGAGGTACTCGAGCACGGTCATGAACGTGTACTCGCTGGGTGCGAACGGTTCGGGGAGGCGTTCGTACTGGGCGATCCGATCTTCATCCGGGAAGAACGCCTCCTGGGAGAACTCCGTGTCGACGCCGGTTCCGTAGCCGGCCGCTGCGGCGCCGAAGACGAGCGCGCTCACGAGGACGATTACCGGAGCGATCCGTGCGGCTTTCGTTCCTACGGGCAGGATCCGACCGAGTATCGAATCCTCGTTTCCGAGCGGGCTCGTGCCGAAGTTCGGAATTCGAGTCCCCGCCCGTAATCGATCCAGTCCGACCTTCCCGGCGGGCAGGAACACGCCGAAGATGAGGAACGTGAAGATGATGCCGACGGCGGCGACGATACCGAAGTCCCGGAGTTGCGACAGCGAGCTCGTCAGGTTCGCGGCGAACCCGATGACGGTCGTTATCGTGACGATCAGGAACGCCCCCGAGAGCTGTCTCGTCGTGATGCCCATCGCGTCGCCGATCGCCGCTCCTGCCGCTCGTTCCTCGCGATACCGATTGATGATGTGGATGCCGAAGTCGATTCCGACGGCGAGCAACAGCGGGAACACCGTAATCAGCGAATCCGAGAACGGAATCCCCGCGTAGCCCATGAACCCGAACGTCCAGATCATCGTCATCACCAGCGCGATCAGCCCCAACGTGAGGTCGATCGGGTCCCGATATGCGACCAGCAAGAAGAACATGATTAACACGAGCGCGGCCGGGAAGACGACGATCGCAGTGTCTCCAAGCAGTTGGAGCGTCTCCTGCTCGATGATCGCGTCGCCGAACACCTCGACGTTCTCGCCCGTCTCGTAGCCGTCGATCTCGTCGGCCAGCTCGGCCGTTCCAGTCTGCAATTCGGCCCTGTCGTCCGTATCAGCGTTCGGTGGCGTATCGTAGGTAACCGCGATCTGAGCGACGTCCGCCTGTGCCGATTCCCGGGTGAAGTCCGTGCTCACCGGCAATCCTGCAGTCTCGTCGGCATCCGCGATCGCTGATTCTAACTGTCGTTGCGAGGTCCGCTCGAGAACGCGCCGCTGCTCCTCGGGCGTTTCCGCCTCCGGATCGAGTTGCTGGGCGACCAGTGACGCCGGGCTCGTCGACGACGTGACTCTGAGCCCGTCTTCGGTTTCGGCACGCTCCTGAAACTCGAGCATCCGGAGGAGGCTCTCCTTCGACAGGGTGTTTCGCTCGTCGGTGATGAACAGGTTCGCGGTCGAGCCGCCGCCGTCGCGACCCTGCCGCTGGAAGTCGTCCTGCATGTCCTCGAGGGCCTCCTGTTCCTCGAGCCCGTCGGTGAACTGGTCGGTACCGGCCTGCTGTCCGCCGCCACCTCCCATGCCGCCGATCATCAACACGGTGATCACGGCGAACGCGAGGACGATCCGCCAGGGATGGTCGGTAATAACGGCATTGAGGCGGCTGTTGAGGGATGACTCGGTTTCCGCCGAGGCGTCACGGTCCCAGATCTCGTCGAGGTCGGGCATCGGTTAGCGTTGTCGCACCCAGAGGCCGATGCCGATTCCACTCACTGCGAGCGCACCGAGTATCCCGACGATGATTGACGAGAACCCGCCACCGTCGTCCTCGCCGGCTTCGACCTCGATCGGGTGCTGATAGACATCCGAGAGGACCGTCTCTCCGCGTTCGGTGTCGTACTCGAAGTCCAGCTCGACCGGATGCGTCTCGACGCTCGCGTCCGATCCGGCCGTAATCTCGAACGGAATCTCGGCCGATTCGCCCGGCTTGAGTTCCTTGACGAACGCCTCGTCGTCGGGGGCGTCGAGCGCCCCTTCGGTGTACAGTCTGGCATCGATGTTCGACAGCGTCTCCGGGCGTTCGTTCGTGATCTCGAGCACGAGGTCGCTGGTTTCGCCCTGCCTGACCGACGCGCCGTCGTCGCTGACCGAGAACTCGTCGGTCCGGGCGTCGACGACGACTCGCTCGGAGATCGGACCGTCTTGGAGCGTCGCATCGCCGTTGCCGGTGTATTCGACGGTAAAGCGCAGCTGGCGCGCTCCCGCGTCGGCCTGTCCGCTCACGTCGGTCGGGTACCGGAAGTCGGCGGCTTCGCCCTGTTTCAGTTCGGGGAGGGCGTACCGGGTGTCCTCGACGAACAGCGAATCGCTCATCGGTTCGACGACGAGCACCGCATCGTCGATCGGACCCGGCCCGTCGTTGACGACTTCGCCCGTCACGTCTCCCTCGTATCCGACGGCGAGGGTGTCCTCGAGGTTTCGAATCGAGAACGATTGGGCTGCCGTCAGTGACATCGTCGTTCGAACGGGGTCGGTCGTCCGATCGATACCGGCTTTGTCCGCGTACGTGAACGATACCTCGAGGGGCTTGTCCGTCGCACTGGTCGACTCGGCGATCGCCGCCTCGACGGTGGTCGTCGTCGATTCGTTGGGTTCGAGGTCGCCAATGGAGATCTGGCTCGTTGCGCCGTCGATCGTCACGCCTCCGAACCCGGTCGCGGACGCGCGCGTATGATTTGCCGGTTTTCCTCCCGTGTTCTCGATCTCCATCGTCACGTCGCCGCTCTCGCCGGGAGCGACGTCGGTCGTGACATCCGAGACGTCGAACCGGGGCTCGTCGGGAACCGTTACACGGAAATCGAGGGTCTGAGTCTTCGTAAGTCGCTGTTGTGAGCTCGAGGCGTCCGAGACTCGGTTGGTGTAGTCGTACTCGACGTCGACCTGGACATCGTAAGTACCAGGCTCGACGTCTTCCGGTACTTCGATCGAAAGTGGGGCCGTCCCGATTGCTCCGTCCTGAATTGGACCGACCGCGACTTCACCGGACGCCGATTCGAACGGATCGGCGTCGGAAATCTCGGCGGTCACACCGCGAGCCGTGAGTACCCGGTCAGCCTGTGCACCGGTATGCAGATCGCCGTTGTTTTTGAGGGTCACCTCGAGAGTCGTCTCCGTCCCTGGGGTGACATCCGGGTTCGAGTCGACGAGCTCGAGGTCCGGTTCGCCACGCGTCAACTCGCCGCCTTGCTGTGCCAGCGTCGCCGTTACGGTGAGGGGAGCGAGGACTCCGACGATAGTCACGACGGCGAGTGTGAGGGCGACACCGCGGCGCTGATTCACCAAATCCACCCCGCGTTCGACTCGAACGTCGCTGTTGACGTTGCTGTCGCCCATATTCCTTGGGAAACATGTTCGAGAAACTGACCGTCACTCATTGCAATACAAGCGGGACGCCACCGGTATAACTTCTTTGAATGAACGTTCAATCAAATCGATTATGCCACCGTAGCGTGATGTATCGCTGAATGAACCCGTACGACTCAGTAGTGGCGTTCGCGACCGATTCACGCCTCCCGTGGTCCGACTCGGTAGCGAAGATGAGGCGAGAGGTGGACGACAGTGCCCAGTGACGTCTTCGACGATCCGACGGACACCTGCGAAAAGATTCTGGCGGCGACTTACCGGAGTCTCAACGAGCACGGCTACGCGGACTTGACGATGCAGACGATCGGTGATGAACTCGAGCAGAGTCCATCGCTCGTCTATCATCACTACGAGAACAAGGACGCGCTGGTACTCGCGTGTCTCGAATACCTGCTCGAGCAGTTCGAATCCGAGTTCGGGAACGACGCTGTCGACGACCCGAAAGGGCGACTCGAGGAGATTCTCGAGTGGTGGTTCGCGACCGACGTCGACGACGAGTGGCACGGATTTCTGACGACGATTCTCGAGCTGCGGGCCCGTGCGGTCCACGATTCGGAGTATCGGGAGCACTTCACCAGAAGCGACCGAATTTTCAAAGAGTCACTCGCAACGGTTCTCCGGGCGGGAATCAATAGCGGTGCGTTCCTCGAGTGCGATCCGGACGCCGTCGCCGAGACGCTTCAGACGGTGTTTATTGGGACGGTGCTGCGGCGCTCGAGTACTGACGACGACGAATGGCTCGCGAATATCCATACCGAACTCATTAATTATCTTGACTCGGCCGTGCGCACGAGAGAAGACGCGCGGTAGTGCTCTCCTGTTAGAATACATTTAATTTCTTATTATAATTTTATTAATTCAATAGTTTATATCTCAGGTAATACTATCTCACCTCGAACTCGGATATCGGATCGCCGAAACGGTCCGACTATCGGAGATAATTAAAGTAATATTGTAGTAATAATATCGACGATCCAGTCGACTAGCAGTTGTTCTCTTGATACTTATGCCAGTACATTATTGAGGCAGAAAGAGGTATCAGGGCCCCGATTAATAGACTTTTACCGAATAATATCAGCGTACTATGTTTCCAGAAAGCTTATTACTCAAAGCTTAAAAAGAATGGAACACCCCTACCCGGTGTGAGTCCCGAAGTCGGAACCGATGCGTTGCCGACGATGACTCGCACTCCCGGTGAATCGATCGCTAACTAATCGAAATACAACGATAATACAACATAAATGACAAACGAAACGACATATCGCAAAAAGGGTCGTGCAGTGATCCTGGCCGCGCTCATGGTACTCTCCGTAGTGTCCATGGCCGGTGCAGCAGCTGCATATCCCAACGACGCTGACGGCAACGGCACCGGTGCGAACGTTGCCAGCAGTGTAACCGACCTCTCTGGTAACGTTTACCAGGGACAGATTGCCGTCTACGACCTCGGAGGTAACGGCAATTCTGAAGTTGACCTGTACAAGAACGTCTCTGATGCCAGCGACGACTGGCAGCGCGGACTGACAGTCTACGATGACCCCAGCGTCGCTGCAGACGACTTTGGCGTCGATGAGACAGAGATCTCAAGTCAAGTTACGACTGGACCAAACTTCGTCGTCGTTGACTCGACCAACCTCGAAAGTGGTGCTCACTACCTTGAGGTAGGCAACAGCGAAGAAGGCGACTTCAGCGTTCGCGTCCAGAACATTGACGCGAGCTTCGACGACGCATCGGTGACTAACATCAACGGTGCGACCTCCGCCAACACGACCCTCGCGATCGACTCGGGTCGTCCGACGTTCCAGGCGAACGTGAGCGCGGACGGTCTCGACCACGATGATCTCGTTCAGATCTTCGCGACCGACGGACAGAACGTCGTGGGGAGTGACGCAGAGGAAGACGTCATCGGCCTGCAGGCCCGTGGCGACTTCGTCGCGAACTTCTCGGGCATCGACGCTGGTGAATACAACTTCACCGTCGAGTCCGTCGACACGACTGCCGAAGACACCGCAACGGTCGAAGTCCGTGACGACAGTGTCGAAACGGCCTTCACCGAAGGCAGCTACGTTGGCGAGCGCGGTGACGTCGTCAACGTTACCGTCGACCTCGAAGAGACCGATCGCGGTGCCGTGAAGATCGGCGACCGCGAAGAGGTTAACTACGAATCGGTCGTCCAGTTCGAGGACGAGTCCGACGATGGATACGACCAGATTACGCTCCAGTTCAACACCGTCATTGCCGGTAGCAACGGTGAAACTGGGGACGAAGATGCATGGAGCGTCCACGAAGACGATGTCTCCATCGAAAATACGTATATCAACTACACGCCAAACACTGATCCCATAACGACCCCACTCGGTGCCGGTGACTACGAACTACTCGTCGGCCAGAGCTGGGACACTACTGATCGAGAGATCGTCAACGAGGGCGACAGCGCCTTCCTGACGCTCTCCGAAAAGAGCCAGTCCGGTGCACCGACGCTCAACACTGCACCTGGTGCAGATGACGTTGTCGGCATTGAGGACTACGAAGAAGCAACGGTTACCGAGACCGACCTCATCGCCGAAGAAGATCACGCGATCGTGACCATCGAGGACTTCGGCTCTGAGGGCTGGTTCGATAACCTCAACTCCAACGGCGTAAGCGACGGCGACAACATGAGTAGCATACTCAATGCGTCGGGCATCAACATCGAGATCGAGCAGGCAGATCCCGGTGCGAACGCTGAGGCACACACCTGGAACACCAGTACCGCGAGTGGAGAGGACAACCTCACCGTCAACATCCTCAACATCAATGAGTACGACGGCGACCTCCGACTCGAGATCAGCACGGTTGAAGACCACTACGGTCAGAACCTGACTGCTGATGACTACGACATGACGTTCACGGTAGACGACCGGAACGCCTTCGTCGAAGACGAGGATGACGAAGTGGAAGTCGAATCCAGCTTCACCGTGGAAGAGCGCGACCTCGAATGGGACGACAACGTTGAGAGCGTCCCGGCCACGAACGCTACCCTGACGGGAGATACCAACCTCGCGCCCGGTACGGAGATCTCCACGCGAGCCCGATCCTCCGGTAACTTCGTCCTGAACGACGGCGTCGATACCGAGAGCGACCGATCGTTCTCGACCACGTTCGACTTCAGTGACTACGAGGCAGGCACCGAGTTCACCCTCCGTGCCTCCGCCTCTGGTGTCGACAACGCTGAGGTCGACTCCGTGCTGACCGAAGGCGACGAACCGCAGGACTTCAGCTACGACGTCTCCACCGACCCGGCCGAACCCGTGGTTGGTGACGACGTCACCGGTACGATCTCCGCCGAGAACGTCAACGACTTCAGTGCCTCCGAAGACGTCGAATTCGTCTTCGACGGTGAGACGCTGTACAACGACACCCTCGAACTTGAGGGCGGCGCAAGCGACACGATCGTCGACGGTGCAACCCTCCTCGAAGGCGCTGAGAAAGGCGACTACGAGTGGGAACTGATCGTTGACGGCGAAACCGAAAAGTCCGGTACGCTGACCGTCTCCACTGAGGATACCTCCGACGATGGTACCTCCGACGACGGCAGCTCCGACGACGGCAGCTCCGACGACGGCAGCTCCGACGACGGCAGCTCCGACGACGGCAGCTCCGACGACGGCAGCTCCGACGGAACGCCCGGCTTCGGTGTCGGCGTCGCACTCGTCGCGCTGCTCGGCGCAGCAATGCTGGCACTCCGCCGCCAGAACTAAGCTGTAGAACCACCGGCTCACGCCGGCCCTAATTTCCGCGGTTTCTTTTATTGGGCGCTACACCACCCAGCGACAGCGTCGCGTCGCTCAGTCACGAGGCATAGCCGACCCGACGACATCGTATCAGCGACCGAGTTGGTCTGATGGGTGACGTGGGATCACTACCGTACTCGGCAGCCAAAACGGAGGGTAGGAGACTAAGCGTCCGACAAACTCGAAAAGGTACCTTGTTTTGAGACTATCCAGTACACCACACTGCAGCCGAATGCTCTCGGGCAACTTGCCACGATCGAACGGCAGTCGTGAGTTGTAGCTAACCGACGATACCCAGCAGCCGTATCGACTGGATCGTCACATTTCTCCTCGAGCACGCGTTCTTATTCTCGGCTGTAGCTCGGTGGTGCTCTCGGTATAGATACCGGTGCGATCGTGTACTCCGGATTACCGAATCACCGATCGATTCCACAGCGAAATCGCTGGTGACATGTGGTGGGCTGGAGAGCCGTCGAATCACAACCGACTTCTGGAAAACGAGGTCTTACGACGAGACGTAACTATCGGATACGCTCGGAACGACAGCTCTCGTCCGCTGTCGCAATCGTCGTCAGTCGTCTGCCGCCGCTGGCTCCGCTTCCTCCGCACTCGAGTCGGCTCGCTCGAGGTCCTCGAGGTATTCGTCGGCATCGAGTGCAGCCTTCGAGCCCATTCCGGCAGCGGTCACGGCCTGCTGGTAGTGGTAGTCGACGACGTCGCCGGCGCCGAAGATGCCGGGGACGTCGGTTTCGGTCTGGTCGCCGCCGTCGCCGCCTTTGGTCCGGAGGTAGCCTTCGTCGTCCGTTTCGACGCCGGTGTCCTCGAGGTAGCCCGTGTTGGGGGTGTGGCCGATCGCGAAGAAGACGGCCCCGACGTCGAAGTCGAACTCCTCGGTTTCGGGGTCGTCGAGACGGTCGGTAGGGTGGCCCTGCTCGTTTTCGACGAGGGTGACGTGGTCGACGCCCTCCGCCTGGGAGCCGTGAATCTCGATCAGTTCGGTGTTCGTCATGATTTCGATCTCGCCGTCCTCGACCTTCTCCTGGACGCGGTCGACCCAGTAGTCCTCTGCGCGGAATTCCTCGCGGCGGTGGGCGATGTAGACGGTGTCGGCGAACTTCGTGAGGAAGGTAGCTTCCTCCATGGCGGCGTCGCCGCCGCCGACGACGAGCATGTCCTCGCCACGGAAGAACGCGCCGTCACAGGTCGCACAGGTCGAGAGGCCGTAGCCCATGAGCTCGTCCTCGCCGGGGATGCCGAGGGTTCGGGCGCTAGCACCCGAAGCGGCGATGACGGCGTCGGCAGTGTAGACGTCGCCGTTCGTGAGTTCGACGCGGAACGGTCGACTCGAGTCGTCGACGGACTCGATGATGCCGTTTTTCAGTTCGGCGCCGAACTGTGTGGCCTGCTCTTTCATGTTGTTGACCAGCTCCGGGCCGCCGATCCCGTCGGGGAAGCCGGGGTAGTTCGCGACGTCGGTGGTCAGGGTGAGCTGGCCGCCGGGTTCGTCGCCCTCGATGACGAGCGGCTCGTTGTTCGAGCGGCCGGCGTAGATCGCGGCGGTCAGCCCGGCGATTCCGGTGCCGGCGATGATGAGTTTCCGGTGCTCGAGGATCTCGTCGGTGTCCTCGGTGGCGATCCCGAGTTTCTCGTCGAGTTCGCCCGTCTCGTTGAGTGCGCTGGTGTCGTCCCAGCCGCCGATCAGTTCGTCGTCGATGAACACTTCGGGGGCGGTCTGACGGCCGTCCGCGCGCTCGACCATCTCCTCGAAGAGGTCGTCGTCGCCGGTGACGTTGTACGTCTCGTACTCGATATCTTTGCTGTCGAAAAGGTCCTTGGCCTTCTCACAATAGGGACAGTCCGTTTTGGTATATATCTCGACGCGTGGCTGGTCGCTCATGTATCAGGTGTAGGGTAGAGTACCCTAAACCCCTTGCGCTCTCAGCAAGTGATCCCTGTTGCGACGACGGCCCTGTGCTCCGTTCTGCCCGATAGAGAGGGCACACTCGAGCGGACAGCACTGGGATCACACTCGAGCGGGACGTTCTCAATTCGAGCACGTGGCGGTTCCAAACGACACGGGGGCGGCCGGTCCTCAGTGGCCGCCGATCCAGCGGGCTCTGGACCAAGTAAAAAGCGTCCCGTCCGTCGATTGCGGTTATGATTCCCCATACGTGATAGTTTAAGACAGTCGAGTGAGTTGCCCCGGGTAATGGAGGCGGCACTGTGGTACGTGCTGACCGGCACTCGCGGCGGCACGAACCGCGTCCGCATCCTCAACGCGCTCGACGAACAACCGCGAAACGCCAACCAACTCGCGGAGGCGCTCGAGCTCGATTACAAGACGATTCGTCACCATCTCGACGTGCTCCTCGAGAACGACATCGTGACGAAGAGCGGCGACGATTACGGTGCGATTTACCTGCCGACGGATCGCACGCGCCATCATTGGGAAACAGTCGAGCAGATAATCGAGCAGGTGGAGTAAGTATGGACGAATTTGGGAAAGAGTATATCGCATATCGTTGCCAACGGAGGAACAGATGAGCCTCTGGATCGCCGCTGCGAAGGTCGCAACTGCCCTCAACGTCGTGTTACTGCTGGGGTTAGGCTACATTTGGGGCCGTAACTACCTGACGTTCAAGTCGAAGCATACGCTCGGCCTCCTCGTCTTCGCAGTGTTCCTGTTGCTCGAGAACGCGCTCGTTCTCTACTACTACCTGATCGATCCGGACCTCTCGGCGTGGTGGCACAACGAGTCCCTGGTTCCGATGATCGTCTGGCAGACCCAGATGGCGATCAACATCGCGCAGACGGCCGGTCTAAGCTTTCTGCTGTGGATCACCCTCGACTGAGGGTGTCTCCGTTTTCCTGCCGATTTCGTTCTCCACGATAGTTCGGAATCCGATACCGACGGTTCGGCGTCGGTCCGTACGCTATCATTGATTACTGCGACAGCAGTGATTACACATTGCTGTGCCTGCGCGGTTCGTTTCGCGGGAGGCCGTCGACTCCGAACGGACGTTTTGGGTCGAATTTGGGTCCGAGTCCGGTCGGAGTCCCACGGGAGTGCGGTCCGAGTTCGGAAAATCCTTTTTTAAGTACTCCGGGCAGTGAGGGTCATGCGCCAATACAGCGCAGTACTGATGGGAGCCGTCGTTTTGGTCAGCGCGATGCTGGCCGGGACGGCGGGTGCGGTCGGCGCGACAGACGCGTCGACTGCGATAGCACAGGACGACCAGGCGGCAGTGACCTTCGACGCACAGACGTCGGGCGGATCAACTGTCGTCGTCGACGAAGTGACGCTCCCCGAGGGCGGCTTCGTGACGATCCACGACAGCTCGCTGGGTGACGGTGAGACGCTCGGTAGCGTCGTCGGCTCGAGCGCGTATCTCGAGTCCGGCACGCACGAGAACGTCACCGTCCACCTCGAGAAACAGATCTCGGCGGACGACACGCTGTTCGCGATGCCACACACCGATAGCGACGACGACCGAGTGTACTCGTTCGTCTCGAGCAACGGCGAGGCGGACGGTCCCTACACCGTCGACGGTGACATCGTGATGGCAGACGCCGAGGTAACCGTCTCGGCCGACCTCGAGATGAGCGAGCAGCCGACGACCGGCGACAGCGTCGTCGTCGATCGCGTCGAGCTCGCGGAGGGCGGCTTCGTGACGGTCCACGACAGTTCGATCGCGGACGGCGCGGTCTTCGAGAGCATCCGCGGCACGAGCGACTACCTCGAGGCCGGCGTTCACGAGAACGTCCGCGTAACGCTCGACGAGCCCCTCGAGGGCGACGAGACGGTGTACCCGATGGCACACCGGGATTCGAACGACAACGAGACGTACGACTTCGCGACGAGCGAGGGAGCCGACGACGGGCCGTACGCGAACGCGAACGGCGACCCGGTGATGGCACCGACTGACGTGACAGTGAGCGACGACGCGACCGTTTCGTTCGCGAACCAGTCCTCCGGCGGCAGCTCCGTGGTCGTGGACGAAGTCTACGTCCCCGAAGGCGGCTTCGTCACGATGCACGACAGCACCATCGCGGACGGCGCGGTGTTCGAGAGCATCCGCGGCACGAGCGAGTACCTCGAGCCGGGACTGCACCGCGACGTCGTGATCCGCCTCGACGACGAACTCGAGGAGGACGGCGCGCTGTTCGGAATGGCGCACCAGGACACGAACGACAACAACAAATACGACTTCCCCGCCAGCGAGGGCGAGGAGGACGGCCCGTACACGACTGACGGCGACATCGTGATGGACGACGGTGACGTGACGGTTTCGGCCGCCGTGTCCGCCTCGGCACAGTCGTCGGACGGCACGACGATGACGATCGATCGGGTCGATCTCTCCGAGGGCGGCTTCGTGACGGTTCACGACGCCAGCCTGTTCGGCGGAAACGTCTTCGGGAGCGTCGTCGGCACGAGCGAGTACCTCGAGGCCGGCACGCACGAGGACGTCGAGATCACGTTCGACGAGCGCCTGACGGACAGCCAGACGGTCGTGCCGATGGCGCATCAGGATACGAACGACAACGAGGCATACGACTTCGCCGCGAGCGAGGGTGAGGACGACGGTCCGTACACTGCGAACGGTGAGGCCGTCGTGGACACGGCCAAGCTGACCGTTCCGGCGACGGTCGATGCGATGGATCAGGAGGGTGACGGCGAGACGATCACCGTCGAATCGGTGACGCTCCACGACGGCGGGTTCGTGACGGTTCACGACAGCACGCTCGCCGACGGCGCGGTCTTCGACAGCGTTCGCGGCACGAGCGCGTACCTCGGACCCGGCACGCACGAGGACGTCGAGATCACGTTGGACGATCCGGTGACGGCTGACGCCGACGTCTTCGCGATGGCGCATCAGGATACCGACGCCGACGAGGAGTACGATTTCCTCGAGAGCGAGGGTGGAGCCGACGGTCCCTACGCGGCTGCTGGGGGACCGGTCATGGCGTCCGCCAGCGTCACGGTCGAGGGTGACGATACGGACGGCATGGACGACGGCGACTCGATGGACGGTGAAGACGGAAGTAACGAAATGAGCGACCAGGATGGCGACGGCGAGATGGCCGAGGAGTCGGGCGATAGCGTGCCCGGCTTCGGTATCACCGCAGCACTCGTCGCCCTGCTCGCCGCAGCAGCGATCGCCCGACGCGTCGACTAAGACGCGATCGGTCGATCGAAATTCGACCGGTGACCCGCTCCGCTCGCAGTGACGAATCAGCTGCGCAGCTGAGACGACGCACTTACGGACTCGAGCGACGAGGACCGACCATGGCCGCCGATCTCGAGGAGAAGACGAACCGCTACGGAGAACTGCTCACCGAGGCGCTCGAGGCGGCGACGATCGCCCCGCCCGAGGGGACGCCGATGGCGGACGCGGCCGCGGACTGCTACGAGATGGCGGCGTCCTACCTGGAGGACGGCAATCACTTCCAAGAACAGGGTGACCTCGTCAACGCACTCGCGTCGTTTTCGTACGGGCACGCGTGGCTCGACGCCGGTGCTCGAGTCGGGCTATTCGACGTCCCGCAGGACGGTCATCTCTTCACCGTCGAGTGAACGTCGCTGCGTATCGAGGCGGCTCCGAACTCCGCCAAGTCGTAAACGATTAATGAATATATAACCGGAACCTATATAATAGCAAATCCAGTTAGTTTATAAAGTAGGCGAAACCTTTATATGGCTTTCGGCCTTACCCTATGTTAGCTGAGGCGACCGGGTTTCTTCTGGATTACCCCACCCGGGAGCCCCGAGTAACCCACCCGATACACCATGACAGATACAAGCATCCGAACATATACGAACGAGAAGGAGACAGAGACGGAAGACGAAAGCACGGCAGTATCGTCCGAACAGGAACACTGCCCGGAGTGTGGCGGTCGACTGATCTCGGACGACGAGCACGCCGAAACGGTCTGTACGGACTGTGGACTGGTCGTCGAGGAAGACGAGATCGACCGCGGCCCCGAATGGCGTGCCTTCGACTCCGCCGAGAAGGACGAGAAGTCCCGCGTCGGTGCACCCACGACCAACATGATGCACGACCAGGGACTCTCGACGAACATCGGCTGGCAGGACAAGGACGCCTACGGCCGCTCGCTCTCGAGCCGCCAGCGCCAGAAGATGCAGCGCCTGCGCACCTGGAACGAGCGCTTCCGCACCCGCGACTCCAAAGAGCGCAACCTCAAGCAGGCGCTCGGTGAGATCGACCGGATGGCTTCCGCGCTTGGCCTCCCAGAGAACGTCCGAGAAACTGCGTCGGTCATCTACCGCCGCGCGCTCGAGGAAGACCTGCTGCCGGGCCGCTCCATCGAGGGCGTCGCGACGTCCTCGCTGTACGCCGCCGCCCGACAGGCCGGCACGCCGCGAAGCCTCGACGAGATTTCGGCCGTCTCCCGCGTCGAGAAGATGGAACTGACCCGCACGTACCGCTACATCATCCGGGAGCTCGGCCTCGAGGTCAAGCCGGCCGACCCCGAACATTACGTGCCGCGGTTCGTCAGCGACCTCGACCTCTCCGACGAGACCGAGCGAATGGCCCGCGAACTGCTCGAGTCGGCCCGTCAGGAAGGCGTCCACAGCGGCAAGTCGCCGGTCGGCCTCGCCGCGGCAGCGGTGTACGCCGCCGCGCTCTTGACCAACGAGAAGGTCACCCAGAACGAAGTCAGCGAAGTCGCCAGCATCTCCGAAGTGACTATCCGAAACCGGTACAAGGAGCTGCTCGAGGCCTCGGATACGGCTGCCCCCGCATAACGGGGTTCGACGGCTGTCATCTGTCGCGTCGCGCTGACGCGGGTGGTCTTTTTGGGTCTGTAGAACTGCGACAACGTTTATCAATACTCATGTGAAAGAGTATGCCATGGACAGAACGACCGTCCAACTGCTGTGTCCAGAATGTACGAAAGACTGGCAGACTTCTCCGGACGAACTTCCTGCGGCCGCCAAGATGTTCCACTGTCCGAACTGCCACGCATCCCGTCGGACGGCCGAGTTCATGCGGACGGATCGCGATCTGCAGACGTTGAAACAGCTCGGATAGGACGGCGTTGACTATAATGTCACTCAAACATAATAACACCGGCCGTACAACTGTCTTTCCGGCAGTAGTCACGGTTTAACTCTCCGAACACAACGTACCCGAAACTTGATCGAAAGGAGTTATTACTCTAACTAACTGGGTCCTACCCCGACGGAGGCATTCGATTTCAATCACGTAGGGACTCCATTCGAACCCCCTCGTTCCGTGATAATCCGTACGGTCAACACGGGCTGTGTGTTAACGCGACTCAAGATAATAATATAACCCTGCGGTGGGTAGGACCGGATGGTTATGAAGAAACAGGAGCTCATTCACCTTCACGGTCTTCTCGCGGAGGTATCGAATCAGTGCGCAGAGTGGGACAATTGTCAGATCGACCTCGGTGAATACGAATCGCTCGGGATTCGGCCGACATCGATTCACAAGTCGAAAACCGACCACAAGGCCGCTGTTTTTGCGATCGCTGAGGGAATCACGACGAACATGCGGGAAGGGGAGCAGGAAGCAGTCGCCGCAACCGCAGACTGAGAATCTCGTCGCGTCCTCAGATCACCCAGTCACCGACTGGCAAGACCGTTCACTGATACATATAGATTGAACGCTACAGACCTAATTAGTCAGTCGATCGCAGGCTTGCAGATCGTTGTCTCAGAATAATCGTTCGTTGAGATGGAAACGCACCGTCGCTTTCGGCTTCGGTCTTCGTCCCGCACAGCTACTCGGCGTTTCGAATCGGACGATCGGAATCGAACGACCGATCCGATCGCGAGATCTCCCGACTGGTCCGTGTCCTATTCGACGAGGTCCTCGAACTCGGGAAGGATCTCCTCGTCGTCCGCGTCGCCAGTTTCGTCGGCCGCCGAAGCGCTGGTCGTCTCGGTTTGATCCGTCTGCTCGCTGTCGGACGATTCGCCGTCGGTTTCGGTCGACTCCTCGCCGTCCTCATCTTCGAGGACGTCGACCTGTATGACCTCGAGCGGGATGTTCTCGAGAAGCTGTCCGATCTCCTTCCGTGCGATCCGCGAGGCGTGTTCCTCGCGCTCGACGTTGAAGACGGTCATCTCCAGTTCGAGCGCGACGAGCGCTTCGTCGGCCGCGATGAACGCGGGGGGGAGCTCTTCTCCCGATGGGGAGGTACGCTCGCCCATGTTGATCTCGACGTAATTGAGGTCAGGGTTCAACATCTCGCCCGTCTTCGAGATGGCGATACGGATCGCCTCGTCTTCCGTTTCAACGTCGAATACCGGCACGGCAGCTTCGACGACGACCCTGCAATCCATACGTAGCTGTTGTATCGCCTCCAGTAAGAAGGTTCGCCTCACTGCGGGTGGTCAACGACTGTGCGGGCTGGCCACTGGTCGATGGCACAGGGCGTGGCACATCGCCCACCGGTCCGAAAGGCAGATAGCCGAGCCCTCAAAGGCTCGAACGAATGGAGACGGGGACCATCCCAATCGACGACCTCGCCGGCGGACTCGACCTGTATCGTACTCTCGAAAGCGGTCAGAGCTACCTCTGGCGTCGCGAGGACGGCGAGATGTACGGCGGCGCGCCGGCTCCCGACGCCTGGTATTCGACGTTCGTCGAGAGAGATGTGATCCGGGTTCGAACCCGCGACGGCGTTCTCGAGTGGGAATCGACGACCGACGCCGAACCGGTCGTCCGACAACTGTTACGCCTGGACGACGACCTCGAGGCGATAGTCGCAGCCGGGCCGGACGATCAGCTGCTCCGGGAAGCCTACGAGGCCCACCGCGGGATGCGGCTCGTGCAGGATCCACCCTTCGGGACGCTGATCTCGTTCATCTGCTCGGCCCAGATGCGTGTCAGTCGCATCCACACCATGGTCTCGACGCTGGCCCGCGAGTACGGAGACGAGTTCACGTTCGAGGACGAGACCTACCACGCGTTCCCGACGCCGGCGCAACTCGCAACCGCGACAGAAGCCGAACTCCGCGAGCTCGGGCTGGGATACCGCGCGCCCTACGTCGTTCGAACCGCCGAGATGGTCGCCGGCGGCGAGGCTCACCCGGAGGAAGCGCGTGATCTCGAGTACGAGACGGCGCGGGAGTACCTGACGCAGTTCGTCGGCGTCGGCGACAAAGTGGCTGACTGCGTCCTCCTCTTCTCGCTGGGCTTCGACGAGGCAGTCCCGCTCGACACGTGGATCAAATCGGCGATCGAGGAGCACTATCCGGACTGCGATCGCGGCTCGTACGCCGACACCTCTCGAGCGATTCGCGAACGACTCGGCGGGGAGTATGCGGGGTACGCTCAGACATACATCTTTCACCACCTGCGAACCGGCGATTGAGGGTCCCGTTCGCCGGCCGCTCCGAGTCGCTCGGAACAGCTTTGTGAATAGGTTGTCACGTATTTCGTATGGCAAGCGGCTCAGTCATCTCGCTGATCGGGGCTGCAGCCTTCGTCGGAGCGCTCGGTGTCCTAATAAAGTATTTCGGGATGGTTCGATTGATTGCGGGCTATGACTCGGACCGGGTCGCCGACGAAGAGGGACTGGCTGATTTTATCGGAACGAATACGCTGTACGTCGCGGTGCTCATCTTGGTCGTCGCACTGATCGAGTACACGAGCGTCTTCGACGGCGCCGACGCCATGTGGGTCGTGTTCATCGTGGGAGTCGTTGGACTCACTGCCCGAATGATCCTCGGCGCTCGCCGCTACGAAGAATCAGCGTGAGTGCGGGCCGGACGTCGATGCCCTCTCGAGCGTGAGAACTGCTTCTCGAGCCCGTGAACCGATTCCAACCGGGAGGTGACCGTATCATCGCTCGTAATCCTCGCGACCGGTCACGGCCCAGTAGGCTTGCGAGAGGAGCGTGATGCCGAAGACGACGACGAGGGCCGCGGCGATCCAGAGTGCGATCCACCGGCCGAGCAGGTAATAGGCCAGTGCGCTCGCGCCGAGGACGAACAACACCGCTCCGACGAACAACTCGAGGAGCTCCCGTACCGACGCGCGCTCGCTCGAGACGGCCAGGTATTCCTCTTCGAAGCGGTCGATGATGCCCATTAGCGGAATTCCTCGAGCGTAGTCTGGTTTCGCTTCAGGGGCTGTGCCCGATAGCCGTGCTCCGTCGCGAGGACGTCCGCGAACGCCTCGTCGAACCCGTGGGTCGTGTAGACGATCTCGGGGTCGATGGCGCGGACCGTCTCGAGCAGTTCGTCGAAATCACAGTGATCCGTGAGCGGGAACGTGACGTCGTAGCCGCCCCGATAGCGGAAGGAATCGTCGACGGCCCAGCCCGAAAAGCCCGCCTTCAGTCCGTCCTCGCGCTCTACGGCCGTCTCGACCCAGTCCGCCCGGGCCTGATTCGACGGGAGGACCACGATCTCGTCGGTCAGCCGGCGAAGCGAGTCGTAGCGCTCGCCCGGGAACTGGAGGTCGGTCGCCGCTTCGATGGCTCGGTTGACGTCGCGAATCGACTCGGAAACCAGGATCTCGCGACCGCTCGTCGCCTCGCCAGCAAGCCACTGGAGTTTCTGGGAGCGACCCAGCGAGTAGCCGAACAGAAAGAGCGGCCGGTCGTCGTTGTTGCACAGCCAGTCGGAAATCGCGGCCTCGAGCTCGTCCTGTGCGGAAAGTCGGTACTTCGGCAAGCCGTACGTCGTCTCCATGATCAGCGCGTCCGCGTCGACCGCGTGAGGATCGAACCCCTCGAGGTAGCACCGATCCCGAATGGAGAAGTCACCGGTGTAGCAGTAGTGGCCTGAGAGTGACCCCTCGGTCGCGTCTGCGAGGTCGATGATCGCCGCCCGCGAGCCGACGACGTGGCCGGCGGGGACGAGTTCGATGCCGGGAGCCCGTTCCGCGTACTCGAAGCCGGATCCCGTTCGGGCCTTGGCAATCGCAGCCGTTTCGGGCGAGCAGACGACGGTTTCCGGCGTCGCGCGAAACGTGTGATCCGCGTGGGCGTGGCTCACCACGTTGACCGTACCGGCAGCGCTCCGGGCGTCGGCGACCACCCGTGGTTCGCCGGTCTGATCTTCGAAATGGATTCCGTCTCGATGCCGTACCGTCACTGGAACGACGTACGGGCTCGAGGTACCTCGGCTTGTCGCTTTCCGCCGGAATTCGAAGGAGTCGGTCTCGAAACCATCCCGCTCGAGATCGAACTGTACCGATCGCCGTCGGGCCGACGGAGCCGGATTTTTGTCCGTTGCCGTCGAGTGCTCGCACATGGCAGACCGAACCCGCGCACACGTCTCCGTCTCGGGCACGGTACAGGGCGTCTACTATCGCGCAACTACCCGCGATACGGCCCGAGAGAAGGGCGTCGACGGCTGGGTGAAGAACCTCGAGGACGGTCGCGTCGAAGCGGTCTTCGAAGGGCCCGAGGACGTTGTCGAGTCAATGGTCGAGTGGTGTCACACGGGCAGTCCCGCGGCCCAGGTCGACGACGTCGAAGCGGAGTACGGGGAACCACAGGGCGAGGACGGGTTCGAGATCCGGTATTGAGACGATCGCGTCCGGAATCGAGACGTCGAGTCGAGCGCACCGGCTCGAGACAGCGATATCGGGTCGACTCGGACGAAGTGGCCCGCTTCAGTTCGGTACTCGAAAGGTAGGGAGTCCTCGCGCTCACCGTTCAGCGGTGACGCGCTACGAAGACAGTCATCGGACTGTGAAGACGGCTATCGAAACAGTACGTGGGCGGCCACCTCGATGTATTCCAGGAACGACCGGGTCGGCGTCCCGGGCATGTATACCTCAACGTCGGGCTGTCGGATCGGATCGGCCTCGAAAAACTCGCTGTGTTCGCTCCGTTGCATGTACCGTCTCGGGACCGAGCGGATTTATATATTCGTAAATATAGTTTTGGAATTAGAAATCAATAATCGTTATCGTGGTGGGTTCGCACGACGCGAACTATCCGCGGAGACCTCGGGGACGGACACTTGAGCCGGCCATCCCGGCGAGATAAGCGATTTCGAATCGGTCCCTTCAGTCGAGTGCGGCCAGTCGGGCCTCGAGCCACGGCGGTTCTTCCGTATGGTTCCACTCCGCCCAGTCGGCTTTCTCCCCGGCGTAGTACGCCCGATACGCGGTAACCGGGTCGTCGGGTCGTTTGTACTCGTCGGGCATCGCCTGCGGGCGCGGCGTCGGTTCCTCGGACGGGAACGCGATGCGATCGGGATCGATGCGGTCGATAACCGTCCAGCTCGCGTGATCGTCCGCTTTGTCGTAGCGGCCCACGAACTCCGCGTTGAGGGCGTCGGCGTGGTCCCGAAGCCGGAGCCAGTTGGCACGCGATTCCGTCGCCCACTTGGTCACGGGGTGGTTGACGTGGGTCGATCCGTAGAGAAAGTCCGCCTCGTAGCCGTTCTCTCGGGCCGCGGTACACAGCACTTGCGCGGCCTCGAGCAACAGCTTGTTCACGTGCTGGTCGCAGTGATAGCGCGCGGCGAGCCGCGGATCCTCGTCGAGCCAGAAGACGTTCATGGCGGCAGTTAGGGCTACGACGGATTGAGCGTATCGTCCGCAATCTTCAACGGTCGGCCGGTCGAACCCTCGCGCATGATTACAGGCGAGCGAATGGCCGCCGTCGACGAAAACGCCGCGGCGCTGGGCGTACCGCGAAAGCAGTTGATGGAGTCGAGCGGGCACGCAGTCGCCCGCGAGATCCGAGCAATCGCCGACCCGGGCGCTCGCGTCGTCGTCGTCGCCGGCCGCGGCAACAACGGCGGCGACGCCTTCGTGGCCGCTCGCTTCCTGGACGAGTACGACGTCACGACCCTGTTGCTCGGCCGCGCGGAGCTGATCGGGACCGAGATCGCCCGCGAGAACTGGAAGGCCCTCGAGAAAGCCGACTACGACACGCGAGCGGTGACCGACTCGAGCGGGTTCGATCTCCCGGAGGCGGACGTCGTCGTCGACGCGATGCTCGGGACCGGAATCAGCGGCGAGCTTCGGGAGCCTGCAGCGACCGCGTCCGCAGCGATCAACGAGACCGACGCGACGGTCGTCGCGGTCGACGTCCCGTCAGGTTTCGACGCCGACGCGGGCGACCACGCGGACAACGGCGTCGAAGCCGATCACGTGGTCACGTTCCACGACGCGAAGCCGGGGCTCGAGGCCCTCGACGCCGCGGTTACCGTCGCGGACATCGGCATCCCGGCCGCGGCGGAGCGGTTCGTCGGCCCCGGCGACGTTCGCCTCGCTCGCCCCGACAACCGCGAGGGACGGCCCTACATCATCGGCGGCGGACCCTACACCGGTGCGCCGGCGCTCGCTGCCCAGGCCGCGCTGCGGGCCGGCGCGGAGCTCTCCTTCGTCGCGGCGCCCGACTCCGTCGCCGGCGAGATTCAGGGCTACAGCGAGGACCTCATCGTCCAGTCCTACGACAGCGAACTGCTCACACCCGAGGTAGCCGACGACCTGCTCGAGACGGCCGAGCGATACGACAACGTCGTCGTTATCGGTCCCGGTATCGGCACCGCCGACGAGACGCTCGAGGCCGTCCAGCAGTTCTTCGAGTCCTATACCGGCCGGGCGGTCGTCGACGCGGACGCGCTCGAGGTCGTGCCGGAACTCGAGACGGACGCGACGCTGGTCTGTACGCCCAACCGAGGCGAACTAGCGAGGATGGGCGGTCCGGACACGGACGACCTGGCCGCGGCGGCCGACGAAATCGAGGCGTTCGCGGCCGAGTTAGGACACGTCGTCCTCGCGAAGGGTGCCGCCGACGTCGTCACTGACGGCGAGCGAACCCGAATCAGCCGATCCGGCACCGTCGGGATGAAAGTCGGCGGGACCGGCGACACGCTCGCGGGCCTCGTTGCCGCGTTGCTCGAGAGTGCCGAGCCGCTCGACGCGGCCGCCGCGGCCGCACACGTCAACGGCCTCGCGGGCGAGCGGCTGGCCGAGGGGGACGAGCACGGCTTCCTCGCGTCCGATATGTTGGACGAACTCCCCGCGGCCCTGTGGGGTGATTCGGATGAGTGAGGACGACGACGCGTCGGGAGCAGACGACCTCACGCACACGACGGACGAGGGCGACGTCCAGATGGTCGACGTCGGCGACAAGCCCGACAGCGAACGCCGCGCGGTCGCGGCCGGGGAGATCCGCCTCCAGCCGTCGACGATCGCAGCGATTCGAGACGACGAAGTCGGCAAGGGCGACGTGCTCGCGACCGCCCGCGTCGGCGCGATTCAGGCCGTCAAGCACACCTGGGAGACGATCCCGATGTGTCACCAGATCCCGATCACGAACGTCGACACCGACTTTTCGCTCGGTGACGCTCGGATCGAGCTACAGGTCGCGGTCGAAACCACCGGCAAGACGGGATGTGAAATGGAGGCCCTCGAGGGCGTCACCACCGGCCTGAACGTCGTCTGGGACATGGTCAAGGCGATCGAAAAGGACGACGAGGGGCAGTATCCCGACACCGGAATCGAGAACGTGCGGGTGCTTACGAAGGAGAAGCACCGGGCATGAGCGAGAGCGGAGAACCGGCGCTACAGACGCCGCTCTGTTCGACCCTCGAGATCGAGTACCCGATCGTTCAGGCGCCGATCGGGAGGCAGACTGCTCGCGGATCTCGTCGCGAAACACGGACCGCGGTTTCGAGCGCGTCGGGGTCGCCACACCGAGACGATCGACGGGAAGCCCGAGACGGTTGACTGAACGGGATAGGGAACGGTGTAATAGCGCTTTTATTACACATTCTCGGCATGTTTTGTTTACCGCCAAGCAGCCCTTGCGAGGCGGTAACAGGCGATACTCCGAGCCACAAAACTAATAATAGTTGGTTACTGTCACTCCAACTATGCCTATTCGTTCTGCGGTGGTTCTCGCGGCGGGTGAGGGTGCCCGTCTGCGGCCGCTGACGAAGCATCGGCCCAAGCCGATGCTTCCCGCGGCCACCAAACCCATTCTCGAGCACGTTTTCGATGCGCTCGTCGACGCCGGAATCACGGAGATCACCGTCGTCGTCGGCTACGGTCGGACCCATGTCCAGTCTCATTTCGGATCGACGTATCGCGACGCCGCCCTCGAGTACGTCGTGCAGGAGAAACAACTCGGGAGCGGTCACGCCCTGCTGGCGGCCGAACCGGACGTCTCGGAGCCGCGACTCGTTCTCAACGGTGATCAGCTCGTGGCCCAGCGGATCGTCGAGGACGTGCTCGCTGCCTACGACGACGGCGACGACGCGATCGCGACGCTCGGGCTCATTCGCCACGAGGACGTCGACGAGTACGGCGGCGTAATCTGTGACGACGACGGTTACGTCACGGAGATCGTCGAACACCCCAGCGACGACCGCACCTACCAGCTCAACGCGGGCGTCTACGTGTTCGAGCCGGAGCTGTTCGAGTATCTCCGGGTGCCGGACCCACAGCTGAACGAGTACTCGCTCACCGACGGGATCGCGAACGCGATCGCCGCCGGGGAAACCGTCCGGGGCGTTACGTCCGACGGCGTCTGGATCGATGCGACCTATCCGTGGGACCTGCTCACCGTCTCAGCGGCGCTTCTCGAGCGAGTCGACGGCGTCGAGAGTACGGTGTCGCCGGACGCTCGAATTCACGAGTCGGCGACGATCGTCGAACCGGTCGTGATTTCGGCCGATTGCGTCGTCGGTCCCGGATCCGTCGTCGGACCGAACGCCGTACTCGGTGACAACGTGACGGTCGGGGCGAACGCGATCGTCGAACACAGCGTCATCGACGCCGACACGCGCGTCGGTTCGGGGGCGACGCTCGTCGACTGTGTCACCGGGCGCAACGTCCGGGTCGGCACCGGCTCGACCGTCGTCGGCGGACCGGGTGACGTTCGCGTCGGTAATCGCGTTCACGAGAACGAGCGACTGGGCGCGTTGCTCGCGGATCGCGTCCGCGACGGCGGTGGCGTCACCTACGCGCCGGGCACGATCGTCGGCTCCGATGCCGTCCTCCACGCGGGGGCGACCGTTCGCGGGACGATCGACCACGAAACGGAGGTGCAGTAACAGTGTGTGGAATCATCGGCTACGTCGGTTCTGCTGGCGGGGACGACGCCGTCGACGTCGTCCTCGACGGGCTGTCGGCACTCGAGTACCGCGGCTACGACTCCGCCGGCCTGGCCGTCCCGACGCCGTCGATGACGGTCTCCAAGGCCGCTGGCGAGCTGTCGGCCCTCGAGGCAGTCGTCTCACGCCGGGAGCTCGCGGGCGAAACGACCGGGATCGGCCACACGCGCTGGAGCACGCACGGCGCGCCGTCCGACGCCAACGCCCACCCTCACTGCGACGAACGGGAGCGGGTCGCCGTCGTTCACAACGGAATTATCGAGAACTACCAGCGGCTACGCGACGATCTCGCTGACGCCGGTGTCGAGTTTCGAAGCGAGACCGACACCGAGGTCGTCCCGCACCTGATCGGCCGTTATCTCGACCGCGGTGCGGACCAGGAAGAGGCGTTTCAGCTGGCGATCGACCAGCTCGAGGGCAGTTACGCGATCGCAGCGGTCTTCGAGGGGTCGGAGACGGTGTACGCTGCGCGGCAGGACTCGCCGCTGGTCGTCGGCCTCGGTGAGACCGGCACGTATCTCGCGAGCGACGTCCCCGCGTTCGTCGAGCACACGGATCGGGTCTGCTACCTCGAGGACGGCGACTTCGCTCGGCTCTCTTCCGACGGCGTAGCGGTCACCGACGCCGATGGACATCCCGTCGATCGGCCGACGGAAACGGTCGCGTGGGATCCCGAAGACGCGGAGAAGAGCGGCTACGACCACTACATGCTCAAGGAGATCCACGAGCAGCCAACCTCCCTGCGTCAGTGTCTCCGCGGCCGGATCGACGAACTCGAGGGGACGGTTCGACTCGAGGAACTCGACGACCTCGACCACACGGGGCCGATCCAGTTCGTCGCCTGTGGTACGTCGTACCACGCGGCGATGTTCGGCGCGGAGCGGCTCCGGACGGCCGGCGTGAGCGCACAGGCGTTCCTCGCCAGCGAGTACGCGAGCGATCGCGTCCCCGTCGACGAGTCCACGCTCGTGATCGGCGTTACCCAGAGCGGCGAGACCGCCGACACGTTGCGCGCCCTGCGCGAGGCCGACCGCGCCGGAGCGACGACGCTCGCGGTGACCAACACGGTCGGCAGTTCGGCCGCGCGGGAGTGCGACCACGTCCTCTACATCAGGGCCGGCCCCGAGATCGGGGTCGCCGCGACGAAGACGTTCGCGAGTCAGCAACTCGCGCTCGCCCTGCTCGCCTTCGACCTCGGCGCCGACCCGACGCGGGCGGAGCTCGAGGCCCTCCGGGACATCCCCGGCCAGGTCCAGACGGTCCTCGAGACGACGAACGCTCGGTCGGTGGCCGAAGCGTTCGTCGACGCGGACGCCTACTTCTTCATCGGCCGAGGGTACCACTATCCGGTCGCGCTCGAGGGAGCGCTGAAAATGAAGGAGATTACCTACCGCCACGCGGAGGGGTTCGCTGCCGGCGAACTGAAACACGGCCCGCTCGCGCTCGTGACCGAGAACACGCTGGTGTTCGCGATCGCTACCGGCGACGGCGAAACCGCGCGGAAGACGATCGGAAACGTCAAAGAGGTCGAAGCACGTGACGCCCCCGTCGTGGCGATCACCGACGGGGAATCCGACGCGACGCGATACGCCGATCACGTCCTCGAGATCCCCGCGATCGACGATCTCGGGGCGTCAGTACTCGCGAACGTCCAGTTGCAGCTGGTCGCTTACTGGGTCGCCAACCTGCTGGGCCGATCGATCGACAAGCCGCGGAACCTCGCCAAGAGCGTGACTGTCGAATGACCGGTCCGTCGCCCCGTTGGAACACCCTACGATCGGTTCAAATCGCGCGTATTTAAGTGGTCGTGCTCGTCCACTATCACCAGTGACCCGCGCGGAATTCGTCGTCGCGATACTCGCCGGAATCGTCCAGGGGATCGTCGAATGGTTGCCCGTCTCGAGTCAGGGCAATCTGGCGCTGTTCCTGACGGTCGTCGGTACCGACCCCGCAGTCGCGGTGCAACTGGCGCTGTTCTTGCAGGTCGGCACGACGCTCTCGGCGGCGGTCTACTTCCGCGACGACATTACCACGGCCCTTCGCGCGGTGCCCGGCTGGCGACCCGCCAGCGCGTACGCCGGTGAGAACGCGATCGCGTCGTACGTCGTCGTCGCCTCGACGATGACCGGCCTCGTGGGGATCCCGCTGTACGTATACGCGGTCGACCTCGCCGGGCAGCTCACCGGCGGCGTCTTCATCGCGGCCATCGGCGTCCTGCTGGTCCTGACGGGAGTCCTCCAGCTCGCCTCCGAGTCGGTCTCGATGGCGTTTCGCGAGGCGCCGACCCTGCTAGACTCGGTTCTGGTCGGTGCCGTACAGGGCGTCGCGATCTTGCCCGGAATCTCCCGGTCGGGAGTGACGACGAGCGCGCTGCTGTTTCGCAGCTACGACCCGCCCGCGGCCTTTCGGCTTTCCTTCCTGCTGTCGATCCCGGCGAGTCTCGGTGCGGCCGCGCTCACCGTCGCAGGTGCCGGCGGTCTCCCCGGGATTGATCCTGGCCCCGCGGTGGTGGCACTGAGTTTCAGCGCTATCGTCGGCTACCTCACCATCGACGCCCTCATGCGCGTCGTGGATCGCGTCCCGTTCTGGGTCGTCTGTTTCGGTCTCGGCGGACTCGCGATCGTCGGTGGGGGAATCGTTTCTCTCCTTGTGTGATAGACAGAAGGACTCACCGTTGGCTGTGAACATACCGTCTCTGTTGGGCCAGTGCCACTCACCATGTGCAGTAGGCCATAGTGAAAATCATAGATCGGATTACCAGTCACAGCACTCACGGATCCGTTCTTGTTTCGGTACAGACGATCATAATCACCTCTAACCTCCGCAAGGTGATGTTGTGCGGCAATAGCTGGAAATCCTAGGAACAGAGAAAGAAGGATTTGGAATCATCCTACAACTCGAGTAGGCTTCCTGAAACGGGTCTAGTGAAGCGAAGCGGGCATACCAGAAGCGTATTCGCGCCAGCAAAAGAGACCGAAACGAGGTGGCTGAACCCTCCATAATCGGACCTCGTTTATCGGTTTTGAACAGTCGATTTCGACCAACTACTCGAGAACGTAGTGGAATTTCCCTCCACCCATAGCTCCGATTCCGTCATCAAGACAGAGAACGCTCGAGGGTAATTCGAACGGAGGATATCGAAGAGGGGGCCTTCTCAGGCGAGTTCATGCGATGAGGATGTACAGTTACTACCCCGTCTCGCGACCGCGACTCGAGCAAGCGGGATCGAGTTTGGCAGACAGGGATGCAATAGCAGATCGGTCGGCCCACCTAGTTCGTCCTCGAGAAACTGCCCACAGCAGTCCTTGCGGATGATTTGGTCGATTATGAACAGTGGAGGGCCAGATCTGTGATGCATACGTGGTGTCTCAAGCGCAGAACAGACGCGAAACGCCGTATGGGCCTGTAATGGAACTCGAGTTCGGATAGAGAGACGCTGTAGAAGGGAAAACCACGCACTCGTGTGAGTTACGGCTCTGGTGAGTGATCCCGGAGCCACTCTGCAGGATAGACCGCCGTCATCCCTGGCGTGTCGATCCGGAACTGTTGGGGTGGTGTGGTCTTTGCATACGTTTTCTCGACCCGTGGGTCACCCTCGAGTGGGTCGTTGAGCGCCGAGAGCAGTCTGTGTCCATCGGCCTGTTTCATAACGACCCAGATTGCGGCCTCGGGGTCACAGGCAGCCATTTTATCGAAGTCGTCGGGCACCGCACGTCCGATATCGTGGTTGATCCGTTCGACCTCGGCTGTCACGATAATCTCACCATCATCACTCACACCCGCGAGGTCGAGTCGGTGTTGATCGTCGAGTTCGTAATAGGGAATAACCTCGGTGACGTCCGATTGTGGATTCGCCGCATACGCCTCTTCGAGATACTGCCGAGTGACCTCAATCCCGAAGACGTGTTCACTGGACTCGTCGAGATCACCGACTCCGTGGCCGTAATCGACACCTTTGCGATAGCTTTCACCGATTGCAGATCGGCCTTCCGAAGAGACTGAGTATAGCCGATGTGGGTGATCCGTATCGTGTCTGAGGAGGTCGGCGTCAAGTAGTGGAGCAATCTCGTCGGTTTCAATCCCGACGTACTCCTGGAGTCTGATCATCGAGTCCTGAAGGAGAGCGTACTCGAGAGGATCATATCGAAGCTGCTGAGCGTTGTACACCGTCTGTAAGAAGAGTAGTTGGCGATCGCTCCACTCAGAGACGTCGCGCTCTTCGGGCGTAAGTTTGAGATTGACATCACAGACGGGGATATCGTCCGAATCGACATCCGTGAGTGTATGACAGCACTCGATCGCCCGTTTCATGCCTTCGATAGTCGGGTCATAACGATTTTCACACGATCCACAGCAGAGGGCATGGACCGATTCGTCGTAGCTCACGCAATCGGGGAGTCGCCTCGTGTGTGGCAGTAGGGAATCTACTCGAAGTATCTCCTCACGAGGGTCGTCATCGACGTCATCTGCTCCGTTCTCACCGCCCGCTGTGTCGCTTCTGGAAGGATGGATTTCATGACTGAGTCCAAATTCTTTCCACGTCTCGAGTGCAGTGAGTTCGAATACGGTTTCGAAAGCCTGTGATCGCTCATCATCGAGAGGAGTCTCACTCACTGGGTGACCGTCAGGTGCGGGCAGTGATCGTCCGAGAAACGGCCGTGGAACGGGTGAGCCGAACTCCGCAGCAGGGCGGACGAGCCACTCGCCGTGGCGAATGGCTGCGAGGCGTCTGGCGACGTGCTTCGGCGGAATGGTATCGGTCGCGAGCGCCTTTGCGAGATCGTCTTCGATGCTAACGTTGCCGACGATGAACGTCCCAATCTCGTTGAGGGCTTCCTCATACGTGTGATTCGACGGATCCGGTGAATCGAGCTGGCTCGGAAACTGAACGCCAAGCATGAGGGAGAGGCCGAACGATCGCCCCTGCGAGAGGAGCGTATCGACCAGTTGCGTTGCGACGACGTCTTTCGCTTCCTCGAGATATAAATTGACTAAGAGAGGGTTTTCGGCCATTTCCGGGCTCTTTGATCGCGCTTTCAGTGCCGTCCACAGATTCGAGAGGAGGACGAGCGTCAGCGCGCGTTTGATTCGCTCTTCCATCCCGCCAAAATCGAAGATGATGACCACATCATCGTTGATGGCATCGATGAAATCGAAGTGCGGAGACGAATCCTCGAGAGTCTCGTGGTCACCATTTTCGTTGCGGTCGTCTGATTCTGGGAGTGTATGGACGTGATCGAATAACGGTGCCAGCCGATCGTCGGTCGCGATGATCTCGACTCGAGCCACGGCACCGCCGAGGACCTTGTTGAAGACGTCTCGGTCGCGCTCGAGCAATCCGGCGAAGTATTCGGTGAGTCGGTCATCCGAGGTCGGCGGTGGCGTTCGATCACTCAGCGTGCGCTGAAGCGCTCGATAGAGGTCTTTGTGCGAGACGGTCTCAGAGCCGTGAATCGGATCGAACAATGCCCGAAGGTGGTTTCGGATCGCCTTCGTCGATTCCGTCGCCCCGTAGTACTGTTCTTCGCCCATCAATCCCGCGAGGATTTCCTCGTAGTGACCCGCAATCCTCGATCGCGCTTCCTCGCGTGAGAGGCCGGCGTCGAGTAGTGACCTGATATCGAAGATCGAGAGTGCGGGCAATAGTTTCGTGAGGTCGAAGTAGCGGACGTTCTCGAGGTCGCCGTGTTCTGCGTAGTGTGCTCGGAGGTATTCTTCGGCTGTCCCACCACCCTTGTAATCGAAGAGGATCTCCGGACCGTCCGTCGCCTCGAGGTTCGAAAGCATTGCTCCCGCCGTGAGGACGGATTTCCCCGAACCCGTATCGCCGACGACGAAGAGATGTCTGTCCTGAAGCGATGGCGGAAGGACGAACGAGTTCTCGTATGGTTGGCGGTCATCAGTGAGGGGCATACAGAGCGCTTGACCAGTCCCCGTATATCGCTCGAGATCGGTCGGTGATGGCAGTGGAAGCCCGGTTCGTTCGGATTGTCGAGCGCCGAGTGCTCGTTGCCCGGTCGGCGTCAGACCGACGCCATCGATCAGACAGAATCCGGGAAGTTCCTCGGGCGAGACGACGATACCAGCACTCTCGTGTGTCTTCCACGGAAGGCGGGTTTCGAGGGAGTCGTACGTCGGTTCGGGACAGGTTCGCTCACGGATCGCTACGAAGAGTCGGCTCCCAGGTGGAAGCGTGCCCGTGTGGAGGTTGCTGTCCGTGGTGACGTGCCCTCGAACGGTATGAAACGGCCCGCTCAGATGTCCGAATACGCTCGCGAGACTGTGAACGATCGCGTCAGCGTGCTCCCGATCGCGCTCATCTGCGAACGCCACCGCTCGAGCGGAGAGACAGAACGTCCGTCGGAGGTCTCGCGTCTCGAGATCGGCGAGGCGGTCTCGGTAGGAGGGGGAGAGATGTCTCGGATCGGGTTTCTCGTCCGCTTTCGGGAAAACGAACTCGAAGAAACGATCAGCGGGCGTGACGAGGCTGCGCTCGAGGTCGTATCGGTACTGTTCCGCATCTGCCCGCTGATCGCCGATCGGGCAACAGACGACCTGATACACGATGGGGACGGCCGAATCGCAGAGCGTTTCGACGAGCGTTGCGATCGGGACGCGACGTGATTTCGACTCGTCTTCGTCCGACCGTCGCTGTGAGGAACGATCAGTGATCTCGTCGAACGTTGCGAGCGAAGTCTGCCAGTCCCGGCGGACTTCGGCAGTAGCGCGATACTCGACACCGGTGACGTACGGTTGCTCTCGGCACGTCCGTGTCTCGCAATCGCCGACAGTCGATGACGACGAACGCTCGTTTTCCGTGGGTATCGAACGCGAGGCTTCGATTTGACGCGGATGCCACTCGACTCGCCGCAATTCGTACGTGTCCGGAAACCACGTCCGAAGGATCGCCTCGAGCTCGCTGAGAAATGGGTCGTGTGTCGTCCCGACGAGATATCGAATGCTGGCGTCTGAGTGACCGTCAGCAACGAGTAGCCACTCGACGATCGGTTTTTGGGTTCTGGTTCGCAGTGTCGACCAGACACTTGAGTGTGAGAGTTCTCGCAGACTCTCGTACAGCAGTGACGTTGCCTGTGAAACGGCCGTGGCGTTGAGGGGGTTCGTCGACGGTCGAATTTCGATGTACGTCCGTAACTCGTGGGATTGTGAGTCCGTGAGAACTCCAGTCGTGTCGTCATTGATCTGTGGACTCGAGTCACTGCTGGTCTCGTCTCTAGCAGTAGTCGAACTCGAGTTCTCGAGAGATGCAGTCGTCGGTTCCTCAGGTATCGGCGTCGCGTCTTTCTCTGTCGGCATTGGTTAAGCGAAGTCTGCCACAGACAGTGCTCATGCCGACGGTAGCGTGAGCGCTTCTGGGGTCGTGACTTTCAATACCGCTATTATAATAGCAAATCTAATAAATAGATGTCGGGAATAGATGACCGATTGTTCCGGTCGGCTACCAGAGTGCTCTGCGACGAGCGATAACGGTGACTTGTTCACTGGTATTTTTCCTCGAGTTCTCCTCTATCTATCTTATTTAGATTCTCAATCGTCCTAACCGTCTCGGTGATTCAGATGTCTGAGCACACCAAACTACAGAAGTCATTATCGCAGTAATCATTAGGCAAAGTATGACCTTCTATGACCGCAGCGACGAGTGGGAGTCATTACAGACCGCTTTTAGCTTTCGGTGACAATCGGTGTTCCTTCTTCATCAAGTTCACCAGCGTCCTCCTTGGCGGCAAGGATCTGCATCAATTCGCGGTCGAGCTTGCCGAGAGCCTTTGCGGCCTCGTTGTCCGTGTTGATTCGGTACATCGTACTGTTACCGACCATCCGTGACTTTTCGACGATCCCGTAGGCAAGCAATGGGTCAAGGTGCGAGTAGACCGTTTTTCGCTCGAGGCCGGCCAGCCGTGCGATGTCCGTGATATTGATGTCGTTTGGCGCTTCGGAGAGTAGCACAGTCAGAATCTTGGCTCGTGGGTGGTCCCCGAGGATATCTGTGATTGTAGTGTCGTCAGCGTATGCTTTTGCGTCCTCCGTCTGTGCCATACTCGAACACTAGCTTCATATCTTAATAAGTGTTACTCTGTGACCCCATCTCTGTTTATCAGAATAAACATCATTAAGTAGAATGGTCTGTTAGGATTAGATGCCGATGGCGAGGAAGTCAAACTCGGAACTGAAAGCGGACATCGTCGAAAAGATGGTCCGTGAAAAAGTTACCGGGGCGAGTAAGCGACAAGTCGATACAGTGAAGAACTGGTCCGCGTCATCGGACCAAGGTCGGGTCGATGATCTAATTCGCGACCTTGGCCGCGATCCATCAGCCCCCGCAGAATACTACGGGGGCGGCGGACGGGATAACGTTCGACTGACATCCATCTCAGACGCTGTTGATTGGCTCGACGCTAATCACGACCGAGATCTCTGGTGGGCTTAAACCCCACCGAGGTTCGTCAGTATACAGTCTATATCCTCGGAAGCTTCGACTGAGGCATCAAGTCGCCCTAGGCACTGATATACTGGCCGTGTTATTCCTTCGTAAAAAGGTGATCGACGGGTGTTACAGAAAATCCGAAGCGAAATCCTCGCCCTTCAGGGAGGGGTGAAACTTCCAAGGAAGAACTTGGCAAATATCCGAGCGGGATCGCAGAGACGAGTGAACATCGTCTGACGAACAGCTCTTGTTGAATTGGTCTGTATCGTATTCCACGTATCGAGGCCTTCGAACGAATCTCTCACGTTCCAACCCCCTCGCACAGTCGACTCCCGCGACTCGCTGCGCGCCTCGCTTCGTTGTCGTACGAAAGACGCAAAGCGTCTTTCGTGATCACGAGAGAGCTCCGCTCTCTCGAACGACGGTGCTTTCGTCGTCGGGGTTCGTCGACTGCACTCGCCCGTTGGACCCCACCCATGCCGGGTGTTCAGTCAGTTCTAGTTTCTGTTCTATTCTCCTCGTGAATCGTGCGCACAACTCGCCGCTTCTGCCCTCCGCTCGCACACGCTCTTCGGATACCAGTATTAAGCGCGCTTTCGGTCTTCGCTCGCGCTCAGACGCGAAAACGGCTTAAAACTGGACACTCGCTTCGGTGGAATCGACGCGTGGTGCTGGTTGATTCGGACATCGGCGCGTCTCGCTCGCGCCCTGACGGGCGCTTGCGAAGGCGCGAGCGAGACGCGTATGATGGAACGTTGGAGTGCGACGAGAGCTAAGGCTGGAGAGTCGTGGTGTCGGAAAAGACGCCGAGTGAGCGCCTTTGGAAGTTAGAATTCCAATGTCTAGTAGGAAGTCGGTTAGCAAGGTCGTTTCGGTCGATGAACAAGCGTACGAACAAGATGGCGTTCGAGAAGAGCATCTGAATATCGTCGATGAGACTCCAGAGTTCCGGGCCACAGTGGAGATGGAGATTCAGGCAAAGGTAGATGCGAACCACCCAGACGGAATCGTCGATACGAGCGACGATCGGATCTATGGAGCGACTCTGGCCCAGGAAGAACGCATTCGAGCCAGAGAGGAGGAACTCGAGCGGATCAGTGTCCAGGCGGCAGTCGGTCGACAGGAGGGACGGGTGGAACGAACGAGAGCAGTAGTTGAACAGGAACGTCGCGACCAGCGGACGAACAAGCGAGCCGATCCTCGTGAGGAACTCGAGCGAACGGAGGTAGGAGAAATCAATCGGCAGGCACAGCGGTTAGCCGAAGACGTCACCGGTGGCTACACACGAGCGGTAATCGCGAAACGGATCGCAAGTCGAGTCCTCGAGGACGCAGAGCTGTTCGAGGCGGTGATGGCGACGAAAGAGGAAATGCAACACGAAGCAGGGACGATCGTGCCGATTGGGAGACTCGAGGAGATCAGCCGAGGAGAGGTCAGCGTGGACGGGCGCGTAATTGAGCTGTGGGAACCCTCGAGTACGGCTATCCAACAGGTGGGATTGATCGAAGACGAAACGGGACGAACGAAGTTTACGATCTGGTCGAAGAGTCGGCAGACGATGGTCTGTAAGGGCGAGCGGGTGCGGTTCAGGGCGGCCGCAAAGAACTGGTACAACGGACGATGTTCGATCGCACTGACTCGGTGGTCGACCATTGTATTCCCAGAGCGCAGTCAGTGGTGGGAGTAGGTACTCTACTCTCTTTTTCCTAGGTCCCGATCACCCACTACCCGCCACCCCACCCACCTCCACGGTCCGGGCAGCTCACGGCGAGAGCCGTTCGCTGCCGGGCTTTCGCCTACTCTGTTCGCGATGAATTCGTCCCGCGTCGGATCGGTTCTGACTGCCTGCCAGTTTTTTTGAGACCCGCTGACGGACAGCGGTCTTCTCGAGATAGGTTCGAGATAGCCGTTCAATCATGACTATGACTAGTTGTACCCGGGAAACGTTCGACGATTCGAACACCAGGAACGACGAGATGCACAGTACGATCGAAACATGGCTCGAGGAACTCGTTGGCGAGGTTGACGACGCCGTCTCGAGCGAGCAGTTCAAGGAGTGGCTCGACGTCCAGAGTGAGTTCCACGACTATTCTCCTCGGAACACGCTGTTGATCAAACTCCAGTGTCCGCATGCGACTCGTATCGCCGGCTACCGAACGTGGGAAAACGAGTTCGATCGGCACGTGACGGAAGGCGAGAAAGCGATCTGGATCTGGGCACCGATCATCGCGAGCAAATGCCCCGAGTGTGGAAACTCGGCATCGTATCACGACCGGAGCGAGTGTGAGTACGACGAGACCGATCCTAGCGAATGGAAGAAGGGACTCGTCGGCTTTCGGCCAGCACCAGTGTTCGATATCTCGCAGACGGAAGGGGAGTCACTCCCCGAACTCGAGACCGAGGCAATCGGAGAGGGCGACGAGGTGGCCACACACCTCCTCGAGGCAGCACTGTTGCTCGAGGTAGACGCCGTGGTCGTTCCCCCCGAGGAATGGCCTCACGGTAACGCCAAGGGCGTCTGTCAGTATCGCTCTTCTGCGGAACGACCGCTGGTGGAGGTCCATGACCGAGAGAACAGTGCCGACCTCGCTGTGACGCTCATCCACGAGTACGCCCACGCACTGTTGCACAGTGATCGTGGGGACGAGACTGACCGTTCAAAACGAGAACTCGAGTCCGAAGCGGTCGGCTACATTGTTGGACGGTACTTCGGGCTCGATACGAGCGGCTCTGCGTTCTATCTCGCTGCGTGGCAAGGCGACGAGCCGGAGGCCATCTTCGAACGTCTCAATCGGATCAGTTCGACAGCGGAGAGGATTATCGACGTTGTCGGTGAGGTGAGTGAGGATGAGTGATCGAAGTCTCCTCCTCGAGATCGTCGACGTGCTCGAAGAGCAAGGACTCGACCATGACGCGTACCAACTGCACCGAGTGATCGATATCGAAGCGCTCAAGCAACTCGTCGACTCGGCGAGCGATGACCTCGAGGTCAGATTCTCAGTCGGAGAGTTTCGCGTCCTCGCCACGAAGTCCGAAGTGCGAGTCGCTGGGCCTGGCAATACCTTTTGAGAATATATGGCAGTCTTCGGGAGGGGTCCCCATCTGGATTGCGCCCAACTGGGCAGCGGACAGATGCCCTTAATGGTCCTTGTCTAGTGTCGCTTCAATCTTCGAGGGCTACGTGACTACTCCCACGACGTCAGTCGTAGGATTTCTGTGAAATAATGATGTTGAACTTATATCGACTCGTCTTATTATGATTGGAGCAACACTAGTTGAGCTAGTTTGAGAAATAAACTGTTCAGCGAGTGAATTGGTTAGAATGCTACGTCCGATCGGGATCGACAGAACTCACTTTGCAATTGTTTCATCGAGTTTCTTGGGCAATCGATGGAGACATGCCTCTAAAAAGCTCAATGGTGCTTCGGCCTCAAGATTTCCCGGTTCGTGGACTAATTCATTCTCAGTATCAATTTGGAAATGAGTTGTTCCAAGATCTTCATGATCGCCATCTTTGTGCCATCCGAGACTGACCTCGTCATCCGCCCACTGAACACGCTGGACATCGATACCGGCCCGTGGCCGCCACATCACTTCGAAGGTAGCCTCTTTTCGGGGAAATGATTCTCCGAGAAACATATCTGGGTCAACGTTAGCAGTGATGGATCGAGGACGAAGCCGAGATGGTCGGTACTGGACATCTGAGAACCCAGGTTCCTTTTCGAGGCGTTCTTTGAGACGACGAAGTCCTTCGCGCCGGGTGAAACCCCGGCCGCCTGCAAGAAATATCACCATGCGTTCGTCTTAGCCTTCTTGCGGGAGCGTTCCCGAGTTGAGATGTTCGATCCGTGAATCTGTATCGAGCTTCGTGAGTGAACTTTGGAGACTGATTGCGAGCTGAAGCGCTTCGCGAATCTGAACGTTGTACTCCCACTCCTCGATTATATCGAGGCGTTCACTTCGATCGTCGGGTGAGAGATCGTTGCTTCCAATGCTCTGGCGAAGTTCTTCGAGCGACTCAACATTGTAGGTCGATTTCCACGAATCGATTTCGTTACCGATCGCCTGCAGTTCCGCAGTAAGATCGTTTACCGACTCTTCTTCGGCAAGTGTCCGGACTTCACGAAGAAACTGAGTGACGTCGTCTGGTTTGTAACACGTTCCGTCAGCTGTTTCTACGACCACAAGTTCGCCTTGGTCGGCCATCCGTTCAAGATATTTGACAGCAGTGTCTCTTGAAACACCTGCTTCCTCAGCAATCCAGCCTGCGTTCCGTGGTGTAGTTCGGGTTACTGCCACGTGCCTCACGCGATCTGCAGCATTCATCTCGTCGGACCACATTGATGGCCGGTCGCTCATTGGAAACCCTTGGTCGCCGCTACACTAATAATTTGGCATTCAAACGAATTATATGGTACCCAATCGCTGAAAAAGTCTCTCAGTCCCATCATTTCCCTAACTGTTCCTTCGCCGCAACTAATCAGACTTTACACGTGTGTCTGTCGGTTGGTGTTGTAGGCAATCAGCATAGACTACACTCGCTCAGACGACAATCCGACACGTGAGCATCAATGCGACTACGAGTCAATTCCGATATCCTGATAGAAGAGACCTCCCAGTAGGTCAATGTTCTTCTTGGAGAATGAATTAACCAACATCATTCTATTTGGACAGATTGTTGGTTAACACGAAAGAGATACCGCTTCTGAGAATTGATTGAGCTCTGTATTCCGCATTGGTGTTTGAAAGTCACTCGATAACTTATGAAAAGCTAAGAGTAGATGATTTCACTTAATTTCGGATCTAACTGACGAGTATGACGACAGCAGTGGAGGTGGATGAGAGGACGAAATCACGCCTCGAGGAACTTCAAGCCGAAATCCGACTCCGGACGGGGACGAACATCACAGAACAAGAATTACTCACACAGCTCATTAACAATGCGTACGAATCACATGACGAGGTGATTGACTCGTTCCGAGATACGACGGTTCCGCTCTCGGAGGCGGAGAAAGAGGCGATGGGTCGAAACCGGTTCAGTTCTGGTGTCGAAACCGACGAAGACGATATCGACGAGATCCTCTACGGATGACGGTCCTCGTGGATACGGGAGTCCTTTCTGCAGATCATCTTTAGACAGCGAGACGTCCCCAGCCTGAACAGTAGTTGCCGAATCAGATCGACGATTAGGTCGAGACTGGTCGATTTTCATGTTCAGTGACTTCTTCCCCACCCTACTCGCTCACCGCTGACGCGGTTCGCTCCTTGAGGGTAGGGCTTCCTGTTTCCACAACGCGCTTTGCAGTAAGTGGAACAGTTTCACCGAGAATATCGACGACGAGATTCTCAGAAGAAAGTCGCTAATCTGACTATATGAGGTTCAATCACTTCTAACGGAAGCACAGCAAGCGTTCACCGAAGAACTCTGCTGTGTCACACTAGCAAGCGCCCGTTTTTATGTGCCCCTGCAGGGCGCGGGGCCACTCAGGCCTCGCGTGAAAATTGAATGTCGACAAACCCACTCTCAAAACTCGAGTTTACACGCCGGACGGCGAAACGAGCACAGTACGAAGCGTTCGAATACACGCTCACATCGACGGGCGTTCTCGTCAAAAACGGCAGTCACGCAAAACCAGACGAACACGAGTACGTTGTTACCGTCACGAACGGGATTCCAACAGCGTGTGAGTGTCCTGCAGACGAACACTACGAGGGAGCATGCAAACACCGAGTAGCAGTTGCGATTCGCCGGCCAATTGTCCAGGCGGTCACTCACCAGCAACTCGCTACCGACGGTGGACAGACAATCGAATCCCGCGGGAAGACGGATCACTCCGATCCGCAAACGGACTCCGAAAACGTGGCGTCGGGAGAAGACTGTGATTGCCCCGAGACCGGAGACTCGTTTCCCTGCTGGAACTGTGTTCGAACTGGTCGCCGAGGGCTCGAATGACGCTGAACGTTCTCGAATGGCTCTACGACCGTCCCAGACGAGCCACTACAACAATCTTCGAGTGTCGAAACTGTGGGACGACGCTCGAAAGCGACCGAGATCGGTGCCCGTATTGCCGTGTGAACGATGTGGTTGTCCTAGATATCGATTGAGAGTGTGGTGTTTGGACACGTATTAGACTCCTATATGCATCCGATATTTTCACACTCCTTTTCTATATTTCCTAGTATAATATATACGAAATTTATATAGTTGGCAACGGGGGACTGAGTTTGACGATCGAAAAAGTTCCTGTGAATCTATACGGTAGATTCCCTGAAAGACGTCTTTCGATCGAAAAGCATACCAATGTATTCGAAACCCGCGATTTCAATCCACTCAGAAGAGACGGGCGAATCACCCAAACTATTCCCTCGAGTCGTACGCACTGGTCTTGGGGCCCTTGCACTATTGACAGTTATCGCTGTCGACCCGGTCGTCGCACAGGACAACGTCGTTTGCGACGCTGAAGGGTTACCCGGAATGATCTCCGGCTTCTTTCAGATCACGACCGCGATCGGCCTCATGGGTCTGGTCGTCGTCTGGCAAGTCGACTCGCTCGTCGAAATGTTCACGATGAACCTCGAGCAGAAGAAGGATCTAAAGATGCACAAGCGGACAGCGATGAAATCCGCGGTCATCTTGCTGGTCCTCGGACCGCTGTATACGGTTGCCGGCTCTACGATGGGGCTTCCGTTAGCCGAGTGCGTCAACTTCATTCCATGGTGATGCTGCTCCGCGAAAGTGTCTTCTCGAGTCGGAGGCCCTGATGCGATTCGAGGGACGGCTACTCGGAGGGACACACCTCCTTGCGGCCGTCGGAATCGTCGTTGCCCTCAGCGGTACCGGAATCGTTAGCGCCGACGCTTCGGTCCAGATGGACACCGACGAACACGGATTGGGCGAAAACGAGACAGCAACGCTGTGGTCGAACGCACCGAATGCGTGCATAAGTAACGCCGAGTACGAGGAGCGATACGGCGAAGAGCGGACCGTGATGCAGGAACTCGGCAACTGTACGGACATCACGTTCAAAACGCCCCCTGACACGGCCGAGCGGTGGACAGCATCCGACTACGAATCGCTCGATGGAGGCAATGCGAGAACCTCCATTTATCCTGAGCACGCGACGATCACGGATTCTACACTCATCGCCGACGCCCACGTGACGACGTTTGCGATTCATCCGTCGACGAGAGCGCATCTGGACGCGACTGAGACGGTTCACTACATCGCACCAGAAGGCGAACTCCGTGGACTCGTCGATTATCGCATCCGCCTCGAAAACAACTCGTCGATCCAAACCCACGGAATCGACGAAATCCGACTCCTGCGCGATGGTGATGTCGTCGACACCATCGGGGGGACACAGACACCGACCTTCGACTACGAGTTCGACCGAGGTGGGTCGGCGACGCTAACGCTCGAGGCGGACATCAGTGCTCGAGTCAAGAGCAGGGTTGGCAACGAGACGGAGGTGAGTACCGACCGAGTGACCGTCTCCCAGGACCTCGAAGTCGAAATCTATGAGCTGCGGACATCGATCTATCATGCGTCGTATCCCAACGGCGACAGCGGCGTTGCGATCTATCAAGCCCAGCCGTGGCACGGATACACGCTGTCGGACGATGGCGAAGCGAAGGTCCGTGGCGTGTGGCGATATTACACCGCTCGAGAGACTGACTGGGACGAACTCACCCACGCAACACAGAGGGGCCGAGAGACTGTTGACTCCGATGCACTGCCGGTATACGTCCATGCGTATCCATCTGAGTTGGGGCCGCGCACAGAGCCCATCCGGGATGGCCCGGAGATTCTCGAGGTCTGGGGAACTGAGAGTACGTCCCCGGAGCCATCGATCCACGAGAACGTCGACGTCGATGTGGTCTCCGATACATACACGCGATCGTACGGACTCGCCCTTCGCCACGATATCATCGATCCGGATGCCGTCACTGTCGAGGGAATCGTTCGTGGCGTCTCCGCAGATATCGTCGAACCCGACGGGGGATCAGAGCGCGAGATCCGTGAGAGTAACCTCTCCGTCGAGATCGTCGATTCGAACGCGACCGCGGTGACGGTCGCGATCACGCTTCGCGATGCCGAAACGGGATCGCCAATCATGCTCGAGAGTCCGTTCGATGATCCTCGATTCTCAGTGATCGGCCATGATTCCCGCGAGGGATACATTACGATCGATGATCAGCGAGTACGGACCAATGCGGACGGCGTTGCGGAGATCACAATCGACCAACCGGGAATCTACACGGCAGAGTACCACCCGGGCTCGTGGCGATCGCATAGCCCGGCGTATGTCGGTGATACAGCGACCGAAACGTGGCACCCACTAGCGACCCCGACGGGCTGGTTTACGCTTCTGGTCGATTTCGTTCGATATGCAATTCCCTTCGCAGTCGCACTGAACGCTGCGAAGCGGATCGGATCCTTCTTGAAAATCAGAGAAACACTATGACAGATACGCAATATACCCCACACAGACGCATCGTCCTCGGAAGCCTTCTTACTGGAATCAGCACCAGCCTCGCCGGTTGTTCAACGGTGAGTAATTCTGGAGAGACCGAGCCAACAGCTGACTCCGGTGGGGAGATCATCCATAGCAGTGAAATGGTCGATCTCGATCTGGTGATCGAACTCGAGCGAGACGCGGTTGATCAGTTGAACGTAGTTGCCCCCTCCGGCGAACTGTTCGCTCGCCGAACGATTGGATCGGGGGTGTCCCGCACGATGGTCAAGGTCGGGACGGACTATCCACCTGGCGAGTACGAACTCATTGGACTCTCCGACGGACAGACGGTCGAGACGACGTCGATTACGCTCGAGCCAGAACTCGAGATTTCGGAACTCAGGTTGGGGCGAGACCACCCCGAAGCAATGTATGATGGAGCAAGTGATTCCGAAACGGAAGCAGAGGCGATCCTTTCTGTGGCGAACCGGGGAACTGGCCCAACTGCGGCTACCGCGTTACGATTTGAAGGAGATGTTCCCTTTCCGACGCACGAAAGCTATGATGAAGTCGGGAAGAGTGGGATCTACGATCCGGAGGATGAGTTTGAAGCGAATGCTGAATTAATACCGATCCCTGCTGGCGAGACTGTTCTCCTCTATAGCAGTACAAGACCCTTCTCACCAGCAAGTACGCGATCGAAGTGCAACTCGGTTGGACGAAACGGACGGTTCACTGTCCGTCTCTTCGCGGCCCACGATGAAGAGAATCTCGCTCTCGAGTATATGATCCACTATCTTGAGACAGACTCTGATGATTGTGATGTCGAAATCGAGGAGTTATCATAATGTTGACGTGGTCATTCTCCGATATCGGGAGCAAGTGGTTCGAAGACGCAATTGACAAGATCATTGGTTGGTTTCAGGACGGGTTGGTAGATGGATATGACACGATCACAGCTCAAATTTTTGGGACACCAACCCCGGAAACGAATGGTGCATTCGTGTTCGGACAGCCATCGAACGTGCCATGGGAGCAGATCCATAGCAGTCTCGTTGCTGGCGATATCATGCTTGTTGCGTTGTTACTACTTGTGACCTGTATTCAGGGACGGCACACGATTCGAATATTCAATATCGGCAGTATATACGAGACTCGAAAAGCGAAACGCAGCGCTTGGACAGGTGCGTTTCTAATTGTAACCTGGTACTGGCTCGCCGTTCTGGTTCTTTACATAGTTGATGGATTCACGATTGCGCTCCTGCCAGATATATCAACAGTTACTGACGATATGGCTGACTTGCTTCTGACAACCATTCCGAATCCACTCCTTGCGCTTTTCCTTACGGGAGTTGGTGCCACGGCGATGTGGATCCTTCAAGCCCTCTTTTTCCTTCGCGATATCATGTTGTATATCCTGATTTACGCGATGCCGATAGGGCTGGCTTTGGCATATGGCAATCTTCCCGTCGTTTCGCGGATCTCGAGAACGGTCTGTATGAAGTTCGTGCCGCTTGCGATCATGCCGATTCCGGTGGCGCTACTGTTCAAGGGCTATGAGCTCCTGTTCAGGGAGGGAACGGACTCCGCACTTATTCCGGACAGCTCGTTCCTGAGCTACCTTCTCGCGGTAACATTGCCACTGCTTTCGATCGTCATCGTCTGGAAGTCGTTTGCGTATGCGAGTCCGATGACGGCAAGCATAATCGGCGCAACGACAAGGGTCGGAGTGACTGCAGGTGCTGCAGTCGGCGCTGGAGTCGTTGCTGGTCCGGCTGCTGCAGCGACAACCGCGACGTGGGGACCGAAAGCGGCTGTCGGCTATTCTGCTGTCTCGAAGATGCGTCAGAGTAGCGGCTCATCCCAATCAGAGGACTCGAGCGGCAGTACTGGAGGACGAACCGACCACGATAACGTTGCGACAGACGCGTATGGCCAGGACGGTATCCCGGTGTACCGTCGAACTGAGAACGATCCGGGGTACTACTGAATGTCACACAAAAGAGATGCAGCTGGCCGTCGAATCATGGATGAACTGGGCGAAGAAAATCGAATCTCGCTACTCAATATCGAGGAAGGCGACGTCTATGTCCTGCTTGGATTTCCGATAGCAGGTCTCCTCGTTGGTGGGTTCACTGGGCTCGATGGTGCAATCGTACCGTTTGTTCTCTTGGGAGTCATCGCCGGTGGTGCAATCGTCTACTCGTCGCCGAGTCATCTGCCAGCCTCGACGTGGCTGGGAGATATCTATCGCTACTACTGCAAACGTCCCCGATTCACGTACAGTACAGCGGCGACGACTGAGTCCACTGAGTCGAGTACCGATGGTGGGCTCGTGAATTATACGCCGTTCAAACCGGACGAGCGAACGCAGGATCTCACGAATATCAGGCGTGCGTGGCCCGGTACGGGTGCGATCGAACGTTCGGATGGCACGATGGAAGCGTACCTCGAGATCGATCCCGGAAACATGGACTTCGCGATGTCCGGTGACTGGGCACAGATACAGCGTCTCGGGGAGGAGTTCGCGAACAAAGAACTCGATTTCACTCTCACGTTCCACGCGACGACTCGCCCGTTTCCGGTCGCAAAGCTGATCGATCGAATTGACGGACGGCTCACCGACAGTGATGTCAAGCAGAATCCGGTTTTCAGGGAGTTGCTCGAGGAATATCGCGAACAACGTCCTCGAGAGCTCGAGGGAACTCAGCAGATCCGATACTTCATCGGTGTTCAAGTCGATCCGTTCGAAGTCTACGACCGCTATCAGGACGAACAATCTCCTGCAGAGAAGCTCACCTCGTTTCCGGTGGTCGGTTTTCTCGTCAATCCGTTCGTGACTCGTCGGAACGATATGGCCGACGCAGAGATCCGTGCGGCCATGTTCGAGAAACTCGAGAACCGATGTCGGAGCCTTCAGACGGAGTTCGTCCAGAAGGTACCGGGGTGGTCCGCACATCGACTCACGACGGTCGAACTGTTCGTCCTCTCGATGGACTTCTGGAACAGCGAGAAACACGAATACGACAACGGTGAGGATGCGATTCGCGATCATCCGACGATCGATCATCAGCGGAGGGCCGATCAATGACCGCGATGCATATGCTTTCGATCGTCGATCAACTGCAGAGTTCGCTTCCTGATTCGGGAACCCAGGCCGGACTTGCGTTCTATATTGGGGGAACGGCACTGGTCACACTTCTTGTAGCGTTTGCATGGGACTACTGGCGATCCGAGGATCCTGAGGAGGTCGAGCTCGCGGATCTCCTCGAGGAGACGGCCCTAAAGAACGGGAGTAAGGAAGGTGAGGTCCTCGACGAGATCGCGGAGCATCACCAGCACGTTATCGCACCGGCAGCGATCGAGTGGGATACGCGGACCGCTCGTGTTGGCGATCAGTGGACCTCCACACTCTACATCGCCGATTATCCCGACTATCCGAAGGATGGCTATCTAACCGACCTCTTCGAGCTCACGGACATCGAGTTCGATCTGACGGTTCACGTCACACCGAAGAGCCAACAGCAAGCTCGAGACGAACTCCAGCGAGTTGCCGACGATCTTCAGGCCGATGCAGATCTCGAGCGAACTGTTCGTGGGAGCTATCTCCAAGAGCGAGCCAACGAGGCGCTGTCGACGTACAAAAGCGTCGAGAACGGGAGTCGCGTGTTCGATCAGGGGATGTTCATTACGGTGCGCGCGGATTCACGTGAGGTGTTGCGCGAGGACGTTCGCGTCATTCGCAGTCGGCTTCGTGAACAGCCAGCTGGGCTCTCGCCGAAAACGGCGATTTGCAAGCAGGATCTGGCAATTCAGGCTGCAGCCCCGATCGGCGCGAATCCGTTCGGTCGGGAGGCCACTGCGTTGGGTGGGGCAGTTGGTGCACTGCTTGCGTCGCCGCACAACGCGACGATTCTCGAGGACGGTGGCGTCGAATTCGGTGCTCACTGGAAGAATCAGAGCCCGGTCGCGATCGATCCGTTCGCTCGAGAGAACGGCTATGCGATGTTCACGATCGGCGATCCGGGTTCTGGCAAATCGTTCGGCTCGAAACAGAACTTCATCCGGTCGATCGAGCAAAGCGAGGACCGAATCGGGATCATCCTCGAGCCGTTGAACAACTGGGCCGGTGTCGCCGAAGCGCTCGGTGGTGAACGAGTGACGATCGGCGGGGATATGGGACTGAACCCGCTCGAAATCAAATCCACGCCCGAACGCGTCCAGCAGGCGATGGGTGAGGACGCGAGTCCGTATCGGGAAAAGCTCGATAGCGTGATGAGTTTCCTGTCGAACTACTTCGCGCTCCGTGGGATTTCACTCGGGGATCGGCGGACTACGCTGGAGACGGCGATCGAGAAGTCGTATGCGAGGAATGGTATCACCGACGATATCGCGACTCATCACAAGGAGAGTCCGACGATGCGAGACGTCCTCGATATCCTCGAAGAGATGGTCGAGACACCGACCGAATACGTCGTCCGGACGGACGAGGAGGCGACGAAGATTCGAGACGATGCGACGTGGCTTATCGACCAGTTACGGCCGTTCGCAGAAGACGGGCGCTACGAGAACCTGGGCCGTGAGACAGCGTTCGATATTCGCGACGAGAAGGTGATTTATCTCGATCTCGCCCAGCAAGAGGGGAGTCTCGGTGGAAGCACGAGCTTGATTATGCAGTTGCTGATATCGCTGGTCTACGAGCGCGCAAAGGAGACGGACAAAGAGGTCGTCTTCGTCATCGACGAGGCTCGCTATATCATGCAGGACGCAGCGAGTCTCGAGTACCTCGAGATTGTCTTTCGGCACCACCGTCATCACGACCTCTCGATTCGACTTGTGACGCAGACCGTCGACGAGTTCTTCCAGCACCCAGAATCAGAGGCGATTATCGATCAATGTGCGATCAAGCAGTTCCACCATCTCGATGGCATGGATCGCGAGTGGGCCGACGAGTTCGGACTCAATTCCGCACAGATGCGCTTCATCCAGGAGGCTGTGCCTGGCAACGATCGGACAGGCTACTCAGAAGCGCTCGTCGGCGTCGACGGTGAATGGCGCGGGATCGAAGTCCGAGCGATGGAAGACGAGACGGCAGTGATCGACTTCGAGCCCAAGTCACAGTCTGGATCGGAGTTGCCCGGCCAGTCTGAGGATAGTGGTGATGTTTCTGACCGCACGACGGGTGGCGGTCAGCGTTCCCTCGGGCACTCTGACTGAGAGCTATGATTGATGAAATAACTGTCCCGGAGATGTTGCGTACTCGAGACCAGTGGATCTGCTGGAAAGAAACCAAGCGCAACGGCGAGACGACGAAGGTACCGATCGATCCCCAGACAGCGGGGTTCGCATCGACAACGGATGAGGGAACGTGGAGTGATTTCGAGGGTGCTCTCGAGTATGTGGAGTCGGGTTCGACGCCAGTCGATGGGGTTGGGTTTGTGTTTACGACGTCTGATCCACTTGTCGGAGTGGACTTGGACGACTGTCGTGACCCGGATACTGGACGGCCAACGGAGCAAGCAAAAACGATAGTCGGTCAGTTAGACTCGTATACGGAAGTCTCGCCATCAGGGACTGGCTATCACGTTCTGGTACGTGGTGAGCTTCCCGAAGGTCGCAATCGATGTGGCCACGTCGAGATGTACGACCACGCCCGATATTTTACAGTTACCGGCGATCTCGTCTCGGGAACACCAACGCAAATCGAATATCGGCAACGCGAACTCGAGGAGGTTCATTCAATGTACGTTCGGGAGAGCGATGACGGCGTTCCTGAGGAGTCTCCGCCAGAGTCAGGTTCGGCACCTTCCCTCTCGGACGACGAACTACTCGAGAAAGCACGAAACGCATCGAACGGCGATAAATTCGACCGTCTCTGGAACGGGTCGACTGTCGGATATACGAGTCAGTCGGAGGCGGATATGGCGTTGTGTTGTTTGCTCGCGTTCTGGACAGGTGGCCATGCCGTCCAGATGGATCGATTGTTTCGACGATCCAAATTGGACCGTCCGAAATGGGGAGAGGTACACTTTGCGGATGGGTCGACGTATGGTGAGAAGACGATCACTCGAGCGATTGAGCACACCTCTGAGTTCTACGAGCCGTCTAAGACGGGACAGAGTGAAGTGACGGCTCAAGGTGTAGAGTCCGCGCGAGATCGTGAGCAGGTCTACCTCAAAGAGCGAGTTTCGCTGCTTCGAAAGCAGACGATGGCCCTCGAAACACAACTGGCCGAAAAGACCGCGCGTATCGAACAACTCGAGCGCCGCCTCGAGACATATGAAGGTCGGTCTACGGCTCGAGAGCAGTCGTCTGATCTTTCGAGAGAGACACAACAGGGATCTCTTCTTCGGCGGTTGCAGGGAATTCTCAGACTATAGCAGAGGAGGGGTTGTGAGTGACCAACTCGTTTTTACTTGCACCGGTAGTAGTGTGACATATGACAACAGTGCTCGAGCGCATTCGACGGCGCTACGAAACGACGGACAAGAAGTGTCCAGACTGCGGGTATGTGGACGAGAAGGGCAACTGGGAGAGCCGAACGGACGGCAAGCAGCTCGTGTATCGGCACGTCTGTCCCAGTTGCGATGCGACTCGAGAGCATACGTTCAACCTGAAATGATGAGTGGATTGCAGCGGCAGTCGACGAAACCGCGTCCAGACACTGGTTCTGCTCGAATGGCATTTCTGTCGCGCTAGATAGTGAGGTACTCGATGCACGGCCGAAATATACAGGACGAGTCTCCTCCTTGGTGTCAGTATGGCACAGACTGTGGATGACCTTCGGAACGAGATTCGGCTGGCCGTGGGGAGATACGAACGCCAAGAATCCACTGCCTTCACCAAGGAAGCTCTCGCTGCGATCTGTGACGCCGTGGACTACGAGATTGATACAAACCGTCTTCCTCCCAAGTCACAGATGCGGGCGGGAATTCTCTGGAAGATAGGCGTGTTAGATGAAGATAATCCAGACAAAGCAGAGGCCCTCTTCCGCAAGAACGAGCTCAAATCTATCGCAGACTCGCTTCAGAACGAGTAATGATCGTCTTTCTCTTGGGAATTCTGGTAATCTGATTAGTGGGTGTGATAGAGCCGAATTAGCTACTCGTAGCGGCGACAAACAAGAGAAGGAGCAGTGCCACGCTCAGTGCGACAAGATGCGGGGAAGCCGTATTTGTGAGGTTAGTTCGGGTACGTAACTCTGTGGCAATCATGAATGTCGTGACGGCGCCGAAAAATCCCAGGATCGATCCGAAGACGCTCGCGTCATACTGTGCGCGGACGGCTGGCCGATCGAGTGTGTAGTGAAAGGCGAAGAGATCGACCCAGGGTGAGCCGTGCAACGCGCGCAATTCGGTCTCATAGATGGGCGCGATATGGTGGAAATCGGGCCCTAGTCCCCAGATTCCACCGAGCGCGACGAGCCCCAACGGTATCCACGGTGCCAATCGATATCGGAGCGCGATGGGCGTTATGAGCAACAACAGGAGCGATGCGCCGACGAGATAGTGAGCGATTGCTGGTGCCATCGGTGTGTGGCCGGTCGAATGGATGGATTCGACGATCGTGGGCTTCAGTAAGGGCCCTGTAACGGCCGGGGTGAGTGACGGTTAGTAATCTCGAGGGCGATATTCAGTACAGTCCGTGGACAGCTGTCGTCTCCGGTATGGATGCTCGAGATCGTATTCGGAAGTGACCACCAAGGACCACTCGAGAGACCCACCGACAGCTACCTAACCTACTAACCAACCGTCTGCGTGATGTGTGGGTGTTGTGTGGTGAGAGATTTACGCTCTCTCGAGGGTGGGTTCTACCCAGTGTCTACGGTTACCTGTGGACGCCAGCTGTCTCCGGATTTTGTTCTGGTTTGCTCGAGTCCGGGGTCTCACCCGGGATTGCTGCATCAGTGGGAAGGACGAGCCGACGTTCGGTGTACTCGAGCCCGTTCTTTCGTTCAGTCCGTTTGCGAACCGCAACACGATGATTCGAGAGATCGAGCACGGCATCGATCGTTCGGGAGACGAGCTTCTTTGCGTACGTCTCGCTCGTTCCGGGCTCCTGTCGGCGGATCCAGTGTTTCAGGTCACTCGCCTTGACGTATTCTTTGATCCCCTTGCAGCCGGACTCCCACAGGTTATCACCGACGCTCGAGTCAGTACGCGCTTTCCACAGCTTTGCAGCTAAGCGCGTTGGCAACGCATTCGCCGTCGAGCAAAGCATCTCCTCGTCCATTCGGGAGAGTTGCTGGATTGGCAGCAAGTCACCGTGGGCAAGTGCGACGTTCCCACCGCGGTCGAGTGGATCGTCCGATTGGGGGAGTCGATAGTAGGTTCGGTCGTTGGCTTTCGTGATCCGTTCGAGGTGATCACCGTCGATATCGATCTCATGATGATCGACGGTCTCTGCGAGGAGATGTGCACCCTTTTCGAGTTCGCGCGCTTGGAGTTCCTCGATACGCTGTTTGTTCATTCCCGATCGCTTGCGCGTAGCGTCTGTGAGTGCGTCAAGCCGTGTGGTTTCCTGTTCGCAGTCCTTGAGACGGGCACGGAGGCGTTCGTTTGTCTCCTGGAGGTCTGCTTTCTCAGCTTCGAGCCCCTCGAGTTTGTCTTGGGTCTGTTCGAGGTCACTTTCGAGAGTATCGACGCGCTCGGTGAGTCGCTCGTTTTGTTCCTGGAGATGATCGATCGCCTGCACGAGTGTATCGATGTCGACCTCACCGGGGGTAGGAACGCTACTCATCGGTGTCGCCTCCGTCCAGATGAGGGTGGGATGGCGCAGTCTCTTCTCCGTGGTCACTGACGAATGAGACTTCCTCGAGGTACTCGATACCCACTTCTCGCCACTGTGACTCGCATAGTTCGAACTCGATGCGAGCCCACGAGTATTCGCCCTCGGATTGGGGTTCGAAGACGAGCTTTCGCATTGGACCATGGGCGGGCGTCCACTGAAGGGCGAATTCCCTTTTCATTGGTCCACCTGCTCGAGAATTTCGCAGTAGGCGCGTTCAAGATCTCCAGGGGTGATTGGGTGCTCAAGTTCGAGTGTGACCGTGACTCGGTGTTCGTTGGTCATCGCTGATCTCCCTCGTGCATCTCAGCGAAGATTTCCGTGACGTCGAGGTGGATCGGACGGTCTATCCAACCTCGGACCGAGTCGACGTACGCGATCCACCTTTCGCGGTCCTCCTTTTGCTCGAGTTTTTCTCTATGAACGAGTTCGCCGCGAACGCGAAACCAGTACAGTCCCGCATTGTCGGGAAGGAATTGCTCAGCGCGATCTGGTGTCACGTAGACGGTGTTCGTGGCCCCATCGACGTGATGGTGATATCCCTCGCCGTCTTTTCCGAGGTATCCGTAGTAGCTTCCTGATTGCTCAAGGACGATGTCGTCCTGTTGTGCATCCGAAATCGTTTCGTGTGTAGTAGTCGTAGTTGACATTGCTGGTTGCTCCAGCACGGGGTCGGTGCCTGAAACACCGGCCTCAAATTCTCTGAGATGCCCCGTACTTGTTACCTGATAAGAGTTCTTCTACCTTAGCTTTTGTGCAATTTGCACATGCATATATAGTGTGCACAGGAACAGCTCTAAATGCGTACTAGTGGGATATATGCGCATGGCGGCTGCACAAAACAGCAAATCGATGGATCCTGACGACCTCAGACCAGCTGACGAGGCAATCCTCGACGAATTAAAAGACGGCCGGGTAACAAAGGGTGCGTTAGTCGACTGGACTGGCTACTCAAGAAATACCGTCTACAATCGACTTGAAGTTCTTGAGGCTGCTAGCCATATTGAATGCGTTCATGAGGGAACTCGGTTATTCGAGCTTGTCAATGACCCTCGAAAAGATAATAGATAATCTATGTACTTAGAACTCTAACTATGTAGAGAGATTCTATCTTCTGGAGATTATGTTCGAAGTTGTGAATGTAACGGCTTCGTTTCTGCAGATCGATCTGAAGTGACTGCGATCGTCAGAAAGAGATCAGGTCTATATTCCATTCTCACAAAAAGACTATAACCTAATCATGATTTTGTGCCACCGAGATGCAACTAACGGACGACTCTGTCGTTGACCATCCCGTCCTTGCAGCCCTCAAAGGGAGAACCTGTGCGTTTTGCGAGGAGGGGGAGTTGCTGCGGGGCAGCTTCAAGGGAAACGACGCGGTGATCTGTGACGATTGTGGGACGCCGGGCGCGCAAGTGTGGTAACGTTGCGATCCGGTCGGTTCCCCTTCGGAACGAAAAAATGATGCCGTCGTACACTCACCGGACAGACAATGTCTACTGACGGCGATCCGGACGACGTTTCGGACGCCACGGCGTCGTTTCTCGCCGACCACGACGACGGCGATCGCGTACTCGAGACCGTCCTTGCTGTCGATGTCGATCACGAGACGTGGACCTTCGACGATGTCGATCTCGATTCGGGAACGTTCGGAGAACTCGTCTCGCGTGGCATCGTCACGAAGGTCGACGGCGCGTATCAGATCGCGGAGCCAGCGGTCATCGAATCGGTGCTGACGGGTGAGGACCTTGAAGCGCGTGTGAACGATACCGGACCCGCAGTCGATCTTGAGCGGTTCTGGACCAGCATCGATCTCCGTGCACTGGCAGCACTGTTCGGAGCGCTGCTGGTTGTCGCTGGCGCCAGGATGACGGCGTATCGGTCGGTGTTTCAGCAGGGGTACGTCGTCTCACCGGGGAACGATCCCTACTACTTCCGGTACTGGATGAAAGACCTGCTCACGAAATCGTCGGGACCGACGGACGTCGGTGTTCTCACGGAGTCGTCGGGTAGTCTCTTCGGGACCCGACCGCTCGCACACGCGACCAACTGGTTCCTCGCCGAACTGCTCGGGGGCGGGCAGGGGGCCGCTGATACGGTCGCGGCGTGGCTCCCCGTCGTCGCCTCGATCGCGCTTGGAGTTGTCGTCTACAAGTGTACGGTTTTGCTCACTCGAGACGTTCGGGTCGGAATCGCGTCCGTCCTCGTCTTCGCAGTGACCCCCATTCATGCGGTCTATACGGGACTCGGGTTTATTGACCATCAACTCCACCAGTACCTCTGGTTCGGGGTCACGCTCCTGACGCTGACGTGGTTCGCCGTCGATTTACAGCGTCGACTCGAGGGCGGGACGAGCGAGTCCGGGGCGGTTCGGGAACACCTCCAATCGCCTGCGACGTGGGCAGTCGCCGTCGTCTTCGGCCTCTCGGTCGCGGCCGGGATACACAGCTGGGGCGGTTCGCCGTTGCTATTGATCCCGCTTGCGGCGTACGTCGCGCTCCGCGTTGCGGTGGACGCTCGAGCCGACGTCTCGCCGGCACGTGCGAACCTGCCGCTGCTCGCTGGATTGGTGCTCGGGAGTGCGCTCTCGCTGGCCCTCCACCACCGCTGGGGCTGGCACGCGGAGTTCGTTTCGACCATGCCGGCGCTGGTGCTCGGCGGATCGATCGCCGTGGTCGGCCTTGGCGAACTGTGGCGGCGGCTCGACGCTCATCTCGGCGGGTTGCTCGCGCTCGAGGCCCTCGTCGGGGCCGGCGGCCTCTACGGGTTCCGGCGGTTGCAACCCGAGGACTGGGCCGAGGCGATGGCGCGCGTCGACGACCTCTTCTTCCGCGAGGGGGCGACCGAGACGGCCTCGCTGTTCGCTACGGAGTACGCCGTCTTCTTCGGCCCGATGTACCAGCTCGGGATGGGATTTTATCTCGCGCTCGTAGTACTCGGCTGGGTCGCGTGGGTCGTGTTCCGTCGGTACGAACCCGGCTGGTTGCTCGTCGGGACGTATGCTGGGTATCTGCTCGTCCTGGCCGGCATTCAGGTTCGCTTCGCCGGTCAACTCGCGATCCCGCTGGCCGTACTCACCGGACTCGGGCTGGTGCAGTTGTTCGCGGTCGTCGATCTGGCGCGAACGCCGGTTCCGTTCCGTGACGCGGAAACTGACGCTCGAGGTGATGCTTCGGTAGCCGCTGACGGTGGTAGTTCCTCCAGGCCGACGATCTCGATTCCCGACGGTCGAAAGCTCGGGTACGTCATCGGTATCGGCGTGCTCGTGTTCGGGTTGAGCCTCATCTACGTGCCCGGGCTGACGGCTAACGTCACCTACAGCGACTCCCAGATCGAAGCAGTCGGTGCAATCGATGACCACGCCGACGGCGCGAACCGAACGTACCCCGAGAACTTCGTGCTGAGCGAGTGGGGCGACAACCGGATGTACAACCACTTTGTGAACGGTGAATCCCAGGGTTACGGGTATGCGCAGAGTAATTACGCTGAATTCCAGTCGACAACCGACCCCGACGACTGGTACGAGCAGTCCAATGGACGTGTCGGCTACGTCGTTCTCACTGACCACGACGGGGAGGTGGCCCCCGAAACGGCACAGGCTCAGTTGCTCGAGAACCGAGGAGCCGGTTGGAACGGAACCACCGCTCTCGCCCACTATCAGGCGATCTTCGTCGCTGAGGATGCTGCAGCGTTCGCACTAGTTCCTGGGGCGACGCTCGAAGTACGTGGATCGGCTGGAGAGAACGTCACCGTCACCACCGAGGTGTCCGTTTCGGACGAATCGTTCGCGTACGAGCGGGAGGTAGCAGTCGGTGAGAACGGCAGAGCTTCAGTTACGGTCCCCTACGCGGGTGAATACACCCTCGGCGATCGGACAGCGACCGTGACAGAGGCGGACGTGCTGAACGGGCAGTCGGTGGCGCTCGAGGAGTAAAGATCCACGAACGTATTGTTCTGATACCAACCGTCCCGGATCTGAGAGCGTATGACGGGACGCCGATATCAGACAGAGCTCGTCGCGGACGCCTCTTCGATGAGGGCATTCGCTTCTTCGCGGAGCTCGGCGGTCATGTGAAGTCCGTGTTCGTCGACACGACGCACGACCGCTTTCGCTTCGTCTTCAGCTAAGCCGGCTTCGACCGCACTCACGATGACGCCGATCGTTCCGGTGACGCATGCGCCGAGTCCGTCAGCGACGGTTCGCAATCGTCTGTCGTCCGAGACAATTGCCACCCGTTTGTCGGCCTCGAGATCAGCGAGTACCGCTGCAACGATGCGGACGTCTCCGTTCACCGTGGACTCTCCGAGGATATCCATCGCTCGTTCGTCGTCTAAGTCGACCTCAGGTTTTGTTGTCTTTATTTCGCCGTCATTGCATAGCTCCTCAAGGTTCGTCCTGGCCGGTTCGGTCGTCACTTCGTCTCGAATCGATGGCAAGACGACGAGCGTCCCCTCAAACGAGTGCAGTAGCGACAGTTCGCCGACCGTTCCGAGTGCGATGAGCGTCGTCGCATCTACGTAGATGCGCGTCATAGCTCCCGCGCGGTCTCGGCATCGGTAGCGAGATCGTCGGGAGAGAGCTGACTCGTGAGATTGTGTTCACGGGCAATTTCAAGCCACTGGGCGACGCTCACGCCGGCGACTCGAGCGGCCTGATTCGTCGAGATTTCGCCGGACTGGTACTGCTGCACCGCGAGTCGGATTCGGAGATCCGACAGTCCTTCGCGGAGCGCCTTTCGAATCACCGTACTCTTGTCTTCGCCCAGTAACTCCGCTACTTCCTCGAGCCTTCCCTCGTCCTCGTCTGGAATGCGAGCACTGATCGACGGCATTGTATACGATGTAGCACATTGTGCTACAAATACCCTCCGGCGGGGCTTCGATTCCGTTCTCGCCCAGTTCCATGTCTCAGAACACAACGGCGTATCACGTCCGAAGGGGATGCGTCGCGCGTCACGCAGCGGGAGGGGTGTTTCATTCGCCGGCCAATGATGCGGCTGTACCGCGACTCGCTCGAGTCTCCACAGTATCTCCGTGGACAGCCGTCGTCGTCGGGTGGTTCCGTGTGGCCGTCTCCAGTGTGGACTGCCGAGGACTGCTCGAGCGACGGACCGACGACTACCGACCTCGCTCCGAGCCGCCTACGCGATGTCGTTCGGTTGTGATCAGAGAGACGATAGCTCTCTCGAGAGGGTAGTTCTGATACTGTCCGCGGTCAGCCGCGGACGTCAGCTGTCTCCGGAGCTTGCTGGTTTGCGGTGGGTCGGGCTGTCGGTTCGCCTGGGATCTCCACGTCCGTCGGGATAACCAGCCGGCGTTCGGTGTACTCGAGGCCGTTCTTCCGCTCGGTCCGCTTGCGGACGGCGAGCCGGTGACTCGAGAGCTCGAGGATCGCGTCGATCGCCCGCGAGACGAGCTTTGTGGCGTAGGTCTCGCTGATACCGTTTTCTTGGCGTCGGATCCAGTGTTTCAGGTCGCTCGCCTTGACGGAGGCCTCGACTCCCTTACACCCCGTCCCCCAGGGATCGTCGCCGACACTCGAGTCGGCTCTGGCCTTCCATAGGTTCGCGGCCAATCGGGTCGGTAACGCGTTCGCCGTCGACCGGAGCGCCTACTCGTCCATCCGCGCGAGCTGCTGGATCGGGAGCAAGTCCCCGTAGGCCAGTGAGACGGTACCGTCGTCGAGGGGGTCGGCACTCTCGGGGAGTCGGAAATACGTCCGGCCGTCGTCCCTGGTGACCCGCTCGAGTCGGTTGCCGCGTATCTCGAGGTCGTGTTGATCGACGGTGTCGGTTCTGAGGTGTGGCCCTTCTCGAGTTCTCGCGCCTGTAGTTCCTCAATTCGGTCTTTGTTCGTTCCGGCTTTGTTCAACGCCGCATCGACGGCGTTTTCCTGTTTCGTTTGTGTGCGTTCGCACTCTTCGAGTCGGTCCTCGAGGGTTGCAGTGGTCTCCTCGAGCCGATCGCGGTCGCGCTCGATCTCGTCGATCCGGTCGTCTTTCGTCTCTAATTTTGTCTCGAGCTCGGCGATTCTTTTTCTGAGGTTCTCGAGTTCAGTTTTGAGGGCCGCGGGTTCTTCGTGTGGGGAATTGGTGCTCTAGTGCTCACTCATCGCCCTCACCTCCCGTCTCGTCCGGCTGGGTCCCGTCCTCGGGCGTGTCCTCGGTTTCGAAGGCTCCGCGGCGTGCCGCCTCGAGCACTGCCTCGAAGGGGCCACTGGCGGTCGTGATGCTTCCCTCCCACCTGCCACTTGTCTGGCGGTTCCATTCGTCCGTTCCGGGGAGGTGCCGTCGCAGACAGTCGAGTTCCGCGCGTAGCTCGCGGCAGTGTCGTTTAGCTGCGCGAGTGGTGTCTTGCTCGAGGGTTTCATCAGTGTTGATTTCCTGGAGCAAATTGCTGGCGTGGACGTCGATCGCCTCGATCAGCTGGCGATAGACGGTAGTTGATTGCCGCGATTCGTCCTGTCGGTCGGGGCATTCATTACCCCGTGTCTCGTCATCTGTCATGCTTCCGTAGGGCTGTTACGGGAGCTTCTCGCGGACTGGTGCCGCTAACACCGGTCCGCTACTTCCGAACTCGCGAGTTGCAAATTCGTACTCTCGCTTCCGTATAGTTCACTAACAGTTTCTTCGTATTTATATATTAGCTCATTTGCGCTATTAATGGACACTATATGGGCTTTCATATTCAGAAACCAAATCAAGTTAATGCCTGCCAGTGGGACAATAGCGTCGAATGCGACCTCGCCCGGAGTGGATGTCCTTGAAAGACGGTCTTATTCTCGAGTTTCTCGAGGACCACGACCTCGAACTCCCTGCAAAGCCACTCTATCGGAATTTGAATCGGCACGGGCACGAGATCGGATACTCGACGGTGAGACAGCGTCTTCGTGAACTCGAGGCCAATGGACTAGTGGAAAAAGTCGATGAAGCGGGCTACTATCAGGTGAGTTCGAAAGGGAGCGCCTATCTCGACGGCGAGCTCGAGGCTAATGAACTCAAAGAGAATTAATAGTTCTGTTTCCTTAGAGCGTGTTGAGAGATTCAAGACCGGCACTACGTATGTGCAGTATCTCTTTCATTCCACATTGTTCTTCCATTCCTCATAATCATCTAAATACGTTTGTACGTTCTCGTGGAATCCAGAGAATGGGGCGTTGAAAACGTGGAACGATGAATGCTGACTGTCTGTCATGATCACGTCGCTCCCTAGTTCAACGACATAGGCGATTGGGATGTAATGTTTACTCACCCCCTCAAATTCCGAGGTCTCATATCGATGTTCGTAAACGCCGAGCTGCGTTCGAATTGTGACTGGATTACCGAGTTCCTCTCTAGCGATACGGTGGACTGCCTCGTTCAGTGATTCTCCTTTGTTAACGACGCCGCCAGGAACGAACCACTCACCTTTTGCTGGACGGTTCTCGCGCTGGCCTAACACTATTCCTCCTGCCTGCTCAACGATGAGGTCAACAGACACTAGTGGTGAATATTCAACGATATCTTGCCAGATTTCGTCTGGAACGCGGTTAGCCATGAGTATCGTCTCTGTCCGTATATCGGAAGTATTGTTCGATGAGGAGCAACGAATTACAGTCGCCTAATCATGCTCTTATCTGATCCCCGAAGTGCATGATGACTGCATAGAACCCTATAAATTCGCTCGAAGAGGTGAGTTCGTCTAATCCATACAGAAATTCGAGCTTTGGTAGCTACGATATATGTTCTATCTTATGGTCGCGTATGGCTGTAGACAATACGTAATCACTTGTAAATGAAAGGGAACTGAAAAGCCAAAGACTGATACTATGCTAGTGGTAACCCAATTTTACTGATGGACCTTCAGTCAGATCTTGAGAGTCGCCCGGTATTCGTTACTGGTGCGGATGGTTTTGTCGGATCGCACCTTGTGGATAAATTGGTTGAGCTCGGTGCGGATGTTCATGCGTTTGTCCGTGCGACCTCGAGTGGCGAGCTGAATAACATCCGCCAACACAGCGAGGAAATCACTGTTCACCGTGGTGATCTCCGTGACAAACATTCTGTTGATCAGGCGCTTCAGTCGCTCAAAGGACACAGTGACACGTTAGTCTTTCACCTTGGAGCCCAGGCCCACGTCGGTGAATCGTGGGACCGCCCCTATGAAACAGTCGACACGAATATAAAGGGAACTTTAAATCTTCTTCAGTCGATTGTTGACCTTGACCTCGATATCGCTAAATTCGACACTGCCGGTACCAGTGAAGAGTATGGGAATGTCAAAGAAGAGATGGTCGAGAAACACGAATTTGATGAAAACGATCGGGTCCTTCTCAGCGAACGTTCACCGGTCAACCCGACAAGCGTCTATGCAACATCGAAACTGGCTGCTGATTTCCTCACAATGAACTACTACGACGCGTACGGGCTTCCGACTGTGACAACGCGGATGTTCAATAACTATGGCCCACGCCAGAATCCGCGATATATTACGGGTACGATCATTACACAGGCACTCGAGCGTGATATCGTTGAACTCGGGAACCTGACCCCAAAGCGTGATATGTGTTATGTTTCTGACGGCGTTCGTGGCCATCTTCACGTCGCGCTAGAGGGCACCCCTGGCGAACAGTACGTATACGGGTATGGCAAAAACATCTCGATGCAAGAGTGGACTGATACCATCCTCGAGGTCGGCTCCGAGCATGGCTACTGGGATCTCCCCGAAATCGTCCAAGACGATGAGCGATTTCGCCCCGGCGATAGCGACGTGGAGGAATTACTCGTCGGCTACGAGAAACTCCACGAGGAAACTGGCTGGGAGCCTAACGTCTCGTGGCGTGACGGTATCGAACAGACCATCGATTGGTATGCCAACAACCGTGATGCTTGGTATGGACGGGTCGATTGGCGATGACTGAAGAGAAACGCGGATACTGGGAAAGTAAGACAGTAATGGTGACCGGGGGTTCTGGTTTCCTCGGGAGTCACTTGGTTGAGGACCTTCGGTCCCGATCGAGTTCTGTCGATATTTTCGTACCACGAAGTGATGAGTACGATCTCCGAGAAAAGAAAGATATTGAGCGAGCCTTTGAAGATTCTGGAGCAGATATCGTTATTCATCTAGCAGCGTCAGTGGGCGGCATCGGGGCTAATCGCGAGAATCCAGGGCGTTACTTTTATGATAATGCTATCATGGGGATCGAACTCCTCGAACAGGCGCGGCAGTTCGGCGTCGAGAAATTCACCATTCTTGGGACAATTTGCGCGTATCCAAAGCACACTCCAGTCCCGTTCCAAGAAAAAAACCTCTGGGATGGCTACCCGGAAGAGACCAACGCGCCGTACGGTATCGCTAAGAAAGCGCTTTTAACTCAATCAAAGGCCTATCGCAAACAGTGGGGGTTCAATAGTATCTATCTGCTTCCTGTGAATCTCTATGGGCCGCGGGACGACTTTGATCTCAAGACTTCTCATGTAATTCCAGCGATTATCCGGAAGTGTATCGAAGCGCGTGATCGCGGTGACAAGTCGATTACGGCATGGGGGACTGGTGAGCCAACCCGGGAGTTTTTGTATGTCAAGGATGCGGCTGAAGGGATTCTTGATGCAACTGAAAAGTACGATCGTCCGGAACCAGTAAACCTTGGTAGTGGGAAAGAGATCTTGATCCGGGATTTGGTTGAGTTGATTGCAGACGAAACGGGCTTTGATGGCGATATTGAGTGGGATACCACGAAGCCAGATGGCCAGCCCCGTCGCAAATTGAATACGTCCCGAGCGAGAAATCGGTTTAATTGGGAGGCATCTACACCGTTACGCGATGGATTGCGAGAGACGGTACAGTGGTATGAGAGCACCTCAGAAACTTTTGAATAGATGCTTAGAGGCGACGACAAATCGTCCTTGCAACTCGGTCGGGAAACGATATGTTCTCCCAGTCACGCTCGGAGAACTACGGATGCCTGACGACACCTCGCAGCGATATCGGTCCATGGTCTTTTCATAGTTGATATCACGATATTGTTAGTCTCAAGATGCTCTGTGGATGTCCCAACTGAAAGTGCGCAGGCACAGGTGCTCGCGTAGTACAGTGCTGGCAGGAACGGGAGAGATTGGCTGGGCTATCACCAATCGATCTTCATCAACGAGGAGGTCCAGCGTTCGCAGTGGTGTCGGGGACGACGCTCACGGTCCGGGGAGCGGGGAGCGAATCTGTTTGTTGGAAACGTCGTCGGTGTGGGTTTAAACGAGACACCGAGAACTACGATACGGGTCTCCTTGGAATCTAGTGATTAGTGAATAACTCGAACAGTCTCCCGGGCTGCTGGTTGTTAATTTCGATCACGGCCGTGAGGAGACCGTCGACTTCGGTCTGGCTGAATCAGTCCGTTATATTCCCGCAGTTCTTGTATTGCTGTAGATTCATGGGTGGGTTGCCAGTATCTAGCCAGTCGTCTCCGAACAAAATAGTCATTTCATCGCAAGAGAGTGTAAAATAGCGCCGATTTTCACCCAGTCTGAATTGATTACGTCTAACCCTCCCAGATTCTCGGACGCGTTGATTTAGATGACATTTACTCATTTAGAATGTCTATACCATCTCCTTACAGCGTGAATAACTATTTCAATCTACCCAGAATCGTTAGTCATGGCTACAAAATGCCCTGTCTGTAGTAATCACGTCAACCCAACGGTCAAAGCCGTTGATTGCGCTGTGGCTCTGGTTTGCCCGAAATGCGGTGAGCGAACTGATATCATGAACAGTCTTAACAAATCATAACAGATATCGTCTATATAATCCCGTCGGAACCGACATGAGGGGGTCATTGCATGTGTTCAAAAATATAAAATTATATTTGAATATTAAATGATATGGAGTATATGGACCAAAAGACCAACTGAGTGTGTCATGCCGGTTCCGCATCACCTGTGAGATCTGCGGCAATGAGGTTCCAGTCGTGCGTAAACAGATGGGCGCGATCAATGATTCCCAGACAAACAAGCGGGCGCTCCGTTCTGAGCAGGAGGCGTATTAAAATTTTGCGCACCTACTGGGATACTGTTCAGATTAGCTATTTTCAGCATTATTATGTCTCTGATTCCCTGTTTCGGTAGTTGTCGGGTCGGTTTTCTGAACCAAATCTAAACTGTGAAGCTTGTTGTTTTATCTCTTGAAAGGTGCCAGGTCGCCAGCCCGTGAACCAGATCTTGCGGGAGGATGATAGCTGTGGGGAGGAACGCAATAACCAGTTAATTCACTGCCAGGTTCCACCATTCAACGCTGGGGCCGGGCAAACTGGAAAAACACCGTGAAAGCGTTCTGAACTGGTATAGTACCCTGAAAACTGCGATCGCCACCACAGCTTTTATTTGGATAATGTGCCCTCTAGACAGTTCCAGGTCGGTTAGGAACACGTCCCGGTCGGCAATCGTGGACATACCGCCCGGCGTGATACCCGTTCGGCTTAACAGCAAAATCAGCGGTCCGTTATGAGTCGGCGTGCTTGAACATATTTCAGTCTACGTTCGACGACAAACCAGATGGTTACGAGCAGCGCGCCGAACGTATTCGCGAACAAGTCACCCCAGCCGAAGTACCGGTATGAAAGCGTCCCTTGTGCGAGCTCTATCAGAAGTCCCAATCCGACCGTACCACCAATGACGAGGGTCGCTCGGCGATAGGGCTGGTCCCGCTGGGTTGCCGTCGCGTAGGCGAGCGCGAGTGCGAGACCGGCGTAGGCCGCGAAGTGGAGGTACTTATCCCAGAAGGTTGACGGAGTGGGTGGTTGTGGAGGATCAGTGACAAGCGAAAAATAAACCAGAACTGAGAGGATACCAGCCACACCAAGCCAGCGAACTGGCCTCGAAAAGAGAGGGAGCTGGAGCTGAAACATCGTGTGGGATGATAAACGACCATCAGAGTAATGAGGATTTCGGAGACAACGGACGTAACTATATTTGAAATGGTATCATGTTCTAGGTGGGCTCCAATTCACATGACACATGGTTGTTTTCCAAGCTATGGGGCTTGAGCGCTGTGATTAGTTGTTTTGGGTGAGTAGACTTGCTTGAACCCCTGCATTTTCGAAGTAGTATTTGATATCGCGTACGGAAATACAAGTGTAAATTATTGCGTCCGTGGCGGCTCTTATCGCCTTCGCAAATTGATTTCGCGAAAGAGATACTGCGGTTTTATACTCTATTCCCCCTCACTCCCAATCAAGATTGATCCCACGAACACCAGTGCTCATTCCCAGTTCGACGGTGCTCTACGGTAGTGCAACTGCATGGGGGAAACGGCAGCCATGACAGGTACCGGACCGGTAAAGCAGGCTGAAAAGGAGGTACTGTCATATCTAGGCGGTTACGGCCACACGAGACTTTTCTGGAAAGGCCGCGTTGCGTTCTATGCAATCCTCGAAGCGCTCGACATCGGCGATGGTGACGAGGTTATCGTTCCTGGCTTCACCTGCGTTGCCGTTCCAAATGCAATCCTGTACCGTGGGGCGATTCCGGTGTACGTTGATGTCAATCCTGACACATACACGATTACAGCTGATGCCATCGAAGATGCACTGACTGGAGAGACAGCAGCTGTTCTCGCTCAGAATTCCTTTGGCCTCGCTCCAGATCTCGATGCGATTGCAGACGTGCTTCCAAAAGATATCCCACTTATCGAAGACTGCGCTCATGGATTAGGTGGAGAGTACCGTGGACAACCGAATGGTACCGTAGCCGACGCCGCGTTCTTCTCAACACAGTGGTCAAAACCTATATCAACTGGAATCGGAGGAATTGCGTACACGAGTGACGAGTCCATTGGAAAGCAACTCGACGCAGTATGGCAATCATACAAAGAACCCTCGAGGATTGAGCAGACAATCATTCATAACCAGTTGCTCGTTTACGATACGTTCTTTCGACCGTCTCTTTATTGGCCTCTTGCGAAGGCATATCGTTTTCTCACGCAGAAAACGGGACTCATGGAGGGCTCCTCAACAAGCGAGGAACTGACCACACCTGAGAGACCATCTGGATTTGAAAAACGGATGGGCAGGCCACAGGCAACAAGGTTGCTGTCTGCACTCTCGAATCTGGACCAGCATGTGCAACTACGGCGAGCACACGCCGAGAACTACGACCGATGGGTTTCAGATTTTGGCTTTGGTTCAGCCACCAGAACTGACTATGCGAAACACTCGTTTCTGCGGTATCCGGTCGAAGTCGCGGACAAGGAGGGAGCCATCAAACGAGCCAAGGAGCGTCGCGTGAAACTTGGCACTTGGTTCACGTCACCGATTGATCCGATAGAAAAAAACCTGTCGCAATGGGCGTACCAGCCTGGAAGTTGCCCAGTCGCCGAATCTATTTGTGACCGTATAGTGAACCTGCCGACAGATCATCTGGTTAATCGGGATGACGTTGAATACGTACTCAAGGGGGGATAAATTAGGAATTATCAAAGACTTACGGGAGTGCTCGATAGTGCTGTTCCAACGTTTCGAAATACTCCTGAGGGTCAAATCGATCGAATGCAGATGTACTGGCTGCTTTTCCCATCTGTTTGCGCCGAAGCTCGTCAGTCGCCAATGCGTCAATAGTCGTTGCTATCTCTTCAATGGCGTCCTCTTTAGGAACAAGGACGCCAGTTCCGTTGTCTTGAATCTGTTCTGGTATCCCGCCAGAACGAGAGCCGACGACGGGTTTTCCCGCCATCTGGGCCTCGAGTACGACACCTGGGAAAGGGTCGTTATGTCTCGGGAGATGAACGAAGACGTCGCAGGAGGCGATAGCAGCGATCGCATTCTCGTAGAAGCCGACCAATTGCACGTTTGACCGATTGGCAGCCAGACTTTCCAGTTGTTCTGCATACCCCTCGTGGCCGCTGACCGATCCACCGACGATAGCTATTTGTACGTCTGCATCGATCGCGTCCGCGGCTCGAATCAGCCGATCTTGGCCCTTGTTATGAACGAGTTTCGAGACACTGAGGACAAGTGTCTCGTCTTCGTCGACGTTGATGTCACTTCGGAACGAGAGATGCTGGGGTAACTCGTCAAGCCGCTCAGGCGATGGCAGGCCGTCGTAAATAACAACGATACGGTCGTCATCGATGTCGAAACGTCCAAACATCACTTCCTCTGTCTTCCTCGAGACACAGTAGATCTCGGTGGTAAAGAGTAGGGTGAACCGGGCGAGGGTCTTGGCCACAAACGGAGAGTCAAGATTAACCCGAACGTGACAGACGACAGTTGCCCCTCCGAGCCATCCACCGACTAGCGCGTATGGATACCGAATCTCGTTCACATGGAACACATCAATATTGTTCCTGCGAAGGAGATATCCGAGGTGGAGGGCTGCAAGAAAGGAGCGGAGCAAGAACACGACTTGCCCCAGTGGAGACCGACGCCAACGCAGTGGTTCCGACCACATAATTAAAGTCTCGACATCTGAATCCTCGTATTGTCGAGCGATTCCGGAATCTTCTGGAAGCATCGCTAACGTCTCGTGACCGTACTCTCTCATGCTGTCGGCCATCCGAAACATCCACTGCGAGGCCCCACTGTGAACCTGCGATGTCGACCCGAAGTAGGCGACTTTCATTGGTAGTATTCGTCAATCGAACGGTGGTATTCTTGTCGATCTCTGCTTCCGGGTAAGGGTAACATCAGTAGACACATTAATAACCCGACGGAATGTATATCAAAGCGGATGGTACAACGATTATTGAAAGAAAAGAGGACCCCATTCATTGTACTCGCTCTTACAAGTTTTATTTTAATTTCAGAAATGACATTCGATATTACATATCCCCACTTCCTTTTCGGCAGTCTCACATTGATTGTAATACTCGGCTACCTCATCTACCAGTACGGGCTCGTAAGCGTCCCATCGTTCGTGGGAGTGATATTAATGTACCCCGCATTTGTCCCATTCATAACTCGATACATATATGGGATTGATCATTTCAGTGTCTATTTCGTCAGGGTCGAGAGTGTTGCTCTAGCCAGCAAAATAGTCTCTCTCGTGACCCTAATGTTGATAGCGTACGTCGCTTTTCTTCGTATTTTTCAGTACAACTTCGATCTCGGGAGTGAAAAAAACACGATCCTAACAAAAAATATTATTAAACCAACATTTGTGACATTTACTAGTATCACAGTGTTCAATCTTGTCTGCGTGTTTTTGACTGCACCCGGTCCGACATTGCTCTCCGCCAGTTACAGTGCTTCTGCGTCATACATCCCGTCCTGGGCAATCTGGGCACCCGGTGCGTACATGGGGTCGTGGGTCGTCCTGTTTCTGATGGTAGCAAGAGATGACGTGGCGTCTAGATTCTACTATGCTTTCATACTCGTCACATTCGCTGGGACGTTCTGGTTGCTTCTGCACGGGCGACGGGTCCAAGGAATCGGTATCATAGCACTCTTGTTCGCCCACCTCGTTTGGCATAAACTCAAATTCACTACCAGGGATCTCCTACTGACTTACCGGGGGCAAGGACTTTGTGTTATTTTCGCAATTTATGTGTTCTTACTTTTCGGAATTGGTCGGATACGGAATTGGGCAGGTTTATCCTCTAATGGGGGCGGATCTGGTACATCAGTTACCGAAAAGAGTGGAACCACGGCCGTGGAAACTGGTACAAATTCAACTACGCCCTTAGATACGTTGAATTATGGAGATGGGTTTATCGGAGTCCCGGGCGGTGCCCATGGAGTGTACGGAACCATTCGAGGAACAGTCAGTCTATTCGACACAAAGTACGAATTGCTGTGGGGAGAGACTTTCTTGAATTATATTCCACAGGCAGTTCCAACGCTAGTCAACAAGGCGCTTGGTATCCAGACTCCTTCTCGATACTCTGCGCTTCTCGCAGCGAATTACAACTACAATGGCGGAAATTACTTTTTAAATATATATTATGCGAATTTTGGAGCCGTAGGAGTACTCGTTGCAGCCCTCGTGCTGGCGACTCTCTCAATACTCATGATGCAGCATCTCGAACTCTCGATCCCGGATGGCTCAATCACAGCTGGAATCGCAGCAACTGTCTTCATTAGTTTCGTCCGTATCGCTTGGTACTCTCAACTGACTGGGATCGACATCCTGCAAGGCTTCATCATGTCACTAATATTATATGTGGTTGTTGATCAGATACATGGCCAGGTCAACCTTGGGTAGTATTTCACCAACAACCTCTAATATTGGTCACTCTGAAGCAGGAGTACATGCTCAAAACCCTCTCTACTGACGACGTGCGGAACGTCTTCATTTACGTCGGAGATGCTGTTCGGTGGGACTATCGGCCACAATCGGTGACGGGACGGGGACTATCTATCAAAACGGTAGCAGCATCGATACACAGTCCGACTTCGTTCGCCTCGTTGGCGACCGGCGTGTATCCACCAATCCACGGTGTGACGTCGTTCAACCACCAGATATCGAATTGCCGCAGTATCTTTGAAGTCCCAGGATACGACTCTGCATTTGTCAACTCTATCGGAGAGAATGCTTCCGCCGACGATCCAATCTTCTCGGTTCTTAATGCGGACGATTTTAAACGGGGTCACCCCTTCAAAGAACAGACTGAGCCGTTCCTCGTGATGGAGCGGGGTCCCGGAGGTCACGCCCCGTACGGAAGCTACGACGGAACCGCAGCTGAGTACTTCAAAGACCGTTCTGGAGCCTCTATAGAGCAAATTAGGCAAGAGTACGAAATGACCGTCGAACGCGATGCAGAGCTCTTCGAACGCCGTCTTAATTGGCTACGAGACGAAGGAATACTTGATGAGACGTTAGTCATCTATACATCAGATCACGGAGAACTGCTTGGGGAGGGAGGTTTACTCGGCCACAACGGACGTATGCGCCCCGAATTGGTGTACGTCCCTACGGTGTTCGTACATCCCTCGATCACTGATGAAGAGTGGACAAATAGCATCAATCACGTTGACATTCTCCCGACGGCTCTCGACGTACTTGACAACGATTGGCGCCCCGATAATTTCGACGGCCGGAGTTTGCTAGAGACGACAGAAACTGGCCCCGGAATGAGCTTCTACCGGAACCATGCTCTACCATTCTCACTCCCGTTTGTCTCAGGGGAGCTCACGTACGAGGGTGTGTTTGATGGTGATGGCGGATTCGTGTTCGCGGAGTCTGCTCTACGAAATCGTCTCGCCGTTCTCGCCGGAAAGGTCGCAAAGAGTCCAAAACGGGGTTACCTTTGTCGACATCTCCAGGGTGCACTGGGGTCATTCCACGAAGGGGACAGCGTGTATGGTAATCCTGGATTCGACAAGAATCTCGCCCAAGATCTTCTTACGAGTGTCAAAGACCGTGGTCAAAAAGTGAGACATGTGGATATTTCTGAAGATGCAGAAGACCACCTACGGGACCTTGGCTACATGTGATCGGTAAGGAGGTGGGCCGCAAAACCCCCACCAGGTTGCATCTCGACATCTAGGGTATCGCCTCGATGTACCTTCATTCGAGTTGATTCCGACGCTATCTGGTTGTGTCGGTAGTGTGCGTTGTCACCGTCTTGGTATAACCTCGCCTTGTACCGTCGGTTTGGTTCCAGAAAGTCGAGTTCGATACGTTGCTCACGAGCATTTTCGTTGGTCAATGCGCCAACGAACCATTCCTGGCCCGAACGTCTGGCGATACAGACGTGTTCCCCGATTTCCCCATCACATACCAGCGATTGATCCCAACCAACCGGAGGTAAGTTTTTTAGAAAGTCAAATAAGATCGGGTGAGACTCGTATACGTCAGGATGGTCGGGGAAATGAGAGATTCCTGTATGGACAACTACACATCGTGCTAACTGTCCAACAATAGTGGATTGTATTGCGCCACCGATAGTGTCCCGTTCAGTTGCGTTGTGTAGGTCGAAGAACCCCGGTGTAGCATCCAGTGGGCCACCAATCATGTTCACGAACGGGACCATTGTGAAGTAACCCGGCGGTGCGTGACTGTTCGCTGGGCCGTCACCGAGGGACTGGACGTACTCGCGGCTGAGGAGGTGCGGGTAAGTTCGTCTGACCCCTGTAGGTTTATATGCCTCGTGTGGTACGTACAGGAGTTCGTGTTGGGCTGTCGCGTCAAGCAACTCGTGAACAAAATCGACTGTCTCTCGCGAGTCACCGTCCACGAAGCCATGCTTGACACCGGCGATATCCCAGTCAACCAGCGTCTCAAGGATCGGCTCAATACCGTAGGTACGGAAGGCAAGATCATTGAGGTACGCAATGAGGCGTACATCCCTGTCCCGAGCGTACTCAACGAGCGAAGGTAAGTCAATTTCAAGATCAGGCCCGCGTGGATCCGCATCCGGATCCCGCTCGTTGCCGTACCAACCTGCGTCGACAGTGACGTACTCGATTCCGTGTCGGTTTGCTGCGTCGATTAGCGACCGCAATGAGTCAGCGCTCAGTGAGAACCTCTCGTCGTCGGCAACATACCCCCGACAACGCCAGTCCCAGAAAGCTCGACCCGGAGAGACCCATGAGAAATCATCTTTCGGGACGTCGTTCAGACTCAATAGGAAATCAGAGTCTAGTAGGTCACCTGGCTCCGAACCAAAGAGTAGAACGCGCCATGGAGTAGGGAGTGTTTGCTGGGATTCCACAGGATGAATTAAAGACACTGTAGTATCGTTGACTCCTTCGGCTCTGAAACAGCCGGCATTCACAAGTCTTGCCTCATGAAGCGTGAGAAAGAGTGACTTGTTCTCTTGGCCGAGGGCAACAGTTAGCGGCGTTGATGCTGCCTCGATCTCAGAGAGATCGCTCTGATTCTTTATCCTCGTCCCCAGCCTGTTTGGATACCACGCCTGTACAGGATCAGCAAGTCTCAAACTCGTTTGTTCTTTCGCAACGACACGGTTATCGGTATCAGATAAGGACAAGTATCTGAACCCTACGCCACTCGTAGCTATCCTAAAAACCAATCGGTATGGTTGCCGGTCGGCGTCTACGGTGAGGTCCACCTCAGTCGAAGTTATATTGTGGTTTCGATTAGCACCCCAAATTGACTCCCAGTTATCCGTCACTCTCCGAATCCTATTCACCCTCAAATCGCCGCCTCCGACCGTACCAGATGAGCGGAGTCCAATCAATCCATCCTCTACCACGGTGTGGCCTTCGTAATCAACGGTACAACTAACACCAGAGTCAGTGGCTGCCAAGGAAATAGTCACCTTTCCGTCTGGTGAAGAGAAAAAAAGACGCCCGGCCATGTTGTCATTCTCCCCAGGCCTTCGGGAACGGTCTAGAGCCCAAAAACTGACCGCTGCACTGCCGAGAACACCGCTCCCTGCAAGTAACCGGCGGCGATTCACCTGAGGTGTATCATCAATCATATTCTTCTCCCTGCATGGTACGGCAAGAGGGGTAACAAATCATGTGGCCTCAGGGCCGACTCGGGCCTCAATTCGATGTCGAAGTGACTGATCTAGAATGAGAACGAGACTAGCGTAGGTAACTGCACCAGTCCCGATAATACCACTGATACCGAGAATCGAGTTTGAATCTACAATTAATGCCATAATATAAACAACGAACCCCATCAGCGTCGCACTGAGTATCTGAACTCGTATTGATCGAGGAAATAGATTGACCGACGGAAGTTCGGCAGTAACAGTTCGTGCTAACCAAACGTACCTAATGGTTTCAGCCAGTAGCGTTGCACCAACGACGCCGACAGGCCCAATCTGGATGACAAGAACTACCCCAAGAAGCACATTGATAATCGTCGCAAGGAGCGTGACTTGAGTAACGACGTTCGGCCGGTTGAGTCCATAGGTGGTCTGGAGCAGCGGTGCAGTCTGAGCCCGTATAGTCTGGTGAAGTGCTAGTCCGGCTAACAGTGTGGTCGCAGGTCGGTAGGCTGACCCGTACGTGAGAATCACGAGTTCGGAACCAACGACAAGAGCTCCAGCGAGGATTGGCAAGCTAAAAAAGGAAGAATATCCGATTGTCTGTTCAACGGTGGTACTTGGATCGTTCTCTCGACCCAGCGCTCCACTAACCTTGACGACGAGGCCGCTCGCCGCCGCAGTGGCAACAAACATTCCCGGCATTGTCAGCACCCATGCCGCCTCGTAGTACCCGGCTGCAGTCGTCGACAAGAGAACAGACAGGAGGAACACGTCGAGACTGGTGTAGGTCGTTCCGATAAGAGCATTCGGAACAGCGTAGCGAGCGAATTCCCACCCACGTCGGAGTTCAGTCGAGGACGGGAGCGTAGGCCAAACATTCATTATATGGGCCGCAACTGGCAAAGTTATCAATGTACCTGCAGCGAACCCACCGACGAAACCAGCAGGCCCGTAGTTAGCGATCACCAATCCAACCTGCAACGGGAATGCCAGAACGTAGCGTGATGCTTTGAATCCGGAGCCGACTCCTAAACGGCCGTTTGCCTCGAAGTACTTTTCAATAGCGACACTCGCCGACTCAACCACAACGAATGTCGCAAGGAAGATGGATGCGTACTTTAGGCCGGTCAGATGTTCGAGTGGACCACTGGCAGTTACCGTAACACACACAACGAGAACTGACCACAGACCTGCTACTGACAAAAGTTCGCCTGCTACAGTCTCTTTCCCAATATCGCCGGACGCAAAGCGCGTCTTGACACCATCGGCCCAGCCGATTACGATATTGCTCGCGACCGTCCCCATCCGGAGCAGCAAGTAGACGGCACCGAACAGGGCGGGATCTAAGAGTCTAGCGACGACGATTGCCGTACCAAAACGGGCGACAGCCATGCCCGCGCGAGAAAGTGCAGACTTTAATGTTTCGAGCGGGAGATCAAAATCGACCATTCTGATACTCGCTTTCTCATTTCGGAGCCACCATTACAACCGTTCGCTTTTCCGATAACCTCGCCAATAATGCTTCCGGGTCAAGGACTCCGCATCACATCTTCTGATATCGAAATCTCTTGCTGTAGCCGTCATGGACCTCCTTCAACTCGACGTGTCGCTTCGACTGTTACCAGTATAATAGTAGACAATAATCCGATAGCAGAGACAATAAAACCACAATATTGATACCCGGAACCGGGTATACGTTTATCCATGTCTGACAGACCCAGTGTCTTCATTCTCTCTATCGATTCCCTTCGACGTGACAGGTTTGAGGATGCGATGGCTGATATCGCAAATTCCATCGACCCTGTCGTCTTCCCGAACACGGTCTCCTCGGCCTCGCAAACCATCTCGGCGATGCCCGGGCTCAGTGCGAGCCTCTACCACGATTCGTTCCCGACGTGGGGGTTTCCCAATGATGGCTCGCGAACAAACATGGCCGAGGTCCTCCAGAACGAGGGGTACGAAACCGCGCTGTTCACCGATAACTACCTGTTCGGTGTCCAGTACAACCACGATCGTGGCTTCACGTCCGGCAACCTCGGTCGCCCGACACTCAAGAAACGCCTCGCGGTCAAACTCAAGGAGCGTGACACGACGAAACCGTTGTTCAAGCTGGGCGAGTGGACGTACTTTAACCTCTTCAAGCCGGTTCGTGACGCAATGCCCGGCGACGAGACATTCTATCGCTCGGCCGAAGACCTGAACGCGAACGCGATGCGGTGGCTCGACAGGGAGCAGCCGGAGACGTTCCTCTGCTGGGTCCATTATATGGACACCCACCACCCGTTCGAGCCACCCCAAGAGTACATGGAGCAGTTCGAATTCAACGAAAAGCGATCGCGCTCCGAACTCGGTGAATTCACGCGGAAAGCCTGTAAATCGAACGGCGAAGGCCTCTTACAGGCCGAACTCGAAGACGTCGACACCGCGTACGACGCTTGCTGTGCATACCTCCACGACGAGATGACGCGGTTCATCGACGAACTCGTCGAGAAGAGTCATTTCGACCCCGACGAGGACATACTTGTGCTCACGTCCGACCACGGCCAGTGTCTCGACCGCGAGAAGGGCGTTCTCGGTCACACCCCACCGGCGTTCTGGGAGGAAATTATGAACGTCCCGCTCGCAATCAGTCGGCCGGATTGGGGGGCAGGAACGGTAGACGGGCAGGTGAACCTTATCGACATGATGCCCACGGTGCTCGACGCCGTCGGTGCACCAATCCCGGACGACATCGACGGCGAGCCGAGTTCTGATCCCAAGGAACTGCCGGTTAGCCATACTACCTTTGTCTCGCAGTGGCTCTCGCCCGGCGATGGAGAGATACAGACCTACCGTGGCGTGCGTTCCGAGGATGGCTGGAAGCTGTTCGGCCGGCAAATCGACGGAGAGGACGAAGTTGTCCTCACGAAGTACGATGTCGACGATCCCGAGAACGAGGAATTAATCTACAAATCAAGGGGCACCACCGGACCGAGGAGCGGTGAAGCGGCCGAACGCTGGGACGACCTACTCGAAGCGGTCGAAGCGCATGGGCCAGCACTCGAAATCGGCGACGACGCGGTCGAAACGTCGACCGAGGTCCGGGAACACCTGAAGAGCCTCGGTTACGTCGAATAGCCGGACAGGATCACGTCGTAACCCGTCGTAATACCGTTGCGTACCTGTCTATTGCCTCTTCCTTCTCGTATCGTTCTTCGAAGACGGAGCGTGCACGCTCGCCCATCGCCCGCATCTCGTCGGGATTATCCAGCCAGTGTTCGATGGCAGAGACGATCTGGCCTGGACGCTTCGGGTCGACCCTAATTCCGCAGTTCACCTCCTCGACGATGCGTGCAATCTCCGTCTCCTCGTTCGCGATAGCCAGTATCGCCTGTCCGCTCGCGATGGCCGTGTAGAACTTCGACGAGACACACAGCCCTTCGACGCCCTCCTGCATCGAGACGAGGGCAATGTCTCCCGATGTAAGCGACTCTGGCAGCTGTTCGACCGGTTGATATGGGAGAAACGAGACCGAGTCAAGATCCCGATCCTTCGTCATCCGCACCAGCGTCACCTTCCGACCACCCTCCCCGATGAACTGGAACTGAAGGTCCTCTTCCCGGGAGTCCTCTAGCGTGGCCGCAGCCTCAACAACGCTCTCTAGGTCGTGATGCATGCCGTGATTTCCCGAGTAAAGTATTGTCGTCGGGTCGACAAGGTCGTGCTTTCTCGAGAACTCGTTGTTCGCCTTCTCCTTCGGCTGGATGACCGAGCCGTCCTCCCAGTTGTGGACGACCGCTGTCTCGCACGGGCCGTACTTTTCCGTCAGCGTCTCCTCCATCGTCTCCCCGATGGTGACTGTCAGGCTGGCCGCTTGGTAGGCTCGTTTGTTCAACTGGTCCCACACGCGGTACACGACCCCGTCTTCGGAGAGGTAATCAAGTTCGACGGCCATGTCCGGGTACAGGTCGAGGACAACCGGGACGTACTCGTATCCACGAACCCGCGAGAGCATCCAGCCCAGGATCGGGAGGAACGGTGGCGCTGTCGGCAGCAGTAGAACTCCCATCTCGTCTCGTTTGAACAGGAGGTGGAGGAACGCAGAGAGGAAGAAAACGACGTCATTCGCCATCCGTTTGACGGTGCTCTCGTTCTTGTCGAACCGGGTCGAGAAGATCCGACGAACAGCGACACCCTTGTACATCTCTCGCCGTGGTTGGTCGTCCCTCCGGTCGTTGGGGGCGTAGGCGGGTTGACCGGTGACGACGGAGACATCGAACCCACGCTCTTCGAGCCCGACTGCGAGCTCCGAGAGGACGTTAGCGTTCGCGGAGGTATCCGGGTAGAAGAACTGAGAAACGAGAGTCAATTTGGTATCTGTTTGTTTTCCACGAGGCATCAACTCCCTATTAGGCGATTCATCATCTAAGTCTTTCTTTCAGAGATTCCTATGTTATAAACGTTAAATAAAAATATTGTAATACCAGATACGAGCTAAAAGCTCGTAATGAGGTTTGATTGTACCTCTGCTCAATAGATCTCTATCCGGAATAGTAATCGTTTAATGCTCGACGTAGCCTTTTCATATCATGAGTGATTCGACGGTCCTTGTGACCGGTGGAGGCGGATACCTCGGCTCGATTCTCACTAAACAGCTTCTCGACGACGGACACGATGTCATCGTTCTGGACCGCTTTCTCTTCTGTGACGACGCGCTCGCTGATGTGCGCGACGATGACGAGCTGACCGTCATCGAGGGCGACATTCGCGACGACGGGCTACTCGAAGACACCGTCGCCCGTGCGGACGATATCGTCCATATGGCTGCCATTGTCGGCGATCCGGCCTGTTCGGAGGCCGTTGACGAAGCCATCGAGGTCAACCTCGACGCGACGGTCCGAATGAAGCGCCTAGCCGCCGAACACGACGTCTCGCGGTTCGTCTTCGTTTCGACGTGCAGTGTCTACGGCAATTCCGAAACCGGTTCGATGCTCAACGAAACGTCACCGGTCAACCCCGTTTCCGTCTACGCCCAAACAAAACAGCTCGCGGAGACATCACTGTTGGAGGAGCCGATGGGGCTAGATGTGACGGCACTCCGGTTGGCGACTGTCTACGGGCTGTCGCCGCGGCCGCGGTTCGACCTGGTCGTGAATTTACTCACAAAGATGGCGGTTCAGGAGGGCACGGGGACCATCTTTGGTGGCGACCAGTGGCGGCCGTTCATCCACACACGCGATGTAGCTCGTGGCATTCGGGCAGCCCTCGACGCTTCGGCCGAGGATGTCGCGGGTGAGGTGTTCAACGTTGGACGAGACGACGAGAACTACACGATGGCAGAGGTCGGCGAAATGATCGACAACGCCGTCCCCGAAGCGGAGGTGAAGGTCGACGAGACAGTGAGCGACGACCGGACGTACCGTGTCACGTTTGAGAAATTCCGCGATGCAACCGGTTTCGTCCCGCAGATCAGGCTCCCCGAAGGGATAAAAGAGATACGCGACGCACTCGAGAATGGGACCCTTGAGGATCCTGACTTGCCGCGTCACCAGAATCACGCCTCGGGCGGGAAAGAGGTCGAGTAATGACAGGCAACAAACTCGCAATCGAGGGAGGCGAACCGGTCCGTGAGGATCCGCTCGACTTCGCGACCCCTATCCTTGGTGACGACGAGGTCGAGAACGTCGCGGACGCACTCCGCTCCGGCTGGTTGACCACCGGCGGCCGCGTCGAGGAGTTCGAATCTCGTATCAGCGACCGAGTGGGTGCGACCCACGCGATCGGCACCACCAACTGTACGAGTGCGTTGTACCTCGCGTACCGGGCGCTTGACGTCGAGGGCGAAGTCATCACGACACCACTGACGTTCGCGACTACGGTCTCCAGTGCGATGCAAGCGGGGGCAACACCGGTTCTCGCCGACGTTCGTCCCGACACGCTCACTCTCGACCCTGAATCGGTGAAGGAGGCGATAACCGACGAAACAGAGGCCATCGTCCCGGTTCATTATGCAGGTCAGGCAACCGATATGGACGAGTACCGCGACCTTGCCGCGGACCACGACCTCAAACTCGTCGAGGACGCCGCACACGGATTCGGTGGCTCCTTCGACGGCGAGGCGCTCGGCACCCTCGGCGACGCCGGCTGTTACTCCTTTTATGCAACAAAGTCAATCACCACGAGTGAGGGCGGGATGCTCGTGACGGACAATGACACCCTCTCGGAGACTGCACGCCGACTCCGCCTCGCCGGCGTCAACAAGGACGCTTGGGAACGCGAGGACACCAACAGACCGAGCTGGCACTACGACGTGCAGGCGGTCTCGGGTAAGTACAATATGACGGACGTACAAGCATCCATTGGCCTAGCACAGCTCGGCCGTCTCGAAGGATTTATCGAGCGCCGCCGCGAGATCGCCGACGAGCTCGACGCACAGTTGGCGGACATCTCCGGCGTCCAGCCACTCGCTGTCCGTCACCCGGAGGAACACGCGCGTCACCTCTATCCGATCACGATCGAGCCCGACCTGATCGGGAGAGACCGCGACGCCTTTGATCGAGCACTCGTCGCCGAAGGCTTTGGCACGAGCGTCCACTACATTCCCATCCACCACCACACCGTGTTCGCCGACGTGGACAGAACCAACCTCTCGACGGCCGACGACGCCGCGGCGCGACTACTCTGTCTCCCGTTGCATCCGGGGATGACCGACAAGGACGTGACCGACATAGTGACAGCGGTTCGAAAGGTCTCCCGGAACTAGTCGCCGCCAAGTTTCTGGAAAAGCTTCCTCAACTGCATCCCGACGAGCTTACAGTCCAACCAGAGCGACCACTCGCTCATGTACCAGTCGTCTGCCTCGAGATTGTCGGCGGCGTACCGGCCTTCCTCGAACGACTCGAAATCGACCTGTGCAAATCCAGTGAGGCCGGGTTTGACGTGCCATCGACGCGACCACGCCGCCACGTCCTCTATCCATTCTTCGTCGAGCTCCGGACGCTCTGGCCGCGGACCGACGACACTCATCCGCCCGAAGAGGATTGAGACGAGTTGTGGAATCTCGTCCATGTACGTCGCCCGGAGATACTGACCAACGGCAGTGATGCGTGAGTCGTTGTTATCGTCCATGATGACCGCGCCGGTCTCTGACTCGGCGTTCTCGACCATCGTGCGGAACTTCGGGAGCACGAAGATATCGCCGAACCGCTCGGTGCGTATCTGTCGATAGATGACCGGTCCTGGACTGTCGAGACGAACCGCTATGGCGATAAACGGGACGAGTGGTCCGACAGCAGCGAGTCCGACGATGGCGAAAACGACGTCGAATATTCGTTTTATAAGCTCTTGCCGCTGGGTGAGCGGTGAGGTCCGGACTTCGACGAATCCGTCATCAGTCGACGAGCCGGCGAGTAGCCGAGAATCGGCAGGTTCAGACGTCACTACTGGAATATCATACTTATGGCATTCCTCGAGCACGGCGAAGGCACTCCCCCGGGTTACTTCCGAGAACGCCAAGACGACCCGAGACGGCTTGGCGACAGCCAGTATGGTGTCGAGGCGGGCACCCCCTTCTGTAAGTTCGTCCGCATCTGGGCTGCGGGCCAGTTGGCAGGTGTCACCCGTACTGTCGGCGATGCGGAATAGACTTTCTGTGGTTCTTGGCACGAGGCGGACATAGCCAGTTACCGGCCCGTTGACCGAATCGACCGTGGCGGCGATTATTTCTGGATTGTCACCGACAACAATAGCCCCCTTTCGGTTCTGTTTGACCCGTGACTGGCATACGAGAGCGATACTCGGGACGAAAACCGAGAGCAGAACGATGATTACTCCGACCCCAAGTATGCCGGGCGTGAACGAGGAGGCGACACCGTGGACGGTGACCAGCAAGACTGCGGCCATGATCGTCTGCTGAAGTCCTATACCGACAACGGCGGTCAGTCGCCGTCCAACCGGCTTTGTCAGTGGATACAGCGCTACTGCAGCGGCAAGTGACGAGACGAGAGCGTATCCGATAACAGTCCGACCTGTGTCTTGGAGGACAAGTGTGAGAGCAGCGGCGACGGCACCGATGAGGATGGACGCAAGTAGGTACAGAAGGTACTGCGAGCGCCTGTGTTCCATCGGTTCAATCAGACCTTTTGATGCGAATAAATACTTCGGTTCACCACCCAGCAAGCGTCCCCTATTTCGATATTCGGTATCCGAAACGACTGTCACTGCCCGCGACGATCGACCGGTTCCCTCCACCCGCCGGGATATTCTCGGGAGATATCACACTCTGGTACGCCCAGACTTCGTCGATTATGAGCGAGGCGTGCTGGCTCCTAGGTTGGCTGGCGAAAGTCAGTTGACCGGTCGTCCGGATCGCTCTGAGCGTACAGTATCTCGGGCCGAGACTGGCGTCCCGTTCTGGCATGACGAAGTATCCTCGGCGTCGCAATCAAGACGGAAGTGATCCAGTTCCATCCCTCAAACCCGGTCTCGTTGATTCGACCGTAGTGGATCGCATACGTGGCTCGAATTCACTGTTCCATACCCTCTTCATATTGTGAACAGCACAGATTCGCATACTGATCCGCGCACGCACGTAATATGGAGAGGAGTGCATCTATGGCGAGAACGTTTCTATGCGTAACTGGTGCTCACCCTTGAATATGCACTCAAAGACCACATGCAGGTTCTCGTCGGAATGGCTGTGCTGGTGTGCACCGCTACGGTCGGCTATGGCACGACCATGGGGTTTTGACAACTCTTCCGCCCCGACCATGTCGCGTCACTGACCGACGCCGCGAGCAATAGCTTTGGAGCGATCGCCGCACTCGTGCTTTCCGACCTAACTCGCTGCTACGCCTATGTAACGAATTTCTCGATACAGATCAAATAGTTGTCTGATTCTCGAGAACGGTTCGCTCGTATCGGTACGGTAAAATTTTACCGTGTGAGATGAACGACGAATACGTTCCGCACATAGAATCGTCATCGCCCCCGCGCTACTCGTTTTCTCGGCGGGCCTTGATTTCATTACGGCGCTGTGTACAACGCCAACTGCCCCCATCCGACCGGCGACCAGCTATAGGAGGGGCCACACGAGCCGTTCGCCGCCGAGCGGGTACTATTGTTTGGCGAGGTCCGAACCGTCACTGCGGACGGGGTCACCAGCCAAGTCGTGGACGGCGGCGATGCGATCGAGTCGAACGGAGTATTGGTTTGCTGGACAGCCCGTCGACCTCGATATAGGCATTTTATGTTTGACGGTCGCGACGATGCTAAATCCGTCAAAATCGTCCGATCCATGGCAGGACCGAGTGGAGGCCGAAACAGACGAACGATGGAACGGGAATCGCCGACGGCCCGGACCGATATCGGGAGACTCGAACCGGTTCTACAGGTCCATGCCGCCGTTGACGTCGATCACTTCGCCCGTCACGTACGACGAATCTTTGCTCGCGAGGAAGCGAACGACGGCGGCGACGTCCTCGACCTCGGCCAGCCGCTCGAGGGGAATCCCCGCGATAATTCTGTCGAGCACCTCTTCGGGGACGCTCGCGAGCATGTCGGTGGCGGTAAAGCCGGGCGCGACGCAGTTGGCCGTCGAGCCGCCTTTGGCGAGCTCGAGGGCGATCGTCCGCGTGAACCCGAACATACCGCTTTTGGCGGTCGCGTAGTTGGCCTGCCCGAAGTTGCCCTGTTTCCCGACGACGCTCGAGATATTGATCAAGCGCCCCTCGTCGGCGTTCCAGATGTCGTCGTAGAACAGCTGGGTGCAGTTGAACATCCCACCAAGATTGACGTCCATCACGCGGTCCCACTCTTCGCGGGACATCTCGGTGAACTGCTTGTCGGCGGTGATACCGGCGTTGTTCACCAGGACGTCGCAGGAGCCGAACGCCTCGTGACAGACCTCCCGCATGTGCTCGACCTCCGCGCGGTCGGCGACGTCGGCTCTGGCCGCGACGGCGGAACCCCCCGACGATTCGATGGCCTCGACGGCCTCGTGTGCCGCCCCCTCCGACGAGCGGTAGTTGATAACCACGTTCGCTCCCTCCGCACCGAGGTATTCGGCGATCCCGCGACCGATTCCTTTTGCCGAGCCCGTGATTACACAGGTGCGACCATCCATGGACATAAGTGTTACATTCAACGTCCGATGGTAAATAACGACCTGTTAGTTATCAATCACTGTTGATCGATAATAACCCCACGGAGCGAGGAGACAGTGTCGCCCCCTTCGAGCTGATCTCGAGGTGACTGCCGGAGCGGAACTCGAACGAACTAGAGGTCGCGGGCCTGTTCGATCCAGTCTTCGAGCCGGCTCGGCGAGATACCCGTCTCGGTGGCGAGTTCGGCCACGTCGGCCTCGGCGAGTTGATCGAACGTTTCGATTCCGGCTGCGGTGAGATCTTCGGCGTACGCCTGTCCCACGCCGGTGAGATCGGTGAGGTCGTCTTCCTCGGACTCGATTTCGGACGCGGCGTCCTCGCCGGCGACTTCCTCGACGACGTCTTCGTCGACGGTCATTTCGCCCGGCTCCGCGGGCGCTTCCTGGACGTCGTCGTCACCCCGCTCGACGATCTCTTCGTCCGAGCGGTCCTCGCCGTGTAGCTCGCTCGTCTCGGCGTCGAGGTCGGTACTCGAGCCCGTCTCGACGCTCGAGCCGCCGTTCGCGAGGTCCGCAGCGCCCGACTCGTCGCCGGCGACGTCCTCGGCGAGGGCGGCGTCCGCCGCCTCGGGTTCGGACGGTTCCGGTTCCGATTCGACCTCGGTGCCGTTCGAGCGCTCCTCGAACCACTCACAGACCTCCGGCCAGAGTTCATCGTGACTCCGCGAGGAGACGGACATCCCGATGTGGCCCGTCGCGAACTCGAGGATCTCGGTGTCCTCGGAACTGATCACGTCGTTGAACGGCTTGGACGCCTCCGGCGGGATGAGGTGGTCGTACTCGGCGACGATCTGGAGGACGGGCATGTCGATGTTGGTGATATCGACGCGCTCGCCGTCGACCTCGAGCTCGTTCTCGTAGAGTTGGTTCTCCTGATAGATGTCGCTGACGAACTCGTCGAAGGCGGTGCCCGCCATGTCGATGCCCTCGTCGAGCCAGCGCTCCATGCGGGCGAAGTTCTCGACGAAGTCCTCGTCTTCCATGTTGTCGTAGAAGCGGACGTACTTCGTCACGTTGTTCGCGACGGGGTCCATCAACGCGAAGCCGACGTCTAAGAACGCTGCGGGAACGTTTTCGTAGGCGTCCGTGACCGCTTCGGGGTCGAAGTACTCTTCGTCACCCCAGAGCTCGAGGACGCCGCCGTCGCCGTCGAAGCAGAGGCCGGCGGCCATCAACGCCAGGTTCTCTATTTTCTCGGGGTACAGCGACGCGTACATGGCCGACTTCGTGCCGCCCATGCAGTAGCCGAGCATGTTGATCGAGTCCTGCCCGGAGCGCTCGCGGACGACGTCGACGCAGTTGTCGATGTACCGGTTGACGTAGTCGCTGATCGAAAGCGAGCGATCCAGCTTCGAGGGCTCGTTCCAATCGATCAGGTAGACGTCGAAGCCGGCCTCGAGCAGCGTCTGCACGACCGAGCGGTCGGGCTGGAGATCGAGGATGTAGGGCTTGTTGATCAGCGCGTAGACGATGAGGATGGGAATGTCGTGTTGCTCCTCCGTCATCGGCTCGTAGTGGAGGAGCTCGAGTTTGTTCTCCTCGTAGACGACTGTGCTGGGCGTCTGCCCGACGTCGATGTTCTCGACGGTTTCGGTGCGCTCGGGCGCGACCTGAGTCTTCTCGGCCAGGTCGGCGGTCGCCTCCCAGGCCTGGCGTTGCATGTTCAGTGCGGTTGCGAAGGGGTTGTTCATTGCTCGTCTAGGTGATCGAGGACGCGGTCGAGTTTGGTCTCGACGGCGTGCTGGCGGCGTTCGAGTTCGACGAGGCGGTCACCGATCTCGAGGACGTCGTCTTTGGTCGCGAAGCCGAGGGTTCGCAGCGTCTCCTGGGACGCCTCGTCGGCCTGTTCCTGGAGTTCGAGGATGTCGCCGACGGTCTCGCCGGTCATCTTGGCGAACGCGGTCGTCGACATGACGTCTTTGAACGCCTCGTTGGCCGTGTTGAGCCAGATGTCGCGGAACTCCTCGACGTCGACGTCCTCGCCCTCGAGCTGGTCGTTCATCCGGTCGACCATCTGCTGGGAGGCGTTCATCCACGTCTCGTATGCGCGGGCGTACCCCTCGACCCCGTCGGAGAGTTCGCTGTCGTCGCTAGCCTCGCCGACGGTTTCCGACCAGCTCTCGACGAACTGTGCCTGTGCTTCCATATTGTCCTCGAGGGCCTCGAGGAACTGTTCGTTCCACTCCTCGGCGAACGCGTTCCAGTCTTGCATTGGGGGTTGTGAGTCTGCCATGGGTGAAAATTGACGGTCTACTGTAAAAAATTGGGGCCGGATTTACGCCGAGACGTCGAACTCGTCGGCGGCCTCTTCGACGTTTTCGGCGACTGCGCCGACGTTCTCCTCGACCTGTTCGTGGGCTTCGAGGGCGGCGTCGAACGACGTGTCGACGACCTCGGAGTAGCTGCGGGCGAACTCCTCGTAGGCGACTTCGGACTCCTCGAGCGCTTCGAGGTAGGCGTCGATCGACTGCGACTGGGCCTCGGTGGCCGAGTCGAAGCCTTCGTCGACGAGCTCGCGGAGCTCGGCGAAGTCGGCGGCTTCCTCGGGCAGCGACGCCTCGAGGGCGTCGAAGTAGGCGTGGATTGCGCCCTTGGTCAGTTCGGCGTTGGATTCCACGAGCGAGCTCGAGGTCTCGACGGCGTCAGCGAAGGCGCTGATCGAGGTCTGCTGGGCCTCGAGGGCGTCGTGGGTCAGGGTCTGGCTCTGTTCGATTGCGGTACGCTGTGCGTCGAATACTGCGGTGAATGGGTTCTGTGTCATGATTGATCTTCTCGGTTGCGTTTGACGGGGACGACGATCGTCTGGACGATATCGCCCTCCTCGATGTCGAGGGCCTCCCGTTCGGGTCCGGGAATGCTGATCCGACCGCCGCTCTGAACGCGGGCCTTGAACGTCGCCGTACCCATATTCATGGGCCCGAAGGCGGACGTGTTCTCGAGCGGGTTCGCCGACGTGGCCTGCAGCAACTGCTTCATCATCTCCTGCTGGGATTCGGCGACCTGCTCGCCCGCTTCCTGCATCTGTTCCGTGAACATCGCAGGCGGGAACCAGCTCGATCGGTCGGAGTCGTCCGTCATCAACAGTACATAGAACCGCGGCCATAATAAGCCTTTCCACTAGATACCATCTGATACCATGAGTTGGTTTCGTCTGGATCATAACACCGGGGGCCGGAGTACGATGAACGGCGGTTCCGACTGAACCGTGATCGTGACAGTTCAATTTGAACGGCGAAATCGGTCGGAAGAGACCGTCCTAAGGAAGTATTACTACATGATCGAATCGGTAAAACCGTCTTGGGTAAGCCAAAGAAGTCATATGCACCCCACACCTATCCGAAGTAGATGTCCCACCAGAACGCTGGCGAAGATAACCTCGCGGCCATGACGAACGCGTGGTCGGCGATGACACGAGGATTTCTTCGAACCGCGACCGCCGCGAACCGTGCGGCAGTTTCCGCGATGATCCCGTCCGTGGACGCCGATAACGGCACGGACAGCGGTCGAATCGCGCCGCCGATTCCGTCGGTCGAGTACTCCGACCTCGACTGGCAGTTCGATCGCACCGTCGACGATCCGGACCACATCAGCGTCGGCGATACCGTCACCTTCGAGAAGGCGCTGACCGACGAGGACGTCCGGGCGTTCGCCGCAGTCAGCGGCGACACGAACCGCCTCCACCTCGACGAGGACTTTGCGTCCGACACCCGTTTCGGCGAACGGATCGTCCACGGAACGCTCGTCTCCGGACTCATCAGTTCCGCGCTGGCTCGGCTTCCCGGACTCACCATCTATCTCTCCCAGGACCTCGAGTTCAGCGGCCCGGTCGGTATCGGCGACCGCGTGTCGGCTCGCGTCGAAGTCGTCGAAGACCTCGGGAACAACCAGTACCGTCTCGAGACGGTCGTCCGCGACGAGGAGGACGATGCGACCGTGATCGACGGCGAAGCCGTCGTCCTGATCGACGACATACCTGCTGAGTAACTGTTTTCGTCGACTCGAGGCGTCCGCTCGCCGGTGTATCGAGTTCCAACGGTGGCGATCATCCCACTCTACTTGCTCGCGGAGAACGGAAGACTCGCACCTCGATTCAACTAAGTGGCTCCTCCCGGAATCGGCGCGTATGACTCTCTTTGGAACCGCAGGAATCCGCGGGCCGGTCGAAGACGTCTCACCGTCGCTGGCGCTCGCCGTCGGCCAGGCGGCCGGCGAAGCCGGAGAAACGTTCGTCGTCGGTCGGGACGGTCGGGAGACCGGCCCGGCTCTCGCAGCGGCGATGGAAGCCGGCCTCGAGAGCGCTGGTGCCGACGTCCGGCGTCTCGGACAGGTACCGACGCCCGCACTCGCGTTCGCCTCGCGCGGACGGCGAGGCGTGATGCTCACCGCGAGCCACAACCCGCCCGAGGACAACGGCATCAAGCTCTTCGCGGACGGCGTCGAGTACGACGGCGACGCCGAAGGAACCATCGACGATCGAGTCGCGAGCGACGAGTCCCGGCTCGCCCGCTGGGACGAGTGGGGCGAGTCCGAACAGCTCGCGGTGCTCGACGGGTACCGATCAGCCGTCGAAGGCTACGTTCGCAAGCAGTTCGGCGATCGGAGCCGGGACGGGGAGTCGGCTTCGAGCGACCCACTTTCGGGCCTTCGGATCGCCGTCGACTGCGGGAACGGCGTCGGCGCGCTCGCGACGCCGCAGGTCCTCGAGCGACTCGGCGCGACCGTCGTCGCCGTCAACGCGTCCGTCGACGGCCACTTCCCCGGCCGCGAGAGCAAACCCACGCCGGAGACGCTCTCGGAGTTCACCGAGTTCCTGCTGGACGGTGAGTTCGACCTCGGACTCGCCCACGACGGCGATGCCGACCGGCTCGTCGTCCTCGGACCCGACGGCGACGTGATCCACGAGGACACGGTCCTCGCCGCCGTCGCGGCTCACTACACGGCGGCGAGCGATGCAAACGATCCCGTCGTCGTCACCACGCCCAACGCGTCCGCCCGCATCGACGAACAGGTCCGCGCGGCCGGCGGCCGCGTCGAACGCGTCCGGCTTGGTTCGCTTCACGAGGGAATCGCGCGCGAACGTGCACAGGGGGCCGAGGGGACCGAAATCGTCTTCGCCGCGGAGCCGTGGAAGCACATCCACACCGCGTTTGGCGGCTGGATCGACGGCGTCGTCAGTGCGGCAGTCGTCGCCGCACTCGTCGTCGACGCCGGCGACACCGAGGCGCTCCGCGAACCCATTACCGAACGGCCCTACCGAAAGGTCAGCGTCGAGTGCCCGGACGACGCGAAAGCGGGCGTTATGGCCGCCCTCGAGACCGCACTCCCCGACGCGTTTCCCGAGGCGAACGTCGGGACCGACTACGGCGTGCGCCTCGAATTCCCGGATGCCGCCTGGATTCTCGTCCGGCCCAGCGGAACGGAGCCGTACGTGCGTCTCTACGCCGAGAGCGACGATGTCGAGACGCTCGTCGCGACCGCGCGCGAAGTCATCGAATCGACAGTCGCCGAGGAGGCTTAGCTCCGGCCGGCGAATCGAAGACAAGTTTCGTACATCGAGTTGTGCGGCGATTTTATCCTCTACCGTTAACGGTTTCGACGACTATATACCGGATGTTTACGCTAGTCGGCCCTATGGTACGAGACCGACGACGATTTCTTCAGGGTACGGCTGCAGCTGGACTCGCCGGCATCGCCGGCTGCGTTGGTGGGTTCGGCGACGAAGGGAGCTCGAACGTACAGGTCGGGATGGTGTACGCGACCGGCGGCCTCGGCGACGACTCGTTCAACGACATGGCCAAACAGGGGGTCGTCAACGCGCGCGAAGACTTCGACCTCTCGTTCGACGAGATCGAACCGGGTAGCGCAAGCGAGTTCGACGGGGCACAGCGTGACTACGCCGAATCCGGCGACTACGATCTGATCACCTGCGTCGGGTTCGCGCAAGCCGACGCCCTCTCGGGGAACGCGCCCGAGTATCCCGAGCAGAACTTCATGATCATCGACTCGGTCGTCGAGGAAGACAACGTCCGGAGCTACGTGTTCGGGGAACCCGAGGGCTCGTTCCAGGTCGGCCACCTCGCGGGCCTGTTGACGGACCAGGAGTTCGCGGCCGGTGCCGGTGAGACGAATCCCGACGAGAGCGTCGTCGGCTTCGTCGGCGGCGTCGAATCGCCGCTGATCGAATCGTTCCAGGCCGGTTTCGAGGCCGGCGTCGAGTACGCAAACGAGGACGCCGAGGTCGTCTCGTCGTACGTCGGCGGCTTCAACGACACTGCGGGCGGCCAGTCGGCCGCTCGATCGATGTACCAGGACCAGAACGCCGACATCGTCTTCCACGCGGCCGGCCGAACCGGTATCGGCGTCTTCCAGGCGGCACAGGACGAAGGCCGGTTCGCGATCGGCGTCGACGACGACCAGTCGGTTTCGAACCCGGACTTCGCCGACGTCATCCTCGCGAGCATGGTCAAGCGCGTCGACACCGCGGTCTACTCCGCGATCGAGTCCGTCGTCAACGACAACTTCGCCGGCGGCGAGACCGAAGTCCTCGGCCTCGAGGAGGAAGGTGTCGCCAACGTCTACGGCGACGAACTCGGCGACGAGATCCCCCAGGACGTGAAGGATCAGGTCGCGGAGTCCCGACAGGCGATCATCGACGGCGAGATCGACGTCCCAAGCGAACTGTAATCGCATGAGCGAGTCCGGAGCGGGAACGACCGACGGGACGGGACCGAGTACGGGGGTGGATTCGGGAACTGCTGATCGAAAAAGTACGGGTAGCGACCTCGCAGTCCACCTCGATGGCATCACCAAGCGGTTCCCCGGAGTCGTCGCGAACGACGACGTCGACCTCCGCGTCGAACGGGGAACCGTCCACGCCCTGCTCGGCGAGAACGGTGCCGGTAAAACGACGCTGATGAACGTCCTCTACGGGCTCTACGAGCCCGAGGAGGGCCGCGTCGTCGTCGACGGCGAGAATTGTTCGTTCGACTCGCCTCGAGACGCCATCGACGCCGGCATCGGGATGATCCACCAGCACTTCATGCTGGTCGATCCCATGACGGTCGCCGAGAACATCGCGCTGGGAAACGAACCCACGAAGTGGTTCGGCATGGCGGTCGATCACGAACGTATCGACCGCGAGATTCGAGACCTCTGTGATAGGTACGGCTTCGACGTCGATCCCGACGCCACTGTCGAAGACGTAAGCGTCGGCGTCCAGCAGCGCGTCGAGATCCTCAAGGCGCTGTTCCGTGGTGCCGAGGTGCTCATCCTCGACGAGCCGACCGCCGTCCTCACGCCGCAGGAAGTCGAGGGCCTCTACGAGGTCCTCGAGGAACTCACCGACCAGGGGAAGACGATCATTTTCATCACGCACAAACTCGAGGAAGCGACCCACGCCGCCGACGCGATCACCGTCCTCCGGGACGGGAAATCCGTCGGGACTGTCGATCCGGACGGCACGAGCCGAAAAGAGCTGGCCGAGCGCATGGTCGGTCGGGAAGTCCTCCTCGAGGCCGAATCCGAGCCGGTCGAGGCCGGCGACGTCGTCCTCTCGGCGGACGACGTCACCGTCACGGACGCCCGCGATATCGAGGTCGTTTCGGGGATCGACCTCGACGTGCGCGCGGGCGAAATTCTCGGTATTGCAGGCGTCGACGGCAACGGTCAGGCCGAGCTGATCGAAGCGATCACCGGTCTCGAGACGCCCGACGAGGGCACTATCGCCTACGACGGAACGGACATCACGGAGTGGTCTCGCCGCCAGCGGATCGAGAACGGGATGGCCTACATTCCGGAGGACCGCCACGAGCGCGGACTCGTCATGCCGTTCGACCTCGTCGAGAACGGCGTCCTCGGCAGCCAGCGCTCACCGCGGTTCGCCAACGGTGGCCGGATCGATTGGCCCGGGGTTCGCGATCACACTGAAGAGATCATCGAAACCTACGACGTCCGACCGCCGGACGCCGATTCCGACGCGCGCTCTCTCTCGGGCGGGAATCAGCAGAAGTTCATCGTCGGCCGCGAGTTCGAACGCGACCCGTCGCTCGTCGTCGCGACCCACCCCACTCGCGGGGTCGACATCGGCTCGACCGAGTTCATCCACGAGCGCCTGCTCGACCTTCGGCGGGAGGGCGTCGCGATACTGCTCGTCTCCTCGAACCTCGAGGAAGTACAGGCCCTCTCCGACAGGTTAGCAGTGATCTACGAGGGCGAATTCATCGACGTCACGACCCCCGACGACGTGACCGAAGAGGAACTCGGCTTGCTCATGGCCGGCCAACCGCCGGGCCAGCGCGACGCGGCCGGATCCGTCGGAGGTGACGGCCGATGAGGGAGCGACTCGAGGAAGTCCTCGATCGCCTCGTCGGAGCGTCGGCCCTCGAACGGGTCCTCATCAGCGTCGCGGCGCTGTTCGCAGCCGTCCTCGTCGGCGGGGTGCTCGTGTTCGTGTCCGGCGGCTTCGCCACCTGCCGGACCGGCCTCGACCTGGGCGGCTGGACGTTCTGTTACAACCCGATGCAGGTCTACTACGAGCTGTTCCTCGGCGCGCTCGGCCACCCGCTCGAGGGGGGCTGGCAGCTCACCAACTTCGGCCTCGCGACGACCCTCCAGCGGACGACGCTGCTGATCTTCGCGGGGCTGTCAGTCGCGGTGGCGTTCCGCGCCGGCCTGCTCAACATCGGAACGCAGGGACAGCTGGTCGTCGGCGGGTTGGCCACGGCGGTCACCGTCGTCTACGCGGCGGCGATCGTCCCCGGCGGGTTCATCGGAACGGTCGTCCTCATCCCGCTGGGCGTGTTCGCAGGGGCAGTCGTCGGCGGGTTCTACGGCGCCATTCCGGGGGTACTGAAGGCGTACGGCGACGCCAACGAGGTCATCACGACGATCATGCTCAATTTCGTCGCGACCGGCGTCACGGCGACGGTGCTGTCCTGGCAGTTCCAGGACCCGAACAGTAACAACCCCCAGACGGAACCCGTCCCCGAGTACGCGGAGATTCCGAACCTTCCGCTGATCGGATTCAGCGGTCGGATGGACTTCTCGCTGCTCGCGCTGGCCTTCGCCGTCGCGCTCATGTTCGGAATCGCCTGGCTGTTCGCTCGAACCTCGTTCGGCTACGAACTACGGACGAGCGGCCTCCAGCCCGAGGCCGCCGCCTATGGCGGGGTCGACGACCGACGCATGACCGTCGCGAGCATGACCCTCTCGGGCGCGCTCGGCGGCATCGGCGGCGCGTTCTGGGTGCTCATGGTCCACGGGCGCTGGCTCGAGAACGTGCCCTCGCTGGGCTTCGACGGGATCGCCGTCTCGGTGCTGGCCGGCAACAGTCCGGTCGGCGTCGGCGCGGCGGCGTTCCTGTTCGGCGTGCTCCAGAGCGGCTCGCGCTCGATCGGGACGGGAACGGACGTGCCGCCGGAGCTGGTCGGCATCCTGACGGGACTCATCATCCTCTTCGTCGCGATGCCGGAGTTCTTCCGGATGGTCGGACGGCGGTTCCGTCCCACGGGGACCCCGAAGCCGACTCGTGCGGACGGCGGTGAGGGGGGTGACGTCGATGAGTGACCTTGTCTCGAAGCGAACGGCTGGGGCAGCCGCGGCTCTCACTGTCGTCTGGATCGTCGTCGGACTGCTCGCGCCCAATTCGTGGCCCGGGGTTTTGCTCTCGATCGCCGCCAGTCCGAACACGCACACGGCGACGCTCCGGCTCGCCGTCCCGATCGCGCTCGCCGCGATCGGCGGCATCTTCGCCGAGAAGAGCGGCGTCATCAACATCGGGATCGAAGGCCTGCTCATCGTCTCGGGGTTCAGCTCGATCGTCGCGACCTACTGGCTCGGTTCCGGGAGCACGACGCTGGGGCTGTCGAACCACTGGTGGGGACTCGTCGTCGGCGTCCTCGTCAGCGTCCTGTTCGCGCTGATCTTCGCGATCGTTTGCATCGAGTTCAAGGCCGATCAGATCATCGCCGGGCTCGCGGTCTGGCTCATCGCCCTGGGACTCGCACCGTTCGTCTCCCGAATCGTCTTCGGGAGTCCGAACGCCACCACCATGGGGACGTTCAAAGCCGTCACGATTCCGGTGCTGTCGGAGATTCCGATACTGGGCTACCTGCTGTTCGATACGCCACCGCAGGTGTATCTCATGCTGTTCGGGGCGGTGGCAGGCTGGTACCTGCTCTCTCGGACGAGCTTCGGCCGCTGGGTCGTCGCCAGCGGCGAGAATCCGAAAGCGCTCGACACGGCCGGCGTCGACGTCCGAAAGGTCCGCTACGCCGCGGTCCTCCTCTCGGGCGTCTTCGCCGGCCTCGGCGGCGCGGGCTTCGCGCTCGGCCAGCTCGGAACCTTCGCCGGCGGCGGCCAGACCGACATCGCCGGCCGCGGGTTCATCGCGATCGCCACCTACCTGCTCGCGAACTACCACCCGATCGGTGCCTTGCTCGGATCCTTCCTCTTCGCGGGACTCAACTCGATGCAGAACGGGCTGCAGGCCGCCGGGTACGCCATCCCGACGGAACTCATCCGAACGATCCCTTACGCGACGGTGATCGTCGTCCTCGTGTTCGTCGGCCGCACCCGACTGCCCGAGGCCGCCGGTGAGGACTACGAGTCCGGTGAGGACTAAGCCGCTTCGTCGCTCTGCGCGATTTCGTCCGGTCGATGCCTTCTTGCGTCCGCTCGAGCTATCTCCTGCCGTGACAGACAACGCTCTCATCGACGCCGCTCGCGACGTTCAGGACGAGGCCCACGTGCCCTATTCCGAGTATCGAGTCGGCGCGGCACTCGAGACCGAGGACGGCGAGGTCTTCGTCGGCTGCAACCTCGAGAACGCCAATTTCAGCAACAGCCTCCACGCCGAGGAGGTCGCCGTCGCTGAGGCAGTCAAGAACGGCCACCGCAAATTCTCGCGCCTCGCCGTCAGTTCCGACCGCCGGGACGGCGTTACGCCCTGCGGGATGTGCCGGCAGACGCTCACCGAGTTCTGCGACGACGGTCTCGTCGTGCTCTGTGACGAAGGCGAGGGGGAGGAGCCGACCGAGTACACGCTCGGGGAACTCCTACCCAATACGATTACGCAGGAGACGCTCGAGTAACGATCCTTCGTATTTCGCTCGAGCGCTACGGTGAACGCTTTTTCGAGAGCGCGGTGAGCTACGACTCCACGTCCTCGAGTCGCTCCCGCAAAATCGTCCGGTGGCACCGCTTCTTCTCGGTATTTTCGTAACAGACCAGCGCCAGCGACTCGCCGGACGCCAGCCGGTCTTTCAGCGCCGCGAGCGCCGCCTGTGCCTCATCGGACTCCGCGAGGTGCTCCCGATACGCCTCGTCGAACCCGACCTGATCCCACGCGGCGTTGTGGGCCCCCTCCTCGCAGAGCCCCTGCATCTTCATGTCCTCCGCGGCGTCGCGCATCGACTCGAGGAGGTCGGCGGGCGGGCCGAGTTCGGGGTAGTTCTCGTCGACGGTCGCGTGAAACCACGACGTCGGCTGCCGGACGACGCCGACGCGCGTCGTGTCCGACGGTAACTCGGCGAGGTCGTGCTGGATCGCCGCGACGTAGGTGTCCGCGAGCGTTCCCCGTGCCATACGCTCGCTACGGGCGCCCTGCATTTATATACCGCGTCGACGCGAAGCACCGGTATTCGATGTCCCGCGACAGCGAAGACCCGAACGCCGACGTACAGTACCACCTCGAGGTCGGACCGAACGACGTGGCCGACACCGTGCTTCTGCCCGGTAATCCCGAGCGCCTCGAGAAGATCGTCGACTTCTGGGACGATCACGAGATCCGGGCCCACCACCGCGAGTACCGGACGGCGACGGGAACGTACGACGAGACGCCGATCTCGGTCACCTCGACGGGAATCGGCAGCCCGTCGACGGCGATCGCCGTGGAGGAACTGGCTCGAGTGGGCGTGGACACGTTCATCCGGGTCGGCTCGTGCGGGGCGATCCAGCCCGAAATGGACGTCGGGGATCTGGTGATCACGACCGGTGGGGTCCGTCAGGAGGGGACGAGCGACGAGTACGTCCGCGAGGACTACCCGGCCGCGGCGGATCACGAGGTCGTCTCGGCGCTGATCGCCGCCGCCGAGCGACTCGGCTACGACTACCATACCGGCGTCACGATGAGTTCCGATTCGTTCTACGCCGGGCAGGGTCGCCCCGGCTTCGACGGCTTCGAAGCCGCCGGTGCCGACGAACTGGTCGACGAACTCAAAGCGGCGAACGTCAAGAACATCGAGATGGAGGCCAGCGCCATTCTGACGATCGCGAACCTGTACGGCCTCCGCGCCGGTGCCGTCTGTACCGTCTACGCCAACCGCGAAACCGGCGAGTTCAGAACAGAAGGGGAATCCCGCGCCGCCGAAACCGCGTCGCTCGCGACGCACCTCCTGGCGCGGATGGACGCCGTCAAACGCGAGGCCGGCGTCGACCGCTGGCACGCCGGGTTGTCGCTCGAGTAGCGTTGACCTCCTCCCGCGCCTAAAGACGCGGGAATCCCATCACGGGATTTCAGGCCAAGCGTGGCCCTATGGTTTCAAGACGCATACGTTCCAAGCGTCTCCTGCGTGGTAGCATCGGCTTGGCTGTCTTGTGGGGCGGTCAAACACCCCCCATCCTCAGCCGAGTCATCGCCATCCGTGTGTTCTCTTGAATGGCTCTCTCCGCTGAGGTAGCGGTCTGCGATATTTATCGCGCCGTTCACGTCCGCTTGGTACTCGCTCATCCAGCAAGCGTCGTTCGTACATTTGAACGTCGCCTGTTGCGGGCGGTATCCTACCTTACCGCAAGCGTGGCACTCCTTCGACGTGTTGCGCGGGTTCACCGTTTCGACAGGGATACCCTTCTCGACTGCCTTGTAGCATATCTGTGCGTGGAGTTTGGCGAACCCCCATCCGTGGAGACGCCGGTTCATGAAGTCGCCGTAGTCCATCGACTCCCGTATGTACGTCAGGTCTTCCAGAACAAGAACGGGATTCTCGACGGACTCGGCGTACTCCACGACCTCGCGGGTGACGCGGTGGAACACGTCGTCTATCTGTCTCCACACGTCGTCCCCGAAGGATTCCGCGATACGCTTACTCTCTCGCGTCTGGAGTCGGCGCTTGGCGGTGAAGTAGGTCTTGCGGAGCCGACGAACAGTCTTTCCTTCGTCGGCCCACAGTTCGGGCGCGGTCGGAGAACCGTGGTTGTCGCGGTGACACACCGTGACGAGTGACGCTTCTCCAATATCGACTCCAATGGGTGTCCGTTCTTCGGCGGACACCTCGGAACTATCCTCAACGTCACGGGTAGCGGTGACGTGGAGATACCATGTTCCGTCCCGCTCGAACAGCCGACTCTCGCCCATCGTAGCGTCTCCCGCGTTCAACGCTTCCAACCAGTCCCGTTGTTCGGGATTCGGTTGTGCTGGCATCCAGAGGTGGTAGTCCTCATGGTGCGGAATTTTGACGTACCACTCGATAGCGTTCTCAGGCTTGTGGCCGAGTCGAAGCCCCTCGTTGGTGAAGCGGACGGGGTGGTCGTCGTGAAGTTTGCTTGCGTTGTAGGTCGTCGTGAGTTGCGGGACGTACTTCTTGAGCGCGTTCTTCGCATACCCGCTCAGGTCGTAGTTGACCACTACGTCGTTCGCTTCGGTCTGTGTGGTACATCGAGCGTTGAAGGCATCGTGGAGCGCCTGCTGGTATACCTCGCGTGTCTCTCGGAGTTTCCTTCGCTTGTGGGCGTTCGGGTCCACAAGTTTGAGTTCGAGCGTCTTCGTGAGTTCGGTCACGAATCGCCCTCCTTGTGTTGTTGGATGTAGTTCACGATAGTCTTGCTCGAAACGTGCCCGGCAGACCCTGCGTAGTACCCTCGCGCCCATCCGATTTTCTCGCCGTCGTGGTCAGCGTATCGGTGATTGTATTTGCGCGAGGAGATGCCCTTGAACCAGTTGGCGAGTAGCGCTGGTTCGTTCTTGGGCGGGCTACTGACGAACAGGTGAACGTGGTCGGGCTGTACTGTGAGGTCGAGTATCTCAACGCCTTTATCGTCGGCAATTTCGTGGAGGATGGACCGTACACGGCTGGCGACCTCGTTGACGAGTACCGACTGGCGGTACTTCGGCAACCACACTATGTGGTAGTTGAGGTTGTAGGTCGCGTGCCGTGTGGTCTTCATCCGTGTTGCACACTATAGTCCGATAAATACTTAATACTATCTATAAAACAATGAGAAATTTATTCGTGGAATCGTTGGTAGAAGTGTAGGCTATTGTCCGCTTGACCCCCGCCTAAAGACGGGGGTATGCGCTCGTAACTTTATCAATTCCGTCGTCGCCGTCGAAACCGACCTGCTTCTCAGTCTCGGATTCGGACGATGCCGTGCTCGAAGACCTTCCGGTTCGGGACGATGTACTCCTCGGAGTCGTCCTCGATTTTAGTGACGAACAGGTCGACCTCCTGGACGATGCCGGTCTGGTCGCCGATCCGGATCTCGTCGCCGATCCCGTAGGGCTGGTTGAGCAGCAGGTAGATCCCGGCCGCGCTCGAGACGAGGAAGTCCTTGAACGCGACGGCGCCGACGGCGACGATGCCGACGGCGTACACCGTCAGCAGGATCAGGAGAGCCGTGACGTGAACGCCGACCTGGCCCAGGGCAATGAGGAACGTAACGTACAGCACGGAGTACTTGACCAGCTTCGGGATGACCGAGACCTCGGGGAGTTTGACGCCCCGGAGATACTCGCTGACGATCAGTTCCGACTTGTCCGCGACGACGAAGCCGAGAATGAGGACGAGAACGGCGATAAACAGCTGCGGGATGAACTCCGTAACGCGAAGCCAGAAGGCGTCCGTGTCGAGTAACTGTGCGATGTGGATCGCGGTGAGCACCGCGATCCCGTAGATGAACCACGAACTCAGCCGGGCGACGATCTCGACAGTCGACGTCCCGATCGACTGTGCGGTCCGCTCGAACGGCGTCCCTTCGACGGCGTCCGGAACGCCCGAGGCGGACAGCAACTCCTCGTTGAGCCGACCGACGAGGTAGCCGACGACGAGGCCGAGCACCAGCACCGCCGCCGCTATGACGGCCGGTTCGTTGACGAACGACTGCCACTGTACCATATCAGTACGCCTCCGGATCGACCTCCAGAATCAGTTCACCGGCCTTGAACGCCCGCACGAGTCCGTCGCTCTCCGACAGCACGATCGTAATCGCGTTGGTGTCTCGCGTGATCGCACCGCCGGCCATGTGCCGCGCCCCGAGCCCCTTCGGGATGTCGACGCCCTCCGCCGACGGCTCGAGGTAGCGGTACGCGGAGACGATCTTGCCCGCGTCCGAAATGATGAACGCGCCGTCGAGCCGGGAGAACTCCTTCAGCATGACGTTCACGATCGGGTCGCCCACGTGGACGTGAGACTTCTCGAAGGGGTTGTACGAAAGCGGCCGGGACTTGTTCATCACTTTCCCGGCGTCACCGACGACGAACAGCGCGCCGACCGGCTTCCCTTTCTGCCCCTTCTTGCCCAATTCGATCGCCAATTCGAGGACCGACTTGACCACCTCCGGGTCCGCCCGGGACTTGACGAACAGGTCGTAAATTCCCGTCTGCGTCTCCGCATCCGCACGGACGCGCGAAACCGTATCGATACCGTCGCCGAAGACGCTCGTCGCACAGGCGAGGTCGTCGCCGTCCTCGATCACGCCCTGTTCGAGGGCCCCCTCGAGGCCGAACCGGATTCGGTCGGTGATGTCCTCGAACTCGAGGGGCAACTCGACGAACGTCTCCGCACCCACGGCGTTTTCCGTGCCGACGACGACCACGTCGAGGTCTTCGACGGCGGTGAATCGTTCGTAGTACGAACCACTGGGCGAAAAGAGCACAACGGCATCGACACTCGCGAAGATGTCCCCGAACACGTCGTCTAACCCGGCCATTGATACTACAACTCGGTCCTGCGCGAATAAGCGTTATGGGACGTCTGACGCGCGTCTTTCGATTTCTTCGATTCGACCGGACGAGCGTCGCAGCCACCGTCGGTCGTCCGATTCGATGAGGAGGCGACTAGCTTGTCCGCGAACCGGCACGCAGCCGCCGACCGGGGGTACTTCCCTGCCGACGGCCGTAATACGCCATGACCGATTCAATTACCCTCGAAACGACGAAAGCGATCATCGGTGCGGCCGAGAAGCGAGCGGAGACGATCGACAATCCGATGGTGATCGCGGTCGCCAACCCCGAGGGAAATCTCATCGCCCAGCACAGGATGGACGGGTCGTGGCTCGCCTCGGTCGAGATCTCGCGGAACAAGGCGTACACGGCGGCCGCACTGGAAACGCCGACCCACGAACTGGCCGAACCGTCGGCCCCCGGTGAATCGCTGTACGGACTGCAGACGACTGATCAGGGCCGAATCGTGATCTTCGGCGGCGGCTACCCGCTCCGGCGGGACGGCGAGATCGTCGGCACGATCGGGGTCAGCGGCGGTGCCGTCGAACAGGATATGGACGTCGCTCAGACCGGCGTGGACGAGTTCGGCGAACTCGTGTCGTAGCTCGCCACCGCCACTTCCGACACGCATCGACCACTCACCGGTCGAGTCGATTCGGCCCGCCCCCTCGAGTCGACGACTCGATCGACGAACGAGTTCGCTTTCGCCGAGACGATGGCGTCAATAGATCACGACGAACTCTGCCGTCTCGGACTCGTAGCAGTTAGTTCGGCTTCCCTATCGACGAAGTACTCCGTGCACCTGGTCGCGCCCCGAATCAAATGGAAATTGAGATTTCGGGGATCTGCGTTTTTCCTGGGAAAACGTATCGGAGAATCAACCACGCCTTTCCATTTATGAGGCAGACTCGATTCAAGAGACATCGAGTTAAGCCTCGAGGCATGTTCTGCTCCACAGCACACTCAATCCAAAACAGCCATTACCGGCTTCTACCTACCTCCAGAAATGTCCGGTCGTATCCACAGTCTCGATGCAATGCGAATTGTTGCAATCGTATTCGTCGTGCTGATACACACAGACCCATTCCAAGGCATTAACACTTATGGAAATGCAATAAATTTCGGAACGAAGACGATCTCGCGGTTCGCCGTCCCCTTCTTTTTTATCACGTCGGGGTACTTTTTTGCGCTCAAGACGTCCCATCGCGGTTCTGCCACCTACCTCACCAAGCGGGCTATCAAACTCATATCCCTCTACCTCTTCGGGCTCGTGCTCGCCGTTCCGACGTTCTTCGGTGGGCAACTGGCCAGAGCGGAGCTTTCCGGTCGGTCGCTTCAAGCCACCGCTGTCAGTAGCGTTATCGAGTACCTCGACCCAGTCGAATTAGTATACTACGGCACGTCGGTTTCCGAGATCCTCTGGTTCCTTCCCGCTCTGCTCTTCTCGCTGCTCTTTGTTTACCTCGTCGTTGTAATCGGAAACCCAAGTTACGTGCTGCCAATTGCGGTGTGCTTTCACCTCGTGGGACTCCTCGGATCGACCTACACGATGTTTGTTGACGTCCCGTTCGAGACCCGAGACGCCCTTTTCTTCGGTTTCCTTTACACAGGGCTGGGATACACAATTTGTACGCGAGGCTGGGAGCCATCTAAGGAGAAAAGCCGACTCCTCTTCGGTACCGTTGTGATGTTCGTCGTGTCGCAATTCATCGAGTTCTATCTCCTCGGCTATCTCCTTCGTGGTGAACCGTTCGGATCCTACGTCTACGCCCCGAGCTATGGGATTTCCACGGCACTGTTGAGCATTTCGCTATTCCTGTTTCTCCTCTCACGGCCGACGCTTTTCGCCGATACGCCACTTCCCGAGTGGGGAACCTACGCGGTGGGGATCTACGTTACCCATCCGACTGTGTTTGCGATCCTGCGCGCCTTCCGCGATACGCTGGAGTCGATGGGTTATACAATCGATTCAATGATCGTCTGGCATCTCATGTCGACACCCGCGACCATCGTCGGCGCACTCGTACTTTATGTGTTCGCTCACAAGCTCCGACTGATCGAGATCGGCGGCAGTCACCTTCCCGGTGAGCCGTGGCTCAGGACCCGAAGATCGAATTAACGGGATGATCAGTGCCTGAGTTTCACAGGATCGGAAAGATTTCGTTCCGATCGGGGGGAGTGATGTATGGCGACCTCGTTCCACAGATGAGCGAGCGAGTGCCTCGGGGTCGTTCGAAAATCTCCGATTTTCGTGATGACGAGAGACCGAAGGTCTCTCGAACCACTTGACCCCGAGGCGATTCACAGGGCTGAGAGTGTTTCAGAGAGGTCGAATAGACGGACATCGTCTCGGCCGTCGGCGACGCGTTCGAGATCGTCGGTGTACCCGGACCGGCTGAACAGGACGTACAGCGTCTTCGCGTCTGCTGGTCCCTCCGACCACCGAACTTCCGCCGTGGTGCGTTCGAGGTCTGCGAGGACGCCTTCACTCACGGGTTGAGAGGTGAATTTGCACTCGCCGGCGACGAGTCCGTCGTTGGTTAGCCCGAGGACGTCGAGTTCGTGTTCCTTGAACCACCACTGCCCGACGGCACCGAACCGTCGGTCAACGAAGCCCGGAAGCGCTCGCTGACAGAGCCGCTCGAACAACGGGCTCACGTAATCCGTGAGTTCGGGCGCAACGAGTTCGTCGTACGCGTCCTCGCCGAGCATGCGCAGTCGATCCTGGTTCCCATACACGAACCGGAACCAGAACCGGAACAGCGGCGCGGCGATCCGATATCGGCCACGTTTCGAGGCCGTCGGCGATTCCGTCACGGGGATGTGTCGTTCGACGAGTCGGAGACGACGAAGCTTCTGGAGATACGTGCTGAGCGAGCCTGACTCCACCCCGGCCATCCCCGCAATCTCGTTCGGGGTGCGACGTCCGTGGGCGAGCGCACGGAGGATACTGAAGTAGGTGTTCGGCTGGCGGAGTTCGGTACGGAGCAGGAACTCCGGCTCGGAGTATAGGAGCCCGCGCTCTGAGAGGACAGACTGCTGGATGTTCGTTCCCAAGTCTTCGTCGGGATCGATTGTCTGAAGGTAGTACGGCGTACCGCCGTAAACCGACCACGCGGTGATTGCCGTTTCGGGATCGTATTCCGGGAAGAATTGGCGGGCATCAGCTGCGGAGAGAGGCTTGAGATCGATAGCCGCCGTTCGGCGGCCGTACAGCGGTGCGCTTCCGGAGAGCACCTTGTCCTCCATGACGCTGATCGACGAACCGACGAGCACGAGCGTCATCTCGGTATCTTGCAACTCCATGTCCCACACGCGCTGAATGCGTGAGGGTAGCGACTCGTCCTCCTCAATAAGGAATGGGAACTCGTCGATAACGACGACGGCGTCTTCTTCACCCAGCGCTTCGAGAAGTGCCTCCCAATCACGACGGACATTCCGTAGTGAGGGGAACTGTGCCGTCGCGGCGTCAACGAACTGTTCGAGCTGGTTCTGTGCGGTAGATTCGACCGCCTGATAGTAGACTGCGTCGTCTCGATCCCTGATAGACTGCCGGACGAGTTCGCTCTTACCAAGACGGCGACGTCCATAGATCACGACAAACTCTGCCGTCTCGGACTCGTAACAGTCCGTAAGTTGATTGAGGTCGGCTTCCCGATCGACGAAGTGCTCCATGCATCTTGTAGTATCTCGGATAAAATAGAATTTTCGATTTCAGAAACCATGATTTCTGAAATCGTGATTTCTTTCTATCGGCCAATACAGAAGCCTGTCAAGAGACAGATCACCCCCGACAATCAGTGCGGGGGACCGGATTCGAACAACGTCAAGACGTGCTTGCTTCGCTGCGCGCGTCTTCTCTCGTTCGACTCCGCAGACCACATTCTCCGCTCACGAAGTTGTTCGCGGAGAATGCGCGGGACCGGATTCGAACCGGAGGAAACCTCACTTCGTTCGGTTTCCAGGGCTCGAATCGGTCGACGATTGCTGTCGCTTGCGAACTTGCTCGCGACAGCAATGCGCGGGACCGGATTCGAACCGGCGGACCCCTACGGGACAGCGTCCTAAGCGCTGCGCCTGCGAGCGGGGTCCTGCGGTCAAATACCGTGCTCGCCCCGCGGTCTTCCGCGCGGCGGCGCGTTGCCTGTGTGCGCCGGTCTCTGGGCGTCTGGCGGACCCTGACCGTGCTCGCGGTCGTGCTTGTATCGCCATCGACTCCCCCTCGAACTATAAAAGTGGCGCGCGGCACAGCGTTCTGCGATACATCGACTCGCGGGCCGCTGTCCCGTAGGAGTCCACCGGTTCAAATCCGGTCACGCGGGACTGCGAGTCGCGGTTCTCTCGACTCACAGCATGGTCGCCGTACTCTCACGATATGCCTGCCGGTACCGGGGAGTAGAAGGCTTGTACTGCCCGTTGAACTACACGCAACTACAGAAATTCGAAAGCGCCGATTACCACGCGGTGAGACCGGTCTGTTCGGACTCGACTCGGTCGAATCCTTCCCCGCGTCGGAACGCTATCGTCCACGACTTCGGAAGGTACTCGACGTCGTCCATGCCGTCCTGCGTGGCGGTCCACGCGTCGTCTGAGTAGTCTTCGACTCGGCACACGTGCAGCTGGTCGTCGCCTTCGATGGTTTCGAGATCCTTGTCGCGGATGAACTCGGGGAGCCACACGACCGCGTAATCGTCGCCGGGGAGACCGGCGTTCAATCGTTCCTTCACGAGTTGCTTCTGCCGCTCGGTGATGCGGCCGGTGACGTCATCGATGTCTCGCCATTCGGTGACGTCGATGCGTGCGCCGGGAGTGCCGGTGTCTCCTGGCATTGTTACCGTGCTTCCTCCGTTGCGACGGTGACGGTGCTCTGCAGGTCGTCGGTGCCTTCCAGGTGTTCCTCGTCGTTCTGCAGGATCTCGTGCGCCACCCAGTCAGATATGATTTCGACGTTCGCTTCAACGACTGGTCCGTTCGGGAGTGCCTGCACGACTTCCGCGGCGGATGCGTCGAATGCCTCGTACAGCAACGCGACTCGCACGGGTGAGCGCGGGAGTCCGTACTGGGTGACGAATTTGTCTGTGGGTTTCTCGATTTCGGTGTACTTGACGGCGTCCTTGATGTCGGCCGGGTCGTCGGGTTGAATCGTTGCTCCGGGGATGGTTTTCTCACCGGTGACGTGGTCGTCCCAGTTCACGGGGGCGGTGAGGTCCACGATTACAGGGTTGAACCCTTCACGGTCGTCGTGGTATGCTCGTGCGAGGATTGCGGTGTGGTCGTTCGCGTTGATTTCGAGTCCGAGTTCGATGCGTTCTACGTGCGGTAACCGTTCGTCCTTGTCGGGTTTTGCTACCATTACGTGTCGGACTATCGCCACCGCTCGTAAATACCCTTGTAGGGGGGTAACGGGGGTTCTGCCGGGTGAATTGGCACTGCGATGCGGTTATCTGCACGTGCTGTGAGCACGCGAACTCGACTATCAGTATATGCCTACCGTTCACGGGTGGTACAGGGCTTGTACTGCCTGTTCAACTACACACCAACTACAGGTTTCAGAAAGGTTCTACGCTGCGTGTTTCATTCCCGGGTTCATCGATGCTAATCGGTTTGGTAGCTCGCGGTGCCCGTAGGTGGTGCGGCGGTCGTCACGTGCGACTCGACGTCGTCGCTCGTCGCTGGTCCGTCGCCACCGAGCCACTCGACCTTGTTCCGCTCCCGGGCGAGTGCGTCCGGGCTGAACTCGCCGAGATAGTGTTTCCTGAACGTTTCCCAGTCGTCCCACCCGCCGTGCCACATGACTACGGAGGGGAGGACACCGGCTTCAAGCATCCGAGTGCCCCACGTCCGGCGGAGGTCGTGGTACGTGACTCGAAGCCATCCTTCGTCGCCGGTTTCCGCGGCGAGTTCCTCGCCTGCACGCTTCACCCACCGGTTGAGCGTCTTACCCGTCACGTCCAGTGTCGCGTCGTCCACGTCCAGGTCGGTGAACTCGGGAACCATCCTGATTTGGTCTGCGAGGTCTCTCGGGATCGGCGTCTCGCGGTACTTGTCGCGCTTCGCCTGGTCCTCCCATACGCGGAGTACAGTATCGTCGTGACTCTCGACGACGTCCACCGGTCGTGACTGCGACGCTTCGTCGCGCCGGAGACCGCAGTGCACGCCGTACCGGCCGGCGATTCGGTGCGTGGTGCCGCCTCGGTCGTGCATTGTTTCGATGAGTTGTTCGACTTCGTCGTCGCTTAGCCATACTCGGTACCCGGGGTCTTCCGGGTGCGGTTTCATTCTCATTCTCGTGTTCCCTCGCGTTCGTCGTCTGCCTCGGTTGATTCGTTGAATGTCATCGCCGCTCGGGCTCGTTTCATGATGTCTACGTCGTCGCCGGTCGCTCTCGTCACTTCTTCGGGTGTCGGTGCGTGTCTCATACTGCGTACTCGTCTAACGTGGTTTGCATTTCTGGCGCGTCAGTCCATACCGGCGCGCCGATGAGCTCCGGGAGTATCGCGTCGTACGTGTCCCTGACTTCCTGGTAGGATTCAGGGAATCGACCGGCGACTTCACGGAACTCGCGTCGGTGTTTCCCGGAGTGGTTCGGGAGGCCGAGTTTCCCTATCATTCGCCCGCACACGGTGCATTCGACTCTCGTCATCGCCTCACACCCGGGGTTCGTGCCCGTACTCGCGTCGAATCTGCGTTTCGAGCGCGCCCGTGGCGACTCGCCGGGCTCGCGGGGTCACCGTCTCGTTCATGTCGCTCGCGGTTTGGTTGATGAGGAGCTGGGCGTCGCTCGGGTACGCATTGATGGGCAGTCGCTGCAGTGCGATGCAGAACGCGTCGTACGCGACGTCCATGTCGGTCTGGTCGTCTTCGTCGAACAGTCGGGGGAGGTCGGCGTCCCGTGTCATCACTCGGTCCTCCGCATCGACTTTTTGCACGTGGCGCATCGGACGCCCATCGAAGTTTGACCTACCGGCGCGCGGTGGTGGTCTTCATCTAATTCCGCGGTACTACCGCAGTCGTCGCATTCGTACGTGTAAGTCGTGTCCGGGCTCGTGAGACCTTCCACCTTGTCGATGATTGGTTCGGCGAGTTCTTCGAACCTCTCATAATCCCACTCGTCGTCGTTGGTGTTTCGTGTCATCTACACTCGAACGTCGGGGTAATGCTCGTAAATAGGGGGTTCCCGGGGTGTCCGTTAACCTCACTTACCGCCCAAAAACACCGAGAATTAGCGTGATTTCACCGTCACTCACGCCCGAATCGGTGCGAAACTGGGCGGTAATGCGGGGTTCTCGGACACCGCTACCCGTCGCCGAGCTCGTCGTGGATCGTCTCGACTACCTCGATTGTATCCTTCTCGCCGTACCTGATGAGCGCTAACATGACGTACTGTACTAGCTCATCGTCGTTAGAATCTTGGACGATGAGCCGTGCAGTCTTCGGCGAGTCGTGACCGTGTAAATCGACCCAATGGCTGACGCCGCGTTCCGGATGGTCTATATCCGTCACTGGTCTTCACCGTCCTCGTCACGCTCAACCGCGACAAGCTCACTCCCTTCGATGATACCACCCTCGCCGATTGGTTCCTTCCCCTGCATCGCCCGCCTGACGTTGACTCTAAACCACTTCGATGCATCGCCGTACCCTTCCCTGTACCCGAGAACCCACCCGAATACAGTACAGGCTACACCCGTCGCTGCAAATACGAGGGAATCAACCGGTATCATCGGTCCTCACCGTCCTCACACGGCCACCCGGTGACGTTCCCATCGCACTCTGGGCACTCGAACCGGAATCCGCACTGCAGGTCACTCGCGGTCGCTCGCACCGAGAACTCGCAGTTCGCGCACTCCCACTCGGCGACCTGCAGGCGGTCATCGACTTCGAACATGCGCCGACGGTGGGCTGGTACGCCCGTCATCGGTCGTCACCGCCTGGGACGTACCACGGTGTCCCGTACTCCTCAACCAGTACATCGTCGCTGTACTGCCGCCACTTCCAATACGCGACGTTACACACGGTCACCGCCACTACACCGGTGAGCGCCGCGGCGTGCACGTTCTCAGTCACGAGCGCGACCGGGAGTGCAGCGATAACGATGAGTATCATCGTGACTGCAGCTTCGGACGGCGTCGCCCAGTTCATCGGTCCTCACCGCACACCGGGCAAACCGGCCTGTTTTCGCTGACTGAGTGGTCGCACCCGGTCTCGTGCCCACAGTGAGTGCAGTACCGGAGCGCAGGGTACACGGCTTCGTCGCACTCCTCACACCGTTCGCGTTCCCCGAGTACCTTCACGAGCACACCTGCCGCGCCGCCGGCGAAGCTCGCGTACGCGAGTGCTTCGGTTCCTGGTGCGAGTACCATGTGAGCGACCATGCCTGCAGCTGCGACGGCGAGCACTGCGAGACCGCGTCGCGGTGTTGACCAGTCTTCGATGCGTCTTAGGATGCTACTCGTCATGTTCGACACTCCGGGTGATGCTCGTAAATACCGGGTTCCCGGGGCCTCACCACCGAAAATACTACAGCGTAAGCATCAATCGTGGAACGTATGAGCGGAATTGATAATCATAATGACGACACTGTCAGCTCGGACGATGACGAGTTCGACTTAGCCGAGTTCATCGACGAAAGATCATCGTTATTCGCCGTGATGGGCGTGTTCGTCGCCGTCGCCGCGTACCTCTCACGCGCCCGACCCGGACCGATAACGGACGCTGAAATGATGCTGAAAATCGGGTACACGGCTTCGCTCGGGCTCGCGTTGCTCATGTGCTTCCTCATCTACCGGTCGATGCGGAACGAATTCGGGACGTGGGCCGACCTTCGCCGCGCGCACCTGCAACGTGATAACTGGGCGTTAACCGGTTTCACCGTTCTCATCGGGCTTGTCATCCTCTCAGTGATGCACATGATCACGTTGAACGACCCGGTGGTGTTCTTGCTCCTCCTCACTGGAACGTCTGTATTCACCCTCATCGCGTTCCTGAACGTCGTGTACGGTGTCGGTCGGCGTGTTCCTCGCTCCCCGTTGTGGCGGATATCGACGATGTTTGTCGTTTGCTCGTTCGTGTTGGCCGCGTCGTTCTACGTGCGAACTCGATACTTAGCCGGGATTGAGATAACCACGATTCAAGAGTTAACGTTCGCTGACCCGGTCACGATAGTGTTGATGCTTACAATCGTGTTCGTCGCCACGGTTCAATCGCTCGCCGCGGTCGGTCTCATCGCTACACTTGTCGGGATCCCGGTCGTGGCTATCGACAAGATTCGTGGTGTGAGCCCGTACGACCGCACTGGGTGAGCGCGAATTCCAAATGAAAAACACGGCGACTCGTCTACGGTGTGGTGGTCGTCTGGCGCGGAACCGATGGGCGAGCGGGTGTAATGCGATGGAACAACGACTGATGTGTTGCGGGTGGTAGCAGTCCCGCGGTGCTCGTCCCGTCGTCCCGCGCAAGTAATACTCGGGGAGATGCTCGTAAATACCCGGCACCCGGCGTCGCGTTCACGTTCCCCCCGGAACGATGTGCAGGCAAGGAACTCGCCACCAACACGACCACGTCACTCACAGCATATGACCCTCGTAAAACAGCAGTACACGCCCTGCACCGCCATTGCAACCACAACCACAAACTACAAAAATTTTTGAAGGGTGTTACCCGGCCATTTCCTCGCGCCCGTACTCCTCGATTTTCACGATCGAGCGCAAGAAGTGAACGATATCACCCCACTCGACCGTTTGCAACACGAACACAGTATGCCCCTCACCGACCGTGTCGCCCGGATTAACGGTTTTGACGTGCTCAACGTGAAAATCGAACGCTGTGAAAATCTGTTGAATATTCTCATGCTCCCATACCTCGCCCGGGACGTGCGCATTCGCATACGTCAACGTCACGCGAGTTTCACCGGAGATTCGACCGGTCACGAACTTCACCACCCAGTACACCGGTCCGGAGCGTTCCTTCACCAGTACATCGTCAACACGCAACCCCCACGAGTCGGACGGAACCGTCCGGTCTTCTAACCGCTGCTTGATTTTCTGCTCGCGTTCATGCTCGGTGACGAGACCGCCCGTCCGTGCTTTGTACGCGGAATACACGGCTAACACGGTCGTGATGCCCGCTACAATCGTCGCTGCAGTTAGGGTGAATGGCATACTCTTGGTCGGTCGCTATCGAATTTAAACGTCCGGGCGTCCCGGTGCGCGAATACCAAACGAAAAACGCGCGTCAGTCGTCGGCTTCCACCGCTTCAGCCGCATCCACGTTCAACGTCACGTCGGTCTTCCGTTCCGGCGCGGGCGGTTTCCCGTCCGGGTACAGTTCCTGCATCTTCTTATGATACGCACCGAGCCCCATCTGCGAATTAATGTACACGAGGTCACTCGGGTCGAGACCGTACAGCCCCATCAGCAACCGGTCGATTTTCCAGTCCGTTGTATCACCGAGCGTACCGTCATCGAGCATCGTATCAACCGCGTCAGCGATTTCCTGAGCGGTCTCCTGCCCGTCATCGGTGGAGAGTTTCGCCACCGGAACCGGGAGCTCCCTGATGTCACCCTGCCGCATATTAGCGAACGCTTCCGCGGCGTCAATCTCACCGGACCGCTTGAACATGTAGTAATGCAGGACTCGGGAGTTCATCAACCCGAGCAGGAACTTGTGGTACGTCGTCGTATCGAGACCAGCCGGGACGTCACCCGGGTCCGCCCACTTCCCCTCGTACTCCTCATCATCGTCGTCACGGTCGATATCCACGTACCAGTCCAGCATTTCATCCTGGTCGTCACGAATCTTGTACACGTACACCGACCGCGGGCAATACACCGTGTCACCGTGGAAAGCCACTGACAATCCAACGCCGGCTTCTCGGATGAACAGCTTATCACCGTCGTACACGGACTGGTCTTTGTAATTGACACCGTCGTACCCTAAGTCGAGACCCATCACATCCAGGTCATCGTACCGTGCATCGAACGAGTCGCCGTCCATGTACGCGACATCACCGTCTGCCGGGTCGTCGCTAATCAGGTACTCTTCACCGACTCGTTCCTGGTATTCGAATTCGACGTCGCAGTAATTGCACGTCTTCTCCTCACCGGTTTCCTTCTTCCGTGGCGGTGAAATCCACTTCCCGCACGCCGGGCATTTGATGACGTGCCCGGCTTTGTTCAACTCGACACCGCGGTGTGATTCGCAGAACGCGCCGACCGGTATCGAGTTCTCTTCCATCGTGCCGATTAACTCGTCGTCCTCGACGTATCGGAACGGTTCAATCTCACCGGACTCGATGCACCGGTCCTGCGGGATATCGAACGCGTACGCGGACTCCAGCTGCGATAAACTCAACTCGCCTTCGATGGCTTTCCGCCGGTCTTCATCGACGAGTGTCATCGACCGGAACGTGTTATCGTCCGCCGGGTCGGTGTTCTTGAGCTGCACCGTCACGGTGCTCATCCGGATTTCGCTCCCGAACCAGTCCGCGCCCATGATGTGGAATCGTTCGAACTCGTAGTTATCGAGGAGGTGTTCCCGGATTTCCTGTTTCTCGGACCGTAACAGTGTTTTCGGGAGCACGTACGCTAACCGGCCGTCGTCGTCTAAGTACTTCAACGCGACAAGAATGAACAGCTCGTACGTGTCCATGTTATCGACATCGAACTCGTCACCGAATTCATCGGTCACCCACTCGGCCGCGTCCGGGCTTACCTGCCCGCCCCACGGTGGATTCCCGATAATCAAATCGAATTCACCGAACCCGGCGGTTTCGTCCATGTCCTCGAATTGAATTTCACCGGTGAGTGCGTCCTGTGACGCGAAATTCCCGGTCAGCATACCGAGTGACGTGTTCTTCCGCGCGGACCGGAGCCACACGGACAGTTTCGAGATCTCGATTGCCTCCTGCAGTAAGTCGTTCCCGTGAATGACTTCGTCGAGAATCTCGATTTCCGTCTGCGAGAATGACCGGAGTGAGATTTGCCCGGACTGCGCGGAAATCATTTTCTCGTGCACCCGGCGTGCCTCCCGGCTCAAGTGGTTGAAGCAACTGACGAGGAACGCCCCGGACCCGCACGCGATATCGGCGATTCGAATGTTAATGATTTCCTGCAGGTACGCTTCAAGGAACTCTTTGTCCGGGTTCTCCATCTCCATCTCACCGTTATCCAGGTCTAACTCGTCACGGATTTTCGCGCGCTTGTCCTGCAGTAAGTCCTGAATCACGTGCTGTGCGACGTACTCGGTCAACCCTTCCCTGGTGAAGTACAACCCGTAGTCACCGCGGTCACCGCTGAACGGGTTCGTGTCGCCTTCTGCGAGGTTCGCACGCACCTGCTCGATGTCACCGACGGACTCTTCGAAAATCCTGCCGAGCACGTGCTCGTTCAAATCGCTGTGGAAGTCGTACGCGTAGAACCCGTACACGCCTTCGATTTCCGTGTCACCGACTTCGTACGTGTCCGTGAACAAGTCATCCGGGAGTGTCACGGACTGCAGCACGTCATCCTCTTCGAACAACCCGCCGTCGTACCCGAAAACATCGTACGGGTACTGTTCCGGGCTGCCCGTGTCGATAACTCGGAACAAGTCCTGCACGAGCGGGTAGATTTTCCGGTCATCGAGCGACGGGAGTGTCTTCCCCGTCTCGACGACGTCTTCCAGTAAGTCATCCGGCAGCAACCCTGACGGGTGGTCGCTGAAGAAACAAATCACGAGACCACGGTGAATCAGGGTTTGAGCGGCTTGAATCGCGTCGAGCTGCCCTTGACTGGTTTCGAGTAACTCCGGGTCTTCTTCCACGATCGCGTCGTACACGTCCTCGACTGCCTCGCGGTAGAATTGGTAGAAATCCTCTGTGAGTTCGAGGCGTTCGGTAAGGTTCTGCGCCATGAGCCCCTCGATGTCTGAGTCCGCATAGTCGCCGATGAGGAACCGGCGGTGCATGATGAAATAGAACTCCCAGAACGTCTCTGTGAGGTCGTCGTCGTCATCGAGAAAGTCTTCGATTGCCCATTCCTCGTAATGGTCGATTGACCCGTGGTGGTACAGCCTGACGACTTCCATGTTCGATGCGACCACCCATCGAACGCTGAGTCCGTTCGTGATTGCGTATTCGAACGCTTGCTCGATTGGTGATTTCAATCGGGACGGGTCAACTTTATCGAGGTCAGTGCCCGGGTCTTTCAGTTCACCGACGACCTTCCGCACGTCCTCGGTTAGCTCACCGTCATCTTGTTCGAAGTGCCCGAGTAGAACGTCCGGGAACCCGTCGCCGCCTTCGCTGAGTGACTCGGGGAGGAGTTGGAATTCACCGGCGCTGCCGCGTGGTCGTTTGTACCCGAGTACATCGCTGAAAATGTCGCTGACGAACGATTGCTGCAGGTTCCGTTCGGTCAACGATGTGCTGGTTCCGGTCCACCCTTCGACCGCGTCCACGATATCGTCCGTGTCGGCCGGGCGTTCGACGTCTTGCTGTTGTAGGTACTCATCGACGAGGTCCGCGTCAAAGAGAGAGTGTTGATTTGAAGGCAAGGATACTCGAACCGTTGCGCCACGGTCTACTTTGTTCTATCCCTCCAGTGCTGTTACTGGTCGTCGCGTTGGTAGTTCACGCGTCCGGGTGATTCGATGCGAGTGTCTCCGGGTCTCCTTGAGTGCCTGCATATTGTGCCGGTCGTGAGCGGTAACACCGTGCGGTCACTGTGAGCGATAGCACTCCGCGGTCACAGTGAGCGGTAACATCGAGTGAGCGCACTTCACGGGGGAAGTGAGCGGGCGCACCGTGCGGGCGCTGTGGGCGGTCACGTGCAGCGTGACCGGTTCCTGCAGGTGCTGGGTGCGTGTACTCGATGGTCACCGTTGATGGTCGCACGAGGACACCAGAAGGGCTACACGCACTGACCGGCGTAAGGTGAATCGGACGCACACCACTGCGTCCCGCGACGCACCCGGTCCACCACGACCGGGCGCGCTGCGAGGGGACCCGGCACACCACTGCCGGGACACTCTCTCTTCACTGGGGGCCGGAACGCCACGCGCGCCCGGCAGTTTGTCGACACTCTGCTCACCCCTTCAAAACTTGTATTCTCACCCGTCACCGGGCGGGTCGATGGGTGACGCGCAAACGACGCACCATAATGAGCGTCCCTGTACTTTCGATGCCGGGGTGCCGCACGTCGCGCATCGTGGTTCGGTTTCCTCGTCGTACTCTACTGGCGTTGCGGGGGTCTTAGCGTCTGTTACTGACATACTCGACACTCCGGGGTGTGCTCGTAAGTAAGGGGTTCCCAGTGCGCGGCGTACTCGCAGTATCCTCACAACACGGGACCGCGCTCTCACAGCATCGACTCGGTTGAAAGTCGTGTTAACCGGTGTTAGAAGGTGTTACACGGCAGTGCGACTACAACGACAAACTACAAATTTTGAGAGGGGGTCACCCGAAGATTTGACTGACTTTGAATCGAGCTTCACGGTCATCGTTCCTACCCGGGTGCCCGCTTTCGTGGAATGTGAAGTACGGGAGCTTCGATGCGTGCACTCGCTTCGTTTTCAACACGTTCACACCGTTCCCTCGGAACTCGTACAGTACGAACCAGTAGTACCCGTCGTTCCGCCGGAGCCACTGGTGTGGTGACTCGAAGATATAGAACTCACCTTCTTTCGTCCCGCCTCGACCGTCGGACTTGCGGCGCACGGCGGCTTTAATCTCGACTGTCGTGCCGTTCTTGTACCGAGCGTCCGCTCGACCGGAGTGGTCAGCGATGAGGTTGAACTTCTTGCACACGTGCCGTTCGCACGCTGTTCCAGCTGCTTTCCGCCGGTCGGCGTTCCCTGACGTCTGATTCCCGCTCATTCTCGCGCCTCACGGGTGGGGTTCGCGTCCGCGTCACGCGTTCCTCGGGACTTGACGACGTCCGATTCGACTTCGATTTCAGTTTCGAGCTCTTGACGGCCTTTCTTGAACTCGCCCATCGATTCACCAACACTGCGTGCGAGTCTCGGGATCTTGTTCGCGCCGAATAGGAGCACGGCGATGAGTAGGATGACGAGCATCTCAGGTCCGCCCGGAATCCCGGCGAATAGTGGTGCGATTCCCATGCTCGACACTCCCTGATGTGCTCGTAAGTAGGGGGTTCCCGGTGTCACGCGTCTCGTACGCGTGCGTGTCGTGCGGGATATATACCTACTCCTCTGTATTCACGCAGTACACGCGCTGCAACGACACATTATACATTTACGTTCCTCACTGCGTTCGGTACGGTAAATCTATACTAATGTGGGGGGTGGGTAGTGGTGGACAGTCGCCAATCACCGCGTCGTCACTCGATTTCTGACTCGACCCTGTCCACTAACTCTCGATGCTTCCCGTGCTCATCGAACTCATTCCACCGGTTATTCACCCATGACTTGCTGTACGGCACGAATTCGGCAGTATCGCGGTCGGACAGTCCCTGTTGTTTCCCTCGAATCGCCTGGTACACGTGCGCGTCCCAAGCCGTCGGACCGTCCGTATGGTCCACGTCCGCGTCATCGTCCGTGCGGTAGTCTTCCCAGCTCCAGTCAGTGGCTTCCTCGTCGTTGAAGTCCCACCGCGTGTCCGGGATCCCGGTGACTTCCTGAATCAAGCCTTCCGGGTTCCGATTGTTAATCGACCGGTAGAACGACGCATCCTTCGTCCCTTCCTTGTGCACAATCGTCGCTAACTCACGTACGAGCGGGGTGACGTCCTTCCCGTCGTGCCCGACGATAATCATGTTCCCGGACCACTTCCGGATTTTGTAAATCATCGGACCGAGCTTCGTCTTCGCTTCGTGCCCGTCCTTCCCGTGCCCGCCGGCGTGACTGTTCGCTTCGTCGAACAGGAACAGTTTCGGCGTGTTCGGGTTCTCTCGAAGCCACTGGTCGAGTGTACCGTACGAGTCAATCCAGTCGTCTTTCGCATCGAATTTCCTGATGTTCGACCCGATGATGCCGTTCGGATTGAATCGCAGCCACCGTTCAGCTGCGAACATAGCGAGCGAGCTCTTCCCGGCACCCATGAACCCGTACACGTACCACAGTAGAACGCTCACGTCGATGAGGTCATCCAGGTCATCGATTGCACGGACACCCGAGATATCCGCGCGTTGCGTCGTGTCGCCCATGAGGTACCGCATCGTCGGGATGTCACCGGTGGCGACGGCTTCCGTGATTGCTTCGGTTCCGTGCGCTGCGAGGGTTTGCTGCACGATTTCTAACCCGCCCGGGTGCTCCGGCATGAGGTCCGGTCGCTCGCACTCGTACGGGTCGTAGAAATTCGCTATCAACGTGAGTGCGTGCCGGACCTTCGGGTCCGTAATCACGCCAGCGTGCAACAGCGCTTCGAGATTCTCACGGTGCCCGTGCCCTTCCATCCACTCCCGTAACTGCGACGGGACGTACACTTCATTATCGCTCGCTCCTGAATCTGACATGGTTACAGTTCACCTCCGTTCTGACCGCCTGCACCGTCTTCTGCAGGGCTTTCACCCGGGGTATCCGTGCCCGTGTTCGTCTTCTCCCACCTGTTCAAGTCCTGTTCTAAGTGGTCGTGCGTGAGACCCGGGATCTCTTCATCGACCATGTCATCGACATCGCTTTCGGCACGTTCCCACGCATCGGCTATCGAGTTATCGCCCGGGTGCACACCGCGTTCGAGGGACTCGGTGAGCGTGTTCACCGTGTCCTTCTTCACGTCAATACCCATCTGACTGATGCGGTTTCGGACATCGCTGTACCGCGCGTACGCGTCCTCAAGGTAGTCGTGGATGTCCTCGGCGTACGACCGGGACGTGGCGAGCTTCGAATCCATCGTACCCTCGTACCGAGCGCCTTCCACGCGCACCTCGTCGATGTTATCGAGGTGCTCGAACTCGCGGACTTCGAAGTCCTGCCCGTCGTTCACCCGTCGCGGCGGCGCGCCTTCCACGCGCTTGTTCTCCTGCAAGTACTCGGACTCGACAAAGTACAACTCTCGCTCATCGGTCGCGGCGTTCGTATGCCAGAACTTCTCGTACGAATTCGGGTCGTAACGTCGCCCGGTACCGTACCCGAGAACGTACGCCGGGATACCAATCAACAGGTACGCGACGACAACCGCTAAGACCCACGTCGGAACGGTGACGTCGAACCCGCCGAACGCAACTACGATGCCGACTGCCACGATCGTCGCTGCGACGATGAGCTTGTGCTCACCGAGTAGGTACACCGCCCAGTCCTTCTTCGAGTTGAATGTCGGTGCGTTGCGTGTCATGGTTTTGCCCTTCTGACCGCGCCTTTCCCGCGACGGATTGCTCTCCACGCACCGTACCCTGCGGACGTGAGACCGACGAGTGCACCGAGCACAAGCGCGCTCATCGGTGCGAGGTTATCGACAGGTGTCCCGCCGTCAATGTGAACTGTGATTGGGACTCGAAGGTCGTTCGCGTACACCCACACGGTTTGGTGACCGGCTTCAGACTCGGGGAGTTCGACGACGACCGTGTTCTCACCGCGCGACAGTCGAGTTTCTTCAAGAATCGCGGGTTCGACGTCACCCACACCCTCGGAATCGATGCTCTCGTACGGTTTGTCGATTTGCACGGGCCGTGGTTCTTCGGCGTTCATGTGGATTGCGACGGCGTCGCCGTCGTCACGCATCTCGTACCCGGTGATGGTCACGTCGCCGAGTTGTGCGAGGATTTCACTCGTTTCGTTCCCGTCACTTTCACTGCCGTTTTCACCGTCTGCACTGGTGTTGTCACGGTCGTCGCCCCACGGGTTCGCGTCGGTCTCGCTCGTGTTCGCGGGTGTGCTCGTCGTGTTATTCGCGTCTTGCGCAGCTACACTACCGACTGGTGCGGCGAGTGTCACGGTAATGAGTGCGAGAACGGCAAGTGCCGCAGTGACAGTCGAGCGCGTTACCATGACGGCGTCACCGTGTCTTTAATCCAGTTGATGACCGGGTCGATGACGGTCGAGTCGAACCAGTTCATCGCCGGGTCGATGACTGGGATACCCAGCGTTTCCAGAACGATTGCTGCGGCTCCCATGAGGATGCCAGCGGCGAGTAAATCGCCTATCCACCCTGACGGGAGTACCGCGAGTAACGGTTTGATTAGGAACCAGATTGGCATTGTTACGTGCGCAGCTTTCGAATATGCTCGTAAATACCGGGTTCCCGGGGGTGCAGGGCACTACACGGCACACGAGGAAGTGTCGACACACCCTCTTCTCAGGATCTCGGCGCGCCACTGCCAGTCACCACGCAGACTCACAACACGAACCGAGACACTCACGGCACGATTCAAACTGAAACCCTCGCACAACACGGCCTCAACGCCTCTACCCGGCGTTCAACTACACGCAACCACAAAAAATAAGGAACGCGTTCTAAGACGGGGTTAGTCGCCGCCTCGCAGCCTGCTGATGGCGTACGCCACTGCACCGCCACCGACAATCGCACCGACCGCTGCGAGCGACCCGGCGGAACCGTCACCGGACCCGCCACCGCCAGTCGGGTCGTCCGTCACTTCCTCAGTCTTCTTCTGCAACTCAATCGACCGGCGAGTCTCTTCCTCAACTCGCGTCACGTCCAACGTGTGACGATTCGTATCGCCAAGCACGACACCGTCGAGCTCGTTCCCATCGACATCCGTCGCGGACTCGATGTTGAACACGTCACCAGCGTCAACGTCAACCCAGTCACCGGTGGTCGTGGCGATGACGATTTCGTCGTCCTCGCCCTTGTTCGATGTGTCGTACCACTTCTCGACCATGAAGTCGTACTCGGGGATTTCGACGTTCTCGACACTGAGCTCGGCATCGACGGTGCCGGCGGTCGCCGTGTACGCAGTCGAGTCGCTCGGGTCAGTGTACTCGACTTCGACCGTGTCGATGGTGAACGTCTCACCGGCAGCTGCGAAGTCCGTGTGAGGGACTGTTGCGAAGCCTTCACCGTCCACGGTCGATGTGACCGAGTCACCGCCGACAGTGGTGATTGTCACGGCGTCCACGTTCGTGATTGTCCCGGTGACTTGCGCCTGGATGGACCGGTCCGATGGGACAGTGTACGTGTCCGGAGCGGAGTCGTTCACTGTCGGTGAGCCGTCGTGCGCGAACCCGATTTCAGCGGTGAGCGTGTCCGGACCCGACGTGTTCGACAGCGTCACGCCTTCGAACACGAACCCTTGCATCGCTGCCTCGCTCCAGTTCTCCGGGACACCGCCGTGCGGCCGCCAGTTCGTCGCTAATGCGGCGTCGGCGTACGTCCACCCGACATCTGGTGAGTCGAGCTCGATCCCGACTCCAGCGGCAGTCACGACCGAGTCAGTCGTCGTGCTCGTCTCACCGGTTTCCGAGTCGGTCGTCGAGTACGTCACGTCAATCGCATCGATTGTGACGGACCCGTCACCGCCCGCATCGAGGTCGTCGTACCATGCTTGACCGCCTGCAACGGTCCCGTCCACGTCCGACATCTCGGACACTGCGACGGTCACGGTGTCGCCCGCAGCGGTCGTGAGTTCAACGTCACTCACCGCGTACGCCGGTGCGCTCGGGTCATCGGTGAACGGTGATACGCGGAGGTTGAGCGTCCCGCCCGCGGCGGGAACGTGCATCGTCCCGTCCGTGTCGGTCGCTCCGCCCGGGTCGAGTGTCACGGTCACGTCCGCGGACGCATTACTGAGCGTCGTGGTGAAGTCCGCGGTCGCACCGATAGAACCGTAGTCCAGCGTCGTCGCCGGGTTATCCGTCGGTGAGACAGTGACGGTCATCGACGTTTCGAGGTCCGTGTCCACACCGAGGTTCGCCAGGAGCGCGCGGGAGTAACCCGTGTCACCGGTCGTCGCCCAGTCACGCGCGAGTTCCTCTGCGAAAATCGCGGGTGTGATGAGCTCATCGACACTGATTTGCCCGGCTGAGACGGCGTTGTACACTTCCGCTGCGTACGTCTCCATCTCACCGATGAGCGTATCGATGAGACCGTACAGATTCCAGTACAGTCCACTGAATGAGTCCGCGGTTCCGTCACCGAGGTCGTACTCGATTCCGGCGTCCCCGATGTTCGACGGTCGGATGACGTTCCCGTCGTAGTGCACGCCGGTCTGAGTCGAGAGGGCCGATGCGAGGATGGTGTTCCCGTTCTCGTCGGTCTCACCGGTGTACTCACCTGCGCGGGAGGTATCATCGGGTAACGGGGCAAGTTCCTGCACCGCGTACCCCGCGAACCCGGTGTCAGGGGCTTGTGCAGGGTACGTGAAGTGTTCGTGCACCAGTTCATTGTCGTAACTGTCGTCAGGTGAACCCTGATACAGACCCCACGCTTCGACCGTGTCACCGTTCAGGAGATCTAAGTGCAGCGGTTTCACGCCTTTTACGTTCTCGCCGCTGTCAACGTGCCCACGTTTGGTCGCGCGGTTCGCCAGGTCGATGTTAGCGACTTCCTCACGCGCGTTGAACGACGCGAGTCGCAAGTTCACGGATGACTCAATAGCTAACGCGCTTTTGAGCGCCGGCATCGAAGCCTCGATGACACCGTTCACGGCAGCGTCGATGACTTGCTGCTCCTCTTCCGCTGTCGTGTCCGTGGAATCCTCGACACCGAGCTCATTCAGTTTCTGAATAGCGTCGAATTGCGCTTGCGCTATCCAGTTGTTCTGAGCGAGCTCCATCCGGTTATCGAATTGTTTGGCGTTCCAGATGAGCTCGTTTTGAACGGTTTCGGCGTGCGAGTACAGGTCTGCCTGGAGTTGCGTGTCGATACGGTCCTCGTACGACCCGTACATCCAATCACCTACGACTTCGTACTCGTTCTCGACCGTCCCGGCGGCGTACCCGAGACCGGCACCGGCGACCGCGCCTGCAGGTCCAGCGACGAGCGCTCCGCCGACTGCTGCACCAGCTGCGATTCGCGCCGGGTCCACGTCCGCGTGGTCACCGTTCGTTGAGTCACCGTCGCCGGTCACGTCGATGGGGTCGTTCGCGCCGTGGTCCGCGGCGACGGTCCCGGTGCCGAGTGCCGTCGCGGCTCCGCCTGCAGCTAAGCCTTGCAGTACGCGTCGCCGGGACATCGACATGCGTGGCCCGTTCGGGCCGACTCCCGACCCGTGTTCATACACGTCACCCTCTACTGGAGGGCCCGTGTTCGCCTGTTCCTCGTCGTCTACTGTTGAAGTGTTTCGTGTCATGAGTAGTGTTCACCTCGAAAGATGAGTGAATCGAGAACGCCGATTACTCGGTGTAAGCGACCCACACCGACCCGACGGTCGCAATGAGCCACACCGCAACCGTCACCAGCTCGTACGTCATGATGGCCGTCCCGACTGCCGGGATGAGCATCACGCCGAGCGGGAACAGGAACACTGCGAGGATTGCACCGTACTCCCAGGTTTCGTAATCGCTCCCGTCGATTTCGTTCGTTGCGACGATTGCTCCGCCTGACGCGAGTGCGAGCGCGCCTGCGAGTGTCACTTCGATGCCGCTCCCGGAGTACAGGACCTGATTGAGGTCGAAGCCTCCGAAGATACTGACACTGAACTCGAAAATCGCCAGCATGATGCCGACGAAAACCGGGTACAGTGCGACCGGTACGTAGTCGATGACGTCTAGTTCGTTTCGTGCCATTTGTTGTAGCCAGCGCTCGATTTCTTGCGAACGCCTTACCGCCCGCTCGGGGCAATGCTCGTAAATAAGGGGTTCCCGGGGTTCACGGGGTCACGCGCACGGGAGTGCAACGAGACTACAAATTTTTGAGAGAGCCGGGAACCCGGTACTTCCGAGCGTTCACAGTAGAATCGAGTATGAACACGGACCGCGTCGCCACGATCGCCGCACTCGCCGTTCTCTGCACTGTCCTCGCCGCGCTCACCGTCATCGCCGCCCACCCGGACTTTCGGACCGCCACGGGCGATTCGATGGAACCAACGATGAACGCACCCATCGTCGCTCACTGCACCGACGTCCACCCTGACGATATCGCAGTCGATGACATCGTCTCCGTGAATATCGATGGGGAAGACATCATGCATCGAGTGAAAACGCTGAACGGTGACCGGCTACAAACAGCTGGCGACGGGCGGGAATCGAGCGATAAGTGGTCGCACGTCGATGATGTTAACTGCCGCGTCGATGCGTGGTGGTCACTCGACCCAACCGAGTACATCGACTGACGACAGGATGGTCGCGTACTGTGAGCACGACCGTACCGCTTCACAGTACACGGCCGGCTGAAACCCTTAGAAACACGGCGTAGAAGCCTTGTACGCCGCCCGCGACTACAACGACAAACTACAAATTTTTCCGAGTTCGAAAGGGTGCTCGAAGGGTTACGCGTACACGTTCCCGGTCGGCCGACGGAATCGGCCGACCCACTCAGTCACTGTGAACGCGTCCACGTCACCCGGCACCGCGCCAGCGTCGCCGGTCACGGTGAACGCATCGAGACCCGCCTGCCCCGCATCCTGCGCGGCGGTATCGTGCTTCGGCGACGGATTCCTCTTGTACGCCCCGATGACCCGCGGGTCTTCCTGCACTGCGACCGCTCGCACATCCGCGGTCGCATCAGACCCGTCCAACGCCGCCTGCCGGCGTTCACCGCCCGAGTCGGGCGGTGACCCGGACCCGTCAGTCAACGTCCGTGACTCGCCCGTGACGGCCGTCTCAACCGGGAGCCGCGACTGACCCGCGCCGCCGTTCGCACCGACTTCGATGCCCCACATATCATCGAGGTACTCCGCGAGTCGCTCGGTCGTCTCGTACACACCGTCATCGACCTTCCGTAACAACGGCTTCACGGCGTACGCATCCTTCTTCGACACCTTAGCATCGTCACCGTCACCGTAATCATCGACGACGTCACCCCACCGCCACCTGACGCCCGGCGCGGGGAGCCGGTGCAGTGTCGAACGGTTGTGCCGGATTTTCGCCATTCGGTCGAACGTCACTCCTGGCATTTAGACCACCCTCAACAGGTTTTTCGACGGTTCGTACACGTCGCCCGTGTGCCGGAGTTTCTCCAACTTGTGCTCGACTTCACCGCGGTCGAGACCGGCGTCGTGCATTGCGAGCTCGATGACTTTATCGACCGGCGCACCGTCATCGTGCGCGTCTTCCACGTTGCTGACGATGTCCTTCACCGTCACCCTGTCATCGGCTTCGTCGCCGTCACCGTCACGGTACGCGGGTTCCTCAACCGTTCCTGAGTCTTCACTGTCGTCTGCGTATCCGGGCGAGTCACCAGTCTCCGGGTCTTCCACTGCGGCGTCCTGCTCGTCATCCCGCTCCTCGATGCGGAACACGTCAGTCATCCCGTCGATGAGTTGCATCTTCAGGTCCGCTTCGTCCTTCGCTACGATGACGTCACGGAGCACGTACACCTCGCCTTCATCGAGCGAGATCCCAGACTGCACCTCGTACCGGAGCGAGTGACTGTCATCCATCAGGACACCCTGGTCGTGCAGCCACGGTGCCGGTTCATCTTCCACTGACGCGACCGTGACTTTCACCGCGTCGTACCGACCGGGGTCAGTGATTTCACCGAGTTCCACGCCTTCGAACTCGTCGTCCTCGACGTCGTCCTGGTCCGTGTACTCGCCCCAGTACGCCGAATCAGGGACACAGTGCTCCAGCGCGGCGTCGGTGAACCCGATGCCTTCGTAAACCGTGTGCTTCTCCTTATCTTCAGCGAAGGTCCGCGTGCGGTCCTTGGTGACTGGGATGTCCGTCATTTCCTGCATGACGTTCCAGATTTGCTGCATCTTCTTCCCGTCGTGCCCAGCCATATCCATGTACGCACCGAGCGTCCTTTCAAGGTCACCGGACTCGATGACACCGTCACTGCACGGCTGCACGCACTCGCGTACCGAGTCGCGGATGGGGTCGGCGAACGACTCGTACTTCTCCAAGCGCTCGTTCTCGGTGAGCTCGCTCGTGAAATCACCCTCACGGAGTATTCGCACGAGCCCTTCCACGGCACGCATCAACGCGGCTTTGAGTCGCGCGTCCGCCTGCAACTCGTCCTGCACCTTGCCTTTCGGTCGTGACTGGAGTTCGAGCGGATTGTCGGGGTCCGGGTCGCTCTTGTAGATGCACGGGAACTCGACCGGGTACACCCGGCGACCAACCGCGCGGTTCGACTGCGGGAACGCCGGCGGGGAATCTGACGCGAACATCATCGTCGCGTCGTTAAGCGCGTCGAATGCCGCGGTTCCCTTCCCCTCGACACTCACTTCCTCACCAGCACTGAACGTCTTGAGCGTCCCGATACTCGGCATTTTCGTGCCTTCTAACTCGGTGTTGATGTTCGCGCGCTTATCGACAACTCGCCGACCGGCGAACCGCTCGGTTTGAATCGATTGCATCGTCTCAACCGCGACGTTCGAACCGCCGAGCATCGCTTTAATCACTTCGAGCGTCTGTGACTTACCCGACCCGCCGCGCCCGTTGAACACGGTGAACCCGTCCGCTGGGTACCTTGGGTGCGCCGAGTGCCCGGCGAACTCCCAGATTAACCGTCGTTCTTCGTCGGTGCGAGTAATGGTTTCGAGCCATTCATCGAGTCCGTCCAGGTCCGCGTTCTCGGGATCCCAGTCAGTTTCAACTCTGTACAGGAACCGGTGTTCCGAGTCCATGTCCTGCACGGTGACGGTGTCCCAGTCGATTGTCATCGTCGCCGGGTCGTACTCGATGTCGTCTACGTTGATGACACCATTCCCGACCGGGATGAACGTTTCATCGAGGTGCCGGGCGTTCGTTTCCTCCTGCTCGACGTAATTCACGGTCGCCAACTGCGCGACGATGTGACCGACTTCCGTGTCCGATGCGATTGCACCGAGCTCGGTCCGCATCTGCGTTTCAACGTGCGTGTACCCGTCTTCTTGCCACCCGTCGCCGGTGAGATGCCACAAGTCGTACTTCCCGGGTTCCGACCGTTCAACGATACTCATCCACTCGCATTCACTTTCGAGCACGGCGACGACTCGGTCACGAGCGTCGTTCCGAGTGACCGGTGACGCTTGTACGCGAGCGTTCGCGTACGCGTCGCGGACGTCGCCCCACGTTATCTCATCGTCATCGACAGCACCACCGTCGTCGTCATCGTCGGTCGTGCCGATATCTAAGTCACTCCAGTCTTCCGCATCGTCTGTTTCGTCCGGGGTGACTGGTGGTTCCGCGGTGACGACACTGCCGTCAGCTTCGACTCCCATCACGTCGGTCACGTGCCCGTAATCACTGAGACTACCCTGCAGGTCGTCGTACGCTCCGTGAAGGTTCTGCGGGCGGTCAGCGATGATTATGTACACGGACCCTATCTTCGCATCCTGTGACCCGTGCGGCATTGCCTCGATGACATCGAGAACGTCACCGGTATCCACGCCGTTCTCGACCGCAACGACGACGTCCGTGAACCGCGAGTGCGTGTGCTTCGCCGCGCGAAGCGTCACGCCGTCCACGTCCGGCACGTCACCGTAGTCGTGGTCGCTCGGGTCCGATGCGAGTCCGGCTTCCCGAATACGCTCATCGATGTACTCGTTCGCAACTTCGACGATGTCCACGTCCACTGACGCGGAACTCGCGCCCGTGTCAACGTCGTCGTCGGGGTCGTGGTTCGGGTGTGATTTCCCGAAGTGAACCTTCGCCGCGTGCTCGCTTCCGGACCGAGCGTCACACTCGATGCACGCGTACTTCCCTGATTCAGGGTCTGCGAGCGCTTCAAGACCGACCGGGTGGGCGACGACCGTCCCGTCACTGTTCACCACCGGGTCTAACTCGTTCACGTCACCGGCGTCCATGTCAACACCCAGGTCAACGTCGTCGTTGGAGTCGATGCTGTCCGCGGTCGTCACACCGTCCAGCGCGTCGTCCGCGTTCATGTCCGGTAACTGCTCCTCGTCATCGCCACGATCGTGCCGCTCGTCTCGTGGCATTAGTGCCACCTCCCAGTCGCGTGGTTGTACCGCTCTACCTCTTCGTCATCATCACGCGTTCCAAGGTCCGGCTCACTGTCCCAGTACTCGTCCTTGCACTCGTCCGAGCACCACAACCCGTCGTCAACGGGGTCACCGCACTCGGAACAGAAACGCTGACCGTTGTCGGTGTACCGACCAACTCGCTGACCGCCGTCCGCCACGAGTCGAGGTTCCTCATCGTCAGTACCGATACCGAGCGCCGCTTTACCGCGGTCTGACCGTGCGTACGCTGGTTTATCGCTGCACAGCGGGACCGTCACGTCAATCCCGCCGGTCCGGGATTCGATGTACAGGTGCAGCAACCGGTTGTTCGCGCTCGTAATGTGGTGCTGCGCTTCGATTTGGTTACCGTTCAATACTACAGACACTGGCTTCGCGTTGAAGCCAGCGGTTTTATCAGCCGTCGTACCGTTAGATTCTCGTGTCATTGGAGTGACTCCCCCGGTGACACGCAAGGGCGGCGCGTTGTGGCGCGCCGCAACCGATTTTCATTTGGTCTAGCATCCAGGGATTGAGCGGATGCGGTTGTTAGCGGGCGGTTGCTACCGAGTTACATTATCATATCGACGGTAGACGTATAAAGGCTGGTAGGCAGGGGGTCCAGGATGTCACTACACGATTGGCACTCCAACCACCGAGTGAACCGCCTAAACCCAGAGTAGAAGTCTCTTAACGCTCGTTTAGGTTCCGATGTGCGTCTGCGTGTTTCGTGCACGAAACATAACCCGGAGAGCACCACTCGCCTACCTTTAAGTCAAGGACAATCGAGGCCACTTCAACATACCGGAGAATCGCGCGTGAACAACCGCAACGAGACTACAAATTTTTAGAAGGGGCGCGCGCCGTGCAGCGATTCCCGAAAAACCATTGCATCGACGACACCAACGACGCGCGCTCACCCGCACACCAACAGGACTCGGCTCCCTCCGGTCGCCTCACACAGGCAACCGCTCCGCAACAGGGTCGATACTCATTGACCGGTGAGCGCATCCTGTCACGGATTGCATCGATAGTCTGTTCCGGACAGGGGTGGACACCCCGGACACACCCTGTCTCAAACCCTTGTCCGGGCTTACAGCACGGTACAAGTCTTCTACGTGCAGAATTCAGGGGGTGGACAAGCGGACAAGGGTTATCGGCCAATTCAGTAAGAAACGGTGAACACTTCTCTGCAGTAGTATACATCGGCGCAATAAAGTGTATACTGGTGTTGAGAGTGTAGAGTAAGGGGGTAATGGGGCCAAACCCTTGTCCGGCCTGTCCGCCCCTTGATATCACACGCATCAAGCCTTCTCGCACCTGCTCAGGCCGGACAGGGGTTTAGCGGGGGGTGTGTCCGGGGTGACCGGAGCGGTTCGCGGTGCCTGTGCCGGTCGCGGTGACCGGGAGTCATCGACTCTCGCCTCGCCGTTAGTCGAGTCGGTAGAGTTCGGGGCGGTCGAGCGCGTTCCCGACGGTTTTGCGCGCGCATCCGAGTCGGTTCGATGCTTCGGTTTGCGATAGTTCATCGTCTCGTACGCGTTGCAACACTCTACACACGTCGTCGTAGTTGTCGGCGGGTGCGAGTCGCGCGCCGTCCGACGTGCAACCCAAGGGTGGTCTCCCGCCGTTCCACGAGATCCCGGCGAGCAACGCGTCGGCATGGTCGGCTGTGCCGGCCAGCACCTCCAGCGCTCGTCGCGTTGATGGGGGAAGGTCGTCGCGGTCGCGGGTGACTGGGTGAACGGTGAGTGCGTGCGTGGCGTCGTGCACGCGTACGCGGTCTTGCGTGACTATCCGGGCGACGGCGTCGATGTTGATGCCTGCGAGGGAATCGACGATGAGGTTCGCTGCGGCCGCGCTCGATGCTTTGTTGATTGCGGCGGCGGCGGGGTCGTCCGGGCCTTGCCGGTCGCGGGCGGTCTCGTCGCCGGGAACGATGAATAGGTACTCGTCGTCGCGGTTCGCTGTGGCGGTCGTGGCGTTCGACTCGGTCCACTCGTACAGGTCGGTGATGGTGTCTGGGTGGATGCCGGCGTTATGTTCGCGTGCCCAGCTGCGGATTGTGTCGATGCTGCGTTCGCGTTCCCCGGGCGTGGTGCCTCGTGCGAGGAGGATTGTGCTTGTCATTGTTACACTCGTACGTCGGGGTGCCGCTCGGAAATACCGGGTTGGGTAATTACGCGACGGGTTTCTCACGTGGGTGTTTACTGGGTGTGTAGATACCCGGGTGCGTGCCGCGGTAGCTGCGACGTCGATAAAGTTTTTCGCGTCGTCTCGTCGCTTCGTTTGGGGTAAGTCACTGGGTAAATACACGTCGTTTCATCCGAAGAGGGTGTTTGGTGTGTAAGGCGTTTCGTGGGGATTTACCCGGAGCCATTGTGGGGCTCTCATGCGCCGTGCTGGGCTTCGTGTCGGGGTGGTCGTGTGGGTCGTGTTGGGTGTGAGGGTTGGCTCACGCGCCGCTCGCGGCTCGTGTTGGTGCGTGCACGGGAAGGGTCGGTTTTGCAACGAGACTACAAATTTTTAGAGAAGGGTGACGGGGGGTGTCCGGAACTCTCGATACTCTCGCATCGGGTCTACGGTCCACCCGTCGCACCAGTCACTGACTACATGTTGTCTAGCGCGTCGCGGCGGTCCTCGGCAGGTACCTGGTCGTACTTCATCGTCGTTTTCGCCGACTTGTGACGGAGCTGGTCCTTCGCCGCTTTGAGATCTCGCTCTGCGGTCATGTACGTCCCTAAGCTGTGACGGATTGCGTACCACGTCATTGACCTGCCGCCGGTGTCGATGCCTGCGTCGTCGCACAGTCGCCGCAGTAACCGTGCGAGTGACCGTGACCCGTACGGCGTCGCTTCCCTCGTCAACCACAGTTCGTCACGATCGCCGTATTTGTCGATGGTCTCGCGCTCAGTTAACCAGTGTTCGAGCGCGGTCGCGGTCCTGGATGTCAGTGAGACTCGCCAGTTCTCCGTGTTCTTGCTGGACTCTTCTTTCGGGATTTGCATCAGCATGTTCTGCACATCGACCCACGCCGGGCGGGCTCGCGCGACTTCGACCGGGCGGAGACCGGTATCGAGTGACGTGAGCACAAGAGATGCGACGCGCCACCCGTCACCGGTGTCTAACGCTGTCTCGCGCACCAGGCGTCGCTCACGGCGGGTTAGGTAGTCCCTCGGGGCATCGTTCCCTCCGGACCGGAATCGTTGCTCTCGGTCCCATGGGGGCGTGTGAGACGTCGTCTCTGCCCAGCGGTAGTACCGCATCAAGGCTTCCTCCGTTTTGCCTTTCGTTGCGTTCGTGACGTCACGGTATGCGACGACGTCGTCTATGTACTCGGTCGCGCGGTCAGGTGTTGGCGGGACCGTGTATCGGTCCTCTTCACCCCATACCCACCGGTCGAACCGCGCGGTCTTGTACGTCGTCTCGTAAGTTGTGTAATCGCTGTAGCCTTCGCGCTTCTCCGGAGTCTTCCCCTTCTCCCGAAGCCACTCGATGAATCCCCATCGGTGCTCGCGGTAATCGACGAGTTGCTTTTCGTTCAACTGTTCTTCGTTCGGTTCAGGTACGATTTTGATGCTGCGACCGCTCTCGATTTGAATGTCGCAGCGTTCGTTTTGTCTCGCGGTCATGGTTGCTGGCGCAAGCAGAACCGCGAGACTGCGTAAGGGTTGGAGTGCGCGGGACCGGATTTGAACCGGCGGACTCCTACGAGACAGCGTCCTAAGCGCTGCGCCGTTGGCCTAGCTTGGCTACCCGCGCTCATACTCGAGTTTTCACGAATCGAGTAAGTACCTGTCGGTCCGGGCGAGCGTCGTCCCCGGGTCGAATTCCCGCCGGACCGCCACCGAGAGGTTCGACCCGGTAGCCGACGTCCCAGTGGGAACTAACAGCGCTTTACCGGCTCCTCCGGTGACCAGTCCGGCGGGACGATGAACGTCACGTGCTCCGGATCGCGAAGTTGGTGGAGCTCTGCGGCCTGTTCGGCCAGTGACCGCTCTCGGTACGGCATCTCGAGCCCGCAGCCGGTACAGACGAGTTTGCACGTTGGTTCTTTCATAGCGAGGGTCGGACCGCCCCACCGACGGCTGTCTCCGTGCTTCGGTCGGCGACCAGTTTAGTAGTTGTCACCTAGTGAAGACGAGGGAGAACGGCCGATTTTCCGACGTATTCGTATCTGTACGTTGCGTTCCGTAGTATCGTATTGGTGATCGGATCGGGCACAGTCCCGCCGGCACCGCACGGCGTCCGGACCGTACGTTTATGTCGACCGGTCCGATATCCGCACGTATGCACAGCGCCCGGGATCGAGTCGAGTACGAACCGTGGCTCGAGACCCTCGAGAGCGTGGCCGATCGGCTGGAACTCTGCGCCGAGGCGCGGTCGTGTGCGATGGACCTCTTTCTCGCAGACGTTCCCGATTCCGATCGATCGAAACAGGCGGTTCTGGCGGCGAGCATCTACGCCGGCTCGCTCGTCGCCGGTGACGGCCGCACGCAGGGCGCGGTCGCCGACGCCGCGGACGTCTCTCGGCTCTCGATCCAGTCCCGGTGGAAGGAGTTACTTGAGGCGGCGGGGCTCGAGCCGCCGCGCTGGTAACAGTGTCGTACATCGACCGTTCACGGGGCCAGTGGCGGATTGCGCCCCGATAAGAGACGGACACGAGACCGAACTCGAGGGCCTGTTCGACAGCCGATTCGCGGGCAGCACCCGTCGTCGGATTCATCGAAGGATCCTCTGCCGTTCGTGTCGACCCCGCTCGGGCGATCGAGGCGTCGGACTCCGCCGGTATCACTCGCCGTCCAGAACGGTTCCGTGCTCGTCGATCTCGCCCATGACGATCCGCGTACTCGAGATTATCTCGCCGTCGTCCGCGCGGACGTGGGGCACGACCACGACCTCGAGCGGATCGTGACCGTTCTCGCCACGGATCTCGTTGATTCGCTCGCCGCCGTCGCGCGTTTCGGGGGAGACGACGAGATAGTCGTACTGCGGTTCTGTCGCGATCCCCGTCGGTGATTCGAGCATCCGAACCTCGAACTCGCGGTCGTAGTCGGCCGCGATCGATTCCAGCTCGGACTCGAGTGCTGCCTTCCGTTCGGCGTACGACCGAACCCGTCGGTCGACGTCTCGCGTTTTCGGCGCGAGTTCGTCGCTGGTCAAGCCGACCGTCACGTCTCCGAGTTCGAACGCCCGTTCGAACAGCCGTCGGTGACCGTCGTGAACGGGGTCGAAGGTCCCACCAAGCGCGACGTCCATACCGCAGTTCAGTTGCGCGGTGCGTATAAAACGGTCGAATCAACATATTTTTTCACGGTGGTTCAGGGCATCCGTTGCGGACGACTGTTCGACAGTCGACGAAACTCCCCTTCGCATTGTTTTTAGTAGTCCCCTGCAGTGTCCCCGATATGGGATTAGACGAGGACGCACTGGAGTATCACCGAACCGATCCACCGGGGAAAATAGAGATATCGACCACGAAACCGACGAATACGCAGCGTGACCTCTCGCTCGCGTACTCGCCGGGCGTCGCCGCGCCGTGTCTCGAGATCGACGAGAACGAAACCGAGGCCTACAGCTACACGGCGAAGGGGAACCTCGTCGGCGTCGTCTCGAACGGCTCGGCCGTGCTCGGCCTCGGCGACATCGGCGCGCAGGCGTCGAAACCCGTCATGGAGGGGAAAGGCGTTCTGTTCAAGCGCTTCGCCGACATCGACGTCTTCGACATCGAGCTCGACGAGGAGGACCCCGACAAGCTCGTCGAGGCGGTCAAGATGATGGAGCCGACCTTCGGCGGGGTCAACCTCGAGGACATCAAAGCCCCCGAGTGTTTCACCGTCGAGGAACGGCTCCGAGAGGAGATCGACATTCCGGTCTTCCACGACGACCAGCACGGGACCGCCATCATCTCCGGTGCCGCGCTCATCAACGCCGCAAACGTCGCGGGGAAATCGCTCGAGGAACTCGAGATCGCGTTCTCGGGAGCGGGCGCGAGCGCCATCGCGACGGCGCGGTTCTACGTCTCGCTGGGCTGCAAGAAGGAGAACATCACGATGTGTGACTCCTCGGGAATCATCACCGAGGAACGCGCCGAGGCCGAAGACGTCAACGAGTACAAACAGCAGTTCGCACGCGACGTCCCCGAGGGCGGGCTCGCGGACGCGATGGAGGGCGCCGACGTCTTCGTCGGGCTCTCGATCGGCGGGATCGTCTCCCAGGAGATGATTCAGTCCATGGCCGAGGATCCGATCGTCTTCGCGATGGCCAACCCCGATCCGGAGATCGGCTACGAGGAGGCCAAGGAAGCGCGTGACGATACCGTCATCATGGCGACCGGTCGCTCGGACTACCCCAATCAGGTCAACAACGTCCTCGGGTTCCCCTTCATCTTCCGCGGCGCGCTCGACGTGCGCGCCACCGAGATCAACGAGGACATGAAGGTCGCCTGCGCCGAGGCGCTGGCCGAACTCGCCCGTCAGGACGTCCCAGACGCGGTCGTCAAGGCGTACGGCGACGAGCCGATTCAGTACGGCCCCGACTACATCATTCCGAAGCCCGTCGACCCGCGCGTGCTCTTCCGCGTCGCGCCGGCGATCGCCGAGGCCGCGATGGAGTCCGGTGCCGCTCGCACCGAGATCGACCTCGAAGCGTACGAGGAGGAACTCGAGGCCCGGCTGGGCAAGTCCCGCGAGATGATGCGCGTCGTCCTCAACAAGGCCAAAAGCGACCCCAAGACAGTCGCGCTGGCGGAGGGCGAGAACGAGAAGATGATCCGGGCCGCCTATCAGATTCAGGAGCAGGGGATCGCCCTGCCGATCCTGATCGGCGACGAGGACGAGATCAGGGGGACGGCGGCGAACCTCGGACTCGACTTCGATCCGACCGTCGCCGATCCCTCCGTCGGCGACTACGAGGAGTACGCCGAGCGACTCCACGAGCTCCGCGCCCGCAAGGGGATCACGCGCAGCGAGGCCAGCGAGCTCGTCGAGCGCGACTCGAACTACTTCGGCAGCGTGATGGTCGAACAGGGCGACGCCGACGCCTTGCTGACCGGGCTCTCTCACCACTATCCGTCCGCACTCCGACCACCGCTGCAGGTGATCGGTACCGACGACGACGTCGACTACGCCGCGGGCGTCTACATGCTGACGTTCAAGAACCGCGTGATCTTCGTGGCCGACGCGACGGTCAACCAGGCCCCCGACGAGGAGGTCCTCGCCGAGGTCACCAGACAGACGGGCAAGCTCGCACGCCGGTTCAACATCGAACCGCGCGCCGCCTTGCTTTCCTACTCGAACTTCGGCAGCGTCGACAACGAGGGAACGCGGAAACCGCGCAAGGCGGCCTCGATGCTCCAGGACGATCCCGAAGTCGACTTCCCCGTCGACGGCGAGATGCAGGCCGACACCGCCGTCGTCGAAGACATCCTGCAGGGAACGTACGGCTTCTCCGACCTCGAGGAACCCGCCAACGTGCTGGTCTTCCCGAACCTCGAGTCGGGCAACATCGGCTACAAGCTGCTCCAGCGACTGGGCGGCGCGGACGCCATCGGCCCGATGCTGGTCGGGATGGACGAGCCGGTCCACGTCCTCCAGCGGGGCGACGAGGTCAAGGACATCGTGAACCTGGCTGGCGTGGCGGTCGTCGACGCGCAGCAGGAGTGAACGCGTGACCGAGCGAACCGCCGATCCTCGGGCCGTCGAGTTCGATCGCGACGCCGAGACAGCCGGCGGTACTCGAGTCACCAGACGACAGCTGCTCTGTACCGCGGGGGCCGCGGGAACGATCGGGCTGGCCGGCTGTGCCGGGCGACAGTACCGGTCACCACCGGACTGTTCGCCCGTCGCGGCCGCCGCGGAATCCGCAGGGGAGTACACGCCGCTCCCGGCGGACGACGGAATCTCCATGTTTCGTCGCGGACTGCGCCGGTACGGCTACTACCCCGAGGAGACCGTTCCCGCCGCCGTTCGCGTCGACTGGTCGGTCCCGACCAACGAGATCGGCCATACTGCCGCCAAGTCGACGCCCCGACCGACGCCGGACGGCGAGACGATCCTGGTCGCGAGCGACACCGGGCGGATAGACGCGTATACGCCGACCGGCGAGCAGCGCTGGGGTATCGAGACGGGAGCCTCGCGGAGCCTCGGCTTTCACGGAACGCCGGCGATCGTCGACGAAACCGCCTACATCGGCGGCTACGACGGCGATTGCTACGCGATCGACGTCGACACCGGTGACGTCCGCTGGCGAACGGGAGCCCGCGAGTTCGGCGGCGCGATCGCGATCGGCTCGAGCCCCGCCTACGTCGACGGCAACCTGTACCTCCTCGCGGAGTACAAGAACCCGGACAGCGGTGCGCTCTGGGAGCTCGACGCCGAAACGGGGACGCCGACCTGGAGCGACGACCGCCTCTGGGGGATGCCCCATCCCTCGCCCGCGATCGACTGCGAGACCGGGCGGCTCGTCACCGGTTCGAACGACGGCGTGGTCTACTGCTGGGAGTTCCCCTCCCTCGAGTTCGCGTGGTCGTTCCAGGCCGGCGGCGAGGGCGGACCCGACGGCAAGTCGAAGGCGGATGGCCGATTCAATCTCGGTGCGCAGATCAAGGGCACGATCCCGACCTACGACGGGGCGGCGTTCGTCGGCTCCTGGGACGGCCGATTCTACCGGCTCGACCTCGCGGACGGCACCGAGGAGTGGTCGTTCGAGACCGGTCGGGTCATCATGTCGAACCCGGCGATCGATCCCGAGGAGGGAGTCGTCTACGTGGGGAGCGACGACCACTTCGTCTACGCACTCGACGCCGAAACGGGCGACGAACTGTGGTCGACGAACGTCAACGGTCGCGTCATCGGCTCGATCACGGCGACCGCCGAATCGATCCTCGTCGGCTCCTACGACGGGCACCTGTACGCCCTCGACAGGGCGACCGGCGAGCGACGCTGGCGGGTCCAAAACCGCGGGCACGTGACCAGCGGCGCGATCCCGCGAGGCGACCGGATCTACTACGCCGAACGAGGCGTCTTCTCGAACTACTACGACGACGAGGAAGAGACGGTGCTCGAGGAAACCGGTCACGCCTACTGTCTGGTGCCTGACGACTGACCGACCGGTATCGCGACTCGAGCGGGCCTCTCGCTCACCGACGTCGCGACCGGTCGGCTCTCGAACGGGGCGCGTCTCGTTGCATATAAATATGCGCCGGGACTGGTTGCGTGTATGCAAGATCAGGGACGCTCTACGCGCAAGCGAACCGGTGGCCGACTGAAGAACGTTCGAAACCGCCGCAAGGACGAACTCGGTCGATCGCCGACGGAGACGGAGGTCGGCGAACCGCGATTCCGGACCATCGACGTCCGCGGAAACGGCACGAAGACGCGAGCGCTGGCGACGGACGTCGCGAGCGTCAACAAGGGCGACGAAACGGTGTCCGCGGAGATCGAAGACGTCGTCGAGAACGACGCCAACCCGAACTACATTCGCCGGAACATCATCACGAAGGGTGCCGTCATCGACACGAGCGAGGGCCAGGCCCGCGTCACCTCCCGACCCGGCCAGACCGGTCAGGTCAACGCCGTTCTCATCGACTAACGCGACATCCGTTTCAGTTCGTCGCGGCCCGTGCAGCGCCATTCAGGAGCGCGTAGTATCCCTCATCGTGGTTGGCACCGCACCAGTTCCACGACTACACGTCGCCGATATCGGGGTTCCAGACCGGCGTGATCGGCTCTTCTAACCGCTCGAGTTCGCCGTCGCTGAGGTCGACCTCGAGTGCGCCGACGTGGTCCTCGAGGTGCTCGATCGTTCGCGGACCCACGATCGGTGCGTCGACGGTCTCCTTGTGGAGCAACCAGGCGAGTGCCACCTGCGTCGGCGTGGCGTCGTGGGCGTCGGCGATCTCGCGGACTCGCTCGAGGACGGTCCAGTTCTCCTCGGTGAACCGTTTCTCCATGAACTCGTCCGTCGCGGCCCGGCCGGAGTCGCGGTCTCCGTCCCGTTCGTACTTCCCGGTGAGGAAGCCGCCGGCCAGCGGCGACCAGGGGATGACGCCGATCTCCTGATCGGCACAGAGGGGCAACACGTTCGCCTCCTCGTGTCGGTCGACGAGGTTGTACTCGCACTGCATCGAGACGAAGCGCTCGTAGTTGTCGACGTCGGCTTTCGAGAGCGCTTTCATGAACTTCCAGGCCGGCATCGTGCTCGCACCGACGTAGCGGACTTTGCCCGCGTCGACGAGGGCGTCGAGCGCCGAGAGTGTCTCCTCGATCGGGGTGTCGTCGTCCCAGCGGTGGATCTGGTAGAGGTCGATGTAGTCGGTCCCGAGGCGGTCGAGGCTCGCCTCGGCCTGATCGAGGACGTGCTTGCGAGAGAGTCCCCCTCCGTTCGGCCCCTCGTGCATCGGGCCGAAGACCTTCGTCGCGACGACGAGTTCAGATCGGTCGCGGTCGGCGTCGGCGAGGGCGTCGCCGAGGATCTCCTCGCTTTCGCCTCGTGAATAGACGTTCGCCGTGTCGAAGAAGTTGATCCCGAGATCGAGCGCGCGGTCGATCACTTCGCGGGACTGCTCGCGGTCGTGGACCATCCAGGGCTGGCCGGTTCCGAAGTTCATACAGCCGAGACAGAGACGGGAGACCTCGAGTCCCCTCCCACCGAGTCGCGTGTACTCCATGTCGTTGCCTTCCGTCTCGATCCGAATTAAAGCTGCTCCGATGCCTTCGAGTGTTGATACGAAAAAAGGAGCGCGCGGATCCGTCGAATTCCAGTCCCAGGTCAGGGACGCGGTGCCGCCTTCTGTAATGCCGTTTCGGCGATGTTCCCGCCGTAGTCGGCGCTTCTGGACAGCGAGTCGACGATCAGCCCCAGCGACTGCGCCTGCGCGGGCTCGAGGTCGCGGAGCATGTCGTCTATCCGTCTGGTGTGTTCGTCGATCTCGAGGACGGCTTCGATCGCGTCGTGACCGAGCCGGGTCGCCTCCTCGGGGTCCTCGGCGAGCAGGGCGTCCATCGACCCCTCGAAGACCGTCGCGGCCTCGCCGTGGAGCCCGTGGAGGGCGTCGGCGACGTCAGCTGGCAATTCGTCCAGTTTGAGGGCGATGTTACTGATCTTGACGGCGTGGTCGGCGATCCGCTCGAGCTGTCGGGCGCTGGAGTGGTAGTCGAAGCAGTCCTCGCGGGAGACGCCGAGCTCCTCGACCGCGCGAGGCGACCGCAGCGTTGCGCGGAAGATGCGCGAGACGACCAGCCAGAGCCGGTCGACGTCGTCGTCGCGCTCGACCACGTCGTGAGCGATCGCGTCGTCGTTCTCGATCAGCGCGGTGACCGCGTCCTCGAGCATCGATCGGGCGATCAGGCGCATCCGCGTGACCGCGTTGACGATCGACAGCTCCGAGGAGTCCAGCAGGTCCTGAATGACGACGCTGTCGCCCGTCTCCTCGAGCACTTCGACGCCGACGAGTCGCTGGGTGGCGTCCCGGATCGCGCTCCGCTGCTCGGTCGTGATGCGGCCCGCCTCGAGCGAAATGACGTCGAAGCCGCTGACGTACATCGTCATGACCGCCCGCATCAGTTCCTCATCCTCGAGTCCGGAGACGTCCAGGGTCCCTTCCTGACGTCGGCTTTCGCGCTCGGGCGTCAGAAGGAGTTCGTCCCCGTCGGGATAGAATTCGACCGTGGTGCCGCTGCTGACGTCGTTGTCGATCGCCCAGGTCTTCGGCAACGAGACGGTGAACGTGGACCCACCAGTGACCTGCACTTTTCGCGTCTCCATACGAACCGATTTTGACCGCAACAATATAAATACACTAGTCTATAGAGTGTCGAGAATTAGCGCTTTCATCCGCCTATGAGGTGATTTTGCGGTATTTGAGCTACCAATGTCTTGGTATCTATACGTCGATAACGGTTGCACTATATAGTAATATATTGAGTCTGGTAGGAGGTTAGCTAAGCATGAGTGGTCCCATCGAGAGAGTCTGTTTGGCGAGCGTCGCGAGCCGCAGGATGTAGGATGTGAACAGGAGAAATGGCAGCGCTGAGATGGCGAACGCGGCGCTAACAACCCAGAGAATGCTCTCGATGCCGAGGAACGTACCGGGGAACGACGTCGGGTCGACGAAGACGACCATCCCGCCAGCGACGGTGAGCGCAATCACTGCGGCGTACAGGATGGCTCGTGAGAGCTTCACCAGCGCCCACTGGATGTAGAGGTCCTTGACGTACTCGCGGACCACCCCGTACATCGTGAGTGCCTCGAGCAAATTTCTGAACGCGCTTCGTTCCTCGTCGGTGAGGGAGTCTTCGTACGCCATCCCGAGCCGGCGAACGTCGTGCATCTTCCGATCGTAGTTGTAATCGAGCGCGGGCGATAAGACGCCGAAGGTGCCGAAATCCGTGTCTTCGAGGTGGTTACGTGCGTTGTCGGCGTTCTCCAACAGATCGGTTACGTACTCGTCCACTTTCTCGTAGACCTCCTGGTTTTCAGTCTCGGAGAGCGTGTCTCGCAGTGTCTTTGCTCGCTGTTCGCTCGTTTCGATAAGCGCATGGAGGTAGGCCGCTGGGTCGCCGGGCGTCGTCATCCCGAGGAGACTGTCGGTGTTCTGGCGGAAATCCATCGTCACGTCCATCCGACTACGCTGGTTCCCGAGCGAGCCGATTTCCTGGGAGAGGACGAGCTGATTGATCGTGACGACGAGCGTCGTTCCGGTGATGATCGCGCCGACGAGACCGGCGAATACCGTTTCGACCATGTCGCTCGAGTGCATGGCTGAGCGCAGCGACACCGGCTTCATCACGCCCCAGATCATGAACACGAGGAAGATCAGGAAAGCGAGGCCGACGGCGACGACCCACCGGTTGGCGTCGAGGAGCAACCAGAACCAGTACTTGTTAACGTCCGTGCGCTCACGGAGCGTGTTGTCCGTCGAGAGGTCACTCATGAGTGACTGGGCGCTTGAACAGCAGTAGTTTCGTGCCGCCACCGTCGTAGCTGATCGTCTCTGCGAGTTCCCAGCCCTCCGCACCGAGGCGGTTGAGTTCGTCCGTTGGATCGACCGTCTCTCGCTTGGTCAACCCCTTTGGCGGTTCGAGCGTCTTGTATTCCCATTGCTGGTGCATTTCGGTACCCGTGAGTTGATATCGACACTCACGGTGTTGATTCTGCTGCCAGGCTGAATACCGAACACGCCTGACACCGAGACACGGGGATTTCTTTACCAGCGCCACGAGAGCACGGGTATGCACGTCGTCGTCAACGCCGCGATGAGCGGGGACGGGAAGCTCTCGTCGCACCGCCGCGAACAGATCGCGATCAGCGGCGAAGCGGACTTCGCGCGCGTCGATCGACTTCGGGCGGCCAGCGACGCCGTCGTGGTCGGCGTCGGAACCGTCCTCGCGGACGATCCGCATCTGACGGTCAAGGACGACGATCTGCAGGACCAGCGTCGTGCGGACGGCCGGTCCGCGAACCCCGCACGGGTCGTCGTCGACTCGAGCGGGCGGACGCCGACGGACGCGGCGATCCTCGACGACGCGGCGACGACCTACGTCTGTCTGAGCGAGGCCGCGCCCGTCGACCGACGGATGGCGCTCGCCGATCACGCCGAGTTGGTTACCGCGGGCGACGACAGGGTCGACCTCCTGCGCGCGTTCGCGGCGCTGCAGGACGCGGGCCTCGAGCGACTCATGGTCGAGGGCGGAGGCGAACTCATCTTCTCGCTGTTCGAGGCCGGACTGGTCGACGAGCTACGGGTCTTCGTCGGTCCGAAAATCATCGGCGGTCGTGACGCCCCGACGCTCGCCGACGGCGAGGGGTTCCTCGCGGATTTTCCGCGGCTCGAACTCGAGGACGTCGACCGCCTCGACGACGGCGTCTTGCTCACGTGGGCCGTCGACGAGCGGTAGCCGGGACGCAACTCGCTACCCGCGTTACTCGAACTCCGGCTCTCGGTCCTCGACGAACGCTTCCATCCCCTCGCGCTGGTCGTGCGTCCCGAAGAGGCTCGCGAAGGCGCGTTTCTCGTACGCGAGACCGCTCTCCTGCGATCCGGCGTGTCCCTGGTTGATCGCCTGCTTCGCGGTCTGCATCGCGAAGGCCGGCTTCGCGGCCAGCCGATCGGCCAGCTCGGTGACGACGTCCTCGAGGTCGTCGTCGGGGACGACCTCGCCGAACAGGCCCGCCTCCGCGGCGGAATCGGCGTCGAGGCGCTCGCCGAGGAAGATCATCCTGCGGGCGGTCTCGTCGCCAACCAGTCGCGGCAGCCGCTGGGTGGCACCCCAGCCGGGAATGATTCCGAGATCGATCTCGGTGTTACCGATCAGGGCCGACTCGCTCGCGACGCGAAGGTCGCAGGCTATCGCCATCTCGCAGCCGCCGCCGAAGGCGTAGCCGTTGACCGCCGCGATCGTCGGCGAGGGGAACGCCTCGAGCGCGTCGGCCACGTCGTGGCCGAGTTCGCCCCACGCCTGAGCGTCTTCGGGGGAGAGATCCTGCATGTACTTGATGTCCGCGCCGGCGATGAACGCGTCGCCGGCCCCCGTCAGGACGAGCGTGCGAGCCTCCTCCTCGGCGGCTTCCTCGATGGCTTCGCCCATCGCTTCCAGCGTCTCGACGTTCAACGCGTTGAGCGCGTCCGGTCGGTCGACGGTCAGCGTTGCAACGTCGTCGTCCCACTCGAGTCGGACTGTGTCCCAGGACATGCACCGGCGTTTGTCAGCCATCGCCATATCGTTTCGCACGGGATTCGGCCCTCTGGGCGAGGTCGCCGACCGCGAGCACCCGTCACACCTTTCCTCGGTCGCATCCTACAGAGGGGTATGGAACGAGCCACGTTCGGCGGCGGTTGTTTCTGGTGTACGGAAGCGGCGATGAAGGAACTCGAGGGCGTGGCGTCGGTGACCTCCGGCTACGCCGGCGGGCACACCGAGGACCCCTCCTACCGCGAAGTCTGCTCCGGGAGCACCGGCCACGCGGAGGTCGTGCAGGTCGAGTACGACCCGGACGCGATCGGGTACGACGAACTGCTCGAGGTGTTCTTCGCGACTCACGATCCGACCCAGCTGAACAGACAGGGACCCGACGTCGGCACGCAGTATCGCTCTATCGTGCTGTACCACGACGACGAGCAACGAACACAGGCCGAGGCCTACATCGAAGCTCTCGACAGCGAGTACGACGACGACGTGGTGACCGAACTGGAGGCCCTCGAGACGTTCTATCGCGCCGAGGAGAAGCATCAGGACTACTTCGAGAAGAACCCCAACGACGCGTACTGCACCATGCACGCGGCCCCGAAAGTCGAGAAGGTCCGTGAGAAGTTCGGCGAGATCGTCGCGGCGAAGCAGTAGGTAGCAAGTCAGTCATCGCGATCACCGGTTTCAGATCGTTCGATGGGACGCCCCGCGACGAAGCGGCGCGGACCACCACGCCGAGGGAGAGCTTCGACGGACGAGATCGATCCCGTCGAGCACACTCGAGCGCGATTCTCGCCAGCAGCAGCCCGCCCCCGTTTTATATGTGGCTCTCCCGCCGCATTCTAGCGTGGGAATGCCGTTCACGAAGTACTCGCTGGAGAGCGTTCGAAACGGGATCCGGGATCCAGGGCTCGTCTGGACGGAAATCTGCAAGTACCTCTGGTCGGCCCACCGCGAGGTCTTCGAGTTGCGCCACGGTAGCGGCATCGACGTCATGGACGAGGAGTGGGACACGCTCGTCGTGCTCGACGCCTGTCGATACGATTTCTTCGCCGATATGAACTGGATCGACGGGACGCTCGAGTCCCGGCTGTCCGCCGGCTCGAGCAGCCCGGGGTGGATCGACGCGAACTTCGCGGGGAGAGAACACCACGACACCGTCTACGTCAGCGGGAACGCCTTCACGGCCGATATCGGCGACGACGTGTTTCACGCGATCTATCCGGTGCCGCCGGAGCCGGTCGCGGAGTCGGCGGCCGTCGACGCGGACGACATCCTGGATCCCAGTCTCCTGGAAGACAGCTACGTGATCGATCCGGAGACCGTCGTCGAGACGGCACTCGAGGCCCACGAGCGACACCCGCACAAGCGGCTGATCGTCCACTTCCTGCAACCCCACGTTCCGCTCGTGGGAGAGACCGGGCTCGAAATTTACCAGCGAATCGCAACTCGGAGCGATCTCTCGTCGCTTTCGCGCGGCGGCCGGGGCGATCGCTTCGGCGCGCTGAACGTACAGCTCTACGAAATCGTCGAGGACGACGCGTTCGATATCGATGTCACCGATCTGCGACAGGCCTACGCGGAGAACCTCGAGGTCGTCCTCCCCTACGCCGATCGGTTGATCCGGGAACTGGACGGAAGATCTGTTATCTCCGCCGATCACGGGGAATTACTCGGCGAGCGACTGCTGCCGTACACGAGCCGAAAGTACGGACACTTCGAGTATCTGGCGACGGAGTCGTTGCGACGGGTTCCCTGGCACGTCGTCGATTCGAGCGATCGACGACGGATCGTCGAAGACGCGCCGATCGAGTCGGTTCGAATGGACGAGGAGGAGGTGACCGAGAAGCTCCGCGTCCTGGGATATCGGTAGCGTCCAGCCCGACACCTCGCTGGTCGTCCCCGTGTGGTGAAAGGTACGTCCGTCCGGACTCCGTATTTCGACTATGGACAGCCGAACGGACGTCCTCGTGATCGGCGGCGGTGCGACCGGGACGGGAATCGCCAGGGACCTCGCGCTCAGGGGCGTCGACGTCACGCTCGCCGAACGAGACGGACTCTCCGCCGGGACGTCAGGCCGCTCGCACGGGCTCCTCCACAGCGGCGCGCGGTACGCCGAAGCCGACGGCCCGGAGGCGCGAGCCTGTCTCGAGGAGAACCGAATCCTGCGCCGAATCGGGGGTGCCTGCATCCGAGAGACGGGAGGACTGTTCGTCCAACTGACCGACGACGATCCGGCTTACTTCGAGGCGAAGCGCGACGCCTGTGAGGAGGTGGGAATTCCGACCGAGGCCGTCGACGGGGAGACGGCTCGTGAGACGGTTCCGGACCTCGCCGCCGACGTCGACCGCGCGATGCGAGTCCCGGACGGCGTACTCGTTCCGTCCCGACTCGTCGCGGCCAATGCGGCCGACGCCCTGGATCACGGATCGCGAATACTGACCCACGCGCCCGTCACGTCGATGACCGTCGATAGCGGACGGGTTGCGTCGGTCGCGCTCGGTGGCGACGTCGACGACACCGTTCGGCCGGAGTTCGTCGTGAACGCGACCGGTCCGCACGCCGGACGGATCGGCGACATGACGGGCGTTTCCGTCGAGATGCGGCCGACCCGCGGCGTCATGGTGTCGGTCGAATACGACGACCTCGAGCCGGTCTTGAACCGATGTCGCGACCCCGACGACGGCGATATCATCGTGCCACACGACGGCGAGGTCGTCCTCGGGACGACGAGCGTGGCGGTCGACGACCCGGACGACTACGAGCGGGCCGACTGGGAGATCGAGAAGACGATTCGAGAGTGTGCGGCGATGCTCCCGGCGGTGGCCGACGCCGAGCGCGCTCGGACGTGGTGGGGCGTCCGCCCGCTGTACGAACCCGACGAAGCGACCCGCGGCGGGCGGGGGATCTCGAGGGGATTCCACCTGCTCGATCACGCCGACGAGGGCGTCGCGAACTGCTGTAGCATCGTCGGCGGCAAGTTGACGACCTACCGCCGGATGGCCGAGGCGACCGCGGATCTCGTCTGCGACCGACTCGGAGTGGAGGTCGAGTGTTCCACTGCTGACGAGCGACTACCGGGCGCGTCTGAACCAACGCGACTCGACGAGTTCGTCCGGCGCTTCGACGGACAGGGACCCACCGATACCGATCTCGTCGGCCGCTAGTCCCCGGCGTGCGGTTCGGTGCGAGCGCGCTGCCCGAGCGACGGCTGTCGAAGGATGGTGGACGCGAAGCGAGCGGAACTCGCAGCTCGACTCGTCGGCCTCGAGCCGAACGGCCGATACCGAGTCGGTCCAGCGACCTCGCTAGCGATCCGACCAGATACCGTGTCCCCTCGCGCGGTCGATATCGGCGCGCAACTCGTTGTCGCCGTCGAGCGCGATCGAGATCCGACCGAGAGTGGCGACGTATCGCGATTTCTGGTGGCGACCCTCGCGAACCCCGACGGCTTCCTCCACGAGTCCGGCGTCGGTCAGGCAGTCGAGTTTGCGATAGGTGGTCGAGAGCGGACGGTCCGTGGCCTCGGCGACCGCCTCGACCGTCATCGGCTCCTCGAGAACGGCGACGATTTCCCGGCAGGCCTCGTCGTCGAGCGCGCCGACGACGCGCTTGACGGAGAGAGTATCGTCGGACGAGGAGAACTCGAGGGACATTGGGTGCAGCCACGTTAGGAGCGAGGCCTCAAGACACGTTTGGTTAAGAGTGTCACTGACCGAACACGGACGGATGGGGCAGTTACATGTGCGATCGGTCCGACGGCACGCGTATGAGCGACGATCGGACGCCCGAGTCCACGGTCGAGAACACGCCCGGGCAGGGACGGACGCCCGAAGCCGAACGGATCGAACCCGCCGCTCCCGAGGAATTCGGCCTCGTACAGGTCTGGTGGGGCGACGGAAAGGGGAAGACGACGGCCGCCCTCGGGATGGGGATGCGCGCCGCCGGCCACGGCTACCGCGTCCACATGCTCCAGTTCATGAAGGGCGGTGCCTCGAGCGTCGACGCCGTTCGCGGCGAGTACAACGCCATCGCCGCGCTGCCGGGAATCAGCTACGAGAACCTCGGCCACTACGGCTGGCACGGGATGGAAGACGGCAGCGAGGAGGCCGACCACGAGGCCGAAGCCCAGGCCGGCCTCGAGCGCGCCCGCGAGTTGCTCGAGGCGGCGGACGAAGCCGACCTCGCTGAGCCGATCGATCTCGACGCGGAGCCCGAGGCGGGAATGCACATGTTGATCCTCGACGAGATACTGTACGCCGCGGATCGCGACCTGCTCTCGGAGGGGGACGTCCACGATCTCATCGACGCGAAGCCGGACGACCTCGAGCTGGTGCTGTCGGGGAGTCACACCGAACCCGCGTATCTCGAGGACCGGGCCGACCTGATCACGAACGTCCGCAAAATGAAACATCCGATCGACGACGGCCAGCGGGCGCGGCGCGGGACCGAGTTCTGAGGTGGCGGCGCGACCGGCGTCCGTCTCGAGCGATCGATCGATCTGTCACTATTTCCCTACCAACACAGTTATTATCAAATCCTGAGAACGATTCGATATTCAATGGGAGCGATTCAGGTAGACGGACTGCGAAAGTCGTACGGATCCGTCGACGCCGTGGACGGAATGGAATTCTCCGTCGATCGGGGTGAGCTGTACGGCTTTCTCGGGCCGAACGGCGCCGGCAAGACGACGACGATTCGCGTGTTGACCGGCCAGATCGAGCCGGACGCGGGCGACGTGAGCGTCCTCGAGACCGATCCGGTCGCCGACCCGATCGAGACGCGACGACGGGTCGGCATCCTGCCCGAACAAGAATCGCCGCCGAGCTTTCTCACCCCCCGTGAATACCTCGAGTTCGTCGGCGAAGTGCGGGACCTCGAGCCGGAGCGGGTCGCCGAGCAGACGGCAGCGTGGGCCGACCGGCTCGGGTTCGAGAGCAAGCTTGATACGCTCCACACCGATCTCTCGCGGGGGCAACAGCAGAAGGTGATGATCGCGCAGGCGTTCGTCCACGAACCCGACGTGGTCTTCATCGACGAGCCGCTGGCGAACCTCGACCCGCTCGTCCAGGAGCAGGTCAAGCGGTTCCTCGTCTCCTACGCGGCCGGGGACAACGCCGTCTTCGTCTCGACGCACAACATCGACGTCGCCGAGGAGATCTGCACCCGCGTCGGCATCGTCGCCGACGGCCGGCTCGTCACCGAACGGTCGCTCGAGGACGGCGGTGACGACGAGTCGCTGCTCGAGGTGTTCCTCGATCGCGTCGAGCGCGAGGAGACGCGAGACACGCCGACGCTCGAGCGGATGGGGACATGACCCGGGCGGGTCCCACTGACGGAGCGAATACGACTGAGACAGGGACCGCGGACGGAGCGAACGCGGCGGACGCGACCCGATCGGGCTCCGGGCTCTCGACCCGCCGGCTGCTCGCAGTGCTCTTCCGCGAGGAGTGGCGGCTCCACACGCAGCTCTTCGGCGGCTGGCGGTTCGCGCTCTTTCCGTTCGTCATCGCCTTGCTGAGCGTGAGCGGGACGGTCGCGCTCGTCGAAACCGGCACCGCACCGGCGACGGTCGCCGGCGGGTTGCACGTCCTCGCGTTCGGCTTCGGGCTCTACAGCGGCACTGCGGGTTTTGCGGGGTCGGACATGCTCGAGAACGTGTTCGGACGGCTGTCCCTGCTGCTGTCCTCGTCGACGACGTTACCGCTCTCGCGGCGGCGCTTGCTGGGCGCGTTCTTACTGAAAGACGGCCTGTTCTACGCGGTCGCGTTCGTGTTGCCGATGGCGCTGGGAAGCGTCGCGGTCGACGGCCTGTCGGCCACGACGCCGGCCTCGGTCGGCCTGTTCTGGCTCTCGCTCTGTCTCGTCTTCGGGTTCGGAATGGCGGTCACCGTCGCGCTGATCGCCGTCCGCACGCGCGGCACGCCGCCGTGGGCCATCGGGCTGGCGGTCGGACTCGCTATCGTCGGCGGCTGGGCGACCGGGAGCCTCGAGCCGCTCCAGCGAGTCCTCGTGCCGATCAGCGGGTCCGTGATTACCGTCAGCGGGCTGGCAGTCGGGACCCTCGTCGTCGCAGGGGGGTCGCTCCTGCTGTACGATCCGACGTACGGACGACCCTCGCGGACCGCAACCGATCGGTTCGCTCGGATCAGTGACGCGCTTCCCATCGACGACGCTCCCCTCGTCACGAAGTCCTTACTCGACCTCGCTCGCTCCTCGGGGGGCGTCTGGAAGCCGTTCGTCTCGGTCAGCATCCTCCTCGTGCTCGTGGCCGCACTCGTCGGCGTCGTCGACACGATCACCGGCATCGCGCCAGCGCCGGGGATCTTCTTCGGCGGCATCCTCGGCCTCTCCGCGTTTACGACCTATAACTGGTTAACCCAGTTCGACTCGCTCGAGGCCTATCTCACGTACCCCGTCTCGATCGAGGACGTCTTCCGGGCCAAGCGGATCGCGTTCGTGCTGGTCGGCGCGCCGACGGTCGCCGTGCCCTACCTCGCGGCCGTGCTCTGGTTCGAGGCGACGCTCGTCGACGCCGCCGTCGGGGCCGTCCTGCTGGCCGGCTACGGGCTGTACTACTACGGCCTCACGGTCTACATCGCCGGCTTCGATCCCAACGAATTCCTCTTCGACGCCGTCCGATTCGCGACGTTTACCCTCGGCGTGGCCGTCGCGCTCGTCCCGACGCTGGTCGCCGGCTTCGTCGTCGTCCCACCGTCGGCGGAGCTCGCCGTCGGACTCGGACTCGCCGGGATTGGGCTCGGTCTCGTAGGGCTCGTCCTCTCGAGTCGTGCGGGGCCCCGATGGGACGCGCGATATCGGACAGAATAACCGGTCTCGAGGTGCTGCGATCTCGGTTCGACCCTATCGGTCGGGTCGCGGCGCGGTCTCGTACCGTTCGATTTCGTCGGTCTTCTCCACTCGTGCGTAGATTTCACGGAGCGTCTCTTTCGCTCGCAGGAGGTCGTGTGCCTCGAGGAACTGGCGTCCGTCGTCGCTGATGCCGTAGAACTTGTACGGCAGATCGTTCCGGCGGCGACCCGTCGGGAGCGTTACTTCCTCGACGATCCCCGCATCGATGAGTTGCTGGAGGTGCTGTCGGATCGTCGTCCGACTCTTGCTGGGATTGACGTAATCCAGTTCCTTCAGCGTCGGCAGTCCCTCGGGATGTCCGAGGAGGTCCTGCACGAGAGCGAACCGCGTCTCCTGGGTGACGACGTTCAAGCGCTCGCGGACGGTTTCGAGGTCGGTCGGCGTCCGATCCGGCGTGCTCATATTCGTCAATTCGACCGATACGCTCAAAAGCGTTTCGCTCAAATACGAATCGGTCGTGCACGATCTCTTCGGGGATCCAGTCGGTAAATTGAAGGGGCGAAGCTGCGTCCGCTCGGCTGATGACCGAGGAGCCGGTGACCGTCGACGAGCTCGCCGACAAAGCCGAATCGTATCTCCACGAGTCGTCGTTGACGCCGGAGGAGTACGAGGCACTCAAACATAGCGTCGCGGAACTATCGCCGCTTCTCACGACCGACAGGACGTACTTTGTTCTCGGCAGCTACGGACGCCCGGAGATCCACCGCCTCCAACTCGTCAAGGACCGACTCAATCGTCGGGCGGATAGCTATGCGTTTCTGATGGTCGATATCCGAAGCGAGTGGACGAACACCTACCTCAAGTTCCGTCTCCTCGCTGATTACGCCGTTTTCATCGTCGGAGTGACCGAACACGACGGCGGCGGATTCCTTGTCGAGCAGGGCTATTTCACTGCCATCGAGGAGTACTTCGAGAAGACGCACGTCTTCAAGCGGACATATGAGAACCTGGCGCCGGCGGACGTCGACACGGGCGTCGACCTCGAGAACCCGTACAGCGGGATGCAGACGGCGATTTTTGACATGCTATCGGATGCAGACCGGCTCTGCGACTGGGAAACTGAGACGGAATTGCACGAGTGTGCGAACTCCCTCCCGTAACCATCGGATCGCTTCGGACGGATTTAAACAGCCTCGAGTCCCGCCGAAACCCGAGTACGACCGGAACCGATAGGACGATACTCCCGGCCTCACGACTACCCCCAACGCGGATGACAAGAACCCTTCTCGTCGCCGGAACTGCGAGTCACGTCGGCAAGTCGACGGTCGCGGCTGGGCTCTGTCGGCTCCTGTCGGATCGAGGCGTCTCGGTCGCGCCGTTCAAGGGCCAGAACATGAGCAACAACGCTCGCGTCGTCGTTCGGCCGGACGCGGACGACCGGCAGGATGGCGACCCGGGAGGAGACGACGCCGACGAGGACGTCGGCACCGACGACCAGTGGGGCGAGATCGGCGTCTCCCAGTTCGTGCAGGCTCGAGCCGCTCGAACCACCCCGACGACGGACTGCAACCCGGTCCTGCTCAAGCCCCGGGGCGACGGTGAGAGCCAACTCGTGCTACAGGGGGACGCCAACGATCACGTGCCCGCCGGCACCTACTACGATGAGTACTGGGAGCGAGCGCTCGAGGCCGCCGAGGAGTCCTACCGCAGACTGGCGGCCGACAACGACGTGATCGTCGCCGAGGGCGCGGGCAGTATCGGCGAGATCAATCTGCACGACCGGGACCTCGCGAACGTCGAAACCGCTGGATTTGCGGACGCCGACATCCTCCTCCTGGTCGATATCGAACGTGGCGGGGCCTTCGCCAGCCTCTACGGCACCATCGAGCTCGTCCCCGACGAGATCCGCGATCGCATCGTGGGTGCAGTGATCACGAAGTTCCGCGGCGATCCGTCGCTGCTCGAGCCCGGCATCGAAGAGATCGAATCCCGGACGGAGGTCCCAATTCTGGGCGTCCTCCCCTACGACGATCCCGGCCTTCCGGAGGAGGACAGCGTCGGGCTTCCCGGGACCGAGGAGCGGGGCATCGTCGGCGACGACGACGGCGTCGCGGCCGATCGTCGAATTCGGATCGCCGTGCCGCGGCTCCCGCGGCTCTCGAACGCGACGGACCTCGAGGCGCTGGCGGACGAACCCGGCGTCTCGGTTGTCTACGTCCCGATCGACGGCGATGGGACGATCGACCCGCTCGACGGCGTCGACGCGGATGCGGTCGTCATCCCGGGCACGAAGAACACCGTCGACGATCTCCTGGCGCTTCACGAGGCCGGCTTCGCCGACGCGCTCGCGGCCTTCGACGGACCGGTCGTCGGCGTCTGCGGCGGCTATCAGATGCTCGGCGAGCGCATCACTAACGCCGCGCTCGAGGGGACCGGCGAGGACGACGTCGTCGACGGGCTCGGTCTGTTACCGGTCGAGACCCGCTTCGAGGGGACCAAACGACTCGAGCAAACGACGGTTCCCGTCGACGAAACCGCATCGGCGCTGCTTTCGGGTGCCGACGGTCCGGCGTCGGGATACGAGATCCACGCGGGCCGAACGACGACGCTCGAGGACATCGGTCGGCCGCTCGGGGACTCGAGTGCGGCCCGCGGAGCGATACTGGGCACGTACCTCCACGGCCTGTTCGACAACGAATCGGTCCGCACGGCGTTTCTCGATCACGTCGCGGCGACGGCGGGCGTCGACCGACCGACGGACGAGGGTGCGTCGTCGTCACAGTCGACAGAAACAGGTGGTACTGGCCCGACGCCGTACGACCGGGCGGCGCGGCTCGTCGAGGAGAACGTCGATCTGGCAGCGCTCGGCGAACCGTTCGTATCGGACTAGGAAGTCGGCGTGAAATTCTGGGGTGCGAACGCGCGGTCGTCTCCTCTGGGCGAGAGTGCTGGTGACTCGCGATTACGCCGATTCGCTGCGGTAGGTTCCGAGCAGTTCCTCGAGGATGATACACTCCTGGTCGGTCTCGTCGTAGTGAGTGTCGATGAATCGTTCGGCGGCCTCGTAGTTGCCGCGCAACCCGTATTTGCGGACGTTGATCACGGCGTCGAGGAAGAACGTACCGCCGTCGGCCCCGAGCGCTTTCGCGTGATCCTCCTCGCTGATATCGAGTTCCGATTTGATCTCGTCGAAGTTGAACGTCTTCACGTCGTGGTCCGGGTCGACCAGCGTGAGTACGTACTCCGCGGAGAACCGGTAGAACTCGGATTTGCTCTCGAACATACCGTCTTCGACGAGCGTGTCGATCTCTTCGACCACGTCGTCGGGATACCTGACGGTATCTTTCGCCATGTAGGGACAGTGCTTGCTACTGACTCATTATTGTTTCTACTGTTTCCACACCGATCCGTCGGAAGAGAAGACCAACGATGACTCGAGCCCGACCGGCGGAATCGGTTCGGAGCGTCGAATCGAGTCTCGAAACGGAACGAACGTTAAAGGGGTCGGACTGGGTTCACTCGGACGTGTGGGTGTAATCGACGTGTATCCCGGCGTGCTCTTCAGTTCCCTCCCGTGGTGGGTCGCGGCCCCCCTGATTCAGCTTGCAGTGCTGGTGTTCGGGATGGCGCTCGACGAGACCTACGTCAACCGAACGACGGTGTTGACCGGGGCGATCGCGGTCCACATCCACGGATTCGTCGCCGGAGACGTCGGGCTGCTGGTCGGCCTCTACGCTGATATCGGTCTGTTCGTCGGTGCGTACGGCCTGTACTCCTACGTGATCGACGGCTACGTCGGGAACGCCTTTCGGCTCGTCGCGTTCTTCGTCTACTCGCCGCTGTCGGTCTTTCTGGTCATCCTGACGGCCGGCCCGACGCTGTTCGGAATCGAGCCGCTGTTCGTTCCCGCGCTCGCGCTGGCCGGCTACGCGAACGTGCAGCTACAGGCGTACCTGGCCCCCAGCGATCCCTATTACTTTGGCCCCGAGTCGGAAGCCGCGTTCGAGTCCGCCGTCGAGGCCGAGGCGCGCTCCGAGACGGCCGCAGAAGAGACATCGAATTCGAGCACCACTGCGACCACAGCAACTGACTCCACTCCCACAGCCACCAGCCCCGACTCCGAAGACGAGGCCGTCAGTGGTTCGGATCCCGACACGTTTGACGGGCCCCGAGACGACGGGGAGGTCGAACATCCCGGCGCGGAGCCGGCCGCAGCCGGCGACTCGAGCGAACGGGGCATTCTTCCCGAGTTCATGCGGCGGCTCTAGGCGGCCGGAGCTCGTCGAATCCCCTCGTCCAGCACCGTCAGTCCGGCCGTTCGGTCAGACGGACGTCCGTTTGCCCGCTAGTTCCGATCACAGCGACGTACTCCTGCTCGTCTTCACCACGATCCGCGCGGCTACCGGAACCACCTGCGGATTTATTATTCATGGTCAGGAATCGTGAGACGTAATGACTGATGAAGCCGAACTCCGAGCGCAACTGATCGACGCCTTCGAAGGCGCTGACTATCCGGTTTCCGGGCCGATGGAGCTCATCCCGGCGCTTCCAAACGGGCCCAGTACGACGTTCGAGTCCGGCGATTTCTCGATGACTGCGATGGAACTGAACACGAAGACGTCCGGCGGTGATTTCCCCTACGAAGACGTCGAATCGCTCGTCGACGACCTGCTCGAGGAGCTTCGGGACCGCGGCGAACTCTAACCAGTTCATCCAGGGGAGCGATCGCTCCCGGAACACATCTGATTTCTGACCAGCAAGCTTTTATTCCACAACCGATCTTGATAGAACGGTGTCTGGTCGCGTATGAATCCGGCTGCAGTCACTCGAAACAGAGAGAGATAGGGATGAACGATACACATCGATCGAGACCGATTACCGTCGTGACCGACGGTCGAGACCAGGAGAGCGACCTCCAAGCACGACTCGAGAACGCGACCGAGCACGATGTCCGAATGGTTCCGGTTACGGGCGATCTCGAGTCACTGCTCGACGCGGCGGACACGAACAGCGGCGGTGACACCGAAGACGCCACCGACGGGGATCGGAACGGTGATGAGACGCATCCGGCGGGGAACGGTGATTCCAGATCGACCGGCGCAGCGGAGTCGGCACCTGCCACCACGGACGCCCCGGCTTCCCCGATTGCCGTCGTTCTCGAACTCGACTGTCCCGGCGACATACAGTCCGTCCTCCAGCGCGTCCACGCCGCGGCGCCGGCCGTTCCGACGATCGTCGCGCCCCGAACGGGAACCGAACGGCTTGCGACGGTCGCGCTCCGGGCCGACGCGACGGAATACGTACCGACGAACCGCGACGAGGACCCGATCGACCGGATCATCACGACGGTTCGATCGCAGCCGAGGGAACCGTCGGATGACGCCGACAGTCGAAACGAACGGATCCTCGGCGACGAACTCCCGGACGAGGCGTTCGTCATCGGCGAAGACGGTACCTATCTCGAGGCGAAGGTTCGACCCGATTCGGCCGAACTGTACTCGATGGCCCCCGACGACCTTCCGGGAACCAAACTCCAGGACGCGTTCCCCGATGCGGTCGCCGCGAAGCTACAGGACTGCATCGACCAGGCGATCAGGACCGACGGCGTTCGGTCCGTCGAGTACGACGCCGAGACGACCGAGGGAAGCCGACGATTCGAAGCGCGCGTCGTGCCGCTCGATCAGCGAATCCAGGGTCGACGCGCCGTCGTCTGGCTGGCTCGAGACATCACCGAACGGGTCCAACGCGAGCGGGAACTCCGATCGAGACAGGATCAGCTCGAGACGCTCAATCGAATCAACGCGGTCGTCCGACAGGTGATCGAGACCCTCGTCGAGGCACCGGCCCGGGACGCTATCGAACACGAGGTCTGCGAGCAGCTCGTCGACTCCGAGCTGTACTGTGGCTCGTGGATCGCCGAACGAACCGGTGACGGACAACTCTCCTACCGAACCGGCGCTGGCGAGGCCGAAACCTATCTCGAGTGCGTCCGCGAGTCTATCGATCACGACGGGCCGGTCACGCAGGCGATACGGACCGGTGAAATTCGGACGACGAACCGACTGCTGGACGACGAAGCGGTTCCCGAGCCGTTGCAGGCAGCCGCAAGCGAAGACGACGTCAGATCCGCGATCCGCCGCCCCGATCACTCACGAGGACGCGACCTACGGTGTACTCACCGTTCTCGCGAGCCGAGACGACGCGTTCAGTGAACGCGAACGGGCCGGATTCAGACTGCTCGGCGAGACGATCGGGTTCACCATCATGGCAGTGAAAAATCGGCAGCTGCTCTTCGCTGATACCGTCGTCGAACTCGAGTTCCGGATCGACGGCGGCGATACGTTCTCGTTCGATCTCTCCGAGGAGTACGACTGTACCTGCTCGCTCGAGTGGGCCGGTACCACGGCGAACGGACGAACGTTTCAGTACGTGACGATCGACGGACTGGGCGGTGACACGGTTCTGGAGGCCGCGAGAGCACACGACTCTATCGAGGAGTGTCGGCTCATCCACGACGGCGACGAGAGTTGTACGATCGAGATTCGTCTCGCGCAGTCGGGGGTTCGAACGCTCGAGAATCACGGCGCGACGATTCGGGACGTCACGGTCGACAGCGGTGTCGGGACCTGTCTGGTCGAAGTGTCGCAGAACGCTGCCGTCCGGGAAATCGCGGAGGCGTTGACCGTCATCTACGAGAACACCGAACTCGTGGCTAGACGGGAAGTCGATCGGCCGGTTCGGACGGCGGCCCAGCGCCGAAATCGGATCCTCGATCAACTCACCGATCGCCAACTGACGACGCTTCGACTCGCCTACTACGGCGGATTCTTCGACTGGCCACGGGAGAGCACCGGCGAGGAGATCGCTGAAGCGATGGATATCTCGCCGCCGACGATGCATCAACACCTTCGAAAGGGTCTCAGGGCGATCCTCGAGGAGTTCTTCGAGGGAAGCGGACACAATTGATTCCCGCCAAGGGTGAACGGAGTGGGATCGTGCCTGACTCACGCCACTACAAGGAGCGCTCGCACCGAAGATAGTGACAGTACCCCTTGACTGTTGAACCACTGTGGTCGATTTCCAGCGGTCGTTCACGATACCGTGACTCTCCTTCTTTCTTAACTGAACGCTATATGAATCCCAGCGACAATACGCTCGAAAACTGACCGGTCAGGTAGGAATGACGAGCAGACGGAGACCACAGTACGTCACCGAACCGCAGGTGGGGACATCGTGGTAACGCCGCCGTTCGAAGCGATCTTCCACGGCGCGGATGATCGGTACTATACTGAGTGGCAGATCGAGCGCCGGCTTCGGACCGGCGCGTGGACGCTCTGTCTGCGACAGCGCGGGCCGGACAGATGGCTGGTCGAAACCGAGGACGACGCGCTGCTCTTGCTCGTGCCGGTCGAGCCGCATCAGTTGCCAGCCGGGATCGAGATCCGCGCTTTCGAGAGTCACGCTCGGATCGTCGACAGGCGGGGGAACTCGATGAGAGCGGGGCCGACTGTCTCGAGAACCGGCGCCGCTCGGAGCGAACCGGGATCGCCTCCAGGGTAATACGTGTCCATGTTCACCCGCAGGAACTGGGTCCCCGCCACACCAGGTAGCCCATGAGACGTCGCGCGTTTCTCGGGGCGGTCGGGTCGGTCGCCTCGCTCAGTATGCTCGCGTACGCGACACGCGGGTCCGCTGAGACGCTCGCCGTTCGAATTTGGTTCTCGGAGGCGGCTGCTACCTACGATGGGGTCGCCGACCGTATTTTCGAGTACCTCGAGGAGATGCTCGCGCTCGGGTACTGGACGCTCGACCTCTCCGTCGGTGGGACGGTCTCGGTCTCGACCGAGGACGCCGCTCGGCTGACGAGTCGCGGAGAGTGGCCGATGGCCGTCGCTGCGGGTGAACTCGGCCGGCGAGAGCTCGAGCCGGTATCGGACGTCAACCTGCTGGTTACGGACGGCGGGATGGAGGAGGCACCGACCGGATACGGCATCCCTCACGTTGCATCCGTCGGCGGCGCTCGGCACATCGCGTCCCTCGATGCGTTCGACGAACTGGTTTCCGGTACCCGGTGGATCGTGCCGAACACGCCGCCAGCACGGACGATACAGGTTCTCGTCCACGAAATCGGTCACGCGCTCGGGTTGGATCACGGTCACGGCGTCGCGTTCCACCACGGCGGAGCCGTGATCGCAACGCCGATGCTGAGTAGCTACGCCTGGGATCCAGCGTACGATGCGGACAGCTCTCGCTGCGGGACGACGCTTCCGACGTCGGAGGACCGGGACCGTAAACTCAGTCTCGCCTTTTCCTCGTGTGCGCGCCGCGCGCTCGAAGCGTACGACGGCGGACTCCTGCGATACTGAGACCGCTCGCCGCCGAGCGGCGGGTGGTCGCTTCGCGGTCACACTGATGGCTCTAGGAAGAGAGCTACAGTAGTCACTACCAGACGGCCACAGCTGCGGCCGAACGGCGGTCGACGGTGGCTCGTCTCGCGTCTGTCGAGACGAGGTGGTCGACGCGCGTCGTTACTCGTCGTCTTCGTCGTCGTTCTCGCCGCGGGCGAAACTGGTCTGGGCGTCGCCCTCCTGCTCCGCAGCCGCGTTCGGTCCTTCGATCAGCGCCTCGAAGTCGTCGACCTCGTCGTACTGATCTTGGTACACCAGCGCTGCCTTCCCCGTGGAGGAGATCTCGTAGAGGCCGGACCGTTCGGCGGGCCCGATCTTGTTAACGAGACCGTAGTCCTCGAGTACCGGCAGTCTGGTATTGATGTTCTTCCGGCTCTTTCCGGTGTGTGCAGCCAGGTTCGTTGCGACGTTTCGGCCCTTGTCCTCGAGCGCCTCGAGGATCAGGAAGTCAGTTGGTTGTCGGAGTTTCACTCTCGTTCACTCTCGTACCGGACTATATTTCCAGTGGTAACTAATACTTTCGGCTCGAGACAGGATGTTTGTTATGGTTATTGCTATTATCTGTATATCGTGTCAACTGACCAAGCACTGGTGGCGCGAACGAGTACCTGTCGCCGTATTCGGCTCGTCCCTGCTGGATCGAGCCGGTACGGCCGTTCGTATTCCGTCACTCACGGGCTCGCTACGATCTGAGGACTCATTCGACCAGTCCGGTACCGGTGGCTCCGAGCCACGAGAGGAAGGCTGCAACGTCTGCGGGTGCCTGTACCCGGTAGGAGGCGCTCGAGGGGTCGTCGTTACCGACTCGGACGCCGATTCCATCCGGTTCGACGGCTCGAAACGCGGACTCGTCGGTGACGTCGTCACCGATATAGACGACGACGGTTTCGGGTGACACATCGGCAGCGATCAGCTCGACCGCCTGTCCCTTTCCCCAGGGGACGTCCGGCCCGATCTCGAGGATTCGTTTCCCGGGCGAAATCTCGAGGGCGTCGCCACCGAACCGATCGACAGCCTCGCGCGTCAGACGGCGGACAGTCTGTTCGTCGGCTGGCGGAACCGATCTCACGTGGACCGTCCCCGTCAGGCGCTTGTTCTCGATCCGACAGTTCGGGATGGATGCGAGGGAGTCCTCGAGGACCGAACAGACTCGGTCGACTCGAGCCGCGCGTTTGCGCGCGATCGGATGGACCGCGACTGTCCCCCTCCGAGCGAGTTCGAGCCCGTGATTGCCGGCATAGATCGACGGGCCGTCGATGCGCTCGCGGACGTCGGTCAACGCGCGGCCGCTAACGACCGCCGTCGTCACCGACGGTGCGGCCGCGAGCGAAGCCACTGCCTCCCGGTTGCGCTCGGTCGGCACCGCCGCGTTCGGATCGTCGACGATCGGGGCGAGCGTGCCGTCGAAGTCCAGGCAGAGGAGCAGGCCGTCGGCATCCTCGAGCGTCGCCCGGAGCTGTGGCAATCCGTCGTCGAGCGGCCGCGGCGGTGACTGTGTAACCGTCATCGACTACACCGGCGGTGTCGGTTCTCGCGAGTCGGAGTCGGAATCCGTGTTCGTGTCCTTGCTCTCGGAGCCGTCGTGAACGCGTCGGATCCAGTCGAACTGCGTGGCCATCCAGGACTCGAGATCGCCGTCGAAGACGCGCTGCCGAAGCGTGTTCATCCGCCGTCGCCGTTCGTACGGCGACATCGATACCGCGTACCCGAGCTGGGCCGCGACCCCGTCGGAGTCGGTCGGATCGATCGTCAGGGCGTGGGAGCCGAGTCGCTCGTGTGCGCCAGTTCGATCGCTCAATAGTAACACACTGTTGCCGTCGACGCTCGCGGCCACGTACTCCTGTGCGACCAGATTCATCCCGTCGACGAGCGGGCTTACGACCATCACGTCCGCGCGGCGATAGAGTGCACAGATGTCCGCTCGAGGGAGCACGTCCTCCGTGTACACGATCGGCTGCCAGTCTCCCGTCCCGAAGCGACGGTTGATCCGCTCGACTTCGCTCCGGACGAGTTCGCCGTACTGCTGGTAGGTTTCGATCTCCGTCCGCGAGGGGGTTGCCTTCTGGAGGAACGTAAACTCGCCGCGCCAGCCCGGATTTTGCTCGAAGAACCGCTCGAGTGCCGCCAGCCGTTCGGGAATCCCCTTCGAGTAATCGAGTCGGTCGAGGCCCAGGCCGAGAGTCGTTTCCTGCGCGATCCCGTACTCCTCGAACAGTGCGGAGAGCCGACCCGGATCGGCCGACCGCGCGTCTCGGTCGTACGACTCGGCGTCGACGCCCATCGGCGTCGCGACGACACGAATCGTTCGTCCGTCGTAGCGGATCGTTCGACGAGCCCGGTTGACGGTCGCGTCCGGGAGGAACCGATCGACGCACTCGAGGAATCGATCCGCGTACCGGCCCACGTGGAATCCGACCAGATCGTTGCCGAGCAGCCCCTCGAGAATCTGATCGCCGACCGGACAGTGCCGGAAGGTTCCCGGCGTCGGCCACGGGATGTGCCAGAAGTGGGCGACGGTCGCGCCGGTGGGGACCGACTGACGGATTATCCGGGGCGCGAGCGCGAGGTGGTAATCCTGAATCCAGATCACGGAGTCGGCCGTGGCGTGATCGGCGACTGCCTCGGCGAACTGTTCGTTGACCGTTCGGTACCACTCGAAGTCGTTCGATCGGTTCTCGATCAGGTCGGGGAAACCGTGGCAGAGCGGCCAGAGGACGCGGTTGCTGAACCCGTAATAGTAAGAGTCGACCGCCTCGTCGGAGAGCTCAAGCCGGCGAAGGGTGTACGCCTCCTCGTCGGGCGGGACGGCGACGCAATTCCGGTCGTCCGTGACGTCGAAGTCCGCGTCGCCGTCGCCCCAAGCGATCCAGGTGCCGTCAGTTCGCTGGACGACGGGATCGAGACCCGCGGTCAACCCGCCGGTCGGCTCGTCGACCGTGATGGATCGTCCCTCGGTCATCGAACGGGAGCCGCCGTCCGTTCCTGTCGGTGGACTCCCATCGGGGCCCGCTGAGCCGGCCGCCGGCTCCGGAGCCTCGTCTTCGTACTCGTGACGATACGGTTCCCGGTTCGAGACGACAATCAACGAACCGGGACAGCTGGGACCGTCGGACGCGGATCCGTCGGCCGTTCGTCCGCGGCCGTCAGCCCGTCGCTGTCGATCACGGACAGTCGTCGACGACAACCGCTCGGTAACTCGCATTCGCTGAGAAACCACAGCGTCCCCACGGGTTGCTTCGCCGCTTGCGATCGCCGGGGCGTTAATAGGTTCCCACCATCAGTCACGAAATCGTGACTATTCGATTGCTGGGACAGTCGCCGCCTGATAGGGACGCATTCGGACGACTCGGCTGCTCATTGCGCGCCGTATCGTGCTGATTGGGCGATGTATCGCAGCGAGGGATGGGGCGCGACCGAGGCGATACCTGCAACCAAACGTTGATTTCTCGTTCGATCGAACCTGGTCGTATGAAATCGCCGTTCGAACGCCGGATCGCCGCCTGCCAGCGACGACTCGCGGACGGGAACGCGGACCTGCTCGTCTGCTTTCCGAGTCCGAATCTGACCTATCTGACCGGCTTCGAGGAGTCCCCGTCCGAACGACACCTGTTGCTGTTCGTTCCCAAACAGGGCGATCCCGCGCTCGTCGCGCCGACGATGTACGAGGACCAATTGGCCGCGCTTCCGGTCCCGTCCCTGCAATTGCACCCGTGGAACGACGCCGACGATCCGATCGAGGCTGTCGAAAGCGTGCTCGAGGAGTACTCGATCGGTAGGCCGAATTCCGAATCAGCGACCGTCCTCGTCGACGATCGTCTGTGGGCGACGTTCACGCAGGACCTCCGGGAACTACTCCCCGACGCCGACTTCGGGCTCGCGAGTACCGTCCTCGAGCCGCTCCGGGTTCGAAAGGACGACGTCGAACTCGAGGCGCTCCGGCGGGCGGGCGCGGTCGCGGATCGCGTCTCGCTCGCGATTCGCGAGCGCGGGGACGGGCTCATCGGCAAGACCGAGTCGGAACTGGCGACCGAAATCGAACGGTCGCTCGCCGCGGAGGGCGGCGAGGAACCGGCGTTCGAAACGATCGTCGCCGCCGGCCCGAACGGGGCGCGGCCACACCACCACAGCGGCTCGCGAGCGATCACCGCCGGCGACCCGATCGTGCTGGACTTCGGCGCGTTCGTCCCGGCCGCGCTCGAGTCGGGGACGGGCCAATATCCGGGCGATCAGACGCGGACGATCGTCGTCGGCGAGCCGCCCGCCGAGTACGAGCGGGTCCACGAGACGGTCATGGAGGCACAGCAGGCGGCGGTCGACGCCGTCGAACCGGGCGTCACGGCCGGCTCGATCGATCGCGCCGCCCGCTCGGTCATCGAGGAAGCCGGCTACGGCGATGCGTTCGTCCACCGAACCGGACACGGGGTCGGCCTCGAGGTCCACGAGCCGCCGTACATCGTCGCGGGCAACGACCGCGAACTCGAACCGGGAATGGTCTTCAGCGTCGAACCGGGAATCTACCTCGAGGGCGAGTTCGGCGTCAGGATCGAGGATCTCGTCGTCGTGACCGAGAACGGGGCCGAGCGACTGAACGAGACGCCGCGCGGGTGGGAGACTGGTATCGAGTGAGGCGGATCGAATCACCACGAGCAGGGAGTCGACCGATGCGTCGGAACAGGTGGTGTGACGGCGGTATCGTCAGGCTGGTATTGTCTGGACAGTGTCGTCAGAACAGCAGTATCTGGATAGTATCGTCAGAAGAGCGGGGGACGGGGACACCGGGTTTCCGGTGAAATGTCGTCTCGTTGCCCGTTGAAGCGGCAGAATTGACACGTTGGGTGAGTGACGGTGTTGGAACTGTCTCGGTGCTTGACGGCTACGCGCCGTCCGTTTCGACGAGAACCTTCCGCACGACGTCCGGGTCCTCGAGCAACTGGTGTTCGGTGTAACTCCCCTCCGCACTCCCGCCGCTCCGGCGGGCCTGCTCGAGGATATCGAGGAACGCGTGTTCTTTCAGCAGATCCCGCACCCGTCGCAGGGAGAGGGGCTCGGACCGCTCCTGTCGACAGATCTCCTCGTAGACGTCGTAAATTTTCGTCGTCCGGAACCCGTCCTCGTCGGCGCTGTTGAGCGAGAGGACCGCCAGCGCCTGCAGGACGTGCCTGGAATGGGGCGTCGAGCCGCGGATGAGCTCCCGAAAGCGATCGGTTTCGGCGCGTTCGCGAGCCTGGACGACGAATTCCTCTCGAACGGTATCGCTCCCCTTCGACTGGGCGATCTCGCCGGCGTACCGGAGGATGTCGATCGCCTTCCGCGCATCGCCGTGCTCACGGGCGGCCAGCGCCGCGGCTCGAGGGATGACCGACGGCTCGAGCACGCCGTCCTTGAACGCGTCGCTGCGGGCTTCCATGATGGTTCGGAGCTGGTTTGCGTCGTACGGCGGGAAGACGAACTCGCGCTCACAGAGGCTGGACTTGACCCGCTCGTCCAGCCGGTCCTTGTACTTGATCTTGTTACTGATCCCGATCACGCCGATCTTGCACGACTCGAGCTTGCCGGCCTCGCCCGCGCGCGAGAGTTGCATCAGGATGTCGTCGTCGTCGAGCTTGTCGACCTCGTCCAGGATGACGAGGACGACGTCGTACTGGGAATCCAGTACCGTCCAGAGACGCTTGTAGTACGTCGAGGTGCTGAGCCCCTTGTCCGGGATTCGGACGTCGGTGACCGCCGGTTCGTTCAACGAGTGGGCGATGGTCTGGACGGCCTGCGTTTCCGTGTTATCCTGAGCGCAGTCGACGTAGGCGAAAGCCGACGTGACGTCTTCGTCCCCCGCAACGCGGACGGCCCGTTCCGAGATGTACTTCGCACAGAGGGACTTTCCCGTTCCCGTCTTGCCGTAAATGAGGAGGTTGCTCGGACTCTGTCCGAAGATCGCCGGATTGACCGCGTTCGCGAGCTCCGAAATCTCGTCGTCCCGACCGACGATTCGCCCTTCCGCGGGCAGGTGGTTGATCTCGAGGAGTTCCTTGTTCTCGAAGATCGGGTCGTCGCGAGTGAACAGATCGTCGCCGGAACTGGACATGCTCGAACACCGTGTTTCCGGTGAAATAGTGTTTCCGTTTGGGCCTGGGGATTCGGTCCTGAAACGGAGAGGACCGTTATTGACGGTACAAATGGGAATTCCGCGCAGTACCCGTCCCGATACAGTCACGGACTGTTTTCCTCGGTGGGCCGTTTCGGGAAACGATCGGGGGCGAACACACACACCGTGTTTCCGGTGAAATAGAGAATGGAGGGTGTGAGAGGGGAGAGAAATTGGAGCGATTCACCGGAAATACGGTGTGCGGGGTGCTCTCCCTCGTCAGTTGGCGACGATCAGAACGAACGACGTCGGAACGAGCGGGTGAGGTAAACGGCCCCGTTTCGATCCGCAAGCGAATCGAGTCCGATTCACTTGGCGAACTTTACTCACAATACCTATTTATATATTTCTATAACATACAGAGATCTGTCCGGAATACGGAGACACGTTTCGGCCGATGCTTTACTCTCTCGAAGCGAGGAGTGGTGGTTGCTACATTCTCTCGAGGCGAGATGGTTGCTGCACTCTGTCGAGGCGATGGTGTATCGATCACGGCAGCAAGTGATACAGACCAATAGCGCATACCCCCGTCTTCAGGCGGAGGTCAAGCGAGAGGATCGGCCGACTAACCGCAGTCGATGGCCGGGCTAGATACCTATTGTCGGTACGTTTAAGCGATTGTACTGCGTATTCACATCTGCTACTCCAGCGGAGAGAGTCGCGTCAGAAAACACACGCGTGCCGATGACTCGGCTGGAGATGGGGCCTGTTTGACCGGGCCACAGCCCTCCCGAGGGAGTCAAACCGAGAGGTTCCTCCAGTATGCTGCTGGTTCCCTTGGAAGTGCGGGCTGAAACCTCGAAGGCCACACCCGGCCGATATCCCATGGTGGGATTCCATGTCCTTCAGGGCGTGGAGGAGGTCAATGCTTCTTTCACCGGAAACCCGGTGTGTGTAACTTAAGCAGTCGCCTCGAGCACGCTGTACGCGGTGGGTTCTCGGGTTCTACTGCGAACCTTCGCTACTCGTCGTCACGCCCGCTAGCTCCCGACAGAGCATCTGAATCGAGAGAACGTTGCGTCTCTGTAAACCCTACTGTCTGTCGACTCCGCTCGGTAGTGTGCAGTACGCAACCCATTCGATTGCAGTGTACGACCCTCTCGATGTCATTTCACCGGAAACACGGTGTGTGTGAGATCGATCACGATTCCTTCTTTCGATCGATTCGGTCGATATATTCTCTCGGTTCGAAAAATTCTATAGTGAATCGTCGAGTGGCAATTTCACCGGAAACCCGGTGTCCACGACACTTGGCCGTCGGGTCGGTCCCCTGTGTGCTATCCCGTTCACCGGAAATCCGGTGTGTCACACGATCGTGATCTCTCCGGAACGGCTCCGCTGCTCCGAACGTGATTCACCGGAAACACGGTGTGCGTGGTTCGGTCCTGGACGATACTCGAGGACGCGTACATCGTTGTTTGGGAACGAAAGCCAACCGATCGACGGCAGTAGCGCTTTTCAGACCGATCGAGACGGTACGTTCAGTTATCTCTGGTTACCTCACCGATAATAGAACGGGCAGAGTCATAATGGCAGTCGATCCGATCGGAGTCAGTAGTAGTAGAGCTCGAGTTCGTGACCGCAGTTTCGACACTGGGTTTCCTTTCCCAGTAGTCGGTTCGAGTCGCTCTCCGCGTGGATCCCCGGTCCGGGGGGAACGGAGGTTGTGACGGTCGTGTCACACTCCGGGCAGCCGATATGCATATCCGCGAAACCTGTCCGAGACATCACTCGAACGTGATCGTCGGTCCCTGATAGTTATCGAAGTCATACGGAACTGCTGGCAATCGTTTCGGTCCGTTCGCTCGGTATAGAGTCGGATTTACGCCGGAAACGGCCGGTCCGAACGACGGGTTCCATCGGCCCGAGCCTGTGACTGACGCAGGCGACGTTTCGAGCGGGCCGGCCTCGCTGCTCGAGTCGGTCTCTCCGAGGCGGCTGCGATCTCCCCTCTCATACAGTGTACGTCAGCGCTTCGAACTCGAAAAAGGCCGTCTCGTAGCCGTCGTGACGTGATACCTGCGGCGGCGAGTCGATCAAAACCGTCACGCGATCACCGTCGGTGAGCTCGTCGACCTCGAGCCCGTAGTGATGGCCGAACTCGCCGTCCAGCGTTTCGGTGAGTGAACCCTTGCGGAGGGTCGAACCGTCGCGTTCGACGCTCGCGGAGAGGGACGTAAATGGAAGGATAATGTCGTTGTACGGCGTTCTGGGAGAGACGGCCAGATAGGTGCCGTCGTCGGTGAATCGATCGGCGTCGGTCGCGATCAGGGGGATCTTCGCGTCGCCGCTCCGTTCGGTCCCGAGGTGGTCGCCGGGAAGGTTCTCGATCTTCGGTGCCTGTCCCGTCGGTACGTGACCGGAGCCACCGTCACCGTTCCCGGACTCGTTTCCGCTGTGCCCTCCCTCGCCGTGGTTCATCAGCGGGAGCGCATCGGGGCTTCCTCGCCGGTCCGGTTCGATCGAGTCGAACGAGAGGCCGTTGATGTCCGATCGGACGTACTCGAAGTCGATCGCGAGCGAGGCCGCGGAATCCAATCGGTCTTCGAACGCGCCGACCCGATCGAGCGTAACCGGGCCGGCTCGAACGTGGATGGTGTACTCGCCTTCCCCGGGGAGCCGGACGTTGTCGCCGTAGTGAAAGCCCATCCGCTGGGAAATCATGGGCCAGGGTGAGAGGGTCCCGCCGTCGATCGGCGATCCGTCCTGGCGGATCTCGATTCGCATGTCCACCGGAAGGACGGTGCCCGTTTCCCGATCCCAGAGGGTGGCCATGAGATGGAGGCTGTCGTCGGCCTCGACCTCGACGAGCTGTTTCCCGTCGCTGGTGGCCTCGACGGTCCAGAACCGGTGGGGAAAGGTATACGAGAGCGCGACGGCGTAGTCGCCGTCGGTCGCCGAGCCGTACATCCCCATCTCCTCGCTCGAGGCCGGGAGGTAGACGGCATCTGGGCGGTTTTCGACGAGCGGCGGGTTCGCCAATGCGGACTCCTCTTCGAACCCGAGTCGTTCGAGACAGCCGGCGATACCGGCGGTCCCGACGGCTCCGATCGCTGCTGTCCCGCGGAGGAAACGCCGGCGATTCATTGGACAGCGGTTGGGGTCCGGCGACAAAACACCTGTTGGTTCGTCGATCGAACGCCCGCCGTATCTCCGAGTGAACGCCCCCTCATCCACGAGTGAACGATGGCCGTATCCGCGAGCGAACGATAGTCTCCCCTCGAGACCAATGGCCCTGTTCGAGTCGAGTAGCCACCCCTTCGAGAACTGCGGCGACGCGTCCGCGAGAAGCGTCCGTCCGTTCGGTCGGTCCCGTCGCATACGCGTCTCGACCTCACCGCTCTTCGTGAACCGAACCAATGAACCTTTGATCCGGCGTTCCCACGGTTCGTATATGGACCGGCGGACATATCTCGGCACAGTCGGAATCGCAGGACTCTCGAGTGGTGCCGGCTGTCTCGGTGGGGCCCTCACGGGGAACACGGGCAACCCCGATACCGTGCTCGGACCTCCGGAGCAAGACCTGAGTGAGGCGACCCATCCGAGTTACGGCGAGGAGTTCCCCGCGATCAGTCTACCCGATCCCTTGACCGGTGAAACGGTCTCGACTGATCAGTTCGAAGGGGATCGGACCGTTCTGATGACCCTCTTCTACACGATGTGCCCGGATGGCGTCTGTCCGCAGTTGATTCTCCGATTACGGCGCGCACAGGCGGTGGCGGCCGAAGAGGGGTACGGCGACGACGCCGCATTCCTCGCGATGACGTTCGATCCGGAGCGGGACGGTGAAGACGAACTGCGAACGTTCGCCGATCAACAGGGAGTCGATCTCGATGCCGGGAACTGGCACTTTCTGCGACCGACGGAGTACGAGACGGGGAAAGAGATCGTCAGCGAAGATTTGGGCCTTCCGTTCAAGAAAGAGTTCGGCAACGAGTACGAGGAACTCGAGTACACCTTCCCGCACTTCCCCTATATCTTCCTCGTAAACGAGGGGGGGTTCGTCGAGCGAACGTACCCGAAGGGATCGACCATGGAGATTTCACGGCTGGTCGACGACTTCGAAACGGTGGTGACGGGATAGATGCGCAGGCGGGACGTGCTCGCTGGAATCGGAAGCCTAGGTATCATCGGAGGCGCGGGAGCCCTGGCGATACACGGCCCGCCGTCGTTTGACGACGGTGCCGAGGAGGCGAACCCGACCGCCGACCCGCTCGTGATCGAGACGGTCGACGCACCGGGAAGCGAGGCCGGGGAAGTCCGAATCCCGGCTTCCGACCGGGCGACGTTCATCGATTTCTTCGGAACGTGGTGTGGTCCCTGTATCGAACAGATGCCCGCGCTCGCCGAGGCGAACGACCGACTCGGTGACGAGGTGCGTTTCATCTCGGTTACGAACGAAGCGGTCGGACGCTCGGTGACGAGGGAGGAACTCGCCGACTGGTGGCGAAAACACGACGGAGACTGGCTCTTGGGGATCGATCCGACCGCGGAACTGAGCGCCGAGTACTCCATCGGCGGGGTTCCCTACGCCGTGGCGATCGACTCGTCGGGGCGCGTTCAGTGGTCGGAAGCGGGCAGGAAGTCCGCGGACGAACTCGTCGCCGGCATCGAACGCGCCCTCGAGACCGATACCGGCGAAAGCGGGGACCAGTAGGATGGTCGACGCGGGGCTCGCCGCGACGATCACCTTCGGACTCCTCTCGGGAGTAGGGACCTTCTTTTCGCCGTGTTCGTACCCACTTCTGCCGGGCTACGTCGGCTTTTACGTCAGTCAGACCGACGGCGATCAGGCGTCGCTCGGCGGCGCACTGAGCCGCGGACTCGTCGCGGGTATCGGGGCGCTCGTCACCCTCGCCGCCTTGCTCGGGGCGACGTTCTGGGTCGGCAACGAGACGCTGTCACGTATCACGTTGTTCGAAGTGGTTGCCGGCGTCCTGTTGATCGTCTTCGGCCTCTTGATCGTCTTCGACCGTGCCCCGTCTCCGTCGGTCGCCCTCCCCAAACGACGCTCGAGCGTGCTCGGATTCGCCATCTTCGGCGTCGGCTACGCGCTGGCGGCGGCGGGCTGTGTCGCGGCGATATTCTTCGGCGTGGTCGCCCGTGCGCTCTCGCTACCGACGACATCGGCGGCGATCCTCCTCGGAACGTACGTCGGAAGTTTCGTCGTCCTCATGGTCTCGTTGACCGTCGCGACGGGAATGGGCCTCGTCGCGAACGCTGGGCGATTCAGCGCGTACTCCGGGACCCTGAAGCGGCTCGCAGGTGCGGTCATGATCGTCGCCGGTGTCGGCCAGCTGTACCTCGCAATCGTCGTTCTCGACGTGCTGTAAGACTGGCCTGCGATCCCTCCGTTGCTCCCTCTCTCCTGACCTGCCTGCGGACGTCCCCTGAACGACATATATTCCTAATACTAATTAGTTTCAATCCAAATTGTTGTGGGGTAAGTTTTATCGACGAGAGCGTGTTGCTTCCGTATCGTGAGCCGACACCAGTGTCCGAACTGCCTCGAGGAGTCGGCAGCGGAGATCGATCGATCGGTGACTGATGCCGGGTTACGGCGACGGTTCGAGTGTCGGGACTGCGGGCACGAGTGGGACGTGATCTTTTGACGGCGACCGATTCGACGGCTTCTGGCAGGCAACGGCAGGTCCGGGATGTATCCCGCCGTCTCTCGAATGGGAAGTCACGCAATGTACCAGGACTTGCTGCTCGCGACAGACGGGAGCGACGCCGCCCACCGCGCGACCGAGCACGGAATCGAACTCGCGAGGGGGCTCGAGGCTGACCTGCACGTCCTGTCGGTATCGGAGGACGGTCCGCAGGCCGCGGAGAAACAGGACAGATTACGATCGGATCCGGAGGACGAGGCCGTGGCGGCGGCAGAACACGCCAAAGAGTCGGCGGATCGCGAGGGAGTCGAGGCGACGACCGACGTCCGCCACGGAGTCCCGCAGGAGCAGATCGTCGACTACGCGGAGACCAACGACGTCGATATGATCATCGTCGGGACTGCCGGCCGATCCGGCCTCGACCACCTGATCTCGGGCAGCGTCGCCGAGGAAATCGTCCGAAACGCACCGGTTCCAGTGCTCACGGTCCGGGACGATTCCTGATGGGCTCCCGTTTCAGTAGCACGGACTCCTGAGACAGTGGTCCGGACTCTCCCTTTGGTAGCCTGGACCTATACGTCCGTACGACGGTGGATTCATCCCGCCGTGCGACCTCGAATCCCGACCTCCCTGCGACGCGCGAGTACGAGACTGATACCTATAGTTCAGGGCGGTGATCCGACTCCTATCGTGGTCGGTCGTCTCGGTCGCGCATTCGTCGGGGTTGCAACCGATCCGGAGGAGGATGGTCCGGCGGACCGGTATCCGTTCCGAGTAGCACCGGCCGAACGCACGTCTCCCCTCGGAACATCCGACCGATGAGCGACGTCACCCAAACCGTCGTCGGCGATTCCATCTGCGTGCTGGTCGTCGGCGATTCCGAGCCCGCGGACGAGGCGATGAGCGCACTCGCCGCTCGCCTCGAGGGCGTTTTGTTGCTCAGGGAACGGACCCTCGAGGGCGCACGTGAGCGACTCCTCGACCGCGACGTTCACTGTCTCGTCTGTCCGTTCGCCGTCGGCGACGGGGCGACGCCGGAGCAGACGTTCGATCGACTTGCGGAGGGAGCCGACGAACGGCCGATCATCGCGCTCACGGACGACGAACACGCTTCGCGGGCGCTCGAGGCCGGTGCGAGCGATATCGTCGATCCGGACGACTCCCCCGACCTGCTGACCGCTCGCATCAGGAACGCTGCCGAGCGGGAGCGGTACCGACTGGCCGCCGAGAAATCGGACCGACGGTACCGATCGATCCTCGAACACGCCGCGGCGGTCGTCTGGGTCCTCGATCCGACCGGGGAAATCGAGTACGCGAGTCCCGCAGTCGAATCGCGGATGGGGTACACGCCGACCGAACTCGAGCGAACGGGACTCTCCAGGCTCGTCCATCCGGACGATCGCGCGGCCGCCCGAGACACGCTCGCAGCCGTCGCCGCAGCCCCGGTCGGAACGACGGAGCGAGTCTCCCTCCGGCTCGGCCACGCCGACGGCACGTGGCACGTCGCGGAACTGACCGTCGTGAACCGGCTCGAGGATCCGACCGTCGACGGGATCGTCGTTACCCGGACGGACGCGGGAGCGCCGACCGGCGCGGCCGCAGACGCCGCCCGAACGGGGATCGACCGGCTCACGGATCCGTTTTTCACGCTCGGTCCGCAGGGCGAAATCCGGTACGCCAATCGGGCAGCAAGACGGTTCTTCGCAGCCATCAGCGGCCGAGAGGTCGGCGACGAGATCCCGACGGGAACGATCGTCTGGGAGTTGTTCCCCGACGACATCGGCGCGACGGTAGCCGACCGGATCCGCGAGGCCGAGACGACGGAGTCGCTCGTCGAGTTCGAAACGCCCGTTCCCCCTCTCGAGACGCGGCTCGACGTCGCCGTGTATCCCGGCGACGATGGCGTTTCCGTCTACGCGAAAGATCGCTCACCCGCGACCGGGACGTCCGCAACCGCCGCGGACCGCGACCGGATCGAGCTCCTCGAGGCGGTCGTCGACGGGCTGGACGACGGCATCGCCGTCCTCGAGGGATCGACGGTCGAGCTGGCGAACCGTGCCCTGTTGGAACTCGCCGAGACGGACGCGCTGGTCGGCCGGCCCCTCGAGGAGTTGTTCGACGACGAGCTCGCGGAGACGGTTCGAGAGCGAGCCGAATCGCCGGTCGTCAGGTGGATGGATCCCTGTACGGGCGAGCTCGCGACCGACGCGAGCCGGCCGCGCCCGGTCGACGTTTTCGTCGCGCCGCTCCCCGATCCGGACCGAACGCTCTGTATTGTCCGCGACAGGCGAGGCTCTCGCGGCGCCGCGCTATCGACGATCCAGCGGACCGCAATCGACCTCCGTAACGCGGAGACGCCGTCCGGCGTCAGGGAGTCGATCACCGGTGCGATCCGCGAGTACGCCGACGCCGACGTCGCGATCTGGTACCGGGTCGACGACCGCCTCCGTCCGGCGGCAGTGACGACGGCGGCGCCGGTCTCCGGTAGCGATCAGTCGGGAATCGAACCGCCGTCGCTCCGTCCGGACGCGATTCCGCTGGCCGATCTCCTCGACGGCGAGGAGCCGAGCGTCCACGATCGTCCGAGCTTCGACGACGCCCTCGAGCGGATCGGCCTCCGGGCCGAACGGGTTCTGGCGGTGCCGATCGCGGATCGCGGGATCGTCCTCGCGACCAGTACGGAGCCGATGGCGTTCGACGGGGTCGATACGGGACCGCTCGAAACGCTCTCCGCGACCGCCGTCGTGGCACTCGAGCGGCTCGAATACGCCGACGGCCTTCGAACCTGTCGGCACGATCGGGATCGATTGCAGACCACTGTGACCGGAGTCGAACAGGTGTGGGACGCAGCACGATCGATGCTGGACGCCGACACGCGCGAGGCCGTCGAACGGCAGCTTTGCGAGGCGATCGTCTCGCTGCCCCCGTTCGAGTCGGCCGATGGGATCGAACTCGCCTGGGTCGGCCGCCTGGATTCGGCTCGAGAGACGGTCGTCCCGGAGACGTGGGCCGGTCGCGACGGCGAGTTCCTCGAGGAGACGCCGCTCTCGCTGGATTCGTCCGCGGAGTCGCCGACGGCCACCGCGGCGGCCACCCGCGAATCGGTCCTACGCGAGGATCTCGAAACCGGTGTTGCCAGTCGGGGAGACGACGGAGAGGGGGAGCAATGGCGGCAGCACCTCCTCGAACGCGGCTTTCGGTCGTCACTGAGTCTCCCGCTCGAGTCCGGCGAGTTCTGCTACGGAACGTGTACTGCGTACGCGACCGGCTCGGCGGCGTTCGACGACACCACTCGACGGGCCTGCGAACACCTCACGACGATCGCGGGCGCAGTGATCGGCGCGATCGAGACGAAGCGCGCGCTACTTGCAGATCGGATCACGGAACTCGAGGTCGCCCTCCGGGACGACTCGGACGCGCTATCGTCGATCGCGCACCGTATCGACCGACGGATCGACGTGCAGGCCGTGATTCCGCGATCCTCGGGCGGATCGACGGTGTTCTGTTCCGTCGAAGACGCCGATTCGGGTGCGATTCGGGACGCGATCGAATCGCTGCCGGCCGTCGATCGGATCTCGGTCGCCGAGGGCAGGAACGGAGAGACGGTTCTCGAGATCGGACTGAGCGAATCCGCCGACCCGCACATCGCCCGGTCGGTTGCGGAGAACGGTGGCGTTCTTCGGTCGCTCACGCCGGTCGACGACCGAACCAGGCTCACGATCGAACTGGGACAGTCGGTCGGCGTCCGGCCGTTCCTTCGAGCGCTCGAGCAGTCCCATCCGGACCCGGAGTTGGTCGCGCGCCGGGAGCGCGATCGATCACCGCGTTCGGTCCGGCCGTTCGATACGCTGGCCGAGCACCTGTCCGAGCGACAACGGCGGACGCTCGAGGCGGCCTACTACAGCGGCTTCTTCGACTGGCCCCGCGAGCACACCGGCGAGGAAGTCGCCGAATCCCTCGGGATCTCACAGCCCACGTTCAGCCGTCACCTCAGGATCGCCCAGCGGAAACTGTTCGCGCTGTTGTTCGACGAGTCCCGCGACGAGTGACCCGGGACCACCGGTCGTTCGGTTTCTTCGACCGCTCGCGCTGGTCCATTCGGTCGGTAGTACCGTATTACTCGGCCGTTCTCGGCAGGTAATTCGATCTTTCCGCCCCGAGAAGGACGATCCGACTGTTCGGGAAAATATAATTAGACTGATAACATGTGAATCAGTATTGAGTGCGAAACGGAATCGGATTTGGTGTATAGCGTCTACGATCATGTAGCCGGCTCCTAATGGGACAGTTAATGAGTGCGTTCGAGGTAAGTTACGATTACGGCGGTCATCCCTCCGGATGGCGGATCGGTCTGTGAGCATCGATATCGCCGATACCGAGGACGCGGTCGAAACCGAGGGTACGAGGACTGCCGAAACCGGCGACGATCGGACCTCGGTCCGATCGCAGGCCGAGGGCGGAATCGTCGCTCAGCTTCGACTCGATCATTCGGACCTGTTCATGCGATCGACGCTTCGACGCGCGTCGACCGTCACCGTCGAACCGGAGTACTGGACCACCGTCGAACCGGGGCGGACGCTCGTGTTCGTCACCGTCTACGGGGACGAGTTCGACGGGTTCGAAACCGCTCTCGAGTCGGACTCGACGGTCGCCGACCCGGTGCTCGTCGATCGCTACCCTGACAGGCGGGTCTATCGCGTCACCCGTACCGACCGTGCGATTACCTTCACCGCCAAGACTGCCGACCTCGGCGGCCGCCTGCTCGAGCTCTCGAGCTCTCGGGACGGGTGGCTCGTCCAGCTTCGGTTCCCCGATCGCGACCGACTCGTCGCGTTCAACGAGTACTGTCGCGACCTGGATATTTCAGTCACGGTCGATCACCTCCGCGTGTCCGACGACGAGAACGACGGGGTCGTCGCGCTGACCGACAAACAACAGGAGTTGCTCACCGTCGCCCACGACGAAGGGTACTTCGACGTCCCCCGCGGGATCACCCAGAACGAACTCGCGGATCGACTCGGCGTCTCGAAGTCGGCCGTTTCCCAGCGATTACGACGGGCGATCGGTGAACTCTGCGACGCGACCCTTTCCTGAACCCGCGATTCAGTCAGTACTTCCGTTCTCCAAGCGACGATACGCAATCTCCCGTCGGCCGAGCTGGGCGAAAAATCGATGTCGCGACCGGGTCGGAATCGGACCGTTTCGGGGCACTGGCGCTCGAGTGCGGGGACTCGTATCGACCCCGATTGGCGGCTTACTCCTCGGAATCGTCGTCGTCTTTCATCGAGCCGAGCTGGTCGACCAGTTCGTCCGTCGACACGTCGGACTCGAACGACATCTCCCCGTGATGGTCGTTTTCGTGAACGTTGACGGCATCTACCTCTTCCTCGTCGGTCGTCTGCTCTTTTTGTTCGGATTCGTCGTAGCTACCAAAGCCCATACGTAACCCTTCGTCGCCACCGCAAAAGGTGTGCCGGTTCGGTCTATTTCGACTCGGTCGGTGCGTCGTGAGCAGACGGCGAACTGGACGATCGCCGCTCCGGTCCCCACCGCCGCGATCGGTGTCCGCTGTTTCCTGTCCCTACCGATAGTTGGGGGTTCGTACCGACCGTTCGGGACACCGTTCCCGAACGCTGATCGGCCGTTCGTTTATCGTACTTTTCAAATGAACGCCTCGATCACTGGAAACGACCCAAAAGAGCGGCGCTAATCCAACGACTGTCGAACACAGCGGTGTGATACGCCGTCCGTCGTCGGACTCGAAAGCGTCACCACCGCGAATCAGCGGCGGAGTACCTGGTGACTACGGGATTCAGTAGTCCGTCTATAGTAATGGGTTCGCATCGTTTGAATTCCGCTTATGGTTGCGTACCGTCTCCCCGTTCGACGACCGGCCACCGATCAGCACGACACCTCACGCTGTCTCTCGACCACCCCGGGACACGGTCGATTCGACGACGTACCGTCCGCGAAAATCGATACGATCCCCGGGCGAAACGACCGTCTCGACCGCACCGGCGGTCGGTGATCAGCCGATGTGTGGAATCATCGGACGTGTCGGCGACGGCAACGCGATCGAGCCGTTGCTGACCGGACTGGAAAATCTCGAGTACCGCGGGTACGATTCGGCCGGTATCGCCGTCCAGAACGGATCCGGAATCAACGTCGAAAAACGCTCCGGCAAGGTCCAAGAGCTGAAAGAATCGATCCGCGACCCCCTCCAGGGCGAGGTCGGTATCGGTCACACCCGCTGGAGCACCCACGGGCCGCCGACCGACGCGAACGCTCATCCGCATACCGACGAGAGCGAGGACGTCGCGGTCGTCCACAACGGGATCATCGAGAACTACGCCGAACTGCGGGAGCGACTGGCGGCGACCGGCTACGAGTTCACGAGCGACACCGACACCGAAGTCATCCCGCATCTCGTCCAGTACTACCTCGATGCCGGATTCGACAGCGAAACGGCCTTCCGGCAGGCGATCGACGAACTCGAGGGCAGCTACGCCGTCACCGTGATGGTCTCGGGCGAGCACGTCCTCTACGGAGCCCGGCAGGGGTCGCCGCTCGTGGTCGGGATGGAAGACGGCGAGTACTTCCTCGCGAGCGACGTGCCGGCCTTCCTCGAGTACACCGACAACGTGGTCTACCTCGAGGACGGCGACGTCGTCATCGTCGACGAGGACGGCGTCGAGTTCACCGACTGCGAGGGGAACCCGATCACGCGCACGCCCGAGACGGTCGAGTGGGACCCCGAGCAAGCGGGGAAAGGGGAGTACGATCACTTCATGCTCAAGGAGATCACCGAGCAGCCGACGTCGCTGGCCCAGGCGCTCGAGGGGCGGATCGATCCGACGAACGGCCGAATCGCCCTGGCCGATTTCGAGTCGGGAACGTTCGCCGACGTGGATAGCGTCCAGTTCGTCGCCTGTGGCACGTCCTATCACGCGGCGCTGTACGGCTCGCTCGTGTTGAATCAAGCGGGCATCCGGTCGACCGCCCTGTTGGCGAACGAGTACAGCGTCTCGGCCCCGCCGGTCGACGACGACACCCTCGTGATCGCGGTCAGCCAGAGCGGGGAAACCGCCGACACGCTCGCCGCGCTCCGGCAGGCCACGGCCGCGGGCGCGGACACCCTGACGGTGACGAACGTCGTCGGGTCGACGGCCGCTCGCGAGGCCGACGACGCGCTCTTCATCCGCGCCGGACCGGAGATCGGCGTCGCCGCGACGAAGACGTTCTCCTCCCAGGCCGTCATGCTCACGCTGCTCGCCCAGCGCATCGCCGCGGACCGACTGGGCGATCCACCAGCCGATCTCGAGGCCCACCTCGCGGAACTCGAAGCGATGCCCGGTCGAATCGAGCGATTGCTCGACGAGTCGACCGCTCGAAAAATCGCCGAGCGGTACAGTGACAGCGAGTCGTACTTCTTCATCGGCCGCGGCCTCGGTTTCCCGGTGGCACTCGAGGGCGCGTTGAAGTTCAAGGAGATCACGTACGAACACGCCGAGGGCTTCGCCTCCGGCGAGCTCAAACACGGCCCGCTGGCGCTCGTCACGCCCGAGACACCGGTGTTCGCGATATTCACCGGTCAGGAAGACGAGAAGACGCTGAAAAACGCCGAGGAAGCACAGACTCGCGGCGCACCCGTGATCGCGGTCTGTCCCGACGGGCATCCGGCCGTCGACGCCGCCGACGAGCACCTCGCGATTCCCGAGACCGTTCCGGATCTCGCCGGATTGCTCGCGAACGTCCAGCTCCAGCTCGTCTCCTACTACGCTGCGGACCTCCTCGGTCGGCCGATCGACAAGCCGCGAAACCTCGCGAAGAGCGTTACCGTCGAGTGAGGAACAGAGGCTACCGGTGACGGACCGGCCGTGAGGGATTTCGTATTTCAGCGGAAATCACTGCGACGGTCGGACCGGAGAGCCGAACGCGTTCCGAGGTCGATCGTGGAGTCGGCCGAACGGATTTCCGGTCACAAAATACTGTATTACTCCGCCGAAATATCCCATTTCTTCCGAATGAGCCGCTGAAAGTCCCGATACCCGGACTGTCTTCCATGCCAATTGCTATCGCCTGAAATATCGGACTAACGCGGGGCTCGTCTATTATGCTGTCTATAGTAAATACCGTTCTATCGCTATGGCCTGTTGATGTCGACGGACCCATCCGCGAAGTGGACGCCAATGACGTCCGAACAGCACACGACTGCGCCGCGCTGTGTCAACTGTGGCAACCAGGTGACGCGCCAGTTCGCCCGCGTGTTCGGCGACAATCGCGACGTCGTCCACGCCTGCCCCGACTGCGCGACGTACCGTGAAATGAAGACGTCCGATTTCATCCCCGAGGAAGCCAGATAACCCGATCGCACCGACCGACGGCCGTTCCGTGCGCACCGCCGTGACCCGTATTCTACGCGAAACCGGTCCGATGGTATCAGTTTCGCCTCTCTCTTTCTCTCAGGTTTCCATCGTAGCAGCCCCCGCCACGACGTCCCGTGCAGTCTCGAAGAGAGTCTCGGCGTCGGACGGCGATCGCGCCTCCGCGGTGACCCGGATCAGCGGCTGCGTGCCGCTCGCGCGAAGCAGGAACCAGCCGTCTTCGGTCTCGACGCGAACGCCGTCGAGCGTATCGACGGTCTCGTACCGGCTACACACTAGTTCGCTGACGTCGCCCATCACTGCCGCCTTGTCCGCGACCTCGATCGACGTCCGCCGAATCGGATACGCCTCGATTTCGTCGACCAGTTCGGACAGTGATCCCTGCTCCGCGACCAGTTCGACCAGCTTGCATGCGGCCAGCGGGCCGTCCGGACAACGGGTTTCCTCCGGCCAGATCCAGGCACCGCTTGGTTCGCCGCCGAAGACGACGTCGGGTTCGGTCGTCCGTTCCGCGACGTAGACGTCCCCGACCTGGGTCCGGGTTAGCGACGCGCCGACGCCGGCCAGCGTGTCGTCGACGGCGAGACTGGTATCGACCGGTGCGGCCACGCGATCACCCTCCGCTGCCGCCTCTCGAGCGAACAGGGCGAGCAACGCGTCTTTCGGGACGAACGTCCCGGTCTCGTCGACGGCCACCATCCGATCGGCGTCGCCGTCGTGTGCGACGCCGAGTTCCGCATCGGTTTCCGCGACCAGCGTCGAGAGGGTTTCGAGCGTCTCCGCGGTCGGTTCGCTCGGTCGACCGGGGAAGGAGCCGTCTTCCTGTCCGTTGAGGGTACGGACGCGACAGCCCAGCTCGTCGAGTACCGACGCCGTCACTCCGCCGGCTCCGTTCCCGAGATCGACGACGATGCTGGGGGACCGCTCGAGGGCGACGGCCTTCCGGAGCGCGTCGGCGTGGTGTTCCCGGACGCCCTCGCGGTGGGTTCGGTGGCCGACGCCGTCCCACGTTGCCAGGTCGTAGCCGTCCTCGGATACTCGTCGCTCGATCGCCGCCCGCTGGTCGGGACCGAACGCCTTCCCCGAGGGGTTCCAGAGCTTGATACCGTTGTCTTCGGGCGGGTTGTGCGAGGCCGTCACCACGATCCCCGCGTCGGCATCGAGGTGGGCGATCGCTCGGGCGATCGTCGGCGTGGCTTCGACGCCGACCGTCACGACGTCCGCGCCGCACTCGCACAGACCCGCGGTGATCGCGTCGACGAGCATCGACCCGCTTTCGCGGACGTCGCGGCCGACGACGACCCGCTCGTACCCCTCCGAGGCGACTGCTCGGCCGACGGACAGCGCCAGCGCTGCCGTCACCTCGTCGCCCACCCGCCCGCGAATGCCGCTGGTTCCGAACATATCATCCTCTCAGTGTGGCGATCGCCTTACTATGCACGGGTTACTGCGGTCGCCCGATGCGGTCGGCTATCGTTCACGGGATCGCCACTGTGGCGCGGATCGAGCCCCGATGGTCGACGACCGCTCCGGACGGCACACGGCATCGAACGGGCGTCCGATGTGGCTCTCAGCCGCGCCGACCGACCGTTAGTTCCTCCCTGTCGTTCTGAACTGTCGGTGCCGTATATACGTCTCACGCCGGTACGCTCGAGCGAGTATGGTACCGACGCATCCTGCCACCTCTCGGCGGCCCCCAGCGGTCGACGGAACGACGAGACGGGCCCGGCCGCCCGGCGCGACGAGTACCGACGGATCGCCACCTCGAGTACTGCCGTCCGGACCACCCCGGATCGACCGGACCGATCACCGCCTATGAGCGCGACCGGACCGAATACTGATGTCGACGAAGCTGCCGAATCCGACGAGAACGGCGCTGATGGGACTCCCGACGGCTCGGTCTCTGAACTCCCGCCCAGCGCGAAACTGGTCTACAAAGTCCTCGAGTACGAGGCTCCGCTAACCCAGGAGGGGATCGCGGCCGAATCCCGGCTCTGTCCCCGGACCGTCCGGTACGCGCTCGGGAAGCTCGAGGACCAGGGGCTCGTGACCAGTCGCGCGTGTCTCGAAGACGCTCGCCAGTCGAAGTACCGGATCGCGGAGTGAACCGCCTCTGGGTTAAGCCTCGAGGCTTCCCGTGGATTAGTTGGACACTCCCACGACACCATCGGTCTGATAACCTCGAACGGTATCGTGGGTCACGGTCGGGGCGTCCACGACCCCCGATGCCTGCCGTCGCACCTTCCGTACCTGTGGGAGGCTGTTGAGAGCAGGCACATTCCAGTTGAGTTTCTTTGCCCCCTTCTTGGCAACATTCACGCTGGCGTTTCTGTCCGCGTGGTCTTGATGCCCGCACGAGCGACACTTGAACCGCTTCTTGTGGCGGTTCGCCCGTTCGGTATGCTCACAGTCGGTGAGCGCACACGCTTGGCTCGTGTATTCGGGATTTATCCACGCGGTCGGAATCCCCTCGAACGACGCCTTGTATGACGTGTAGTATTGGAGGGTGCGGAACGGGAGGTGGTGCAAGCGTCGATTCATCCGCGTGCCGTAGTCGATACTGTCGCGCATCTCTTTGAGATCTTCAAAGACGATGCACGGCTTCTCGAACTGACGACTCCACTCCATGATGTGACGGCTCACCTTGTGGAGTCGGTCGCGGACGAACCGTTCTTCGCGCCCTTCGAGTGTGTCGTGGATGCTATCCTTCCCCGCGTTTTGCACGCGCTTCCGCATCGTGAAGTAGCGGTGACGCTCGAACTTGATTTCGGGGAAGTCGATAACCAACGAGTCCTCAACGCCATCCTCTGAGAGCGCAGTCAGAGCCACGTTGTCCTCGTTCACATCCACACCGACGACCGTCCGCGAGTCCTGCTTGTCTCGAACGGTCTGCTCGGTGTTGGTGACGTTGACGTGCAACTCAGGGTTGTCGTTGTGGAACAAGGCTTCCGCCGTCCCAATCTTCCACTCGTCGCTCGTGAGCGCCGTCTTGAGAATATCGAGGTGGGTGTCGTCACCTTTGAGGACGCCTTTGATGTGCTTGTAGGGTTTCGCGCTGATGCGGAAGGTCACGTCGCCGTCGTCGGTGAGCGACAGGTTGTACCCTTCCTCGTAGTTCGAACGAAGTGGGTACGCGCCGTCCTTGATGTGGCTCGGCTGGCCGAAGTCGTCATACTCGTAGTAGTTCTCCATCGCCCCGAGTGCTTTGGCGACGACACGTTGTGTCGTGTTCTTCACGAGGGTGGCGTCGTCGGCCACGCGGTCAGGAATCGCGCCCCAGTCCACGCCTTCTTTGGCGAGTCGGATGGTTTCGTTGTACGCCGACCGTGCTTCGAGGCAGGCGTCGTGCAGCAGGCTCTTGTTGTCACTCCGGATGTCGAGTTGGAAGTCGAGAGTCTTGACGAGAGCCTGTGAGTCGGTCATCCTTCGTCTGGTTCGGTGGGCTCTGATGTTCGGACGACTTTCACGTCGGCTCCACGCCACCGTTTCGGGACGGTGACGTGGGCACTGTTCCCGAATGGTTTGACCTCACCGTCGAGAACTTCTTCGCCGTCGATTTCAAAGCGATCCGCCATACCTGTGTATATCCTTTGGATATACTTAAGCGTATTGGTTGATAGCGTGTCCGAGGAGTGGGTTGTTCAGCAGGGCTTACGGCCTTCACCCTCGGGGTCAAGCCCCGAGGCACTCGACCTGTTCCGCCTGTAGAACGGCCGAAACCTGGACCGCGGTTCCGGGAGTCCACCACGAGGCGGCTCCGGGTTCCCGCGTCGGTACTCGAGTGTCCCGTGTAAAACTACAGCCGGGAACACGACAGTGTTGCCTTCGAGAAACTAATCATTCAAATCTTTCACTAGATATAAGTTCACACCTGTAGAATTTTTATCCGGAAGGCAGTTCCAACGAAGCGGCGGGCATGCAGTGAAATGCCCCGGGTGATGGGACACCCGAGAGCTGGCTTCCAAACGTGAGCCGTTTGCAAGCCATGTTCCACTTACCTCCACCGAAATATAAACTCCTCGAACGACGACAGAATCACATTCGAATACCGGTCACGCTCGAGTCCCGACTCCGACGACTGCGGCACAACGTCGGGAGGGACCGATGAGTGACGAACCCGAGGAAACCGGCGACCTGAGCGCCGACGCCTCCTCGACCCCTGCGAGGAACTCACCGGCGGGGCGCGTACCACCTCGGTGTCCCCGCTGTGACACACCGATCGCGCTGGTCGTCAGTTACGGTCCGATCACCCACGAGGCCGCTCCCTGTGGCTGTCCGGTCTCCGCTGCCGTCCTCGAGGGGATCGAAGACGGCGACGACTAGGGGGAAGATCGGGGTACGACGGTGGCCGCCGTATTCGACCTCACCACCGACCGAATTCGCTGGATAACCGATTCCGGAGCACCGCGAAGTTTTTGCGCCATCCGGCGAACTAGTCCGCGTGGCAGCATTCGATGCCGTTCTCTTCGACCTCGACGGAACGCTGTGCCATCCCGACCGGGATACCGAGGCGCTGTACGCCGCCGCGTTCGAGCGCGCCGGCGTGGAGCCGTTCGGCGATCCCCCGTCGCTCTGGGCGGCGCTCGAGGGCCCGCCGGACCACGACGACTGGCCCGGCTATATCGGCGCCGGGTTCGCCCGGCTGGCCGCCCAATACGGTCGGACGGACGTCGATCCGATCGCGCTCGCCGAAGCGCTCGAGGCGGGCGTCGACGATACGGCGGTATCGCTGGCCGCCGGTGCGGCGCGTGCCCTCGACAGCGCGGCCGACCTCGGACCGGTCGGGCTCGTCACGAACGGCCCGGAAACGCGCCAGCGGGCGAAACTCGAGGCGCTCGACGTTGCACACCGGTTCGACGCCGTCGTCTACGCCGCGGACCTCCCACGAAAGAAGCCCCACGCAGCGCCGTTCGAGCGCGCGCTCACTGATCTCGACACCTCACCCGAGCGAGCCCTGTACGTCGGGAATTCGCCCAAATACGACGTCGCGGGCGCACAGAACGCGGGCCTCCCGGTCGCGTGGCTTCGCGGGCCGGACGGCGATCCCGGACCCTACGATCCGGAGTACGTGATCGACTCGTTGGCCGACCTCCCCGACATCCTGGTGGAGCGCTGATGACCGGCGAGCCGTGGGGAGAGGCGTTCGACGACGACGAACTGCGGGCCGGCGCTGCGGTCGCACTCGAGTGCATCGACGATCGACCCCGAGCAGTAGAACCGATACGCCGCGGCAACCGAAAGGAGACGGCGGTCGTCTGGTTCCGCGAGCGCCCCCCGGTCGTAGTGCAGGTGTGCGACGAGCAGGTGCGGTTGCGAACCGAAGCGACGCTGGTGACCGAAATCTCGGAACGAACCGACGTTCCGGTCCCACCCGTGCTCGCATTCGGCCGTCACGACGACGTCGCGTATCTGCTCACGGAGTACGTCCCGGGCGAGAATCTCCACGAGCGCTTCCCCGAACTGACGTCGGAGACGAGACGGACGGTCGTCGAGTCGTTCGGCTCGTCTCTCGCCCGGCTCCACGAGGCCTTCCAGTTCGCGGGCTGCGGCGCGCTCGTTCCGACGGGCGACACGCTCACCGCTGATCGAGAGGAGTGGGATGCATGGTTCGGTGACTATGCGGATCGGGCCGTCGGGCGACTGCCGCAGCCCTTCGACCCGATTCGAACCGCGTTGCGGGAACTGGTTACTGACCCCCCACGGAAATCCGCGCCCCCAACCCGGCTCTACCCGTGGGATTTCCGGCCCGGAAACGCGCTCGTCGCTGACGGGAACGTGACCGCACTGCTGGACTGGGAGGCACCGCTAGCCGCCCCGGCGTCGCTGGCCGTTGCGAAAGCCGAGTACCTCGTGGCGGACTGGTACGTTTCGGACCCGGATCCCCTCCGGGATGCCTTTCGAGCCGGCTACACGCGGGTCAGACGGTACCCGACAGTGTCGAGTGCAGAGCGCGCAGCCGCGATCGCCGACAGCGCCGTCGATTCGACCGGCGACGTGACCAACCCGCGGTATCCGGAACTCGCGGTCGACGATTCGATCGCGTTCCACCGACGGGCGCTCGAGGAGTGTCTCTAGAGAGGGGCAGCGTATAGCCTACGGACGAACGACGACACGACACCACGGAGCGGCTCGCTACCGGTGTTTCTGATACCGGTCGACCAGGAGGTCGATCCCGAACGCGCCGGCCGTGATCTCGTACGTCGTCACCAGCCGCGGGTTGAACTTCGCCTTGTACCGGTTGATGCTGGGCACCCCGGCACCGACCAGGTCGTACTCGTCGATCCCCTCGCTGAGCCCGTCGCGCATGACGTGCCAGTCCAGCAGGTCGTTGATCGCGACGTCGACGTCGGCGTCCGGTTTGACGCCCCCCTGCCAGCGGTAGCGCGTCCGGTCGGACTCGACGACCAGGATGCCCCCGAGGAACTCGCCGTCGACGCGACAGACGTAGGGCCGAATCGACCCGTCAGGGAGCGTTTCGTACAGGGATCGCGCGAAATCAGTACTCAGACCGAACGGCTGCCCCTGGCTCTCGTAGCGTTCCCTGACCCGTTCGACGATGCGCTCGACGTCGTCGGCGTCGCTTTCCTCGATCACGTACCGGTCGTCGTCCGCGTTCCGGATGTTGCTCCGCGCGTCGCTGCTGAACCCGTCCAGTAGCTCGTCCTCGGTGCCGTCGAGGTCGACGACGTAGGTGTAGCCGGGTTCGATGTCGTACCCGTTCCAGACGAACGGCCGGACGTCGTCGAACTCGCCCGTGACGAATTTGCTGTACAGCGGCGATATCTCCTCGCCGATCCACTCGAGACAGCCCTCGAGGAAGCGTTTGATCCGACGATCGGCCTTACGCTGTTTGAGTTTGTCGACGTTCAGGAGCGCGGGCCCGAGGTACGCCGTCCACGAGTGGGGGGCCGGAGAAAAGGCCCCGGTGACGGGACCCCTGGCGTACTCGAAGACGGGAAAGAGTCCGACCGGTTCCTGTCCCTTGAATCCGGCGAGTAGGTGCGGCGTCGACCCGGTATCCTCCGCCTGCAATTCGAGCGCCTCGGCCCGGAAAAACGGGTTCGTCCCGTCGGAGCGGTCGACGTAGCGGTTCCACTCGTCCCCGTCGGCTCGCGGGTCACAGACGCGTATCTCGACGCTCATAGGTACCCCAATTCGGACAGCCGTTCTTCGACGGCCCTGCCGTCGGTCGTTCGACGCGGGGCCGGATCGTACGCCGGGTACGGTTGTTCCGCACTCCCCTCGATGATCGGAAGCGATTCGCCGTCCATCGCCGCGTCGACCGGGACGTCGAAGAGCGAACAGATCGTCGGCGTGATATCGAAGATCGTCGCCCCCTCGAGCGAGGCGGACTCGTCGAACGTCGAGCCGGCGGCCGCGACGATACCGGTTCGCTTGTGATTCCACGGTTCCATCGGCTCGCCGAACTGCCCTTTCCCGAGGTCGGCTGCGATTGCGGTATCGAATCCGCGCGGAACCGTTACGATGTCAGGTGCCGCCTCGACGTGTGGTCCGTCGAAATGGGTTTCCCTCGGTTCGACGGCGTCGAACATCGGCTCGCCATCGGGCGTTCGAACTGCCGACAGCGCCTCGATGAGATCCTCGCGGACGGCTTCGTACGCCGACTCGGGAACCCGGCCGTTCGGCTCGCGACCGGCGAGGTTGATCCGGACGCCGAGTTCGCTCTTCGAACGGACGTACGCTTCCGACTCGGGGAAATCGACCTGTTCGCTCGCCGCCCGAATCGCGTCGTTGGGCACCCGCGTACCGACCGCTTCCTTGAGCCCCACTCGGTCGAGTGCGCTCGCGACGCGCTGGGTCGTCAGTCCGACCGTCGCCGCGACGTTCATCGCCCGCTCGAGCGGCGTCGGTTCGCGATCACTGGCCTCCGACCCCTCGAGCAGGTCGTTCTCCCACGACTTTGACCAGTTGGGCATGCCACCGCCGTCGCTCCGAACACTCACGTACCCGCGGTCTCGAAGGAACTCGTTGACCCGGAACTCGTCGCCGGTCACTCGGCCCATGCCGTGGTCGCTGACGACCAGCACGTTCTCGGGGTCGGTTCGCTCGAGCGTCTCCGCGAGCTGTCGGTCGACCTCGCGGTAGACCGCCTCGATCGCTCGTTTGTCGCCGGGTCGCTCGTGAAACACCGAGTCGGTCTGTTGGAACTGAAGGAAGCCGAAGTCGGGGTCGAACCGCCGGGCGAGGTATCGAAACGCCTTCCCTCTGAGTTCGATCGCGCGTTCGTACCCCTCGATCGATCGGTCCGGGTGTGGCCCGCTCTGCGGGTAGAGCCAGTACTCGCCGCCACACGCCAGCTTAACGTCTTCGAGGATCCCCTCCGGGTGGCAGTCCGGATCCTCGGGAGCGGTCAGTCCCGGAATCAACGCGCCGTCGAACGGACGAGCGGGATGGGTCACGGGGACGTTGACGACGACGCTCGAGAGCCCGTGGTCGCTCAGCAGTTCCCAGATCGGCCGCGCCCTGACGTGGGTCGCGTTGACGACGTCCCAGTCGTAACCGTCGAAGGAAAGGAAGTCGTAGACGCCGTGCTTGCCCGGATTCTTCCCGGTGTACAGTGACGGCCAGGCGCTCGCGGTCCACGGCGGAATCTGGGACTCGAGCGGTCCCGACGTTCCGCGCTCGAAGAGTCCCCGGAGGGTCGGAAGGTCTCCCGACTCGAAAAGGGGTTCGAGTATTGGTCGACAACCGGCGTCCAACCCGACGACGAGCAGACGAAGGTCCTCTTCGTCCGTCGAACCTGCCATAGCGGGGATATCCGTTCGCCGGTGCTTTGTTATGCAATGTGCTGGGGTGTTGTAGGCTCGTACTGGTGACTGTACGCTCGGAATACCAGTTCAGACGCCGAGACTGTCGATCGCGGCCGAGACGAGTAAGTAGCTCTTGTCCCTGCGTCCCCGGCCTGTATCGACCCTATCACTAAGGGCACGGTCAGTACTGTATTACGTCGATGATTCGCTCTACTGGTGCCCCGACGCACCGTTTCTCCATATGATCCGCGCAACTCCTTCGGTGTTCGACGCGTCGCGTTCGAAATCAGGGGACGGAATCGGCTCGTTCGTCGAGCGGCACGCTCCGGACAGCACGTACACGTACTACGGCTCGGGCAAAATCGCGCTCCGCGACGGTCTCGCCGGCCTCGTCGACCCCGGTGAGAACGTCCTCGTACCGGCGTACCTCTCGCCTGCGGTCGTCGAACCGTTCCACGAACTCGGCCTCGAGTCCCGGTTTTACGCTATCCGGGAGACGTTCGCACCGGATTTCGCCGATCTCGAGGCGCGGATCGACGACGATACCGCCGCCGTCATGTCGGTCAACTACTTCGGCTTCCCGCAGCCGGGGCTCGAGCGGATCGCCGCGCTGACCGACGAGCACGACTGTTATCACATTGACGACAACGCACACGCCCCGATCAGCGTCCACGACGGGACGCTGCTGGGAACCCACGGCGACTTCGGCGTCACGACGCTGCGAAAACTGCTTCCGGTTCCCGACGGAGCGGTGCTCTACCGTACCGGAGACGAGGTTCGGGCACAGTTCGAGCCGTCGTCGTTGGCCGGCAGGTCGGACCGAGTGGGGACCGCGGACTGCCAGTTCGTGGCGACGTCAGTCGCGAGGAGGCTCCTCGAAACCGTTCCGTCGCTTCAACGGTCGGTCGACATCGTCCTCTCCGATGACGTCGATCCGTCGTCGGTTGACCCTCGCAGTCGGTACGATGACGCCAAGATACCCATGTCGAGGATTTCGGGGGCCGTCGCCAGCGTCGCCGATCCGGATCCGATCCGGGCCGCGCGTCGTGAGAACTTCCGCGCGTGGCAGCGAGTGCTGGACGGACGCGACGACGTAACCCCGCTCTACGACGCCCTTCCAGCGGGTATCAGTCCCTACGAGTTCGCGGTCCGAGCCAGTGACCAGGTAGCGTTCCTCGACGAACTGAACGACGCCGGCGTCGTGGGCGCTCACTCCTGGCCGATCCTCCGTCGGTCCGTCCGCGAAGACGAGACCTACGAAACGTCGATCCGACTCGCGAACGAACTCGTCGCACTCCCCGTCCACCAGGGGATCGACCCGTCGACGATCGACGCGGTCGGCGATCGACTCCGGCGGTGACTTCGACCGCGTGCTCGTGACTGCCGATACGTCAGAATCCAGCTACTCGGTGTTCGCGGTCGCCGCCGGCAATTCCTCGCGGACGTCGTCGCACAGCTCGTAGGTCCGTTCCCCAGATCGCTCGAGCAATCCCTCCGTCCGAAGCTCCGAGACCAGACTCTGGACCGCGACTCGCGATCGATCCACGTGATCTGCGACGCGCTTCGCCTCGAGCGGGCCGTTCCGTGCGAACACGCCCAGAATCTCCTCGGCCGTGTCGGTCGAACACTGCGACCCCTCGCAGGCCCGCGTCACTCGATCGCCGATCCAGGGGACCTCGAGCAACTCCGACAGTTCGCGTTTCTCGTCCGCGACGACGAACTCCCGTTCCTCGCTCCCGTCCGGGTCCGACTCCGCGTCGGACTCCTCCGGGCCGGGAGTGTACCCGTACTCGTGGTCCTCGCCGCCGGCGTGGACGATCGACGAGCCCTCATCCTCCGGGCTCTCCTCGGTACCCGTGTCCTCGGCATCGGTACCGTCCGACCCGTAGCTCTCCTCGTAGCTGAGGTCGCGGACGACGCTCCGCAACTCCCTGTTCTCGCTCCGGAGACGGTCGATCTCGTCCGCTCGAGTCGCGAGTTCGGTCTCGAGTTCCTCGATCCGATCCTCGCGTGTCGCGAGCGTCTCCTGCAGTTCGTCGCGTTCGCTCTCGAGTTCGGTGACCTCCTCGTGAAGCCGGCGCAGATCCCCGTCAGTTCCCGGAAGCTCCGACTGGATGGTGTCCGTGTTCTGCAGGGCGTCGGCCATCTGTCTGGCCGCGCTCGAGACGTCCCGCGCGGAGGAGAGCTCGTCTTCGAGAGTCTCGATCCGTTTCTCCTTCTTTTCGAGTTCGTTCTCGAGTTCGTTGATCCGGTCCTGTTCGCGGTCCTTGCGCTCGGAGATCTCCTGGAGGTCGCCGACCAGCGCGTCCGAGACGGACTTGAGTTCGGGCCGTTCGAAGTCGTCGAGGCCGGGCGTTGCCCCGGCGTCGAACGTTCGCTTTCGTCGGAACTGGACCTTCCGGACGTCGATCTCGGTCCAGTCGGTCTGGACGAACGCCTGTCCGTCGTCGAGATCGGACACGAGTTCCTTGTACTCCGTGTCGATGATCCGACCGACGACTTTCGTGTCGTTGTCCCAGGTCAGGCGGTGCCAGACGAGCCAGTTCGCCTGCGTGATGAAGTCCTTCTTGACGTCGGCCGGCCGCTGGCTGATGCCGACGATACCCAGCCCGTGTTTGCGCCCGCGCTTGCTGATCTTGATCAGCAGGTTCCCGGTTTCGCCGACGCCGCCGCCCTCCGGGATGTACTCGTGGACCTCCTCGACGACCAGCAGGAACGGCTTCTTGAGCTTCTTCTCCTTGACGAACAGGTTGCGGGCGACCTCCCTGAGCAGTTCGTCGGCCACGTCCTCGTCGAGGTAGCCCGAGACGTCGAGGATGACCGGGACGTTCTCCTCGAGCGCGAGCGTGGCCATCTGCTCGGCGTGTTCCGGCCCGATCTGGATGTCACACTCCTCGTCGGCCCCGGCGTGGAGCATCTCGTACTCCTCCTTCAGTCCGTAGTACTCCCCGTCCGTGTCGACGATCAACAGGGGGTAGCCGGCCTCGAGCAGTTCCTCGGCGATGACCGACGCGGTGTTCGACTTCCCCGATCCCGACTTGCCGGTGACGAACCCGCGACCCGTGAGCAGTTCGACCACGGGTAACTTCAGGTCCACACCGTCGGCCGTCTCGCCGACGAGAATCTGGCGTTGCTGGGCGCCGTCGCTCACCGACGTCCCACCCCGATCGTGCGCGACTCGTTCATACTATCAGTACAGTCCGAACACGTGACCTTCAATATTGGCCTCGCCACGACCGGTGAGCCGACGGCTATTTCGGTCACGCGTCGGTGCTACTGCCGGTCCGGTCTCCGTGACCAGTGCCTCTCTCGATTCCGATTCGCTCGCGGAGACGGGACGAACCGTGTTGTGTGTGAACACACGCTGAAAAGGATTATATTACTGTCGTTAGATGCTGTGATCGTTCGCCGATCGATGATCCCATCCATCCCACCGATCCGCATCCCTGACCAGCGTCCGTCGGGGATGCGGATCGCAACGGCCGAACCCCCATACGAATACGGGGGCGGAACCGGGCACGGCGGTGATGGACGGAATCCTAGCCGGTCATCGCGACCGGAATCGGTCGGCACTGGCTCCGTCCGCGCCGCGTAAATCGGTGCTCGGCCGGAGCCGACTGGATCTGGTTTTTCGGGGCCCGTTCGGTCCGTCTGCCAGGCGAGCTCGGCGGTCGGTCAGCATTGATCGCGACGGCGCGGGGATCGCTTTCCCCCGTGTTGTACCGGGAACACGCGGGCAACGGGCCCGAACGTCGAGTTCGACTCTCGACGGGGGAGTATGAACCGACCAGCAAAACCAGTCGTGGCGACGCTGACCGTGCGCGTCCCGCTCGGCGCGACCGGCAGCCTCGCCGACGGCGCAGTTCGAATCGTGAACCGAATCGATGCCGTCGATGCGATCGAAGATGCTGACGTTCGCCAGGTTTCGCCCGGACTCAACGACACGAGCGTCGAACTCCGCGTCCGCGTCGATTTCGATTCGGCCGCGGACGGCGACCTCGACGCGGTCGCGAGACGCGAACTCGAGGCCGGCGTCGGCGTCAGCGTCGAAACCGTCGAATCCGTCGAACCGGACCCGCCGCCGAGAGCGGAGGTCGAGAGCCACTGAACCGATTTCAGCGGTCCCCGTCGTCCTCGCGATCGACCGTCTGCTCACGGATCGTCATGCCCTTCCGACCGAGGTGCCGGAGCTGCTTCCGGGCGAAGTCCTCCTCGCGCGTTCCCCGCGTCGCGAGGACGTAGACGAGCGCACCACCGGCGGGCCGCATCGTCCGCCCGGCGCGCTGGGTTCCCTGTCGGCGGGAGCCGCCGAGGCCGGAGGCGACGATGGCGAGATCGGCCGTCGGCAGGTCGATCCCCTCGTCGCCGACTCGGGAGACGAGCAGCAGATCCCGCTCGTTCCGCCGAAATTCCTCGAGCAGTCGCCGCCGCTCGTGGTGTGGCGTCTCGCCGCTGAGGAAGGGCACGTCGAGCGCCTCGGCGAGCTCGCGGCCCTGCTCGAGGTAGTCGACGAAGACGAGCGCCTTCGAGTCGGGGTGGGCCGACAGCAGGTAGCGGACCTCGTCGATCTTCCCCCGGTTCCGCGCGGCGATTCGGTATTTCTCCTGGCCCTCGGCCGAGCCGTAGGCGTTCGCTTGCTCGTCGTCGCCCCACGGAACGTACCTGATCTCGAGTTCGGGTTCGGCGACGTGGCCCGCGTCGAACAGCGCCTCCCAGTCGGTGCCGATCGGCGGGCCGACGAGGGTGAAGATCTCCTTCTGACGGTCGTCCTCCCGAATGGGCGACGCTGACAGGCCGAGTCGGTGCTTCGATTGTAGGTGCGTACTCCGTCGGTAGACGTCCGAGGGAACGTGCTGGCACTCGTCGAAGATCACCAGTCCCCACTCGCGATCGTCGAACAGTGAGCGGTGGCGATCCATCCCCGCGATCTGGTAGGTGGCGATCGTCACCGGCCGGACCTCCTTCCGGCCGCCGTGGTACTGGCCGATCTGGTGGGGCTCGAGCGAGGTGTACTCCACGATCGTGTCGGCCCACTGCTGTGCGAGGTCGCGACTCGGGACGAGGACGAGCGTCTCGCCGTCGACGTGGGCCATCGCGCCCATCGCGGCCACCGTCTTGCCGCTCCCCGGCGGGCCGACGAAGACGCCCTCGCCGGCCTCCGTGAACCGATCGACCCAGGTCTGCTGGTAGTCCCGCAGCCGAACCTCGAGATCGATCGGGAGTTCCTCGCCGGACTCGAGTTCGCGGTGATCCTGCACCGGATAGCCGGCCTCGTAGAGGATCCGCTTGATCGCGGCCTCCGACCCCTCCTGCACCCAGTCTTCGGTCTCGGAGATCGGCGCGTGGACGTGTTCCTCGTCGAGTTTCTGCCGGGCGACGTTGCCCATGATCTCGGGGCTCTGGGCCTCGAGCACGGTGTAGCCGTCCTCGTGAGTCACGAGTCGGAACTGGTGGGCGCGATCCCATTGGCTCTCGACCCAGTCCTCGAGGTCCGCGGAGCGCTGGCTCAGCGCCTGCCGCATCGTCCGCGCGAGGTCGTCGAACGAGTCGTGTGGCGTCCCCCAGACGTCCTCCGGGCGGACGACGTAGCGGTAGCCCTGCTCGCCGTTCGCATCGGCGAGGTGAGCGAACTGGGAGAGCTGTGCGCGGGTGAACTGGTCGGGTCGATCGACGATGATCTCCCGGCGCTTCGGGAAGACGACCACCCGCTCCCTGTCGGTCAGATCCTCGAGTTCGCTGGGATACCAGACCACCGGGTCCGTCGAGACGGCGTGGCGTTCGAGGGCGCCGTTCTCGGCGAGGGCCTCGAGTCGGTCGTTGGCGTTTTCTTGTGAAATCTCGAGGGCACGGGAGACGGCTGCGGCGGTGAGGACCGGCCGTCCCTCCTGCTGGCTGGCGTCGTGGAAATCGGCGATCGTGAAGTCGTCTTTCGGGTCGTTCTCGTCGCCCGTGGCGTTCTCCTCGCCCGCATCGGTCGGCTCCGCACTACCCGGTGCCGTGGACTCGCTTCGCTCGTCGTCGGTTGGCTCCGAAGAACGTTCGTCGGTCACTGGCGAGTCGTAACGGCGGTGCGGGTAAACCGATTTCGTTCGGCGGTCTCCGGCGACGCTCCCGCGAGGCGAGTCTGTCTCCCGTTTCCGGATAGCTATATTTGACTGCACGACATCGAATCCCAATATGTACCGTGCAATCCTCCCCGAAGGACAGATCGAGTGCGAACGGTACGATCACACCGAGAACGGCGTCGAACTCTACGGCGACGACGACGCGTTCATCGCGTTCGTCCCCTACGAGAACCTCCACGCGCTTGCCGACGAAGCCCTCTACACCGAGGGCGGCGGCGAGGACGAGCGGTCGATCATGTAGCCGGCTGCTGGTCGATCGCCTCGAGCTGCTCGCGATACCGGTTCCGGACGGTGACGACGGTCGTCTGGGCGGTGTCGGCGACCGCTCGCTGCGGGATGGTTTCGTCACAGAGGAGGCCGGCGGCGTAGATGGCCGCGGCGGCGAACCCGGTCGGTGACTTGCCCGAGTGGAGCCCCTTCTCGGTCGTGCGATCGATGATCTCGATGGCCTTGGTCTCGACGTCCTTGTCGACATCCAGTTCCGAGCAAAAGCGCGGCACGAACTGTCGGGGGTTCGTCGGCTCGAGATTGATGTCCAGTTCGTCCGCAATGTACCGATACGTCCGCCCGATCTCCCGCTGGTCGACCCGTGAAACCGACGTTACTTCCTCGAGGCTGCGGGGAATGTCCTCTTTCCGACACGCAGTATAGAGCGCGCTGGTCGCGACGCCTTCGATCGAGCGGCCGCGGATGAGGTCCTGCTCGAGTGCCTGCCGGTAAATGACGCTTGCAGTCTCCTTGACCGGCTTGGGAACGCCTAACGCGCTAACCATCCGGTCGATCTCGGAGAGGGCGTACTTGAGGTTGCGTTCGCCCGCGTTTTTCGTGCGAATTCGTTCCTGCCAGACGCGAAGCCGATGGAGCTGGCCGTGTTTGTCGGCCGACATCGAGTGGCCGTTGGCGTCCTTGTTCCGCCAATCAATGGTGGTCGTTAACCCGCGGTCGTGCATCGACTGGGTCAACGGTGCACCGACGCGGGAGAGTTCGTCGTGTTCCTGTGCGTTGAACGCCCGCCACTCCGGCCCGTAATCGATGGGATCCTCGGTGAGGACGAGCCCACACTCCTTACAGACTTGCTCACCGCGGTCCGGATCGTGGACGATCGTGTCTGTCTCGCAGTCGGGACACAATCCAGTCTCGACCTCCTCGGACTGTGATTCGCTGCTGTGTTGATCAATGATAGACCGCGTCATCACTACCGGGGGAAACCGGGCCGGCACTGTAAGGGGTTCACATGGTTTCGCGGGAAACAGCGACTTACTACATTGCGGCTGTCAGTCACTGCGACGATCCGCCGAATCAATGGCGGGGAATCACGTGACCAGTTCCGAGCGACGGAATGCAGTCCCAAACGAGTCCGTCTTCGCCATCGAAAGAGAGAACGGAAGATAGACCATGCGACCGTCATCCGCCCCGAGCGACCGGTGTGACGGTCGCGTCGAGACCGTGTCCCATCGGTCCTGTCCGGGTGAAGCGACCGTCGTCCGTTCGCTTCGACCCAGTGTGTGCAATGAACACATGCAACATGAAACGTGGTACTCGTTTCGTCGAATAGCTAACGTAAACCTCCGATTCACGGTGTAAATCCGTTGTTCGTGCGTGAACTGTTGGTTGACTTTATATTGGTTGCTTCGGACTTTCGGAATTAGCACCGTGTTGGTAACCAGCCCTCCACCCCGTGCCAGCGTCCGGTCTTCATCCGGAGATATCTCCCGTACGAGGTCGATATACGGGCGCAATCGCCGAGTACCGTTCGGCTTCTGGGAGAGCCGAAACCGCCCGTCACGACGGTCCTCGGGCGTTGCGATACTCCCCTCGAGAAGTCGCCGCGTACCCCCTTTGCAGACGGTGCGAAACGTGGCCGTGTTTAAGAGTATCTCTGTTGGTGTACAACCTGGTGTGTCAAACGTGATCCCGACTCGCCGTTCGAACGTACAGCGGTCACCGTCAAGCCGACGCTTCGGTGACGTCGAGCACCGTGCCCAGGGGGCGTCGTGCTCGAATGGAACCGATACGACAGGAGGGTCCTCATAATGTCCTCGATCGATACGTCCTTGCCCGACGAAATCGCATCCGTCGCCGACGCCGACGGAGACGAACGCCTTTCGAAGGACGTTATTTTCGAACTTTTGAAAAACAGACGCCGACGCGAGGTTCTCGCATACTTGCTGGAAGCCGACGAAACGGTGACGCTCGGTGAACTCGCGGAACAGATTGCCGCGTGGGAAAACGAAACCGAGGTGGACGCGCTCAGCTCGGATCAGCGCAAGCGCGTCTACGTCGCGCTCTATCAGACCCATTTGCCGAAGATGGACGACGCCGGAATCGTCGAGTACGATCAGGATCGCGGGCTGATTTCGCTGGCCGATAACGCCGACCTGTTAATGATGTACCTCGATACGGACACGCATCGACAGGACCGGTGGGACCGGTGGTACGCCGGTCTCAGCGTGATCGGCGCTGCCTTTCTCGGCGCGGCGGTTCTCGGCGTGCCGGTGCTGTCGTCCCTCCCGCTGACCGCCCTCGCCGGCGTCGTCGTCGGTGCCTTTTTCTGTCTCTCGGTCGCCCACGTCGTCCGGAACCGCTCCCGCGAACGCAACGTCGACGGCAAACTGTCCCGTATCGAGTAACCCTTAATCGCGACGGTTGCGATCGTGTGGCGACCGGACCCCGATAGTACTGTCCGCTGACGTCCGTTCGAGCGGCGTTCGCTGCCGGTTGTCGGTTTCTTAAGCACTGATTTGATCGTCTTCGCGAACACCGAGTACGGTCCCGTCGCGTGACCCCCGTATCCGATCACCGCGGCGTCCCCTCGTGACCGCAAAGAAGCTTTTTAGCATCCGCTTACGTAGAGTCGAACGGCTCCCGACGACCGTCATCCACTACCGGAACAGTCGCGTGCCAGCAGCTGTTCTCGGCGCGGGAGCCGTTTTCTCGACCAGTACCAGTACTCTACCCGTGGCGTCCACGCCCGCCTCGATTCGCGACTCCCTCGAGAAGGACATCGGTCCGGAAGCCGCCAGTCCCGTCCCACCGCCCGCCGTGGTGTAGGTCCGTCGGGATGGATGGATGTCACGCCCGGTAAGCGGTATCGTATACGGACAGTACGCCGAGAGATAGTTAGCCACAGTGAAGTAACCGGATTAAAACTAATGACGGGTGAGGTGACGGTCCGCACATGGTCGTGCGAACCGCAGTTGTCGGCGCGGGAACGGTCTCGCGGGCGCATCTCGCCGGTGCCCGGGACAACCCCGATATGGAACTGGTCGCGGTCTGTGATATCGACGCGGAACTGGCCAGGAAGCGGGCTCGGGAATTCGGGACGATGGCAGTGACGGATTTCACCGATCTCCTCGACGAACTCGACTGCCTCCACGTGTGCACGCCGGTACAGACACACTTCGATATCGCGCGGCAGGCGATCGAAGCCGGCGTCGCCGTCATTATCGAGAAGCCGGCGACCGTCACCGTCGAGGAGGCCGAGGAACTCATCGCCCTCTCGAAGGAATACGAAACGCCAGCGACGGTCATTCACAATCACCTGTTCTATCCGGCACCCCGGAAGGCTCGCGAGCTGATCGACGCCGGCGAACTCGGGCGGATCAGGTCCGTGGACGTCCTCTACGCGGGACTGACGCCACCGGATCAGGTCAACCGCGGCTCGTGGGTGTTCGAGCTGCCCGGCGGCGAGTTCGAAGAGGGGCTTCCCCATCCGATCTACTCGATCCTGGGCGTCGGCGGCTGGCCGGAACGCGGCGACGATATTTCCGCACAGACCGTCCTCTCGACGGACTACGAGGACGGCTTCGAGTACGATCAGGCACAGGCACAGTACGTCTCCGAGGCGGGCGCGCTCTGTAACGTGACGATGATCTCGGGATCGCTGCCCCAGCGCCTCCACGTGATCACCGGGACCGAGAAGTCGCTGATCGTCGACGAGATCAACCAGTCGCTCTACGAAGTCAACGAGGACTACACGTCATCGGTCCTCGCTCGCTCGAAGAAGAGCCTCGACGTGTCGCTGGCACAGGTCACCAGTACGCTCGAGAACGCGAAATCAGTCGCGGTGTCTCGCTTCGACGACAGCTGGGAGGCGGAAACCGAGACGAATTCCCACTGTGCGATATTCGACGGGTTCGTTGACGCAATCGAGGGTGGGTCCGACGTGCCGGTCCCGCTCGAGCAGTCGAAGTGGACGATCCGCATTATGGAAGCGATTCGGGAGTCCGCTCGCCCGCAGGACGGGGCCGATCTGCCGGAGGTGGCGGACGCGGGGGAACGGTCGGAGACGCGAGACGACGAGTCGTCGGTCTCCGCCGACCTCTAATCGGGCGGCGATAGCCCCCACTCACTGCTCACGATGTCTCTCTCACAGCGTATCGTCCGCGGAGTCACGGCCACGTTCGGCGCGCAGCTGCTCCGACTCGGGGCACAGGGGGCCATCATCCTGTTGCTCACGCGGGTGTTCCTCTCACCCGACGAATACGGGCTCATCTTCCTCGCCATCGCTGTCTTCTCGATCGCGACGCTGTTCGGAACCCTCGGGATCCCGAAATCGATGGCGAAATTCGTCACCGAGTACCGGGAGACCGACGAGTCCCAGATCCCGCACATCGTCCGTTCGTCGGTCGCGTTCAACGTGGGTACTGTCACACTGGTCTGTCTTCTCTTCGTCCTCTCTCGCGACTGGATCGCCACCGTGTACGGCGAACCCCGGTTGGAGCCGTTGCTCGCGCTCGGCGTCGTCTACATCGTCGTCAAAGTCGCCCACGGCTACCTGCTGATCGCGTTCCAGGGCTTCGGGAGGGTCACACTGACCGCGGCGACCAGTACGGTCTCGAGCGTCGGTCGGCTCGGGTTCATCGTGCTCTTCCTGGTCGCCGGCTTCGGTGCGTACGGCGCGCTGGCCGGCTTCGTCGTCGGCTATCTGCTCGCCGTCGTCGTCGGCGGAGTCCTCCTCTACCGGATCGTGTCGTCGTATCCGACCGCCGACTCGAGCGAGCCCGGCCTGTCGACGCGGATCGCCAGGTACAGTCTCCCGCTGACGGCGTCACAGGGTGCGAACGTATTGTACAAGCGCGTTGACACGCTGATGGTCGGCTTCTTCCTGACGCCGGTTGCCGTCGGCTTTTACGAACTCGCCAAACAGGTCTCGACTTTCGTGATCGCGCCCGCTGACTCGCTGGGCTTCACCCTTGCACCGACGTTCGGTGAACACAAATCCGCCGATCACCTCGACCGAGCCGCTCGCGTGTACGAACAGTCGCTCGAGTACGTCCTCCTCGTCTACCTGCCGGCCGTTGCCGGGATCGTGCTCCTGGCTGACCCGGGAATTCGGTTCGTCTTCGGCGACGCATACGCCGGTGCTGCGCCCGTCTTGCAGGTTTTCAGCGTCTTCGTCCTGTTTCAGGCGATCGACAAGATCACCAACGATAGCCTCGATTATCTGGGTCGGGCGACGGAACGGGCGATCGGGAAAGGAGTCACCGGTGCGCTGAACTTCGGGCTGAACCTCGTGTTGATCCCGGCGATCGGCGTCGTCGGCGCGGCGATGTCGACGGCGCTCTGCTACGGCCTCATGGTCTGTTACAACGTGGTTCTCATCGACCGAGAACTCGACCTCCACTGGCGCAGTCTCGCGTCGTCGATCGCGGCCGCCGGCGGCGTGACCGTCGCGATGACCGTTGCCGTCGTCGCGTTGCAGCCGTTCGTCACCGGGGTCGCCACCTTGCTCGCCGTCGTTGCTGCCGGCGTAACGGTGTGGGCAGTGCTGTCTGTCGCGAGCGGTCTCGTCGATATCTCCGAGATCGGGACGCGCATCTAGCGCTTCAACGGCTGCCGGACGCGAGGGACCAGACATCGACCGACGTGCGTTCGATTCGGCAACTCGTTTTGGCAGCTCGGAGCTGGACGGACTATCCCGATCTCTACCGTCAAACGGCTCTGGACTGTCCGTTGTCCGTTTTTCGCGATGAGTTGCCGAGCCAATTTCGTCGTCGTGTTCGATCGCCGTCGGTTACTACGATCCCTCTCGCGTCGAGTACTGGTCCTCCCGTCCCGTTGAACCGTATCGTCATGGAGAGGGTCCGAATTCCCGGGCGGAACAGCGGTAATACGGTATTACCCAGTCGCCGCCCGGCGGGTTCAATATAAAACATACGTATTAAAATACTATAAAATAATAGAATATATTATCTAAATCTCTGAAAGTCTGTTTATTTTATACAGAATTAAGGGGAAAGTTTATGAGCGCATGTTGGTATTACCCGACCGCATGGCACGCGACAATTCGGTAGCGGATGACGACTCTTCATCGGGTAGCGGCCCCGAAAGCGGTGAGAATGGCGGTAATAGTGAATTACTTGATCGACGCTCGTACCTGAAGCTGACGGGTGCGGCCTCCGTCGTCGGTGGCGGGTTGGCGACGGGGAGTGCGACCGCCGCCGAGGAGTACGAGGTTATCGAAGCCTCCAACGAGTGGTACACCATCGACGACGGCGAGGTTTTCGAAAACAAGCTAATCGATTTTTCGAACGGGAACTGGTTCGGACTCTACGCTCGAGAGTCGACGAACTGGACGATCCGGAACGTCGGGTTCGTCGGAACCCACCGCTACGACAACCACGCGATCGCGGTGGCCGACGTCGGCGGCAATACGTCGACGATCGAGAACGTCTACATGGGCGACGGCTGTGTACGCCCGAGTAGTTACAGTTCACACGGGCAATGTGGAATCTGGGTCGCACCTGAGCACAGCGGCCACATCGACATTCGACACTGCAACGTACAGGACTGGCCGAACAACGGGATCTACGCGTCCGCACCCGGATACAACGGGAACGGTGGAACCGTCCACATCGACAGTTGCTACGCGGCGAACAATTACGTCTCGAGCTTCCGGCTGAGCTCCAACGGGTCGAAGTGTACGAACTCCGTCGCGTACAACGACAGTAACGGCCGATATAACGGGCGGTGTTTCTGGGGCTGGAACCCGGGACGGATGGTCGTGTCCGGCTGCGACTTCAGCTCCGGGTCCTACAACGACGCCATCCACCTCGGTCGAAACGGTGAGACGACGCGCGTCACGATCGAGGACACGCAATTCGACGGGATCAGCCAGCGCGGAGACGTTCGGCTCTCTCGCGAAGGCGGGCTCGGATCGGACCCCGACCTCTCGATGCCCGAAGGTGTGCCGACATCCGCGGAAGAGGCCGCGAGCGGCGGATCGTCGCCGTCTCCATCGAGTAGCGAATCGAACGAAGAGACCGGCGACTCGTCGCTGGCGAACACGATCGTCTTCGACGGGAACGGCACGACCGACACCACGAGCTACGAATTCGTGGTCAGCGACGCGGTCGAGCCGAGCACCGACGAGAACGCGACGATCGACGAGGCGGCAACCGTCGACGGCACCACTGCGAGCGGTACCGTCGCCGACTACCTCGACGCCTTCCGTTTCGACGGCCAGATCGAGCGCCTGTCGGTCGACGGCGATGCGACCGTCCGGGTCAACGGCGTCGAGATCGACCCCGCCGATATCGACGATGTCCTGCAAAACGTCGTCCTGATCGACGGCAGCGCCGAGGACGTCACCCGCTACGAATTCACCGTCAGCGGCGAGGCCGAACGGAGCGGGTACGACGGCGCCTCGATCGACGACGAGGATACCATCGAGGACGGTACCGTCTACGGGACCGTCGCCGACTGGAAGGACGCATTCCGCTACAGCGGGGACATCGAACAACTGACCGTCGACGGTCCGGGGACCGTCTCCGTCAACGGCGAACAGGTCGATCCGTCCGAGTTTGGTTCCGACCTCCCGCACGTTCTCGAGGTACAGGGGCCCGGAAAACCGGTCGGCTTCGAGATCACGGTCGACGGCGACATCGAATTCGCGGGCGACGGCGATCCGGAAGACGAGGCGACGACGATCTCGGGCTCGACGGTACAGAGCACCGTCACCGACGACAGTCTTCGCTTCCGGTTCTCCGGAACGGTGACCGACGTGTCGCTGACTAACGGGACGCCCACGATCACGGTCGACGGCGAGGAGATCGACCTCGAGGAGTACGGCGACCCCGAACTCCTCCCTCACGCGGTCGTCTTCGACGGGACCGAAACGTCCGAGCCGAGCACGTATTCGTTCCGCGTCGACGGCAGGGTCATCCAGGCTGAGTACCGCGACGCGTCGGTAAACGATGACGACGTCGTCGAAGATACGACGGTTCGCGGCGGCGTCGGCAACTGGCTCGACGCCTACTGGTTCGACGGCGACATCGAGGACTTCACGATCCTCGGTGACGCGACGGTCGACGTTCAGTACAACGCGCGGGAGCAGTAACTCACGATTGGGTTCGCCGAGCGCACCGTCTCGCCAACAGTTTGCCGAAGTCCGACTCTTTCTCCCGGTTCCCGGCGCTCGAGAACCTGGTACGTCACGTTTCTTGACCGAACTCGTTCGTTTCAGCCCAGTTCACGCTGCGGTCGTCGTCGCTTTTCCCGGAGAGAGTCGTCGACCGGCTGCGGAGACAGTTCCGTGAGTCACGTCTGCGAGGATACTTCACACAGGGTAACGGACCCCTCCCGCTCGAGCCACCGGAGTGAGCTCGCGCTCGTGGGGACCACCCGATCGATACCCGGTCCTCTCGGGGATCGATGGCACTACGTCCCGTCATCTCCGCCGACTGCACCGGTCTCTGGAAGTCGACTATCCGCGGCCCGATACCGATCACGAAGCGCAACAGCCTGCGACGCCATCTCCGGGCACGAACGGAAACACCGTGCGCTGACTCGACAACTCTGCCTTTGGTATCCGGTGGCCCGGCGCTATCGGTATCGAAGCAGGTTCTCGCGGTGACCATCGGTTGCCGAAGCTGGCCGATCGAAAACTGAGAAAATAACAGCGAACGCGTACGATGGCGGATGGAGGGATCCGATCGCCCGATAGTAGATCGCGTCAGCGGGGCGTCGGAGGGTCTGCGTCAGCGGTGCGTCGGAAAGCCTGCGTCAGCGGGGCGTCGTTCAGGGTCGGCTCAGTTCTGGGAGCCGGATGCCGCTTCTTCGGGGCTCGTCGGCACGCCCTCGGGGATGACTGCTTCGGGATCGGTGCCGACGCCGTCGCCGAGCTGGACGCTCGAGCCGGCCTCTTCGGAAATCCCGGCCTGGTCGTCGTAATCGGAGTCCGTGACGGTGACCTCCGTCGGGTTTCCGTTCGCACCGGCGACGATGGCGTTGTTCTGCCCGTTCATCTCGATCTGGCAGCCCTCGACTTCGACCGTGCCGGGGGCCCACGCCCAGATGCCGCGGCCGACGTACCCCTCGCTACTGTCGACGTAGACGCTCGAGTTCGTGACCTTGCTCCCTTCGGTGCCCAGTCGGAAGTGGGAGACGTAACAGTTCGCGGCGAAGCTACTGTCGATGTGGATCGTCCCGCCGCCCTTATTGCCGGGTGCGGAACCGTAGATCGCGTTGTCCGCGAAGTTCTGGATGTTGACGTTTTTGAAATCGATGTGGCCGTTGTGATCGGGTGCGACCCAGAACGCGGTCTGGCCGTGCCCGTTCGGATTCCCGTTCCCGGAGCTCGAGCCGTCACCGAGGTAGACGTTCTCGACGGTACAGGTACCGCCGCTCGTATCGGAGATGCCGAAGGTTGCGCTACCGGTTCCGGACGTGTTCTCGCCCTTGAAGCCGATGTTTCGGATCGTCCAGTCGCTGCTGTGAGCAGTGACGACGATGTCCTGGCCGGTCGTCATGTCGATGAGCTTGTTCTCCCAGGTCTGACCGGCGTCGATGGTGATCGTCTGCCCCTGGGCCTCGATGACCTCGTAGTCGTCCTGTGCCGCAGCGGTGCCGGCCCCGCCAATCGCGGTCGCCGCGGTCGCCACCGCGGCGATCGAGCGAACGTAGTTACGGCGGGTTAATTCGCTGTTACGGCCTGCAGTCGGAGTAGATTCCGTCTCGGACGTACGGGAGTTCTGCGCCATACACTTGCGTAACTCCGCCTTACACTCATAAACTTTTTCTTGCGCTCATGGCTTAAATTTACAGAATATTTTTCTAACGCTGGTTATTAGGCCACAATCTACCGATGGAACTCCACGAAATTACGAACGAATTCGTGACGAATTTCGATCTCGTAATCGCGTCTTTGCCGCGGAAATAGGATATTGATGCCTCGAGAGCCCCCATACGGCCCCGGATCCGGCGGTCGGCGGTGTCGGCAGTGATCCGTGGCGCACTATCGTTTCGACTCTGCAGTTACGTATTTCCAGGCCCGTAATAGTCTATTACTCGGTGTTTCACCGATCGTCGACGGCGACAGGCCGTCAGCGAGAACGGTTTCGCTCGAGCAGGTCATCGAGAGCGACCTCGCACGAGAGCGACCTCGTACGAGCACGTCCAGAGCGGTGCGGGTGCAGTGGTGTGTTTGGAGACTGGTCTCGCGCGTGCGTACGAACACATCCGGTGGCCACTCTTCCACGGTGGGAGACTACCGGCGCGTCCCGCGTACTGGTTGGTGGACTGAAAGCGGGGCCACATACTACGTCGTTCGATCGGTACGATGATGAGCCCCACTGGGGAGCGAATAGCGTTTCACGTCACTACGGCTCGCTGTCGATGGCGTACATTTCGAACTCGTCGTTCGAGACGACTTTGTTCGCGTTCGGTTCGGTATCGAGTCCCTCGTATGCGGCCTCGTGGTAGTTGAGTTCGTCGTAGACGTCGAATTCTTTCGTCCTGTCCCACTCCGTGACGGTGAAGTAGTACTCGTCGGTGGGGTAGGCCCCGGTGTAGTTACCCGCCGAGAACACGCTGGCGTTGACGGTTCCGGTGGTTGCTGACCCACCACCGATATTGCCACCGCCGCCGGGGATCCCGTTGATTCCGTGGTCGTATCGGTAGGGATCGTACCCCATGCCAGCGTAGGGAACGTCCTCGGCACCGTGATCCAGACCGTCCTCGTAGCCGCTCATCATCTCGGGAGTCACGTGCTGGCCCGGATTGTAGATCATCGGGGAGACGAACACGGTCATCAATCCGAGCACCAGACAGGCGCCGAGTACCAGCGCCGTAACCGCGTTCGCACCGGGTCTCGTGATCACGCTCGAGAGGCCGCCCACGAGCTGTGCCAGCGCGACACCGGCGAGTATCGTCAAGATCACGTAGATGAAACCGACCTGTCGAAACGCCATCGTCGGCGTCCCGACGAAGTACACTGCGAACATGGCGCCGAGCGGAACGAGCGCGAGCGCGAGGTAGTTGACGAACGATCTGGTCTCGGCGTCGAGGCTCGAGCGACCGAGCCAGACGGCCAGCACGAACAGACCCACGATGAGTCCGACGATCGCCGCGTCGAGGAACATCTTCACGAAGAGTTCGGTGAGGCTACTGCCGATATCGGTCAGCGACGACCCTCGCTGACCGACTTCGGCTCCGGCACCGATGTCCTGCGCGAGCAGCCCGGAGACGAGTCCGGCCGCGGCGTTTCGAAACCGTTCGTTGCTCAGCGCCCAGAGGCCGAACAACCCACCGAGCCCGATCGTGTGCGCGTACGTCGTCGGGTGCTCGAGCATCGGATGGTCGTCGAACCGCCAGCGTGCGAGGAACTGCACCCCGCTGACTGCGGCGACGAGGATGAAGACGTTGAACATCTGTTGTGGGTGAACCAGCAAGATCACGAGACCGGTCAGGTAGACGAGAACGGTGAACGGGGAGAGTCCGAGCGGGAGTCGCTCGCGAGTTGACCGCCGTCGGAGGTAGGCGACGAGCGCGAAGACCACGGCGGGAACCAGAAAGAGCGCGTTCGAGTTCGTGTGGACGCCCATGAACGTCGCGATGTTGTTGACCGGTAACACCATCCAGGAGGTGATCGCGGCGAGGCCGACGGCCAATTCACCGGTCCCCATCGCCCGGACGGCGAGTGGGACGAAGACGAGGAACGGGACGAAGAGGACGACCATGCCGATTAACAGCCCGCGCTCGATCGAGACGCCGCCGACGAAGTGAAGCACTGTCGCGATGGTGTGCAGCCCGGGATAGAACAGTTCGTGGGGTGGGGTCCCGCCGGTGACGATGTCCCGCGTCCAGCCCAGATGGGTCAGCGCATCGCCCATCCCGGCGAAGCGGTAGTTCCGGATCACGGGGAGGCTCACGATCGCGGTCACCGTCGTCGCGCCGAGCCCGATTCCGAGTCCCTGCCGTCGGCCGCGACAGGAAAGCGTCGTCGCGACCGCGATCGCGAGCGCGAGCGCGAACAGGGCCCACGTGATCGGCGGCGATCCGGTGTAGACCGACGACTCGTAGGCAGTTGCCGGGTTCGCTCTCGCCGCGAGAACACCCAGCGCGATCGCGAGAAAGCCGATCGTGAGCGTCACGTCGAGCGTCGATCGTCTCATGCCGTCTCACCGCGTTCGACCGAATCACTCTCGAAACGCATGTGTTGCCCGACCCGTCGTCACTGCCGCGGTTTGTTATCCGTTTCCTACCTTGGAGACCAGCAGTAAGTGTCGATAACGGGTTCTTGAACCGCTGTATCGGGCTATCACGGCCCCGATCGCCCGTCTCACACGAACGAGCGACGTCCCCGCAGTAACGGGCGATCGACCGCTGCAATCATCGACACAGCGGTATGGTGCTCCTATCGGCACCGGACGGTCGGCTACGGGTCGACTTCTCGAGCGCCGATCGATCAACGGTTCCGGTGGTTTTTGTAGTCGATCGTGATCACCTCGTCCGAGAACGAAACGACCTCCATCTATGTCATCGATTATCATCGACCGGCTCACTGCCAACGACGGAACGCTCGAGTGTTCGGTTCGCGCTTCGGCCGACCTGGAGCGGTTCGTGACCGACGAACCGTTCCGAACCAGTTACGACGTTTCGATCGCGGACGTCCCCGACGGCGTGCTCGCGATTCCCGTCCTCGCGCAGGTCTGTCCGGTCGCGTGGGCCAACGGGGCCGACGTCTACGTCGACGAGGTCGACGCGACGTTCGCCCGCGCGCTCGAGGACGTCGCGGAGTCGCTGTCTGCCATGTACGAGTTCATCGACGGTGGGACGCTCTATGCCCGCAGCACGATCGATCCGGACCCCGAGGGGACCGACGAGACCGGCCTGCTCTTTACCGGCGGTGTCGACTCGACGTATTCGTACGTCCGCCACCGCGAGGAGTCGCCGACCCTGATCAGCATCCGGGGCTGGACGATCACCCCGGACGCCGGCGACGACGAGAAGTGGGACGCCCTCCGGTCGCGCGTCTCGAGCTTTGCCCACGAGCACGACTGCGAGACGGCGTTCGTCCAGTCGAACATGCTGTCGTTCCTCGACCACCCGATGTTGCTGGCCCACTACAAGCGCCACGTCGACGGCGGCTGGTACAGCTCCGTCGGCCACGGCCTGGGGCTGCTCGGACTCTGTGCGCCGCTGGCCTACGCGCGCGGGATGACGGATCTCTACGTCGCCGCGACTCACTGGGACGGAATCGATCTCGAATGGGGCTCTCGTCCCGACATCGACGACCACGTCCGGTGGGCCGGGACGCAGTGTCACCACGACGGCTACGATCTCACTCGTCAGGAACGACTCGATCGGATCGCCGACTACGTCCGGACCGAATCGCCGACGCTGCAGCTCCAGACCTGCAACGATCGAATGGACGGTAACTGCGGTGTGTGCGAGAAGTGTTACCGAACCGCAGTTGGCCTCCGCCTTTCGGGCCTCGAGCCCGACGATCACGGCTATCCCTTCGACGACGGCGACTACCACCGCCTCCGTCGCTCCCTCGAGCGCGGCGAGTGGGTCCTCGGGCGGGACGAACGGCACATGTGGGCAGACATCCGCGAGCGTGTCCGCGACACGGAGCCCGCGACGCCCGCCGAACGAACCTTTTTCGAGTGGCTCGAGACCGTCGATCTGGACGACCTGATCTCGGCGTCGGAGCCGCCGCTCTCCCATCGGCTCCTCCGGGCGGGCGCGCGAAACGCACCGAACACGGTCTACAACACTGCGTATCCGGCCTGGACGGCGGCGAAAGCGGGCCTACGTCTCGTCCGGTCGGAAAAATAAGGATCGCCACTGATCGATCTCGCTGACTCGAGACGCGCTTTTTAGTAATATCGCGACTGTGCGAGCGGCCCCGCGGTTATCCGACGAGTAACAATGGCTGGCGTACTCGAGCAACCGACAACTGACAAGGATAATGAAGGTCATCTCACATCTGTTCGCGGCCGTTCGACGGCGGAGCAAGCGTCTCGTCACCGGGGTTCCGACCGATCTGGTCGGTGTCGCCGGTTTCGTCGCCATCGCGATCGTCGTACTGACCGTTGTCGACGTGTCGTCGCCGCTGCTACGGGCAACGATCGGACTACCGCTGTTGGTTTTCGCACCGGGATACGTGACCGTTTCGGCGCTCTTTCCGCGGTCATCGTCCGCTCAGGAGGTGGCCGCCGAGGATCGCCTGCTGATACGACAGGCGGTGTCGGTGACGGACAGCGAGCGCGTGGCGCTTTCGTTCGGAGTAAGTCTCGCGCTGTTGCCGCTGCTGGCCCTGCTCATCGCCGCGACGCCCTGGGGGTATACCGGACCGGTCGTCATTACTACCGTGGGCTGTTTCACCCTCTTCGGCGCCGGATTTGCTGCTATTCGACGGTCGGTCGTTCCCCCCGCTGATCGCTACGGAATCGCGCTCGGTCGACGACTCGAAGGGGTTCACGCGGCGATCTTCGGCGTCGAATCGTCGCTTCACGTCGCCGTCAACGTTGCGCTCGTTCTCGCCGTCGTGCTCTCACTGGCGACCGCCGGGTACGCGTTCGTCTCGCCACAGCAGGGGGAACAGTACACGAACCTGCAGTTGCTCACCGAAACCGACTCGGACGAACTCGTCGCCTCGGGCTACCCGTCCGAGATCGAACCGGGTGAGTCGATCCCGTTCGTGATCGCCGTCGACAACCGGGAAGATCGAGATATGAACTACACCGTCGTCGTTCAGGAACAGCGTCTCGAGGACGGTGACGTAGTCGACCGCACGGAGTTACGACGGATGGATCGGCAGGTCAGTGAGAACGCGACCGGCCACTACGAACAGAACGTCACACCGACGGCTGACGAGGGGACCGTTCGAGTCTCCGTGATGCTGTTTCGCGACGGGGTTCCGGAGACGCCGACCCACGAGAACGCCTATCGACACGCGTTCTTCTGGACGACCGTCACTGAGGCGGACGGTTCCCCTTCTGAGGCGGATGATCCTGGTGACGATTCGGAACCGGGCGATAGCGGGAGCGATTCCGAATCGAGCGATTCCGAGGGCAATTCGTCCGATGATGACGACGGCCTGTTCGGCGACGACGACGACGAGAGCGAATCCGACGATGAAACCGACGACGGCAACGAAACGATCGACGGCGGCAACGAAACGACCGACGACGGAAGCGGCGCGGGCGCGAACGAAACTGACGGATAAGCGGATCCCTCCTGCAGCGAATCGTCCCATTGGGTCTCTCGCTCTTCCCTCGGAAACGGGGAGCCGTGAGGGAATCGTCCTCGTCGCCGATTGGTGTGGCGTTCCGCGCTCTTTCGAAGGGTTCGTGTTCCATGATCTCCCGCTCGAGCGCGGCGGTCCCCGCGCTTCGGTCGGTCGGTAGGTCGTTCGAAGACACCCATCGGTCAGTCGCAGTCGCGATCAGTGATCGGCGACGAAACAGTCACGATTCTTGATTAATTGCCTGCATAACAATACCAGATCCCGTTACCAGTTCGAATAGCAGATACTCCGGTAACTCGGAAAGACGAGACAACCATGACATTACGCGACAATATTTCCGTAATCGGGACGTGTTCGGTTCTCGCCGCAATTGCAGCAGTCACCGCGCTCGCGTTCGGAACGGCGGTCGGTGTCGGTACCGTCGCGGGTCAATCCGCACCGTCGGACGCCGACGAGTACGCGGTCGTGCAAGGTGATGAGTGTTACACTATCGAACCGCTCGGCGACGGCTCGCAGTCCGTCGAGGAGTTTTACGACTATCGAACGCCGAATACGACCCCGAGTTCGTACGACTATAGCTCGTTTGGCACCACCCACCTTCAGGAGGACGACACGAGCTCGCTCTTCCTGTACGAGGGGAGTGACGGTGTCAGTCTCGTTGTGCTTCACGATCAGTACAACGGTAGCTCGGCGGGTGGTGCGGTGACGATGCAGTTCGACGGGCTTCCCGAAGACGGCGAGTGGGCCGTCGAGGACGACAGTTACGACGGTCGCTACGACGAGTTCGATCACAGCGGGGACTCGAGTCGAATCACCTGGGCCTACACTGACGGCCGAAACGACGGGGCCGCCTTCCGCGGCGGTCTGGAAGACGACGTGGATCTCACGATCGAGCCGGCATTTAACGATGCGGCCGACTTCCGCGTGTACGAGGGCGAGATAACCGACTGGCAGGTGCTTTCGGCGACCGAGGACGGTCACGAACGGACGTCACTGGACATGTCCGAACCGATCGATCTCCGATCCGGCGGCTGCACCTCGTACGCGATCTCCGAATTGGAGACGGACGGAACGGTGACGGCGGGCGACCCCGTCGATATTACGGCGACCGTCACGAACGACGGTGAGCGGACGATATCGACGGAAATTCCGTTTGTTATCGACGGTGAGACGGTCGACGAGCAGGAAGTGACGCTCGAGCCCGGTGAGACCGCTACCCTGTCGACGACGACAACGGTCGACGAGGCGGGGACGTACGCCGTCGAGGTTGGCGACCGAACGACGGAAATGACTGTCACCGATAGCGGCGATCGAATGCCCGGGTTCGGCGTCGGTGCCGTGATACTGATGGCAGCTCTCGGCGTACTGTTCGTTCGGTATCGAGGGTAAACGGATTGTTGACTGCTGTTCTATCGGCGTCCTGTTTTGAATTCGGATTTCATGGCGAAGACACTCGGAATGATGCCGCCGACCACGCGGACGGAACGCAGCTCGACTCGCGACACTTGATGCGGCTGGTCGGTCGCCTCCGGAGCTCGCGGCTCGGACAGTAACGCACGCCGCGGACCGGCGATCTATCTGTACGATCGTGATCGGCCTCGAAAGCGGAAGTGACGGAAGTCACCGCATGAAATGGGGGTTACAATCTACTGCCTGCCTGCGGGAAGTCGTCGTCGGAGATGCCACAAACACTGCGTTACGAGATTAGAAACGATGACATAACAATTCGTGTGAACGGTCTCGACGGATCCAGGACGAATAATGACACGACGAAACAGTACCACGAATACTGTAACGTATTCGATTCTCGCCACGATTGCAGTAGTGGTCGCGCTCGCCGTCAGTGCGACGGCAGTGGCCGGCGCAACGACTGCTCCCCCCGATCCGGACGAGTACGCCGTGGCACAGGGAGACGACTGTGTGACCGTCGAACCGATCGGTGACGGCGCCCGGACCATCGAGGAATTCTACGACTACCGCACGCCGAACACCACCCCGAGCTCGTACTCCTACAGCTCCCACGGGACGACTCACCTCCAGGAAGACGATACGAGTTCCGTCTTCCTGTACGAGGGGAGTGACGGGCTCAGTCTCGTACTGCTTCACGACCGATACGATGGCGACTCGCCTGGCGGCGCGGCGACGATGACGTTCAGCGGCTTGCCCGAAGACGGCGAGTGGGTCGTCGAGGACGACGGGTACGACGGCGCCGACGACGAGTTCGATCACAGCGGGGACTCGAGTCGCATCACGTGGGTCTGGTCCGAGAACCGGAGCGACGGTGCCGCGTTCAACGGCGGGCTGGACGACGAGTTCTCGATCACGATCGAGCCGCGGTTCAACGACGACGCTGCCAAGCAGTTGTACGACGGCCGAGTCCGCGACTGGGAAGTGATTTCGGGGACCGACACCGGTCGCGAGCGGACCTCGCTCGACATGAACGAACCGGTCGTGATCACGTCTGGGGAGTGCACCTCGCATTCGGTTACCGACCTGAACGTGACCGAGTCGGTGAGGCCGGGTGATTCCGTGTCCGTCGAGGCCACGGTCGAAAACGACGGCGCGACCCCCGGAAACGTTACCGTTCCGTTCACCGTCGACGGCGAGACCGTCGACGAGCAGACGGTGTCGCTCGAGCCCGGCGAAACGACCACGCTGTCGACGAACGCCACGTTCGACGAAGCCGGCACGTACACGGTCGGGGCAGCGAACGCGACGACGGAGGTGACCGTCAACGAGGGCGACGACGAGATGCCCGGCTTCGGCGTTACTGCCGCGGTTCTGGCGGCACTGGTTGCAACACTGATCGGACGTCGTCAACTGTAGTCCGTCGTCTCGCTGCCGTCGGTCGGTCCGTCAGGGAACGCCGCCGACTGTCACGACGGTTCCACGGAATACAGTCATCTCCCGTTTCGAGTACACCGGCGTAGCGGGCGACCGATACGGCGGGACCACGTTACCGGTCCGTTCGGGAACGCTGCGGGAGTGCTCGCTAACGGGTGAGACGCTGCGACGTGTCCACCCGATACCGGAATCAGCCCGTCGAGCGCCGTTCGACCGCTCGCTCGTAAACGCTGAGAATCCGCTCACCCATTCGTTCGAGTCGGAGGTTCCACACTTCCTCCCGACCGTTCTCGCATCCGTCCCCCGTGAGTGCACGACGGACCAGCGTCGCTAACTCGTCGACCGAGTCGCCAGTGCCGCTCGCGTCGACGTCCGATACCCGCTCGGGAACGTCACCGACGGGGGTTCCCACGACGGGGGTGTTACACGCGAGCGCCTCTTTGACGGTGACCGGAGACCCCTCGCGACGGGAGGTGAGTAAGAGTACGTCCGCGGCGTTCATGTAGTAGGGCATCTCCGAGTAATCGTTTCCGGTGATCACCTTCAACTCGATGTCTTCGCCGAGCTCTGACGACGCGGCGTCGACGACGCGTTCGGCCTTCGGATAATCCTTCACGGCTCGATCGGGACTGTACGGGAATAATACGCAATAGCCGTCGGTCTCCCAGCCGACCGCGTTCCGGGCGGTCGCGCGCTCCATCGGATGGAAGAGATCGAAATCGATTCCGTAGGGGATCACGGTCGCGTCCGTGGACAGCAGTTCGGCCATTTCCGGACTGACGACGATGACCTCGTCACAGAACCGAGCGAACGACTTCGTAACGACGCCGAATCGGCCCATGAGATCGCTCCCGACCAGACTCGTCACGACGGGAACCCCGGTCTGGGTCAGTGCAGCCGGGATGGTCAGCCCGAAGTTCGCGTGGACGAGGTCGTACTCCGACGACAGATGGTTCCGAACGAGCGGACAGAACCGGAGGTAATCGACCGGGCTCCGTCCGTCCGATTCGGAGCGATCGGGGACCTCGAGGACGTCGCTCTCGACGCCGAGTTCGCGAAGTGCTTCGACCTGGTTCGTGATGTAGGTCGCCTCCGCGTTCGTCGTTAGCTGTAACACGTTCATCCGTGAGTGACGACCGTTCGTCCGGACGGGCGGAAGCGGAACGACCCCTCCCTCGTCACGCTTGCCACCACTTGTACAGCTTGAGAAGCGGTGCCGTGCTCGCGCTCGTTCGTTCGAGGATGTAATACGTAGCCAGTTCGGGGTTGAATTTCGCTTTGTAATCCCAGAGCCGCTCGATGTTCGCGCCGGACAGTTCGGCGGTGTCACATTCCAGTTCGCGCGCGCGACGGATCGAGCGCCAGTTGAGGAGATCGTTGATCGGGACGTCGACGTCGACCGACGGTTTCGGGACGCCCTGCCAGTACGTCAGCCAACCGCCGTAGAAGAGCGAGATTCGACCCGAAACCGGCTGCCCGTCGCTCCGGAACTGATAGACGTCGATCGTCTCGTCCGGAAGATCGGTGTAAATGGTCCTGAGGAACGAGGCCGAGAGCGGGAAGGCTTCGCCCTGTTCGTCGAACCGTTGTTCGAGCCGATCGGCGAGGTACTCGATCTCCGCTTCGCCGCCGTTCTCGATCGTGTATTCGGGATCGGTCTCGTCCTCGAGGAGTCGCTGTCCGCCGTCTGCGATCGCGTACTCGGGGTTGTAGTTGTCCTGAATCGAGCTGCGCGCGTCCCGCGAGAACGATCGGAGGAGGTCGGATTCCCCGCGATCGATGTCCAGTTCGTACGTGAACCGCGGCGTGACGTCGAACCCGAGCCAGCGGAACGGGCGAACTTCCCCGAATTCGGTATTGGTGATGATCCTGATATAGTGCGGATCGTGCTCGCGATCGATCCAGTCGACGCACGCTTCGACGAACTCCTTGGTACGCAGCGCCGCTTTCCGATACTTGATGTTCGGATCGAGCATCATTCCGGGGCCGAGATGCGGAACGCCCGCGTGCGGTGGCGGCGAGAAGACCATCCTGAACGGTCCCGTCGAATCGGTGAATAGCGGCAGGATTCCGATCGGATGCTCCCCGTTTTTTCCGACGAGGAGTTCGAGTTCCATCCCCGTTTCCGCCGCGATCGCCCGGAGGAACTCGGATCGATGAAAGATCGACCCCGCAGGGGAACGATCGACGTACGTATTCCACTGTTCCTCGTCCGTGAGCTGGTGAACCTCAATCATTCCTCGTTTTTCACTGATTCAGCCTTCCACGACCACACCGAAAAGTAAGAAGACGATACCCGACGCGATCCGCGGGGGTCGAACGGTAGCGCGGTTCTACCCGCGAATAGCGATGCGGTGAAACGGCGATCGGACCGTCGAAGCGCGCGATCCGGTGACCGACTATCTCCCAGCGGTCGGCGTTGCCGGGCGTGCCGTCGCAACAGTCGGTGCCCGTTTGCGGTGCTCGGTATCTGTCAGCAGTGGCAGGGCGTCGGTTCGGGTCCCGTTCGTTCACAAGGTTGGATGGGCCGCCGTGGTTCGTTCGTCACGACGTCAAGAAATGATCATCTCGTCGCGCACGTCGAGGAGGACCTTCGTTCGACGGATGGTCGTGTCCAACTGCCTCGTATACGTCCTCACGGCGTCCAGTTCCCGATCCCGGACGATGCGGTGCAGGTACGCCGCCGGCAAATACAGTTCGAACGACCGGTACGGAAGACCGACGGCGTCACAGTAATCGCGAACGCACGACCGGACGCGACGCGAGTACTCGTTTCGCCGGCACAGTATCGTCCGAACCCGCTCCCGGAAGTTCTGAACAACCCACGACGCCACGTTGAGGAGCAGGAATCCGGCATCGACCACGGGCGACGCCGCCAGACTCCCGTACTCCCAGTCGATGACCGACGTGATCTCCCCGTCCTCGTGGTGAATATTACCGGGCATATAGTCGCCGTGGACGGGCGTCGTGAACGTTTCGACGTCCTCGTCGATACGCGACGCCACGAGATCGGCCGGTTCGAACGTCAAGTCCTCGCGGACGGCGTCGGCGGACCGGACGAACGACTCGCTCCGGAACGCGCGCTGGAAGTCGATGAGCCAGTCGAAGCTCAGCCGGAGCACTCGCTCGAACGACTCGACGCCGCCGTCGATCTCCTCCTCGAGAGGGGTGCCGTCGACCGGTCGTTCCTTTCTCACCGGGCCGAATCGGGACTCGAGCGCTTCGCCGGCCGGGAGCGTCGACGTGATCGGGGCCTCTCTGGATCTGAGCTCGGCGATGACGGCGTTCTCGTTGCTCGTATACGGTCGGTGTGCGTTCCGATTCGGTATCTTCCAGACGGTGTCGATCCCCGACTCGTCCAGATTTAGAACGACCGTTCGCGTGCGACCCTGAACGACAAGCGGATCCGAAAACTCGAACGCCGGCGGTTCGGGACTGTTCGTGCACGCGACGAGATACGTCGGATAGCACTGTTTGACGAGCCTGTGTCCGCGTCTCGTGGCGGGTTCGATCGCGTCTCCGAACCGGTCGTAGGCGTTCGAGTGGGAGCTGAGGATCGTTTCCAGGGCTCGGTCGGAATCGACGTCGAACGCATACAGCGGACGAGACGCGTCCGGAAACAGCGTGTAGACGGAGATATCGTCGAACCCGACCGATCGCGCCAGGGATCGGTATCCGTCCGCGGTTCCCGGGCTCAGATCACCGATCGATCTCGAGGACTCCTGGTCGGCCCGATCGAAACCGAGGACGCGCGCGAGGGGCGTGTTCGACGGCCATCCGTCGGCGGTGAAGATCAGCGACCCGTCGGCCGCGAGGCAGTCGGTCAGCCGATCCAGTCGGGAGCGAAGGTCGCGCTTGCCGGTGAAATCGGCGACGATGGTGTCGAACGCGCCGGCCGAAAACGGGAGTCGTCGATCGGTCGTGTGGATCGGGACCACGCGATCGGAACTGGCGTAATCGTCGCGGTCGTCGACGATACGCAGCTTCGATAGCGAAGGATCGACGGTGTAGACCGCGTCGGTCCGTTCGGCGAGGACCATGGCGCGGCGGCCGTACCCGCTGTAGAGGTCGAGACACCGCCCGGAGATGTGTTCGGCGACGAGGACCTGCCACAGGTCGCGCCGGACGTCGAACAGTTCGGCCAGCGCGTCCGACCGATCGCGGTCGGCGAGGACGTCCGCCGCCGCCGTCCGAACGGGGTGATTCGCCACAGCGGCCGCGAGTTCTTCGAGTCGGTGTTCGGAGAGATACGGATCCGAGTCATCGCTTTCGGTACTGAACGAGAGGATTCCCTTCCGTTCGTATATGCCGGTTCCACAGCTGCCACAGCAACGTTCACCGGACGATAGCGGATTCGAACAGTCCGGACAGACGAGGACGTCACCGGGGAACTCGTGGCGCGATTCGGGATCGTATGTCGGTGTGTTCTCGCTCATGTTGCTGCCCTGATCTTCTGAACGTCGAGGAGTCCCGTCGCGATCGACAGCGTTGCCCACACGGCGACGCCGAGCGTAACGATACCGGCGAGCGACACCCAGCCGTCGATCGCGTCGTTGGTAGACGAGACGACTGCGGCCATCACGAGCGTGACGCTGATGATCGCCGTCAGCCGCCGGAACAGGTGTCCGAGACGCAGTCCGAACTCCTGGTGAATGATGAATACGTTCGCGGCGGTGTACATCGAGTACGTAAAGACCGTCGCGACCGCCGCGCCGACGACGCCGTACCGCGGGATCAGAACGACGTTGAGGCCGACGTTGAGAACCGCCGTAATGCCCTTGACGATCGCGCGATCTTTCGCCCGTCCAAGAAAGTCGAGGCCGTTGCTGGTGATCTTCGTGATCGCCTGCAGGATCACGTAGAGCGACAGGACCTGCAAGACGGTGACCGCACCGAGATACTCCTCGCCGAACACCAGTCCGATCGTCGGTTCGGCGACGAGCACGAGTCCGGCCGCGGCCGGGATGTATAACAACAACGAGTGGGTGAGCGCTTCTTCGTACACCCGCGCGGCCTGCTCGATGTTCCCGTCCGCCTTTTGCGCACCGAACGACGGCGAAAGCGTGAACCCGAGCGCCGAAACCGGTGTCTCGAGGAATTCGACGATCTGTTTACTGAGTTCGTAGTAGGCGACCGCGACTGGCGTCAGAAAGACCCCGATGAGGATCGTGTCGACCCGTTTGTCGAGGACGTTCGCCGTGCTGGTCGCCGTCAACGGGATCGTGTACTCGCCGATCCGTCGTCGGAGGCCGGACTCTATCGTCGCCGCATCGTGGCCGCGGTAAAACCGACTGTAGACGATCCACAGACCGGGAAGCACCACGACGATAAAACTCAGTATGTAGCCGAAGAGCGCGCCGATGGCGTCGAATCCGAGCACGACGAATCCGACGGCGAAGACGAGTCGCGAAACCCGATTGACCGCGTGCAGCGTCGCCGCGAGCTTGATCTCCTCGAACCCCTGGAGAACGAGTCGCGTGAACGTCGCCAGCGCCTGAAACGCGAGGAAGAGGACGCCGAGCAGGAGAAACGGGACCAAGGACGGCTCGCCCAGGGCGACCGACAACTTGCGGTGGCCGATAAGCAGGCCGAGTCCCACTACCAGGATCGTCCCGACGTTGAACAGCATCGAGATGCGCAGGATGTGGGGGATCTGAGACGGATCGTTCTGTTTGTACTCGGTAACGTACCGCGCGCACGATTTCGCGATCCCGAGTTTGCTCCCGATACCGAGCACTCCGAAGACCGCGATGGCGAGGAACAACAGTCCGTACTCGCTCGGGCCGAGTAGCCGGGCCAACAGGACCATCAGGAGGCCGCTGGAGATCATCGCGACGATCCGTCCGGCGAACTCGGACTTGAATCGCGAACGCAGCTGCTCCGTGACTGTCATGCCGTGTCGTTCTCGCGTCCGATCGGCCGGCGACCGTACCGTGAGTCCGGATCCGTGGAGTATCGCCTCGGTGTCGCGGTACCAGCAGCCCGCTCAGCCCGCGGACGCGAGAGCGGAGACGAACGTCGACGGCCGGCGGATCGACGTAGAACGCTACCCCCGCACCGACCGACGATATCGCTCGGCCGGTCCCGCGTACCGAGTACTTGTCGTCTGTATCGTCCCATAGACGGCTGACACAAGCAGCATATCGGCCATTGTTATTCATCAGCTAACCACAATGCGGTCGATCGGCCGTTCCGCTCGAGAACTGTCGATGACCCAGCGACCGGAACGGAGACGGCGATACTCGTCGTCGGCATCGGACGGGCGTCTCGGCGGAACGCGATCACCGCCGTGCGAGACGGTCCCACGACGAGTGTGACTGACCGCGGACGGACGTGGCCTCGAAGCGACTGATCCCCCGGTGAACGCCGGGTCGTCAGGCGTCCGCCGTTCCGCGAACGTGGTACAGTTCGAACCCACCGTTGGTCTGTACCCGATTGACTCCCGGTTGTGATTCGATCGAGTTCAGTTGCGCCTCGGTGTAGCGCAGTTCCTTGAACGCGATCAGTTCCCGGTCCAGATCGCGCTGCTTGACGACGAGATATCGATCGTCCTCGTACTGTCTGCTGATCCCCTCCTCGATTTCCGGCCCACTGATCCCCTCGTAGCGTTCCGTTCGCTCGAGGTCGCCAGTCGTGGCGTCCACGTACCGATTCGGTCCGCTACGAATGCCGATGTACGGGATGTCGTCGTCTCCGCGGTCGAAGGCGGTTTCGTGGCCGTCCATGGCTTGCGTTGTCACGTGCGGAGACGTACCGTAGATATACGGCGACGGAAATACCGCGAGCAGCGAGACGACGAGTAGCACACCGAATCCGAGAACGGCGATACTGTGGACGGCTGTGGTCGACCGATTCTTCGAGAGGGCGTCCATCCCGTACGCGATCGCCGCAGCACCCATGATCGTGATGAACAACAGTGTGAATCCGAACACGCGGAAGTACATCTTTTCGGTCGATCCGAAGAAATAGACGGCGAACAGCCCGCCCAACCCGACGAGGGCGACGGTGAAGTAGTGAATCACTCCCTCGGTCTCCCGGAGAAGGCGACCGTCGTTCTCGATGAGCGTCCAGCCCACGAGCAACGCGGCGAGCACGCCGAAAACGAGCGACGGGCCGAGCAGCTTCAGCACGATTTCGACGACGCTCCCACCGATCTGCGCGATCGAGTTGCTCTGAGAATCGATGGCGTCACCCGCGGACCCGGTCCCACCGAGGAAGTACTCGAGCGTACTGACCAGGTGGAACCTGATCACATCCACGAGGAGCCCGTGATTCGCGACCCAGAGCAGAAACCCGCCCGTGAGGATCGCAGTCTGCCCGTACACCGATCGATGCGTCGCGATCGGGGTCGTCGAACCGAACCGGCGGAAGAGGAACTGGACGGCACAGATCCCGACGAAGACGACCAGCAAGTGGGCTGCGAGTTGCGGGTGGTAGAGGACGACTGCGATCGACAACATGGCCAACAGCACGCCGAGCGAAGACACCGATGCCGCCACCTGGTTTCCCTGCATATACTTCAGGAGAGAATAGACGATGACTGCGGAGAACAGAATCGACTGTGACATTGGGTGCGGTGTGACAAACGTGCTGAGTGTCGTGATCGGGAGGAGCAAAAACGCCGAGAACGCGCCGACCGTCACGCTGTATCGATTTTCGAAGACGAGGTCGGTCGACAGCGCAACGAACAGGAAAAAGAGTCCGAAGAGGAGCACGATCACGAGCATCATCGCGTGCGTGAGGTCGATTCCGAGTGCGGTACTAAACAGCGTCGAGACGGTATGCAACCCGGGGTATCGCAACTCGAGCGGGCTGAACATCCCGTCCCGAATCCCTCGCGCCCAGCCGAGGTGCGTGAGTGCGTCCCCACCGGAGATGAAGTGGTAGCCGCGGAGGACGGGCATCCCGACGAAGGCGATCGCTGCTCCAGCGCCCAGACAGAGCGAGAGGCGACGGTACCATGGCGCGGTCGTCGCGAGTGCGACGGCCAGCGACAGGCAGAACGAGACGCCGAGGAGGATCCAGACCGTCGTCGGCGTCCCCGCGTACAGCGAGAGTTCGTAGCCGTCGGCTGGCGTCACGTGGGCGACACCGATGGCACCGGCCAGTGCGAGAAATCCGACCGCGAGCGCTCCACTCTCTTTCGGCGTCGTCGTCTGCGAACGCTGACTCGACATTCGTTACCGGTCCGTCGGCTGACACCCTCCTTGTAATGGTGGACGTTTATGAGAGTAACACCCAGCTACCAGTCTCTCGGAGAGGATTCGATCGACGGAGTTCCCCGGAACGATCGCGGTTCTCGGACGATCCGCCTCCGTCTCGACCACACTATCCGAAACGCGTCTCCCCGTCTCACCGCTCGCAGCGACAGGGACGATCCATCCGATCTCGGGACCAACCCCACCGTGGCCGATTACTCGGTGTGAGAATACGCTGCCAGCTCCGTCTCGAGATCGGACGGCGTGACGAATCGGATCTCGCCCGCCGACTCCAGGTCGTGAGCGTGCTCGATCGTCGATTCGAAGTCGCTGCGCAGTTCACCGCTGAGTTCGTGGTAAAGGAACGCAACGTGCCCGCCCCACGCCGCCGCTCTCTCGAGCAACTCGATCGCCGTCTCGGCCGACGGCTCGCCGACTCGAGGATATAACAACGGATTGACGGCGTGTCCGTAGACGTCTTCGCCGCCCCAAAAGGCTATCTCGTGGTTCTCGTCGACGATCTCGAGCGTGTGTTCGTCCCACTCCCCGAACGGATACGCGAAGTACCGCGCGCCGCGTTCGAAGCCGTGCTCGAGCAACCACGCTTTCGCTTTCCCGATTTCGTCGGCCTGCTCGTCCGGAGTCAGGTTCTCGAGGCGGGCGTGAGAGTACGTGTGATTCCCGACGGTCCAACCGGCGTCCCGTAACCGCTTGCACTGAGCGAGATCGAGTCGGTCGGCGGTACCGATCGTCACGGGATTGACGAACGTGACGGCCGGGTACCCGTACCGATCGAGGATCGGTAGCGCCTCGGTGTAGTCGGTTTCGTACCCGTCGTCGAACTGGATCATCACGGTCCCGGTGTCGGGTTTCGGAGCGAGGAAGAGTTCGTCGACCCGGAGCGTTCTCGACTGGTCACCGACCCAGAGGGCGATCCGAATCTCGGTGATCGCCGAAAGATCGGGATCACCGTCGATATCACTGAGGCCGAAATCGTACCGCATACTCCGGCGATCGCCCTTGATTCCACGCCGGAACTCCACGTGATCGCCCTCGGAATCGAACAGTTGGATAATCGGTCTCACAGACTCCTCTACGGCGATCGATACTCCGGGAATCGTCGTCGAACAGTCCAGGGGTGCCGACAGCTCCCGTTTGATCGATACCCGTTGGTCACTTCCCGCGGCCGCGAGGACTGCAGCCTGTGAGCCGTCGGTTCCCCGCTTCCGGTCGACATCGAGCGATCCGGCCAGAACGTCCCAGCGGGAGAGATCGCCGAAATCGTCGATGATCTCGATGGCTTGCGACGAATCACCGTCAGCAGTCGACGTCTCGTCGTCGGAATCGGATTTCTCGCCGTCCGTTTCGTCCACTCGTCCACTCGTTCCGTTCTCGTTCGCATCGTCGCGCTGTGCAGTACACCCGCCGAGCCCCATCACTGCGGCCGCGAGATACGCCCGTCGTTTCATGATGGATGTATGGACACTCATCGATCCATATCGTTATCTCAAACGTAACATACCAAAACAAGACATTGTAATCGCTCAACCACTCCTGAAATTTCTCCGTCCTTTTTGACTCCGGTCTCCTCCCGCTCCGAGCCCATTGCTTTCTATTCCCTGACCTCTTGCGAACCGAGCGGGTCTGAGCGGGCGTATTTGTCACTCATTTCCGTATTCACCGACCCGGATATCACTCCCCATATATATGTGAGTCATGTGAAGGCGAATATTCAGAACTTCATACTATCAGGAATAACGTGAAATGAGCGAAGACTCTCAGGACAATGCGAGAATCGGTCACATCGATCGACGATCCTATTTGAAAGCGGCCACAGGTGTCGCCAGTGCATTCGCACTCGGGACGCAAGCGGTCGCCGCCGACGACGACTACGACGTAATCGAAGTGTCGCCGGGCGAAACGTTCGAAAAAGACATCTCCAGCGGCGAAACGTGGGAGAACAAGCTCATCGACATCACGGCCAGTGGTGCCGGCTACAGCATCTCCGCAACCGCAGACGATTTCGAGATGCGCAACATCGGCGTCAGAGGTGAGTGGGATCACGACCCCGGCAGTCAGGTGATCATCGTCGAGGTCGAAAGCGCCGACGCGAGCGGCCTCATCGAGAACGTCTATCTCGGTGACGGTGCCGCCGGCGGTGGCGACCCCGGCGGGATATACGTCCACAACGATCACTCCGGCACGCTCACCATCCGCGGGTGCAACATCCAGGGCTTCCCCGACAACGGTATCTACGCCAGCGGCCCCGGTCTCGCAGACCGTGGCAACGGCGGCGTCGTCCAGATCGAGAACACCTACGCTGCCGACTGTGGCTCCTCGGGCCTTCGGATCGGCTCGGACGGCTCCTCCGTCCAGAACTGCGTCGCATGGAACTGCGACCGCGGGCTCTGGTGTCTCTTCAGCGATCAGCTCGAGGCCAACGGCTGTGACTTCGGCGGGTCCGGCTACGACATCCGCGTCGGCAGTGGCTCCCAGGAGTCCGGTGGCCCCTACGGTGAACTGACCGTCAACGACACCAGCTGGGGCACCCAGCAACTCGAGCGCTCCCAGAACGAAATTCACGGCTCCTCGTCCGGGTCACCGAACAACCGCGGCCCGGCCGACGTGGGCGCACCGACGTCGGCCGAAGCGGCCGCGGCCGGCACCGCTACCGACGGAACCAGCGGATCGGACGAGACCACCACGGACGAAGAACCTGATTCGTCCGAGAGCTCCCACCTCCTGGCGTTCGTGACCTCGTCGGACGCGTACAACGATACGTACTCGTTCGTCGTAGAGGGTGACGTCGAGAAGGCAACGGCTGACTACGATTCCCCCGCCGGTAATTCGATCGGCGCAAACGGAAACGACACGATCGACGTTGCTGACGGCACGACCACCGTCGAGGGGCTCACCGGAAACGGATTCGGCGACGCGTACCGCGTCCACGGTCCCGTCACCTCCATCACCATCGACGATCCGGACGTCATGTGGGTCGAGCTCGACGGCGAAAAGATGTCCGTCGAGGAGGTCATCGACGCGACGTCCGACGGTGACGACGAGGATTCCAGCGGTCCGTCGAACGCTCTCGTCATCGATGCGACCGAAACCGGCGACCGGGCTGCGTACTCGTTCGAGGCCTCCGGCACGGTCGAGAAAGCGACCCAGGGAGACGCCACGATCGACGGCGGCAACAGCGTCGAAGGCACCGTCGACGATTCGAAGGATGCCTACTGGTTCAGCGGCGACATTACGGACTTCTGGCTGAACGGGAACGCACTGGTCGACGTCGAGTACGACGCTCGGGAGTAACTGCTCGTCAGTGCGACGGAGACGATAGCGGCTCCGGGTTTGTTTCTCGGTCCGGAATCGATTCGTCCGCACGCTGTGGACGGGGACGACGCTGATGACGGTGTGGCGCACCGATCCGGTGCCGAAAGTCGTTCGATGACCGGTCCCCAGCACCGTCGGGGCTGGATCCGATAGCGTTCGAAGGCGGGACCTACCGATCGCGAGGAGAGGTCCGACGAGAACACACCCGCTTCGCCGGTGCACGTAGGCGAACGGATCTCGAGCGCGTTTTTTTCAGCGTCGTTTGCGTACCGGAACACCGACTAGTCAGTCGTCGTCACCCGTCGGTTTAATCCACTGCTCGAGGCGCTCGAGGACGCTGTTTGAGTATTCACTGCTGTGGCGGGATTGTGAAACGGATACCCGACATTCTCGATCAGTACGCAGTCCCGGCCGAATTTCAGTCCGCCCCAGTAACTGGTTCCTATCGGCTTCCGCCTGCAAGATCGATCTGTCAGAAATCGAGACAATTCGAATTGGATGACGGAAATAGAACGCTTACAAAGTGCGTGTGAATCGAGCCGGTTGATATGGACTATCGGACGCTGCTCGCGCGAGCGGTCACCGCGGAGGGATCGCTGGAATGAGCATCGAAGTCCGTCTCGCCACGGGCGACGACCTAGACAAGTGGAATGGCTACGTCGAGCGATCGCCGGAAGGAACGCTGTGTCACGAGTACGAAGCGCTCCGGGTACAAGCCGAGCACGCCGATGCGACGCTTCATCCCCTGATCGGGTTCAAGGGGCAGGAGGTGGTCGGTCTGTTCCCCGTGTTCGAGATCACGAAAGGATTCGTCACGACGGTGTTCTCCCCGCCGCCGCACCTCCGGATTCCGTATCTCGGGCCGGCCTTCCTGAACATGGACAAACTGAAACAGCGCAAGCGCGAGCGCCGTCGGCAGCGCTTCATGGACGGCTGCTTCGAGTGGATCGAGTCGGAACTGGCTCCGAAGTACGGCCACGTTCGGACCTCGCCGGCCTTCGCCGACTCGCGGCCGTTCAAGTGGAACGAGTACGACGAAACCCCGGAGTACACCTACGCCGTCGATCTCACGCTCGATAGGGACGACCTCCTGATGACGTTCAGCAGCGACGCGCGGAGCAACATCCGAAACACCGACGACGACGCCTACGAGATCGAGGTCGGCGGACCCGAAGAGATCCGGCTGATCCACGAGCAGGTTGCGAACCGCTACGAGTCCCAGGGTATCGGGTTCGGCGTCCCCGTCGAGTTCGTCCTCGATCTCGCCGCGGAATCGGCGACCGGACACGTCCGCCCGTATACCCTCCGCATCGACGGCGAGTTCGTCGGCGGTATCCTGGCCCTCGAGTACGGCGAGTACACGGGCAGGTGGATGGGGGGCGTTCGAACCGATGCCGACGTCGACATCCCGACGAACGATCTGCTCGACTGGGCGATCATGAGCGACGGCCTCGAGCGGGGCCTCGAGACGTACGACCTCGTCGGCGCCGACACGCGTCGCATCAATCGCTACAAGGCGAAGTTCAATCCCGAGTTGCGGACCTACTACAGTCTGGAGTACGGAAAATGGGGGATGCGCCAGGTGGCTTCGCTGTACGATTCGGTGAAATAACGGGAGTTTCCGTTCCGCGTTTCGTACCGGAGAGCGGTTCGTTTCTCGCCCGGTGAATCGGTAGCCGATCGGCGCAGTCGTTACGCGGCGATCACGAGTGCCGTTACGAGAGATACGTTTTCGAACGGCGTTTTTCGGTCGCGTAATCACGACCATAACGAAAGGGAACAGTAACGGAGCAGCGATCGATGGACGACAGCGCCTCTCTTCGGACGCTACTCGTCGGGATCGACGCCGCCTGTGATCGGATACTGGATCCGATGTTCGAGGACGGCGAGCTCCCGACGCTCGAATCGATCTACGACCAGGGAGCGAGCGGGTCCCTCGAGTCGCAGATGCCGCCCTGGACGGCCTCGGCGTGGCCGTCGCTGTACACCGGAAAGAACCCCGGAAAGCACGGGGTCTTCGGCTTCCTTCGGTTCGAGGGATACGACTGGGACGTGGTCAACGCGAGCGACGTTCACGAGCGAGCGCTGTGGGAACTGCTCTCGGAACGCGGGCTCACGAGCGTCGTCATTAACGTCCCGGTCACGCATCCGCCCCGGACGTTCGACGGCGCGTTGATCCCGGGGTACACCGCGCCGGAGGACCCGGACTGTCATCCGTCGGGTCTCCTCTCGGACGTCCGCGAGGAAATCGGTGATTACCGCGTCTACCCGGACGAGGACGCGGCCGACCTCGGAACGGCGTACGCCGAGTGTGCGCGCATGCGTGGCGAGGCGTTTCGGTACCTCGCGGACCGGTACGATCCCGAGTTCGGCTTCGTCGAGTTCCAGGGAACCGACTCGATCTTCCACAAGGAGCCGGAAAACGACGCGGCGATCCGTCGGATTTACCGCGAGGTCGACCGGCAGGTCGCCGAAATCCTCGACGGGTGCGACCCGGACAACGTCATCATCGCGAGCGATCACGGGATGGGACCGTACGACGGGCACGAATTCCGGGTCAACGAATACCTTCGCCGAGAGGGGGTCGTCGCGACCGAGAACGGCGGCCGGGGAATGCCGGCCTGGTCGACGATTCGCGAAAACGACCTCAAGCGCGGGGAAGCCACCGGCAGTCGCGATCCGGGCGTCGCCGAACGCGCGATGGCGACCGCCGCCCGGGTCGGCGTGACCAGCCAGCGCATCGGAGCCGTCCTCGAACGGCTCGGAATCGAGGATCTCGTCGCGAAGTACGCGCCGACGGGGGTCGTCAATGCGGGCGCGACGCAGGTCGACTTTCCGGCGTCGACCGCGTACGTGCGGTCGCGAGTCGAACTCGGCGTCCGGCTCAACGTCGAGGGCCGCGAGCCCGACGGCGTCGTCCCGCCCGAGGAGTACGAGACCGTTCGAACCCGACTCATCGACGCCCTCCGATCCGTGCGGACGCCGGACGGCGAGCCGATCTTCGACGCCGTTCGGCCTCGAGAGGAGTTCTTTCACGGTCCCGAGAGCGAACACGCAGTCGACATCGTCACCGTTCCGGCTGATTTCGATCACTTCCTGTCCGCGACGCTCCGAGAGCAGCAGTTCGGCCCGCCGAGCGAGCCGTGGAACCACAAGCTCGAGGGGACGTTCGCGGCCCGCGGCGTCGATATCGATCACGCCGACGGCATCGACAACGCCCACCTCTTCGACGTCGCGCCGACCGTGCTCGCGACGCTCGACGTCCCGATCGACGATCGCATGGACGGCCGCCCGCTCCCCTGCGTCGAGCCGCCGGGAACGCGATCGTACCCGCGACTCGGCGAGACCGACTCCGTCGCGACCGCCGACGAGGCAGTCGAGGACCGACTCGCCGATCTCGGCTACCTCGAGTGAGGGTCGAGGGGTGTTTCCCCGAGCGAACGGACGGATTGCGAACCGCATTTTCCCGCCGCTCGGTACACTTCGTCCGGTCAGGCAGAGAGGGATGTCAATCGCCCCCTAAGCCCGTGACGGGAGTCAGCGATATCGGTGAGAGATCGCCCCTCGAGCGAGGAGCGGTCTCGAGAATCCCGGTATGTCTTCGCTACTGATCTGTACCGTTTACGCTAGAATCGGCGCTCGTGATACGTTCGCCGGTGCGTATCGGTACGACCGAGATAACAAACACGGTGAATTGCCTATTCTTCGTCCAGAATACGGTGGCTTTCAACATGAGATACCTGTTTTTCACGAACACGCCGGCACACGTTCATCTGTACAAACACGCCGTACAGACGCTCCGGGACCGCGGACACGAGGTGCTCGTCCTCGCTCGAGATTACACCTGTACGGTCGATCTGCTCGAGTGGTACGAACTGCCCTTCGAGGTCTACGGCTACTGTGACACGTCGAAGGGATCGCTGCTGAGTCGCCTGCCGATGCACTACGTGCGAGCTATCCGGCACGCGCGACGGTTCGACCCGGACCTTGTCTTCGGAATGGGGGGATACGCGGCCCACACGGGTGCAGTCACTCGGACGCCGACGGTCCTGCTCATCGATTCCGAACCGGCATCGTTCGACCACTCGGTTTCGACGCCGTTCGCTCGCGCCATTCTCACGCCCCACACCTTCCGGAAGGATCTGGGAGAGAATCACTACGTGTTCTCCGGGTTCAAAGAGTGCGCGTACCTCCATCCGGACGTTTACGCGCCGAACCCGTCGATCCGGGAGCGGCTCGAGCTCGACGCCGACGAACCGTACGCGATCATTCGGCTCAACGCGTTCGGATCGCAACACGACGTCGGCAAGGAGGGGATCACGGGCGACCAGTGTCGCCGTCTCGTCGAACGGCTCAGCGACGACGCGCGGGTCCTCGTCTCCGACGAAGGAAACGGCGTCGACCTCTCGGACCTCCCGGCGCGGACGTTCGATCTTCACCCGGCGTTGATGCACGACGCGCTCGCCGAAGCGACGCTGCTGATCGCCGATACGCAGACGATGGTCACCGAAGCCGCGCTGCTCGGAACGCCGGCGATCCGATCCAACTCGTTCGTCGGCGACTCCGACATGGGGAACTTCGTGGAACTCGAGAACGAGGGGCTGATCCACAACGTGTCTCGGTTCGACGAGATCCTCGAGCTGTCGACGACCCTGCTTCGGGACGATGCCGTCGACGAAACGTGGCAACGGCGACGAAACGAGTTCCTCTCGGGGACGGCGAATCTCACCGACGTGATCGTCGATATCGCGTCCGCCCGCGGGGACGTCAGCGCGCTCGATTCGGTCCGGCAGTTCGACCAGCCGAAACGAACCGAACCGAAACCGCAGATCGGCGTCGGCAGCGATTGATTTCCGACCGCCGGTCACCGTTCGCGACCGATTTCGTTCTCCGATAGCCGTTCCGGCTCACGGTCCGACGCTCGAAACCCGTGACTCGCCGCTCGCGTCGCCTTCGAGTTCCGCGCGGAGGTCTCGAGGCGACCCGACCCACGCGCCGAGCTCGAGTGCTCGTTCGATGAGCCATCGGTACAGGGCTCGGTAGCCGGGGAACTCTCGCTCGTTGAAGTAGCGGGGATGCCAGAGAACCGTCATCACGGCGTCGTTCTCCGCCGCTTCCGTCAGCAGTCGCTCGCAGGTCTCGCGGGCGGCCTCGAAGTCCGTACCGGGATCCGGGAGCGCTTGCTCCATGATCGTCAGCGGGAAGACGAGGAAGTCGTCGTCGAACGGGCGAACGGGCCGGTATCCCGCGTGGAACCCGCAATCCGTGCTCGAGCCGAGGCTCGCATCGTACGCGAGACCGATCGCACGGTGATACTCCCATGTCTCCGGGACCGAGAGCCGCAGGTAGTGTTGCCGACCGCCGGTGACGGACCGGCCGAGCACGTCCTCGAGTGCGGTCTTCTCCTCGCGCAACCGGTTCGGATCGTCCGCGGAGTGGTACGATCCGTGGAGCCCGACTTCCCAGCCGCCCGCGTCGAGCTCGCGAACGACATCGACGATATCGGGGGCCGTGATATCGTACCGCCCCAGGTGCTGGACCCAGTTCGCCGGCGAGAGCCACTCCCGCACCGACCGATCGGCCAGCAGGTGTTGTTCGTTCAGAACGTAGAACGCCGATCGGACGTTCAACGCCTCCTCGAGGGCCATGATCTCGTCGAACTGCCAGTACGGATTCGACGACGAGAGCGCGGTTCGCAGGTGATACCCCGGCCGCTCTCGCATGGCGTAGTACAGCGATCGGAGTCCCTTGTACGGGCGGTCGACGTCGTGGGTCAGACACAGCGCGAACGCGGAATCGTCGGGGAGGGGAGACTGATCGCGCGGGAGATCGGCTATCCGCCCGTCTCCGAGCGGCGATCGATCGGTCCCGTCCTCGTTTGGTGGGACGGGTTCCGTTCGGGAGTCGAAGTCCGCCGTCATGTCAGTCCACGTGGTGCTCGAGGTGGGTGACGATGCGAGCCGCCGCGTTCCCGTTCCCGTACAGGTCGGGCTTGGACGGCGGATTCTCGGCGGCGCGAACGGCGTCGACGATTCGCTCGGGCGTCGCCCCGACGAGTTCGTTCCACCCGGCGTCGACCGTCTCCGTCCACTCGGTCGTGTCGCGGAGCGTCACGCACGGCGTGTCCAGGTAGAACGCCTCCTTCTGGACCCCGCCGGAGTCCGTCGCGACGCAGTGTGCCCCCTCGACCAGTTCGATGAATTCGGTGTAGCTGACGGGGTCGATAACGCGGACGTCCGCTGTCAACTGCTCCCAGAGGCCGTGTTCGTGGAGCGAGTCGACCGTCCGCGGGTGTGCCGGGAAGACGACCGGCGTCGCGAGTCGCGTCAGTGCGTCGACGATCCCCGCGAGCTGATCCCGATCGTCCGTGTTCTTCGCGCGGTGGACCGTCGCGAGGACGTACTCGTCGGGAACGGTGGGCTCGCCGGTCGCGGCTCCGTCGAGTCGCTCCCTGATCTGGAGGAGCGTATCGTACATCACGTCTCCGGGGGCGTACACGTTCTCCGAAATCCCCTCCTCCTCGAGGGTCCGCTTCGCGTGTGGCCCCGGTGCGAAGAGGACGTCGGAGCAGTGATCGGTGAGCCGACGATTCGTCTCTTCGGGCATCGACCGATCGTACGAGCGCAAGCCGGCTTCGACGTGAGCGAGGAGCGGGGACGATTTCGCCGCCACGAGTGCGCCCGCGAGCGTCGAGTTGGTATCGCCGTAGACGAGGACGACGTCGGGGGATTCGGCGTCGACGATTCGCTCCAACTGGGTCATCATCTCGGCCGTCTGCGTGGCGTGGGGCGCGGAGCCGACACCGAGGTGATACGCCGGCTCCGGAAGGGCGAGTTCGTCGAAAAACACCTCGGAGAGTTCGGCGTCGTAGTGTTGGCCGGTGTGGACGAGGAGTTCCTCGTGGTCTCGCTCGAGTTGCTGTGAGACGGCGACCGCTTTGACGAACTGCGGTCTGGCGCCGACCACCGACAACACCCTCATCGCATTGCCACCTCGGTCGGTCGCGTGGATCGCGTGGCGAGTGCGTGGACGCACTCTCTTCGAACCGGACGAGTGGCTCCGTTGTCGTGGACGGGCCAGACGCCGCTTTGGGCGACTGGACCGCTTCGAATCTGGGCTCCGTTCATAACGTTCTGTGACCGATTACATCGGATCGGAGACAGGACATTAGTAAATAATCGCATACCGAACAGTCACGATCGCCGCGGCGGAACGCGAGAACGGGTGAGCGGCCGTCCGCTCCGTGCGAGAACGTTCAACCGACGGGTCTCCGTCGGACGGGGACGCCGCTGGAATGCGAACGTTTCCCACACGTTTTTCTGCCCCCTCTCCCAAATCATACCAGATCAGGCGAATGGAGATCGGAGAGCTGACACCGTTCCTGCTCGAGTACACGCAGGACAAAATCGCCGTGGTCGACGACGAGTTGCAGTACGTCTACGTCAACGAGGCGAGTGAGGCGATTCTGGGCTACGAACCGGACCAGCTTATCGGCCAGCCGGCCCGTGACTACGTCCACCCGGACGACGAGCGGACGGTCGCAGCTCAGTTCCGAGCGATCGGTTCGTCGAACGAGCCGTCGGCGACGGTCCGCTATCGCCACGCGACCAGCGACGGCGAGTGGGTGTGGCTGGAAAGTCGCTTCACCGACCTCCCCGACGACACCCTCGAGGGATACGTCGTCAGCTCTCGGGACATCTCCGAGCAAGTGGCCGCGGAACGAGACCGCCGCGACGCCGAGAGCCGACTTCGCACGATCGCCGGCACGGTCGGCGACGTCCTGTGGATGTTCAGCGGGGACTGGTCCGAGTTACTGTTCGTCAACCCGGCCTACGAGGACGTCTTCGGCCGCCCCGTCGAGGCGCTCCGGGAGGATCCGACGCAGTTCCTCGAAGTCGTCCACCCCGACGACATCGATCGCGTTCGGGAGGCGATGGAACGCGCTTCGAGCGGCGAATCGGTCGACATCGAGTATCGCGTCAATCCGGAGGCCGATTACAGCAGGTGGGTGTGGGTGCGATCCGAACCGATCGTCGAGAACGGCGAGGTGGTCCGGATCGTCGGCTTCTCTCGAGATATCACGGATCGACGGCGGCGGGAACGCCAACTGGCAGTCATGGACAAGCTGCTTCGGCACAACCTGCGAAACGATATGGCCGTCATCCTCGGCAACGCCGAGTGCATCGCCAGCGAGGCGTCCGACCCGGCTCGCGGGCGCGCAGAAATCATTCGACAGCAGGGCCGGGATCTCCTCGAGAGCACCGACAAGCAACGCGAAATCATCGATTTGCTCACCGGGAACACGGTTCCGAACGCGATCGATCTCGTCCCGGTCGTCACCGACGCCATCGAAACGACACGCGGCCGGTACCCGAACGCGACCATCGAAACGACGGTACCGGAGTCGGCGACGGCGACCGCCCTCCACGAGGTCGAACTGGCGATCACGGAACTGCTCGAGAACGCCGTTCGCCACGCCACGGACGGCCATCCGGAGCTGTCGGTGACCGTTCGGTCCGGGCCGAAAACCGTCGACATCGAGATTCGGGACGATTGTCCGCCGATTCCGGAGGTCGAATTCCGCGTCCTGACCGGTGACTGGGGAATGGACGACGTCTATCACACGTCCGGACTCGGGCTCTGGCTCGTCTACTGGGTCGTCGACCTCTCGGACGGCCACATCTCGTTCGACCGATCGGAAACTGGAAACGTCATCACCGTGTCGCTCGAGCGAAACCAGTCCTGACTGCGCGGGCATCGCGCGACCGCACCGGTTGCGGGACCGAAAACGCGATTCGTCGAGCACGTTGTGCGGACAGCGCCACGTGTCGTCCGGCACGTCGTTCGGCGGGCCTCCGTCACTCCATGTAGCCGAGCCCCTTCAGTCGATCTTCGACCTCGCCGAACTCCTCGTCGACCTCCTCGTCGGTTTCGAGCCGACTCGTCGCCGTGCGTTCGACTTTGGTCTTCGCCGGCGTGGCTTCGTTGTCGAAGGCATCGAACAGCACCCGCCCGTCGGCGTTTTTCGGCACCGGTTCGCCGATTCCGTGAAGCAGGGTCGGTGCGATGTCGACCACGCGGGCACCGCGCAACGTTGCCCCCGCTGCGATCGAGGGACCGCGACACAGGACGATCCCCTCGCTGCGGTGACTCGCCTCGTAGGTACCGGTGTCGCCGAGGACCGATTCGGACATCCCGCTCCGGGACTCGTAGACCCCGCGGCCGCTAACCACCAGATCCGGGGACTCGTCGTCCGTCGGGAACAGTTCGTCGCCGTCGTGAACCTCGAGTAGCGGGTCGCCGCTCTCGTCGGTGGCCGACTCGAACGCGGCTCTGATGTCGGCTTTCACCTGCGCTACTTCGCTCGGGGCGACGAGACCGCTATCGAAGCGGTCGGTGTCGTTGATGTAGCAGTTGCCCGTATCGTGAACGAACGCGACGGTGCGGTCGTAGTCGACGTCGTAGAGGGCGTGGTCGCCGGGGATCTGTTCGGCGACGGAGTCGACCAGCCGTCGGGGGAGCGACTGCACGAGCGTTTCTTCGGTGATCCCGACGCGGCTGAGTGCGCCGGTAATGGCGTCGCGGGAGATACCGAGGCTCGCGAGCGCCCCTCGAGTACCCTCGTCCTCGCGCTGGAACAGGTACCCCTCCCGTTCCAGGATACGGTTGACGTAGACGAGTTCGTCGATCGGGCCGAAGCCGTGGTCGGAAACGATGTAGAGGTCCGCGTCGTGGTCGTCCGTGTAGTCCACGACGTCGCCGACGATCCGATCGAGTTTCTTGTAGTGAGCGAGTAATCGATCCATGTCCCAGACGAGATGCTGGAACCGGTCGGGTGCGGTGTAGACGAAGAAGAACAGTTGCCAGTCGTCACCGGCCCGATCCATCTGGATCTGCATGAGTTCGCGGCGTTTGGCGAGCATCTCGTCGACGGCGGCCTCGAACTCGTCCGGTCGATCGGCGTACTCGGGGTAGTCGAGGCTGATCTCGTAGTTCGGGATCCGGGCGTCGATCTCGTCCTGTAGTTCGGGCGGGTGCGCGAACTCCCGATCCGTCGAGGGAGTCATCATCCCGGTGACCATGGTGCCGTCGATCTCGCGGACCGGATACGTCATCGGCACGTTTCCGACGTGGGACGGTCCGAGCTGGTCCCAGAGGGCCGGCTGTGCGAGATCGCGGCTCGTATACATTTCGTGACTATACTCCGAAGAGAGGTTTTGAAAGCCGTATATGCCGTGCTTGTCCGGCCAGACGCCCGTCGCGATCGACGGCCACGCGAGCGGCGTCGTCGGTGGACGCGTGCTATCGAGCGTACCGGATGCGCCTTCCTCGCGAACCCGGGCGATGTTCGGGAGTTCACCCTCGTCGCTCCATCGCTCGATGAGTCTCCACGGTACGCCGTCGAGTCCGAGCACGAACGCTCGCTCGGAGGGTATTGTAGATCCGCTCATGATTGAACAGTTGAGACGTTACGAACGCCTGCTATCCTGCTGATCGGCCGAGGACCGCTTTGTTATAGAGATGCTTCAGTATCCGGCTCGATTGACGTGTTCTTGTTCGATCGAATTACTGCTAATCTCACCGACCCTCGCGCACAATTCCCGCTTACTGGCCGCGTACGCTCACGATGAGGACAAGTGACCCAGGCAGGAAATTCATAACAAAGATATCCGAGAGAAAGCAGTTGGGCTATGGAACAGGACCGACGGGGTGGTTGCTGTGGGTAGCGTCGTGATCTCTCTCGATGCGGAACTGGGCTGGGGCTTTCACGATCTTCCGAATCCGCCGTCCGAACGGGTCGAGGCCGGTCGCCGCGGGTGGTCGGTTTTGCTCGATCTGTTCTCGGAGTACGACATTCCGGCGACCTGGGCGGTCGTTGGTCACCTGCTGCTCGATCGCTGCGACGGAGAGCACGCCGACCACCCGGCCCCGGACGGCTGGTTCGAACGCGAACGAGGCGATTGGCGGGATCGCGAAGACTTGCGCTTCGGTCCGGACCTCGTGCGAGAAACCCTCGAGTCGGACGTCGATCACGAGTTCGCCAGCCACTCGTTTTCCCACGTCCTCTTCGGTCGGCCCGAGACGGACCGCGAGCTCGCAGTCGCCGAACTCGAGCGCAGTATCGAAATCGCCACGGACTGGAACCAGTCAGTCAAATCGTTCGTTTATCCGCGCAACGACGTCGGCCACCGTGACGTTCTGGCCGACCATGGGATCAGCGCCTATCGCAGCAAATCGCCGACCGGATACGGCGTTCGGTGTATGTTCGACCTGACGGTGCTCAACCGATCGATACTCGTGGAACCCACCATCGACGAACACGGGCTCGTCGATATACCCGCTTCGATATTCCTCTTCGGGTTCGAGGGGCACGCGCGGACGGTCGCCGAATCGGTCTGGGAGGATCCGATGGTCGCGCTCGCTCGGTACGGCATCGACGAAGCAGCGACGAACGACGGGGTTTTCCACATGTGGCTCCACCCGAACAACCTGACCCACGAGCGGGACGATCGTCGCATGCGTGCGATCCTCGCCTACCTCGATCAGCGCCGTTCCGAGACCGATCTGACCGTCGAGACGATGGCCGACGTCGCCTGTCGAATCACCGGCGTGTCGACGGTGGCCGACGGCCATCCGACCGTGAGCTGGAACTGACCTGTCGTCCGTCATGATCGAATTCCGTGGCTACAGCCGGCGAGCGAGCGTGAACGAGATGCTACACGCGGCCCCAGATTGATACGACGCCGATAACAAAGCCCGCTGCTGCCCCGGTCTCTGGCAGATGGCACTACCGCTTTTGAACCGATTGACCGGCTCGACTGGACTGTCGCTCGGCGTTCTCGGGGTCGGAAACATCGGCTCAGTACACCTGAAATCGGCTGTCTCGATGTCCGGCGTCGAGGTCGTGGCGGCCGCCGACGCCGTTCCCGAGAACCGCACGCGAGCCGAACGTGCCGGCGTTTCTCGCACGTACGACGACTACGGGACGCTGCTCGAGTCCGAGGAGCTGGACGCGGCGGTCGTCGCTCTTCCTCCCTTCCTCCACGCCGACGCCGTCGAGCGGGCCGCCGAGGCCGGCGTCGACGTCTTCGTCGAGAAACCCCTCGCCCGATCGACCGAGGAGGCCGATCGACTGCTCGAGACCGCCCGCGAGGCGGGGATCGCCGTCGGTGTCGATCACACGCTGCGCTACCAGCCCGACATGGCAGGAGTCAAAGACGCCTACGACGAGGGGAGCGTCGGCCACGTTCCCTACGCCTCGATCACGCGACTCAACGATCACCCGCTCGGTCGACCGCCCGCCGGCGAGGCGCCGCCCGAATGGCCCATGGACCCCGACGCGGCCGGCGGCGGCTCGCTGTTCGAACTTGGAATTCACTGTTTCGACGTTCTCGAGTGGTTGTTCGGCGACCTCGAGATCAGGGACGCGGCGATGGGGCGGACGCTCGATACCGAGGCCGAGGACGCCGCGACCGTGCTCGTCGAGGCGCCGGAGACGGGAACGACGATCACGCTCCACTGTGGCACCTACCAGTGGGAGCAGTTGCCGGAGGTCAACACCCGGCTGCGCCTCGAGGGCGTGACGGGGACGATCAGTAACCAGGACCACCTGCCGGAGAACTTCTACGCGGGCGCGGCTAAATCGGCGCTGTCGAACGTCGCGAGTCGACTTACCGGGGACGAGCCGGACGTCTTTGGTCCCACGTTCTACCTCCAGGCCCACTACGACGCGTTCGCGGACTTCTGCACCGCGGTCCGCGAGGGCGAGCAGCCGCCGATCGACGGGGCCGACGGCCGGCGCACGCTCGCGCTCGCCGAACGGGCCTACGAGCTCGCCGCGGACCGAGAGGAGGCGGACGCGGCTCCCGACGGGCTCGAGACGCCGGAGGTGTCCCCATGAGCTCCGCGCCGGTCCGTGCAGCCGCCGTCGACGCCGCCGACCGCCGCGGCTGGGTTCCCGATATCGACGCCCGAATGGCCGCCCTCGAGTCGCCGGTTCGAGACGTGCTCGGGTCGGCCCTCGAGACGCTCGCGGACGCCGATCGGATCACCGTCGTGCCGGATGCACACTACCCGTTCCACCCCTCGTCGGGCATGGTCACGGACCCCGCCGTCGTCGGCTCGATCGTCGCCCGCCTCGAGCGGCGGACGGACGCGGAAATCGCCGTCGCCGGCGCGAGCGACGAGCGGATCTCTTTCGACCGAACCGCGGCGTATCTCGGCTATGTGAGCCTGCTGGAGCGATTCGACGCGACGGTCGTCGATCTGGCGGACGACGCTCGGACCGACGAGGTCTGCGCGATCGACGGGCGTCCGGTCTCGCTCTCGGTACCGGATCGCCTCGCCGAGAGTCGCGTGGTCGTCGTGCCGTCGCTACGGCCGACCGAGGACGGGCCGGCCGCGGGTGCGATGCGAACGCTCGGCTCGCTCGTCGAGTGCGACGCAGCCCCCTCGCGGGCCCCGATCGCGGCGACGCGCGTCCTCGATCCTGCGATTGCGGTGCTGGACGCGACGACCGCATACGGCGGCGATCCCGTCGCCGCGAACACGCTCTTCGCGGGATCGGCACCCGCCGTCGACGCCGTCGCGACCTCACTGCTCGGGCGGTCGATCGAGACCGATGAGGCGCTCGAGACGGCTCGCGGGGACGAGGGACCGGTCGCCGTGGAGGGAGTCGACGTCGACCTCGAACGCCTCCGAGACCGGATACCGGCGGGCGGGTTGCCACCGGCGGACGACACGCATCCCGCCGTCTCAACGGCCTACCGCGTCTACGCGGCCGTGGCCGGCGACGCCGTCCCGCCGCAACTCGAGGGTGGTCGATGACCGCGACGACCGAATCTCGGACCGCGGCGGTCACCGGCGCGACCGGGTTCCTCGGGTCGGCCCTCTGTCACCGCCTGCTCGAGGCGGGCTGGACGGTCCGCGGGCTCAGCCGACCGACGTCCGACCGCGGTGAGCTTCAGGACGTGGACTGGTACGTCGGCGATCTCTTCGACGACGAGACGCTGCGAGAACTCGTCGACGGTGCCGACGCCGTCTTCCACCTCGCGGGGATCGGCCTCTGGGACGCCGGCCCCGAGACCGTCCGGGAGGTGAATCGCGACGGGACCGAGCAGGTGCTCGAAGCGTGTCGTCGCAGCGATGCAGGTCGGGTGGTGTTTACCAGCACCGCCGGGACGCGCCGACCACAGGGTGACGCGGATTTCGCCGACGAGACTGACGTGGCCGAACCGATCGGTGCCTACCAGGCGTCGAAAGCCGAGGCGGAGAACCTGGTCGATCGATACGCGGAAACGGACGGGGATGCCGTCACCGTCCACCCGACGTCGATCTTCGGCCCCGGCGACGAGGCGTTCACCGCCCAGCTGCTCGCGATGGGCGTCGAACGAACGATGCCCGCCCACCTCCCGGGCGGCCTGAGCATCGTCGGCGTCTCGGACGTCGTCGACGGCCTGGTAGCAGCCTCCGAGCACGGCTCCAGCGGCGAACACTACATCCTCGGCGGCGAGAACCTCACCTACCAGCGAGCGGTCTCCCGGATCGCCGACGCCGCCGACGGCTCCCCCGCACGGATCCGCGTTCCCGCGACCGCGATCCACGCCGCCGGCCCCGTCGCCGAAGTCGTCGACGCCGTCGCCGATCGCCGGGTATTCCCCTTCGACCGAGAGATGGCCCAGCTCGCGACCCAGCGGCTGTTCTACACCTCGAGAAAAGCCAGCGAGGAGTTGGGCTACGAGTATCAGCCCCTCGAGGCGCACGTGCCCGAGGCGATGGCGTGGTATCGGGCGGAAGTCCAATAAGTCCGATCGTCGATCCGGACGAATCGAAGTGGACCCGGGTAGTTTCTCGTGACTCACATCACACCAGGATAACTGGTCAATGGACTCCGTAGATCCCACTCGTGATAAACGAATGGGAATAGATTTATCTCTTGCCCGCTCGTCGTCATTAGGTAGGTATGTCCGAGATCACCACGGACGAACGCGGACGGATCACGATTCCGAAGGCGGTCCGCGAGCGCTTCGGCGAGCGGTATCGGCTCGTCGAACTGGAAGACGGTATCAAACTCATGCCCGTTCCGGACGATCCACTGGAGTCGCTGCGCAACGCCGCCAGCGACGAGTTGAAAGCCGCGTCCATGGACGAACTGCGGGAGGCTGGGCTCGACGAAGGTCGGGAACAAGCGACCGAGCATGTACGCTGATACGGATTTCTGGCTCGCGCTACTCAAAGCCGACGACTGGCTCGCCGATCGCGCGGAATCGAAACTCGACGAGCACCGCGGCGAACTCGAGGTCTCGCTGGCGACGTTCATCGAACTCTTTCTGGTCGAGGAGCGGTTCGCATTCGATCGAGAGGAAGCGACGCTCGCGATCATCGAACTCGCCGAGACGGACGTCGATCCGGATACCGTGTTTCAGGCGTCGGCGTACATCGACGACGGGTTAAACACGTTCGATGCCTTCCACGCAGCGCTCGCGAACGACGCGATCCTCTCGAGCGATCAGGCGTTCGAGACGATCGAGCTCGACTGCGTCGCGCTCGAGGGCGACACCGAGAACTAGCACTCACACTCCACCTCCGTGTCGGAGGTCGAGTGACGATACACGGCCGGTCTCGCAGACTGAATTCACTCGCACTGTGACGGACTCCGGTCCGACGTGAACCACTTGCCCCGGAGATGACGCTTCGGTGAGCTCACTCGACTCGAGGGACGCTCCGTGCGGGCCGCTTCTCGCCCTCGGTCTCGATGGGCCGGCCGGCGACCCGCTCGTAGACCTCGAGCATCCGCTCTGCGGTCCGGTCGATACTGACCTCGCGGGCGGCCTCCCGGCCGTTCGACCGTTCGCCCCGCTCGAGGACGTCGATCAGTCCGCGAATCAATTCGTCGTCGCTGGTGGCGACGTGCGACGGGTCGACGCCGGCCAGTCGCTCCCGGACGTCGCCGACGTCGAGGGCGACCACGGGGAGATTGCAGGCCAGCGCCTCCTTCACCGAGTTGGGCGATCCCTCGCTGTCGGAAGTCAACAGGAGCGCGTCGGCGGCGTTCATGTAGTCCGGGACCGCGTCGTGATCGACGCCGTAGACGGTCCGGAGCCGCACCGGGCGCTCGAGGAGATTGTCGACCACGGTGACGATCCGTTCGGCCCGCGGGTGGTTCTTCACCTCGCGTGCGGGCGGGTACGGGAATAGTACTTCATACGCGTCCTCGTCGTCCCACCCGACCCTCGATCGGGCACGAGCCTGGGGTTCCGGCCGAAACGTCTCGAGGTCGACGCCGTCCGGAATCACCGTGCAGTCGCTGCCGAGGGCCTCGCGCATCCGTTCGGACATGACGACGACCGCGTCACACAGCGGGACGGAGAGCCGACTGATGGGGGCAACGGGTCCGTGTACGTCCGACCCCCACAGCGAGAGGACGACCGGTTTCCGGACCTGTGCGAGCGCCATCGGTGCCGTCAGGCCGTAGTGAGCGTGGATCAGGTCGTAGCCGTTTCCCGCTTCCCGGACGACTTTCGGAACGGTGCGAACGTAGTCCGCCGGACTCCGGTCGGTATCGGCGTCGACGTCGCCGGCGACCGACAGCGTCGAAAACGAGACGCCCCGGTCCTCGAGCGCGGCCATCTGCTGGATCATGAACGGGGCGTCGGCGTTCGTCGTAAGCGTGAGGACGTCCATCTCGAAGTGCCTGAAAGAAGGGACTGACGTCGTTTTGTTAGCCACACCGCTTCGGGAGTTTTCTTCACGTACACCGGGACGTGGCGGCCGGAGATGCCGACGTTCGATCGACAGGCGGTGTAGCTATGCGATTACAATGGGCCGAGAGCGGGTAGCGAACGTCGATGCGGATCCTCGTCCTGGCGAACACGCCCGCACACGTTCACCTGTACAGACACACCGTCGATCGGCTCGAGGAAGCGGGACACGAGGTGCTCGTGCTCACCCGGGAATACGCCTGTACGACCGACCTACTCGATTTTTTCGAGCTGCCCTACCGAGTGTACGGCGGCCACCGGACGGACGGATACTCGACGCTTCAGTTCGCCCGCGAGCTCGGCGGCCAGTTTTGCAGGATCGGGATCGAAGCGCTTCGGTTCGCTCCCGACGTCGTCTTCGGTCGCGGCCCCTTCGCCGCCTATGCCGGAACGCTCACGCGGACGCCGGTAGTACTCGTGCTCGACGACGAACCCGGCGACTTCAACCACACCGTCTCGCGCCCCTTCGCCGATTGTATCCTCTCGCCGGCGGTCACTCGCCGCGATCTCGGCGATGACCACTACACCTTCGACGGCTTCAAAGAGTGCGCCTATCTCCATCCGGACGTCTTCGAGACGAACGGGGATATTCGGGAGTACCTCGACGTCGATCCGGACGAACCGTACGTCATCGTCCGATTCAACGCCCTCGACGCGCTCCACGACGCGGGCCTCGAGGGATTTCGGCCCGACCAGCGACGGGACCTGATCGAGCGGCTGAGCGAGGCGGCGACCGTTTTCGTCTCCGACGAGGGCAACGAGATGGATCTCCGGGGCCTCCCGGCGCGACCGTACGACCTCCACCCCGCGTTGATCCACGATGCGATGGCAGAGGCCTCGCTGCTGGTCGCCGACACCGGGACGATGGCCACCGAAGCCGCGCTGCTCGGAACGCCCGCCTTCCGCTATCGCGGGACCGACGACCACGAGTACGGGGAGTTCCGGGAACTCGAGCGCGCCGGCCTGGCCGAGCAGTTCGACGAGTACGAGGCGATTCGCGATCGATCTCTCGAGATTCTCGCGGACGACGATGCACGCGACCGGTGGCAGGACCGACGGCGGGAGTACGTGGGCGGGCTGGTGAACCTCACCGACCTCCTCGTCGACGTGGCCACCTCTCGAGGCGAACCCGGCCGACTCGACGGGTCGACGAAACGAGCACTACAGCCGCGTTCACGGACGATCTGAGGGATCGTTCGCTCTTCGCGCCGATACCGTCTCACCGACACGACTGTCGTCTCGTTGCTCACGAAACACTTTTATTCGTATCCGGAAAAGGTCCGACAAGCCCCCGTTCTATGAGTCTCTCCACACTCCTCAGTGAACTGTTACCCGGTCGAAATACCGCGGCGAACACTCCCGAATCCGCTTCGGAAGACGGCGACGGCGTCCCCTCAGTCACGGTCGTCTACGAGTGTCGAAACTGCGGAACGAACGTCTCGGCCGGAACGAATCGGTGTCCCGCCTGCGAGAGCGAGGACATCGTCACGTACTCCATCGAGTGAGTCCGCTGTCCGTTCCGGAGTCGATATCGTCCCGTTCGCCACCGTCGGCAGAAATCGCATGTACCGTCGCCGGTCGTCGCGAGAACGCGACGCGGTTCGAACGACGTTGCGGTCCCCGAGCCCGGCGTTACCGTGAGCCCGGGTGTGCTGCCGTTCGATCCTCCTGCTCTCGCTCCCGTTTCGCCGCTCCAGTGCGATCGACCGACTGGACCTCGAGGGGTTCGTTCGCCTCGGCGTCGAGCCGGATCGCGGTGCCGAGGGAGACGAGACCGAGCAACGCGGCGACGAACGAGGCGGCCACACCCGCGATGCCGTCCTCGCCTCGCGCCGCCCGGCCGAGCGAGCCGACGATTCCCGACAGCCCGCCGGCGAGACCCAGGGCGGCCGTCCCGTAGAAGACGACCGCCGGATTGAACGACTGAACGAGATACCGAGTCTTCAGCCGCCAGCAGAAACTCTGGAGCAACAGCAGCGAGACGAACCGGACGAACGGCACGTACTTGATACTGCTCTCCTCGTCGCCGTAGACGGCCGACATCGGCACGTCCGCGACCCGATACCCCGCGACGTTGAGATGCGTCAGGAGGTGATTGAGGAAGCCGTACTGATCGGTGATCGACTCGAGGTCGAGCCACTCGATCGCCTCCCGCGAGATGGCCGTATACCCGTTCTGGGGGTCCCCGATCGACCAGTAGCCCGAGGCGAACTTCGAGAGGCCGGTGAGCATGGCGTTTCCGACGAACCGGAACCGCGACATGTCCTCGCGGTCCTCGGGATGGAGGAGTCGGTTCCCCTTGGCGTAGTCGGCCTCGCCGGTAACCACGGGGTCGATGATCCGATCGAGAATCGCGGGATCCATCTGTCCGTCGCCGTTCATGACGGCGACGACGTCGATCTCGTCGTCGACGGCACGACGGTAGCCCGTCTTGACGGCCGCGCCGTAGCCGTGATTCTCCTCGTGGCGAATCGGGACGACGCGCCGGTCGTCTCCCCCGTCGGCCACCGTGAGAGCCGGTTCGGTGTCTCCATCGGCCGCGGTTTCGTTGATGGTCTCGGCGACGCGTCGGATCACGTCCCAGCTCTCGTCCGGCGAACCGTCGTCGACGGCGTAGATCCGATCGACGAAGTCCGGGACCGTCTCGATGACGCGACCGACGAACGCCGCCTCGTCGTAGGCCGTCACGACGACGCCGATCCGTTTTCCCTTATACATCGTTTCCACCGTCCGTCCGCCGAGGCGTCGGTTCGCCGTCCGCCGGTGTCGATCCGGTCTCCGTCTCCGAAACGGGGGTTCGCTCACGACGCGGCGGCCGGCCGTCGCTCGAGCCCGCGAAGGCGTACTCGCGATGTGCCGTCTCCGAGAGATCGACCGCGTCCCGTCCGTCGACGACGACCGTGGGCTCGAGGGCGTCCCAGTCGATTCGGTCGAACGCCTCGTGGGGAGTGACTATCACGGCGGCGTCGAACGCCTCCTCGGTCAGGTCGTCCGTCGCGACCGGCCGCGCGCCGTAGTCGGCCGGATCGACGAGCGGGTCGACGCCCGCGACGGCCGCCCCCCGCTCGTGCAGCGCGTCGATGACGTCGATCGCGGGCGAGGCGCGGGTTTCCTCGACGCCGGGGCGATACGTTATCCCGAGGACGACGACAGAGGCGTCAGCGAGGTCGGTGTCGACGCGTTCGAGTTCCCGCTCGAGCCGCTCGACGACGACTGACGGCATCTCGTCGTTGACCCGGCGAGCCGTCCGCGTCACGTGCATCGGTTCGTCGGTCCGGTCGAGCAGGAAGTGCGGGTAGTAGGGAATACAGTGACCGCCGACGCCGGGGCCCGGGTCGTGTAACTGACACATCGGGAGGTCGTTGGCCGTGTCGATCGCCTCGCGGACGGAGATTCCGAGCTCGTCGGCGAGTCGACCCAGCTCGTTCGCGAGGCCGATGTTGACGTCGCGGTAGATCCCCTCGAACACCTTGACGGCTTCCGCCGTCGTCGCGTCGGAAACCGCGTGAACGTCGTTGTCCGAGAGTTCGCCGTAGACTATCGCTGCGGCTCGCGTACTCTCGTCGTCGACGCCGCCGACGACCTTCGGGTACCGGCCGCGGATGTCCCGCAGCGCCGTCCCCGACGACGTCCGTTCCGGACAGAACGCGAGCCCGAACTCGTCGGGCGAGAGGTCGCTTTCGGCCGCGAGGTGTGGCTCGAGGACGTCGCGACAGGTCCCCGGCGGGAGCGTCGATTCCGCGATCACCAGGTCGCCGGGAGCGAGGCCGGCCGCGATATCGTCGACGACGGATTCGACCGTCGAGAGGTCCGGTTGGTCGTCGTCATCCAGCAGCGTCGGAACGATGATGACGTGGATTCGTGCCGTCTCGGCCGCTTCCGTCCCGTCCGTCGTCGCCGTGAGCCGACCGGCGTCGACCTGTTCGGCGACGAGCTCGTCGAGTCCAGGCTCCCCCACGACGTGACTCTCGCCGTCGGCAACCGCGTCGACGACTGCGGGGTCGACGTCGACGCCGATCGCGTTGCCCGTCGTCTCGGCGTAGACGGCCGCGAGCGGGAGTCCCATCTTGCCGAGTCCGTAGACCGCGACCGGGAGCTCGCCGTTCGTCAACCGGTCGCGCTGTCGGCGTTCCGACCGGCTCGAGCCGTACAGCCCGGACGCCGCCCGGGAATCGATTTCGTCGGTTTCGTCGCTTCCGTCAGTTCGACCGTTCGAACCTCCGGGCATCAGGCTTCCACCTCCGGTTCCCGAGACGGATCGTCCTCGCCGTCGTCCGTCGGCCCCGTCGCGAGCCGGTCGATCAACTGGACCGTCTCGAGCGCCTGAATGCCGTCCTCGGCGGTGACGACCGGTTCCGAGCCGGATCGAACCGCCGAGACGAACGACTCGAGCTCGTATCGCAGCGGTTCGCCGGTGTCGACGTGGGGGCGTTCGACGACGCTCTCGTGGCGGTAGCGGGGCTGGCCGTCGCCCGAGAGGTATTCGGGGTAGGAATCGCGGTGGATCAACACCGACTGCTCGAGGTAGTCCACCTCGAGGAGGCAGTCGCGGGCGGTGACGGTGAGCTTTCGCACCTTCTTCTGGGTGACGCGGCTCGCGGTCACCGTCGCGACGACGTCGCCGTACTCGATCGTCGCGGTGGCGTACTGCCCGTCGTCGGTTCCCATCGCGGCGATCGATCGCGGTTTCGCGTCGAGTATCGACCCGACGATATCGACGTCGTGAACCATCAGGTCGTAGATGACGTTGCCCGGTGCCGTCCGGTCGACCGGCGGGCCGAGCCGCTCGGCTTCGACGCCGATCACGTCCAGGTCGCCGATCAGATCTTCGACCGTCTGGACTGCCGGATTGAACCGTTCGATGTGACCGACTTGCAACACCAGCCCGGCCTCGCGGGCGTGCTCGGCCAGCTGCTGCCCCTCCTCGACGGTCCCGGCGATCGGCTTCTCGACGAGGACGTGGACGCCCGCGTCGAGGCAGGTCGAAACCGTCTCGTAGTGGGCTCCGGTCGGGACGGCCACCGTGACGAGATCGCACCGATCGAGCAGCGCCTCGAGTCCGACTGGCTCGGTTCCGTGCTCGCGGGCGACGTTCCGGGCGATCTCGTCGTCACGGTCCGTGACACCGACGAGGTCGACGGTCGGTAGTTCGCCGTAGACGCGGGCGTGGTTCTGTCCCATCGAGCCGACGCCGATGACACCGGCCCGAATCGGTTCTTCGGTCGTTGTGTTCGTCCTACGGTTCGTAGTCATTGACTGGCAAAGTGATCGCACACTGCTTCGACGACGATCCGTCGGTCGCGCTCGGAGAGCCCGGGATGGACGGGGAGCGAGAGGACTTCGTCGGCCGCCCGTTCGGCTCGGGGTAGCGTCGCCGCGGCCGTGCTGACCGTTTCGTAGGCCGGCAGGCGGTGGATCGGCGTCTCGTAGTAGACGCCGGTTCCGACCTCCCGTTCCGAGAGGGTCGTCTCGAGCCCGTCCCGGTCGTCCGTCCGAACCGTATACTGATGGTAGACGTGTCGAGAGCCCGCCGGCACCGTCGGCGTTTCGAGCGGGAGGTCGGCGAACCGGTCGTCGTACACGGCGGCGTTCTCCCGCCGAGCGCGGTTGAACTGCGACAGCCGCTCGAGTTGGACGCGGCCGATCGCCGCGGCGACGCTCGTCAGTCGGTAGTTGTGGCCGAGATCGACGTGGTCGTATCCCCCGGTGCCGCTCGTGTCCCGGCCGTGATTGACGTAGCTCGCGGTTCGGTCGGCGATATCGTCCCGATCGGTGACGATCATTCCGCCCTCGCCGGTCGTCATGTTCTTCGTGGGATAGAACGAGAAGCACGCGGCGTCGCCGAACCCGCCGACTCGAGTGCCGTCGATCGCCGCTCCGTGGGCCTGACACGCGTCTTCGACCACGAACAGATCGCGTTCGTCCGCCAGGGCACACAGCGCGGGCATGTCGGCGGGCAGCCCGTAGAGGTGGACGGGAAGGATACCGACGATGTCGTCTCGCTCCTCGAGTACTCGCTCGACGGCGTCCGGGTCCAGGGTGTACGTCTCGGGATCGATATCGGCGAAGACCGGCGTCCCGCCGGCCAGTCGAATCGCGTTCGCGCTCGCCACGAACGAAAACGGCGAGGTGATCACCGCGTCACCGTCTTGGACGCCGAGCGCCTCGAGCGCGGCGTGGAGCGCGGTCGTTCCGTTCGCCGTCGCGACTCCCTCGTCGGCACCACAGTAGGTCGCGAACTCGTCCTCGAACGCTCTCACTTCCGGCCCGTCGGCGAGCCGGTCGCTCTCGAGCACGGATTCGACCCGTTCGATCGCGTCGGCACTGAGCTCCGGATCAGCGATCGGAACCGGCGTCGGCTCTCCGTTCGATCCGAGCTCGCTGTCCGTCCCGTCGGTACCCACACCGGCGTCAGTGCCGGACTCGGAACCGCCACCGGAATCGATACCGCCGTCGGTCTCTGGATTCGGTTCGGTCATGCGAGCTGGTTCGCCCCCTCGAGCGGCTCGGGTAAGTCCTGGACGGTGGCAGGCGTCCCGACGGCCAGACTGTCGGCCGGGACGTCCTCGGTGACGACGGCACCGGCCGCGACGAACGCGTTCTCGCCGACGGTGACGCCCGGCAACAGCGTCGCGTTCGCACCGATCGATGCGCCGTCCTCGATCGTCGGCCCCTCGAGTCCGTCGTCGGTTCGGACGGGGTACTCGTCGTTGGTCAACACCGCCCCCGGGCCGACGAAGACGTTGCTCCCGATCGTCGTCTGCGTCGGGACGTAGACGGACGTCTGGAGGCTGACGTTGTCGCCGATCGTCGTCTCCCCGTCGATGACCGTCTTCGTTCCGACGAGGACGCCGTCGCCGATCGTCGTCCCCTCGCGAACCAGCACGTCGTGGCCGGTCGCGAACCCGTCGCCGATCGTCACGTCGCCGTAGACGATCGACCCGGCCCTGATCGTCGCGTCGTCGCCGATCCGAGTCGGGTCGTCGAACTCGCCGTAGCCGACCGTTGCGTCGTCGTCGATCAGACAACCGTCGCCGCGTATCACCTCACGGACCGCTTCGCTCATCGGCTCTCACCTCTTTCGTCCGGCGAGGGTCCCCTGTTCTCGCTCGCTCGACCGCGACGACGGCCCGTCGCGTCCGTTCGAACCGGTAATTCATCTCGTGGTCCGTCCCGTATTCGTTTCATAGTGAATCGATACCCGCGTGGGCAGTCGTGCTCAAACAGCCGGTAACGAGGCTTTGTTATCCCCGGCCTGTGGCGTCCGTAGCCACGAACTACAGTATCACCGAGCCGAACGGACGGCGACCGCCGTCTCCCGCTCGTTTACGCCCGCGACGGAGCGTCCCCGCCGGGGTAGATCCGAAAACCCTCGTATGAGACGTCAGTCACGGGTGCTAACTGGTACAATTCGCTTTCGGACGGGTAGCAGTGTGATAGTAAAGTGTCACACGATGGCATCCCCTGCTGTGAGGAATCCGACCACACCCGTCGGACGGGACCGGGAGCCGATCCGACACGACGAGAGCACACATGTCTGACAGCGAACTCACGCAAGCCAAACTGTTCGATGTCTTTAGCAATGCGCGCCGGCGGCGAACGGTCCAGTTCCTGAAACGGCAGGGCGGGTCCTGCGACCTCGCCCCGCTCGTCGAACAGGTCGCCGCCTGGGAGAACGACACCGATATCGACGACGTGACCCGAACACAGCGACGGCGGGTCTACATCTCGCTGTACCAGACCCACCTGCCCATGCTCGAGGACCACGGTATCGTCGACTGGGACCCGGACGGTCACGAGATCGAGCTGTTGCCGAGCACGGAGCGCTTCGAACCGTATCTCGATCGCCACCTCGAGGATCAAACGCAGTGGCATCGGCGGTACGCGGCCGTGACGGTCCTCGGGTGCGTCGCGTTCGGACTGGCGGCGTTCGCGATCGGACCGTTGACGACGGCCATGGCTCCGATCATTGCACTCGCACTCTGTGTCGTCGTCCTCGGTCTCTCGGTCGCACAGCACGTCTCACGGCGTCCGGAGCTACAGCTTCCGTTCCAGCGTGCGAGCCGATAGCCGACCGGATTCCCGCGTTCTGCCGCTCCTGTTCCCTGCCGCAGCCGGCGCTCTCCTCCCGAGGTATCCCTCGACACCGTTCCGTGCGAGCGGTCTGGCGACCGCTCCGTTCGGTCGACCCGTTTCCACGTCGCCGACGCGTCCGTGTGATCGGGTTCGCACTGACTGTCGGTGATTCCGATACCGCTCTCCACAACGCGACGTTCGCCGCCGTCTCCTCGAGAACAGGATCACCGTGGCGGGCGAAAGAAATCGGACTCCGTCGAACGAACTCCGGCTGGCGAGTCGCGACCCGCTCTCACTCCTCGGTCACCGTGACCCAGAAATGGGTCTCCTCGGCTGCGTTCTCGTTCGTCGGGGAAGTCGGCGGATCGCCGTCGTAGAGCAACACGCTGATCCGAACCGTGTCACCCGGCTCCGCCGTCGGCGTCACCGATCGCTCTCCGGTCCCCGTCGCGCCGTCCGACACCGTCGCGTCGATGCGCCGTAACTCCGTGCGCTCGACGACCGTCCCGTCCTCGAGGAACTGCTCCTGGACGACGACCGTGTACTCCCGGTCGGTCCCCTCCTGGTTTTCGATCGCGATCGTCAGGGGGATCGATTCCCCGGACTCGATCTCGCTGGGAAGTTCGCCGGCGACGACCTCGCCGGCCTCGTTTTCGCTGTAGAGCGCGAGTTCGCTGAACCCGCCGGCCGACACGGGAAACAGGACGGCTACGAACAACGCACTGATCGCCGCCCCGATCGCCAGGACGAGGAACACCGTCGACGCGGTCGCGAGCGCGTTGTCGTCGCCGACGAGCCGCTCGAGAGCCACGGCCGGTGAGACGGAAAACCGTTCGCTGTCCGGCGTTCGGAGCCGTCGAACGACGCCGACCTGTGCGACGACGATCGTCCCGACGCTGAGTACCGTTACGATCGACGTCGCAGTCAACCCGACTCCGGCGAGGGGCAGCAGTATGACGACCAGAGGGATGACCGCCAGTGACAGAACGAACCCCAGTCCGGCGCGCTCGGTGACGTCGATTCCTCGTGGGCGGCCCTCAGCAGTCGTGGTCGGCGTCTCCGCCGGATCGCGTGCGCCTGCCGGGAACAGCGCCGACACGAGTGCGTAACCGGGAAGAAAGAGGGCGAGCGGAAACGTCACGAAGAGCCGGAGGCCGCTCTCACGTCCGACCGACGTCACGATCAGGTACGCGAGTACCGCACCGATCGAGACGGCCGCGAGATCGATCGGATACCGCCGAACGAGGCTCAACCCCATCCAGGTATTTCGCCGATGGCTCATCGATTATACACCGACGCTCGCTGGTCAGCGTTCGATCTCCGTGCGAACAGAGCGACTGTCATTCTCGGTCCATCGGTGTACTCTCGCGTTCTTTGTTATGGTCGTGTTACCGACAGGAACCGGCGGCTGCTCGACGGACGTGCAGACGGGGAGACGAACGCGAGCCACCGATCGCTGGAGGTCAGTCCGTCGCGTTCGCAGCGCTAAAATTCGACGTACTGTGCCTCCCACTCCCGTCGCTCTTCGATCTGCTGTCGACCGGATTCGGTGATCGCGTAGTAGTTCGTTCGCCTATCGAGCTGGCCCTTTTCGACCAACTCCTTGTTGACGAGCGTGTCCAGGTTCGGATACAGCCGTCCGTGATTGATCTCCGAACTGTAGTACTTCTCGACCTCGTCTTTGACAGTCTGTCCCGACGGCCGATCGGCACCTGCGATCACGTACAACAGGTCGCGCTGGAAGCCGGTCAGATCGTGCATTGCTCAATCACACTGACCGTTCCACTGAGTGGATATTTGTTATCCGTATCATACAGCCGCTTTCTCCCACGTTTATACGATTTTACTCGATCGAAAGCGGCTATTCTTCTAGCAGTCTCCCGAATCGAAACGAACTGTCGTCGACGTGCTCGAGTCGGTCATCATCCGGTGCACCCGAGTCGGTTTCACACCGACCGGAAACAACTCTTGATTCGAACACGTTCGGACGGGATCACTCCTCGCCGTCCGAAACCGCAACGTCGATCCCATCCGCGGCGATCCGAACCTGGAGGAGGTCGACAGTCGCCTCGTAGGCCGTCGTGTGTGAGCCGTCGTCGTCGAACCGCACACACTCCGCCAGGAGATCGCTCTCGAGGAGGTTGTTGATTCGTCGGTAGACCGTCGCCGACGAACTATCCGTTCGTTCGGTCAGTTCCTTCGCCGTCTTCGGGCCGTCGCTCGTCGCGACGAGGATCGTTCGAGCGCAGTCGTCCCCGAGGACGTCGAGCTGGGCCGATGGATTGGCAGTCGATTCCGATCGCGTGTTGCTCGCGTGCGTTGACATTGGCCTGGTCATTCGTTCTGGGCGGACAGGGTCCGTTCGCTCTTCGGAAGAGGCGGCGATTCGAGAGAGTCGGTAGTCGGGCCACCACTGTCGGAGGCACCACCAGTATGTTCCGGCACGGAAATCGGTAAGCGATAGTGGTATTTTATAACGATGTACCTTACACCGTGTCGCCATTTCGTTCCGCGAGGTAAGATCGTATTTCGACTCGGAAACTACATGTTTCGGCGAAACGGCGGGTCGATCAATATTCGGTTTGAGCGCCGAATGCGGCCCAACACGACTTAACTCGGCTTGAGGTCTCTCGGCGACTCGTGACTCGATCTGCAGTTTAGAACTCCCTCACGTCCGTTATCGGTCGGAAAGACCCTGTTTCCCGGTTCTCACCCCCGCTTCCCCGGTGAACGTTCTCCGTCCTTTATTCGGGTTTGCTCCCCTCGATACCATGATGCTCGGACCGGTACCGCTGCGGATCGCGATATCCCGATGGGGTCGAGTCCGTCTCAGTGAGGCGACGACCCCGCCAGCGAGGTCGAGAGACTCGTCCGAGTACACCCCACAAACCATGAACTCCACACAACACGACTGGAAGCCCATGGAATCGTCGACAGCCGGCGCCCGATGTCGAAACTGCGGAACGCACGTGACACAGCAGTTCGCTCGCGTCTTCGGTGACAACGGCGATATCGTCCACGGCTGTCCGTCCTGTACGACCTATCGGGAGATGCAATCCGGTGGTCACCTTCCCGGCGACTGAGTTCGATTCCCTTTTGTCGCCCGCGTCTCCGACGCCGATCCCCGAGTACTGCCCAGACTGATCCGACGACGCGATCGAACGGATCCTGACGCCGGCTCTCGTCCTCTATTCGTCTTCACGCTCGTTCCGACGGCGTCCAGTCAGCACACTGTCCCGTACGCGAGCGATGGTCCGAGGGAGAGACGATCGTACCATCTGCTTACCACCGCTCACAGATCCGTCGCTTTCGTCCGGGGGACCAAACGACACCGTACTCTGCAAAAGTTAAAGTTAGTGGTGCGTGAAGTGGGGAGATATGCCCACTGGTGGTGGATTGTCAGCCGAGTGCCGCTTCCCCTTCTCTCCAATCGATGTCAGTTCAAACGGACAGAACTGACCCGCTCGAAGAGAGCGAGGTGTTTCACATCCTCGGCAACGATAGACGGCGGGCTATCGTACAGCTGCTCGCTTCGGAGGGCGGACAGATCGACGTCTCCGACGTGGCGAGTGAGATCGCCGCGACCGAATCCGATACCACGCCCGTTCCGAACAACCTCTACAAGAGCGTCTACGTCTCCCTCCAGCAGACCCATCTCCCCCAACTCGAGGAAGACGCCGTCATCGAGTACGATTCCGACTCGAAGACGATTCAATCCGGGCAGCATTTCGAGGAGGTCTTCCAGTACGTCGACGGCCACACCGACGATCACTCGCGAGTCCTGCAAGTCCATCTCGGGCTTTGCATTCTCGGTCTCGCCATCATCGCACTTGCCGGGCTCGAGGTCCCGCTCCTTTCGAGTATCGATCCGGTTCTCTCGAGCGTGCTCGTGTTTCTCGCCGTCGCAGCGAGCAGTCTGTACCGACTGCTCGAATAGACGAGGCCGGCACAGCCCGTCGGCTCGCCCAGCTGTCTTCCGAACTGCTGGCGTGGTCGACGGCCGTCGATCTCGAGTCCGGCCGGTCACGATCCGTCCGTCGTTCGACTGGACCAGCTACAGGCTGGTCAGTCAGCAGTGTGTTCGCTTCGACGGCGAGAAAAAACGTGTTGCCTCTGGATTGCTCCTCGGTTAGGCCGCGATGAATCCGAGCGCGGATTCGGTGTCCGTGTCAGTGGTTTCGTTGAGACCGTCGTCGGTCTCTTCCGTCAGCTCCAGGGTTGCGAGCTCACCGGCTTCGTCGGTCAGCACCATGTGGGTGTAGGTGCCAGCCGCGAGGTTGCTCGTATCGACCTCGAACTCGATCTCGGTGCTCGCACCGCTTTCGAGGGTCACGTCTTCCTGGGCGAGGAGGTCACCCTCGAGACGGAACTGGACGGCCTCCGTCCGTTCCTCGTCGGTCGGGTTCTCGATGTCCGCCGTGACGGTGATGTCCTCACCGACAGTAGCGCTTTCGGGAGCCTCGAGATTGCTGACGGTGAAGGATTCAGCCGTCACCTCCTCGGTCGGTTCGTCAGTGACGTTGTCGTCTGTTTCGTTGTCCTCGAACGGATCGTCAGTGACGTTGTCGTCTGTTTCGTTGTCCTCGAACGGATCGTCAGTGACGTTGTCGTCGGTTTCGTTGTCCTCGAACGGATCGTCAGTGACGTTGTCGTCGGTTTCGTTGTCCTCGAACGGGTCTTCCTCGACCGGCATTTCGTCCTCGGTTACGTTGTCGAGTTCGTCCGAGATGTTGTCGGATGTCACGTTTTCGCCAACGACGAGAACGTACACGGTGGCGTTCTCAACAGTCAGATCTTCGACAGTTAGCTCTTCGACGGTGACGAAGACGGGCTGTTGCTCACCATCGACGGGGAGCTCGTCTATCGGTTCTTCGGTGACGTTGTCATCATCGGTTGGCTCTTCCTCGAATGGATCTTCTTCGACCGGTTCGTCAGTGACGTTGTCGTCGGTTTCGTTGTCGTCGACCGGTTCGTCAGTGACGTCGTCCTCGGTTTCGTCGTCATCGACCGGCTCTTCCTCGACCGGTTCTTCTTCGACCGGTTCATCAGTGACGTCGTCGGTTTCGTTGTCGTCGACCGGTTCGTCAGTGACGTCGTCGGTTTCGTTGTCGTCGACCGGTTCGTCAGTGACGTCGTCGGTTTCATTGTCGTCGACCGGCTCTTCCTCGACAGGTTCGTCGGTGACGTTATCCTCAGTTTCGTTGTCGTCGACCGGCTCTTCCTCAACCGGTTCTTCGTCGGCCATCCCATCGACGGTGACTACCGCGTCGTCGGTCACCGGTTCATCGTCGGGAGTGAGGAACGGGCCATCGGCCGCACCCTCGGTTTCGACGAAGTCGTACGTCTCGTTGTCATTCGTGTCGCGATGCGGCATCGCGATCAGGGTCTCGTCTTCCTCGAGCGGTTCGTCGAGCGTGATTTCGACGTTCTCGTGCGTTCCCGCCTCGAGGTATGCCGACGTCCCGATGACGCTCTCAAAGACGTTCCCCACGAGGAGACTGCTATTGTGGATCGTCACGAAGCCGGGGCTCGCGAGCGAGACGTTCTCGACGACGACCGTATCGCCCTCGGTCGTCTGATCGTTGAACGTCACGTACGCGCCCTGTTGGGCGTCCGTTTCGTTCTCTCCGTCGTCGGGCTCTATCGGTGTCGCGTTGTCTTCCTGGAGCCCGGTCGCTGTGTCCGTCTCTTCTTGTTCGGTATCCGTTTCGTCTGTCGAATCCGCGTCCGCCGAGTCGTACTCGTCCTCGCTGCTGTCGGTGCTCTGGTCGACGCCACTGCCGGACGCTCCGGCTATGGCCATCGCCCCGCCCGAGCAAACGACCAGCAGCGCGACTAGTACGACGAGTAACTGTTTGCGTGCGTTCATAGTTGCCGTGAAGGCATCCATCATGTCGGGGTTTCGGCGGATAAACAGGCAGAACCATTACGCTAAGAAACCGAATACTACGGCACAGCAGTGGGTGTTCAGTGGCGGACTCGATGGTAGAAAACAACGATTGCTGATAGGAACGATCGGCTGACCGTATTCCGTCTCGCTCGAGGTGGATCAAGCCGCCAGGGAACCGGCGGAGCTACTCGGCAGTGCTAGTCGTCGTTGGCCTGTTCGGGCGATTTCGAGGCCGTCGGTTCGTGGCCCGGTAAACAGACCAGGTTTTCCCGCCCGAGCCGAAGCTTGGTGATCTGGCCGTCCTCCTCGAGGTCGGCGAGCAGTCGGCTTACTTTCGCTTTGGACCAGTCCACGGAATCGACGATGTTCGATTGCTTCATTCGCCCGCCGTTTTCCCTGAGAAGTCGGCGCACCCGCTCCCGATCGGTCACGAACTCCTCGCGTTCGGACTCCGTCCCGTTCCGGTGCGAGTCCGGTCGCTCGTATCGGTTACGTGCGACGAGTACGCCACCGAGTACTGCGAGCGCGACGATGCCCGCGAGAGCCGCGAGGTGTGCGTTTCCGGCCAGTTGCAGCGGTCGGGTGGACTCGGGAAGAACGCCTGCCCACGAGCTCGTGGTAACTGTCGACGCGGCCACACCAGTAATCGACGACCTGTGCCCGGCGAGTAGCGTGAAACCGTGTCGTCGGTTGCTCATGGCTGGGGAAGGGTTGTCGTCGCGTAATTCATGTCCTATACCCTCGTGACCGCTCTACAAATTGTTTTTTATAACACATATTCTGATACCGTTCCATCTGTATATCACGGTCACTGTGGTTTCGGTGCGCGCGACCGACTATCACGAGTCCGGCGAGTGGCCGGCGGTCGGTGATGGGGAGCGTGGGCGCTCCCGCGCACGGTCGTCCTGCTGGAACACTCGCCAGTCATGGTATAGGCGGTCTTTGATCGACCGACTGAATAAACACGACTGGACGTTCGGACGGTTAGCGCGGATTCCCTCCGGATTCAGTCAGTAATACCCTGTTGGTGCGACACTCTTTCGATCGGACACGAGCGAAAAACGGGCTCGTCGAGGCCGTCGGAGCCGGGTTCGAACGTCGTCCCATTCAATCCGATGGGAGAATCGAGAGCAGGAGTGAACGGAAGTCGAGTCAGCTATACGAGCTTCCCTCCCGATTCGGTCCGAGCGATACCCCGGCGTCGGCACCGGTTCCGCCGTTCCGTCCGTCGCCGATCAGCGACCGGATTCCGGACTCGAGCCCGACGCGAGCCTCGAATCCGAGCTCGCGGGCCGTTTTGGACGTGTCGGCACCGCTGTGTCTGATGTCGCCGGAACGAGGGGCGCGGTGGACGATCGACGAGGACGACCCGGTCGCGTCGCGGACCGTCTCGGCGAGGTCCAGAATCGACGTTCGATCGCCCGTGCCGATGTTGAACGCCTCGCCGACCGCATCGGTCGTCGCCGCGTGCAGGTTCGCCCGGATTACGTCGCTGACGTGGACGAAATCGCGACTCTGGCGGCCGTCGCCCTCGACGGTGATCGGGTCCCCCGCCCGCGCCTGCTCGAGGAACGTCGATATGACGCCGCTGTAGGGTCCCTGCTGGCGCGGGCCGTAGACGTTGAAGTATCGCAACGCGACGGTCTCGAGCCCGTATAACTCCTCGTAGAGTCGAGTGTACTGGTCCAGCGCGAGTTTCTGGACGCCGTACGGCGAGGTCGGATTGGTCCGCGCCGTCTCCGGTACCGGGAGCTCGTCGGGATGGCCGTAGACGGCCGCGCTCGAGGCGACGACGACCCGGGCGTCTTCCCGGCGGGCTTGCTCGAGGACTAGTAGGCTCGCATCGAGGTTCGTCCGATTGCTCTGCCGGGGCTCGTCGACGCTCTGGGAGACGCTGACGAGCGCGGCGTGGTGGAAGATCAGGTCGACGCCGCGGGCCGCTTTCTGCAGGGCGATCGGATCGCGAACGTCGCCGTCGATTACTGTCACGTCCTCCGGGAGGTGTGCTCGGTCGCCGGTCGAAAAGTCGTCGAGCACTCTGACCTCGTTGTGGGGACAGAGGGCGTCGACGAGGTGGCTCCCGATGAAGCCCCCGCCCCCGGTCACGAGGATCGTCCTGTCGCGGATCGCTGGCGAGTCCATCGTTCCGACTCGATCAGGCGCTCGCTGTTTAGTATCGCGCTCGTACCGCCGCGTAGCCGGTGTCTACTCGACCGATAGGCGGTGCCTACGGCGTCGATCGTGGCTATCGGACGACCAGCGCGGGACACTGCCGTGTCGTGACGGCGACCGACATATCATTCGAAAATCCGATTCGAAGTACACTTTTGAGCGTAGCCCCGCATCGTTCACGTATGCTCCGGAACGTCCTTTCGCGGCTCCGCGAGTGGATCGCCGTCGACGACCCCGAGGACCGGATCGAGGGATCCGGCGAGGCGATCGTCTCACCCCAGCACAGGCGATCCGCCGAGGCCGAACGGGAACTCGAGCGGCTCGGCGAACTGAGCGACGACCACGATTTCAAAAACCGGTAGCGGTTCGACCAGTCTCGAGCGCTCCGTTCTGCGGTGGGTGATCGAGTGTCTCGTTGCCCGTTTCGTTTGATTGTCGCCGCTTGGCCCTCTCGATCTCGCGCTGGTTTCGGACAATTAGCAGTAGATATGAGTTACAACAGGTCAACGATTAGAACGGAAGTCGGTCTCCGTCGGGGACGGTCCGCAAACGTCCCGGGTGTGCACACCACCCGAGACTTGGCTTCCAAAGCACGCGGCTTCGGATGCCATGATTACGTTCATTCTACCGGGATATAAACGTCTCGCACGCCAGCGGAATCGCCTGACGCGACCAGCCTCGAGTCCGGTTTCGGGGTCTCCACGGATGTGGAGTGATCGCCGTGTCTAGCGAGCCCGAGGGAGACGACGGATCCGCAGCGTTCCCCGACTGTTCGCGCTGTGGGGATCCGGTCCTGTTCGCCGTCGTCACCGGTCCGACTACCGGGACCGTCGAGCCCTGTGGCTGCTCCGTGCCGCCGGACCTGTTCGCGGAGTTGCGGGAGGAGTAGGAGAGGGCTCGGACTCGAGCCCTCGGCGGTCACCCGGTCGGTCGACACGGCCAGTCGAGATCATCACACACCACTTGCCGTCGACATCACTCGTCGGCCGGCTGGGTCGGAATCGAGGGCTCGAGTGCGTCGTCGGTCCGGTCTCGGCTTGGCTATCTCGTCTGGAACACTTCTAAACGAGATCCGACATCAGTATATATTCGGATGTATGGTGTGTAATAAATGCCTGGGATAGCCCTCCTCAGTGTCACCGCGCTCATTCCTCAACTCTGTGTCGGATTCGGCGTGTATCAGTTTCTCGCCGAGAAAGGGCGAGTCGCTGCGGCGATCACTGGCGGTGCCGCGGTCGGATTCGGTTTCGTTTCCCTGTTTGCAGTGGGTCTGTTTTTGACGCTCGCGTTCGATCTCGTGATCCTGGCACTCGCCGCGCTCGTCGGCGGGAAGCTCGAGCGACGGCCGACTCCGAGTTAGCGCCGGGACACTCCGAAGTCGATTCGTCGACCGAGGTCCGCGACCCGTTTGGGGAAGCTATATGCGCCGCCCTCGGCAAGTCCTCGCCAATGAGCGTCGATCTCGTCGTGCGCAACTGTACCGTCGTCACGCCCGCGGGTCGCTCGCCCGATTCGGGCGTCGCCGTCGAGGACGGAACCATCGTCGCCGTCGGCCGGAGCGACCGGCTTCCCGACGCGGATCGCGTCCTCGACGCCGAGGGGAACGTCCTCGTGCCGGGTATCGTCGACTGCCACATCCACAACCGCGAACCCGGCCTCGAGTACAAGGAAGACTGGGAGTCCGCGACGCGGGCGGCGGCCGCCGGCGGCGTGACGACCGTCGTCGGGATGCCGAACACGGACCCGGTCATCGATCGGCCCGAACACCTCGAGCTCAAGTTCGAGCGCGGCGAGGCCTCGGCCCACGTCGACTTCCAGAGCTATGCCGTCGTTACGTCGGAGAACCTCGATCTCATTCCCGAGATCGCCGAGACCGGCCCGCTCGGATTCAAGATCTTCCTCGGCTCGACGGTCGGCGACGTCCCCCCGCCGAACGACGGCGAGATCCTCGAGGCGATGGAGAAGATCCGAGAGACGGGCAAGCGACTCGGCTTCCACGAGGAGAACGGCGAGATCATCGACCACTACACGGAGCGGTTTCAGGCGGCGGGGCGAAACGAGCCGATCGATCACTCCCACTCGCGGCCCGTGATCGCCGAACAGGAAGCGGTCGAGCGGATGATCACCTTCGCCGAGGAGACGGGCGCGAAGATCCACATGTTCCATGTCTCGTCGGGTTCGGCCGCTGAAGCCGTCGCCCGCGGAAAGTCTCGCGGGATCGATGTCACCGCCGAGACGACGCCTCATTACCTCTGGTTCACCGAGGACGTCATGCGCGAGAAGGGCAACGTCGCCCGCGTCCAGCCGCCGATCCGAAACGCCGACGAACGCGAGCGACTCTGGGACGTGGGTATCGACGACGGCGCGATCGACTGCATCGCCACCGATCACGCACCCCACACGCCCGAGGAAAAGATGGTCGACGACCCCTTCGGGAACACCTGGGACGCGATCTCGGGCTTCGTCGGGCTCGAGACCGAAGTCCCGGCCATGCTCACCTTCGTCGATCAGGGTCGGTTCACGCTCGAGGAGTGGGTCCGCCGCCACTCGACGTGCCCGGCGCAGGTCTGGGGGATGTACCCGCAGAAGGGGTCGCTGCAGGTCGGTACCGACGCCGATTTCACCGTCGTGGATCCCGACCGCGAGTGGACGCTCGAGGACCGGACGGACCTGCACTCGAAGAACTGCGTGACGCCGTTCGAGGGCGAGTCCTTTACCGGGAAAGCGGTCGCGACGGTCGTCCGCGGTGCGATCGTCGCCGAAGACGGAGCAGTCGTCGGCGACTCGGGACACGGAACGCGCGTGGACGTCGACTGAACACCGCTTCCCCACGGAATCGGATACGCCGAGAATCTGTTTATCACACCATTGGGGCGTTTGTTTTCGAATTTCGCCCACCAAGGAGACTCGTCGACGGGTCGTTCCGCGTGACGATTCTCAGGATCTGAAAGTAGCGGCCGATTTATATTCACTCCCGATACTTCCAAATTCGATGACGACTGAACATGACCGAAGCAGACCACGCGGCCGACGCGAGCGACGAGTCGGACGGCGCGGACAAGACGGAACAGCTCAGATCGGTGTACCTCTCCGTGACCGGGGGTGAGGCGGAGCCGATGGTCGAATCGCAGTGGGATGACTCCAGTACCCGGGAAATCCTCGAGGAACGAACCGACGAAGTCGTCGGCCCCGCGGAACACCACGGACTCGACGACGCGATCGACGATCCCGAGGTGGGTTGATCGGAGCGTCGGCGACACTATCGTCGCTTCGACGTCTCTGTTTTGCGATTGAGGTTCGATTCGATACTAAAAAGTTGCGCAGAAAACAAGTGTGTCAGGAGAGACTTCGATGTCCGCCACTCAATTCGCGATCGAGGCGACCGGTTTGCGGAAGCGATTCGGCGACACGGTCGCCGTCGATAGCATCGACTTCGCCGTCGAGCGCGGCACAGTTTACGGCTTTCTCGGCCCGAACGGGGCGGGAAAGACGACCACGATGCGGATGCTGACGACGCTCACTCGCCCGTCCGCCGGAGAGGCGCGAATTCTCGGTACCTCCGTCGGCGACCGCGACGCCGTCCGGGACGCGATCGGCTACCTCCCCGAGGAGCCGCCGGTCTTCGACGAGTTGACCGGGTACGAACAGCTCGAGTACTTCGCGCGGCTCCGTGATATCCCCGCGTCGACGGCGGAACGACGGATCGACGCGTGGCTCGAGCGCTTCGATCTGGCCGGCGATGCCGGGAAACGGATCGAGGAGTACTCGAAGGGGATGCGCCAGAAGGTCGGACTCGTTCAGGCGCTGTTGCACGAACCCGACGTGCTCTTCCTCGACGAGCCGACGAGCGGCCTCGACCCCCGAGCCGCACGAACTGTCATCGACGCCATCGCGGAGATGGCATCGGAGGGCCACACGATCTTCCTCTCGACGCACATCCTTCCCGTCGTCGAGGAGCTCGCGGATACCGTCGGCGTCCTCTCGGATGGGCGAATCGTCGCCGAGGGGGCTCCCGAGACCCTGACTCGGCAGGTCGAAAGCGAGTCCGACTCGACGCTCGAGGACGTGTTCCTCGCGGTCACGACCGACCACGGTGCGACGGTGCAGTGACGATGCTCGCACGAGACCACGTCGTCACGATCGCTCGCCTCGAACTCAGCCGCCGCTGGCGGGTAGTGACCGGAAACCCGGTTCAGGTGATCGCGCTCGCGATTGCGGCGCTGTTCCTCGTTCCGGTCGGACTCGGCGGGATCGTCGGGACCTACCTGTTCGGTGCGGGAATCGCGTCCGGGGACATCGAGACGCCGCTGGCGCTGGTTCGGCCCGGGTTCGTCTACGCGTGGCTATTCGTCGCCGGCTTCGGCGGGTATCGAGCGTACGCGACGGCGCTCCGTCCGGATCGACTGGACGGCTATCTGACAACCGTCTCCCACCGCGAACTGCTGGCCGGGTTCATATTCGCGGAGCTCGTCCTGTGGGGCGTCCCGACCGTCCTGCTCGCCATCGCTGGCTCGCTCCTGTTCGCCGCGGGAACCGGCTCGGTGCTGTCGGTACCCGTCCTCTTTCTCACCGTCTGCATTACGCTGGCGACGGCGATCACGACTGGATTCCTCGTCTCACTGGTCGTCAGAAGCGCCGGCGTTCGCTCGAGACTGCTGACGCGACTCCGGTCGGTGCTGGTCGGGGTGCTCGCTGTCGGCTACTTCGGTGTTCTCTTCACGCAGTCGTTCGCGTCCGTGCTCGAGCCGGTGTATCGCCTCCTCGCCCCGACGCCGATCGGCTGGTACGCAGACCTCGCGCTCGTCGGGTCGGTGCCTTCGGGGTCGATCGGTCGAAGCGTCGGAGCGGTGCTGGCGAGTGTCGCGTTCCTGCTCGCCAGCGCCGCCGTGCTCCCGCGACTCGCGGCCGGGGTCTGGTACGCTGACGGCGTTCACATCGAGCACGAAGTCGAGCCCGCGTCCTCGTCCGCGGCGGGTCGACTGTCGGGCATCCTTCCACAGCCGGTAGTGGGTGTTGTGGCGACGGATTGGAAACGGGCACGGCGGGCTCCGATCACGCTCACGTTCGCGGTCTACCCGCTCTTTCTGTTATTCTCCCCGATTATGCACGCTGTCCAGACCGGAACGATCGGCCAGGGGCTCCCGATCTGGATCGTCTGCTTCGGTCCCTGGATCGCCGGCGCACTGTTCGCACTCAACGTCGTGGGGAACGAAGGGGCCGCGCTCCCGGCGACGCTCCTGAGCGACGCTCCCGGCCGCGCGCTCGTCGCCGGACACGCCGTGGCCAGTGTCCTCCTCGTGGTGCCGGTGACCCTCGTAGCGGTCGTCGGACTCGGGATAGCGAGCCCCCACTCGATGGGGGCAGTCCTCACCCTCGCCGTGAGCGCCCTCGTGCTCGCCGTCGCTGCGGCCCCGATCGCCACCGGAATCGGCGCGCTATTCCCCCGCTTCGAGGCGGTCAGCGTCTCCCGGAGCACCGAAGCGATCGTCCCGAGCAAGCTGGCGTTTACCGGCTTCTCGCTGGTCGTCTTCCTCGTCGCGATCCCGACGCTCGCCGCCCACAGTTCGATCGTTGGCCACGCGATCGCGTCGGCGATCGGCCCATCTCAGGCGGTCGTCCGCATCGTCGGAACGGTCGCGTCGTGTGCCCTCTCAGTGACCGTCGGGTCGTTCTCCGCAGCCTACGCCGTCCGCTCCGTCGAGCGGTTCCACTTCGATTGATCGGACCACTCAGGCACAGTATACCGCGAAATTCGACGGCGGGCGGATCACTCGAGGTCCGCACCGACCGCGTCCTCGACCGACGAAAAGCCGTCGCGCTCGAGCAGCGTCGAGAGTCCCCGGTTGATCCGCTTCGCGGTCGACGGCCCCTCGTAGACGAACCCGGTGTAGAGCTGGACGAGCGAGGCACCGGCTCGGATCTTTTCGTAGGCGCTTTCGGCCGAATCGACGCCGCCGACGCCGATAATCGGGAGCTCGCCGTCGGTGTACTCCGCGAGGGTGCGGATCACGTCCGTCGACCGATTCTCGAGCGGCTTGCCGCTGAGGCCGCCCCACTCGTCCTGACGGGGCGACTCGAGTCCCTCCCGACTCGTCGACGTGTTCGTCGCGACGATGCCGTCGAGACCGAACTCCTGGACGATGTCGACGAGATCGAAGACGGAATCGTCGGGGGAGTCGGGACCGATCTTCACGAGAATCGGCACATTTCGGTCGTTTTCGGCCTCGAGCGTCTCGAAGATCGCCCGGAGATGCTCGGGCGAGCCCTCGTCGAACTCGTCGGGCGTGTTCGGACAGGAGACGTTCACGACGACGTAGTCGGCGAACGGCGAGAGCCGGTCGAAGACGCGCCGGTAGTCCTCGATCGCCTCGCGCTCGGTCGAGGCGTTCATTTTCCCGACGTTGACGCCGAGCGGGATGTTCGGAGTACCGTCGTCCTCGAGTCGGGACTTGACCCGTTCCATCCCCTGGCCGTTGAATCCCATCCGGTTGACCATCGCCTCGTCCTCGCGGAGGCGGAAGAGTCTGGGTCGATCGTTCCCCTCCTGTGGATAGGGCGTGACGGTTCCGATTTCGACGAAACCGAAGCCCAGCGCCTCGAGGGCGTGGGTCACTTCTGCGTTCTTGTCGAAGCCGGCGGCGACGCCGACCGGGTTCGGAAACGTGGCGCCGAACAGGTCGACCTCGAGGGCCGGATCGTCGTACTGATACGCATACGAGAGCGCCGTCCGCATCGGCCGGGTCGACTGGGCCGCCCGGAGCGTCAGTTTGCCGAGATCGTGTGCCGTCTCGGCCGGGAGTGTGAACGCGAGGGGGCGCACCCGCGAATACAGCGTCATTGCCGGTACGTGGGGAGGGCTCACAGGTAAACGTCTCGAAGCCCGCGAACCCGACGGTCCCGCGGGCCGGCGGCTCAGAGCAACTCTAGAACGTCACCGACGTCCGTCACCGACCGGAGGTCGTCCAGCGCCGCCAGCGCGTCGTCGGTGGCGACCGACCCCGGTGCCTGCGCGGCGCACATTCGGAACTTCGCGCGGAGTTCGTCGTCTGAGAGCGGGTCGTCGTGGGTCCCGGGCGGCCGCTCTCGCATGCGCTCGTACTCCTCGCCGGCCCGGGTCGTCACCGCGACGCGGGCGGCGTTCGAGTCGTAGGGAAGCGCCTCGTCGACGGTCACCGAGACTCGTTCGCGAACGGTCTGGACGTCAGGGTCGTCGATCCGATCCTCGTCGAACGCGGACAGATCGACCCGCCTGCGGGCGATCGCACTCCCGATCAGGTACGGCATCGAGAACTTCGCCTCGAGCCCCGTCTCGGGGTCGTCGTGAGCGAGCGCGTCGGCCGCTCCCTGCGAGGCCGTCACGGCGACGTCGTCGATCTCCGCGACCGAGAGGTCGTGTTCGTCCGCGAGTTCGATCGCGGCGTAGATCGCGGCGTGGGTGTAGTAGCAACACGGATACTTCTTGACGTCGATGCCGTCTTCGAGTATCGCCCACCGCGAGCCGAGTTCCGGGAGTCGCTCGAGGGCGGGTTCGCCGTCGCCGCAGTAGAGATCGAAGAAGCCGCGGTCGCCGTCGATCGCCATCGAGTCGGCGGTCGCGCCGTCGGCGGCGAGCAGGGTTGCGGTCGTCCCGGAGCGGGCGGCCTGTCCCGCGTGGATCGGCTTGGTCGTCGTCCCGAAGTTGCGCTTGAGGCCGGCCGGCATCGAGGCGGCGATCGAGAGCGCGTTTTCCGTCCGCTCCGCGGACAACTCGAGCACCTTCGCGACGGCCGCGGCGGCCCCGAAGAGGCCGATCGTCGAGGTGGCGTGCCACCCGGCCTCGTAGTGGCCGGGACTGATCGGTCTCGAGAGGAAGTTCTGCGCCTCGAATCCGGCGACGTAGGCGGTCAGCAGCTCCCGACCGGTTGCGGCCTCTCGGTCGCCGATCGCGAGCAGCGGGGCGACCATCGGGACGCTCGGATGACCGTCCATCGCCGCCAGGGCGACGTCGTCGAAGTCCAGCGCGTGGCCCGCCGTCGCGTTCGCGAAGACGGCGTCCGACAGGGGGAGTCGGTCGTCTCGGCCGAGGACCGTCGTCGCGCCGCTTTCGGTGCCGACCGCACCGGCTGCTATCTCCCCGGCGTCGGCACCCGCGCCCGCGATCGTCACGCCGACGGTGTCGAGGATCGCACGCTCCGCCAGTCGATGCGCTTCGTCCGGCACGTCGTCGTCGGCGAGCGACGCCACGAACGTCGCGAGCTCACCAGCGACTCCGGCCGCGTCTGCGTCTCTCATATCCGTTCGTCTCTCAGGGAGCGGTATAATCGTGCTCCCCACGTTTCGACGGTCTGATCGGTTCGGAGACGCGCCGATCAGTACTCCTCGAGCAACGCCATGATCGCGCCGCCGCCACCGACGCTCATCCCGACGAGGCCGCGGGTCACGTCGGGATCGTCTCGCAACTGGTAGCTGAGGCTCGCGGCGAGCATCCCGCCGGAGGCGCCGATCGGGTGGCCGAACGCGACAGCGCCGCCGCAGGGGTTCATTTTCTCGCGCGGAATCCCGATGCGGTCCATGACGTACACCGATTGGGCCGCGAACGCTTCGTTGATCCAGAAGGCGTCGACGTCCGCGACCGCGAGTTCGTTGCGCTCGAGCAGCCCCTCGACGACGTCGCCGACGGCTTCGTTGAACTCGTCGGGATTCCGATAGACGAGGTCGTAGTCGACCAGGGTCGCCAGCGGCTCGAGGTCGCGCTCGGCGGCCGCGTCGCCGTCCGCGAGCAGGACGACGCCCGCACCGTCGCTGAGCTTCGAGGCGTTCCCCGCCGTGATCGTTCCGTCCTCGCGGAACGACGCCGGCAACTCGGCCAGATCCGACAGCGTCGATTTCGGTCGCGGACCCTGATCTCGGTCGACGGTTGCGCCGTCGATCCCAACCGGAACGATTTCGTCGTCGAACGCGCCCGATTCGATCGCCTCGGCGGCCAGCCGATGGCTCTCGAGCGCGTACTCGTCCTGCGCTTCCCGAGAAACGTTTTCGCGGTCGACCAGTCGCTCGGTGATCTCGCCCATGTGGACGTCGAGATTGACGTCCCAGAGCGAATCGAGGAGCATCGAGTCCTTGAGTTCGACGTCGCCGTACCGACGCCCCGTTCGGTAATCCGGGAGGATCCACGGCGCGTTCGACATGGACTCGAAACCGCCGGCGACCGCCAGCTCCGCACGGCCGGCCCTGATGCGATCTGCGGCGAGCGCGATCGCACGTAGCCCCGATCCCGATGCTTCGTTCACGGTCGTCGCTTCGGTTTCGTTGGGCAGCCCCGACTCGACGACGACCTGTCGGCCCGGGACCTGACCGATGCCGGCCTGAATGGCGTTACCGAGGCCGACCCAGTCGACGTCACCCGGCGCGACGTCGACGCGCTCGAGCAGGCCGTCGAGGGCCGTTCGACCCAATTCGACCGCCTGGACGCTCGCCAGCGAGCCGAGCAGAGTTCCATGGGTCGTTCGAGCACCATCGACGAGGACGATTTCCCCGTTCGGTTCGGTCGGTGACATAGGTTCCACCACGGCGAGGAGGGAAATTAAAGGCCCCTCCGCGTTTCACTTTTCGAGACTGTCCGGGCGGCCGGCACCTTCTTTACCGGGACGGGGAGACTCGTGTACGAACGTGGCCCGAGTCACCGAGACGGTACAGACGTCCCTCGAAACGATCGCCACCCCCGAAGCACGGCTGGCGGTCAGCGTCGGCGTGGCCGTCCTCGCCGTCCTCATCGGGTTCGTGGTTACGCCCATCGCCGTTCGACGGACCGTGGCCGTCGCCCGTGGGCTGATCGAGGACCACGATGTCGAGGGCCGACTCGAGGCGGTCGACGAGCTGCTCGACGTTCCGTTTCCGGCCCGTGCGGTCATTCGGACCCTTCAGTCGATCGTTCTGAGCGGGACGGCCCTCGTCTTACTGGTCATCTGGGGGCACGTCTGGCTCGCGGCGTTCGCGCTGTCGCTGATCACTGCCGCGATTCCGACCTTCCTGCGAATACTCGTCACCGTGGGACTCCTGGTCGGCGCGGTTGCCGGCACCAGATACCTCGAGCAGCGCCTCGACGCGTGGCTCGCCGACGCGAACTACGTGACCGCACACCAGGAGGGCGTCGTCTTTCGGGTGATGCAGGTCTGCATCCTGATTGCCGTCGGGTTGGCCTCCCTCTCGCTGTGGAACGTCGACCTCGGCGGCCTGCTCGTCGGCGCGGGGTTTCTGGGAATCGTCCTCGGGCTGGCGGCGCGACAGACGCTCGGCTCGCTGATCGCCGGATTCGTCCTGATGTTTTCCCAGCCGTTCGAGATCGGCGATTGGGTTCAGATCGAGGAGCACGAGGGGATCGTCATGGACATCACGATCATCAACACGCGTCTGCGGAGTTTCGACGGCGAGACCGTGGTCCTTCCCAACGACCGCGTCTCGAGCAGCACGATCATCAATCGCACCAAGCGCAAGCGGTTGCGACTCCAACAGGAGGTGGGAGTCGACTACGACACCGACCTCGAGCGCGCGGAAGCCGTCGCCCTCGAGGCGATCGAGGCCGTCGAACAGGTGGCCCCGGCCCCGAAACCGGAGGTGATCCCGACCGGCTTCGGCGACTCCGCGGTCACACTCGAGTGTCGGTTCTGGATCCAGCCGCCGAACGTGCGCAGGAAGTGGCAGGCCAAGCGGGCGGTCGTCCACGCGGTCAAGACGGCCTACGACCGGGAGGGGATCGCGATCCCCTACCCGCAGCGACAACTCAGCGATCGGCCGGCCGCCGGGACGAGTCAAAATCAGGGCGCGAGCGCGGATGGTCAGGACGACGAAGAACTGTCTTTTTCAGAGGAGGAATGACTGCCGACCGAACGCACTCGTCGACTCAGATCGCGTTCGACTCGCGCAGCGCCTCGATTTCCTCGCTCGAGTACCCCAGTGCTTCGAGCACGTCGTCGGTGTGTTCGCCGAGGTCGGGCATCGGTTCGGCGGCGAACTCGAGGGAATCGGAGTCGATCGGCGTGTCGACGTACGGCACCGGGCCGTCCTCGGTCTCGAGCTCCTTCACGAGATCGAGGTGGTCCGTCTGGGGATGGTCGAGCACCTCGTCGAGTCGGTTGACGTCGCCCCACGGAATGCCCGCTTCGGCGAGCCGCTCGGCCCAGTAGTCGCGCGGGCGCTCCGCGATGAGCGACTCGAGCATCGGCTCGAGCGTCTCGCGGTTTTCGACGCGCTTCTCGTTGGTCTCGAAACGTTCGTCCTCGAGCAGGTCGGGTCGCTCGAGGACGGCGTCGCAGAGCAGTTCCCAGTGGGCCTCGCTGAGGATCGCGAAGTTGACGTACTGGTCGTCGGCCGTCTCGTGGGGTCCGTACGGAGTCAACAGGTGGTGGCGCATCCCGATGCGCTCTGGTATCTCGTCGGCGTGCCAGTACTTCTGCGGGAAGTAGCCGAGCCAGGAGAGCATCCCGCCGAACATGGTGACGTCGAGGTTCTGGCCCTCTCCGGTCCGTTCGCGGTGAAAGAGCGCGAGCAGCGCCGAAATAGTGCCGTAGGTCGCGGCGTTGATGTCGCAGACGCTCAGCGGGATCTTCGCCGGTGCGTCCGGCGAGCCGTTCATGAGGATGAGGCCGGTCTCGCCCTGCATGACCATGTCGTATGCCTTCCGGTCGCTGTAGGGGCCCGTTCGCCCGTATCCCGAGATGTTCAGGTAGATGATGTCGTCGTTGACCGCCGCGATATCCTCGTAGCCGACGCCGAGTCGTTCGACCACGCCCGGCGAATAGTTCTGGACGACCACGTCCGCTTCTTTCGCCAATTCGTGGAATACCTCGAGGCCCTCGTCGGTCTTCAAGTTCAGTTCGACGCTCAACTTGTTACGATCGACCCAGACGTGAGCCGAGGAATCGCCGTACACGACCGAATCCCAGTGGCGGTTGACGTCGCCCACGCCCGGCCGCTCGACCTTGATCACTTCCGCGCCGAAGTCGCCCAGCATCCGGGTGCAAAGCGGCGCGCTGATCCCGCTCTCGAGGCTGAGGACCGTGATGTCGTCGAGTGCCATCACGGGTAGCTGTCCCCCGTTCGATCGACGGCGAGCGTCATCGCTACAGGTCCTCCGGCTGCGTGCCGATCCCCTCGAGCCAGCCCGGCGGTTTCGCCGCCGAGGGCTGGGCGTGCTCGCGTTTCAGCACCATCGGCGTCCGCTCGAGGCTCAGGACGAGATCGCCGTCCTGGTTGTACGCCCGAAGCTCGGTCTCGACGATGCCGACGTGATCCCGGGACTCGAGTTCCCGCTTGGAGAGCACTTCGCTCTCGGCGAAGATGGTGTCGCCGTGGAAGACCGGAGCGTGGTGGCGGATGTCGTCGTAGCCGAGGTTCGCGGTGGCGTTGACCGAGACGTCGATGACGCTCATCCCGACGGCCAGGGCGATGACGAAGGTGCCGTCGACGAGGCGCTCGCCGAACTCCGTCTCCTCGGCGTAGGCCTCGTTGAAGTGCATCGGGTTGAGGTTCATCGTCACGTTCGTCATCCAGACGTTGTCCGTCTCCGTGACGGTGCGGCCGAAGGGATGCTTGTAGATGTCGCCGACCTCGAAGTCCTCGTAGTAGCGGCCGTGCCAGCCGTCGACGAGCCGTTTGTCGTGCGATTCCGTCGTGTCGTCGGGTTCGGTAGTGTCGTCCGTCATGGCTGTGAGTCGCGGATCGGTGACCGTATCGTCGTCAGTACGAGCGGGGCAGTCCGAGGACGTTCTCGCCGATGTAGTTCAGGGCGAGTTCCTGCGTGATCGGTACCAGCCGGGTCAGTCTGGCCTCGCGGAAGTAGCGCTCGACGTCGTACTCCGTCGCGACCCCGAAACCGCCGTGGGTCTGGACGGCCGCGTCGGCCGCCTCGTAGGCCGCGTCCGCCGCGAGGAACTTCGCCGCGTTCGCGTACGCGCCGAGGTCGACGTCCTCGTCCGACGCGGCCCGCTCGGCCGCGTTGTACGTCAACTGCTTTGCCGCCTGCAGCCGCGCGTAGGCCTCCGCCAGCGGGTGCTGGATCGCCTGATTCGAGCCGATAGGGCTGTCGAAGACCACTCGGTCGTTCGCGTACTCGACCGCCCGCTTGAGCGCCAGCCGTCCCAGCCCGATGCACTCGGCGGCGATGACGAGTCGCTCCTCGTTGAGGCCGTCCAGCACCTGATAGAACCCCTCGCCCTCGACGCCGATCAGGTTCTCCGCGGGCACCCGAAGGTCGTCGAACCAGAGCTCGAACGAGTGGACGAAGTCGCTGGCCGACTTGGGGATCGCTTCCATCTCGAGTGCGCCCTGCTTGTGGGCGTCCTCGAGATCGACGAGGAACATCGAGATGCCGCGCGTGCGCTTGTCGACGTCCTCGAGCGGGGTCGTCCGCGCGACGAGGACGATGTAATCGGAGACGTCGACGCGAGACGTCCAGATCTTCTGGCCGTTGACGACGTACTCGTCCCCGTCTCGCTCCGCGCGCGTCTCGATCGCCGTCGAGTTCGAGCCCGCGTTGGGCTCGGTGAGGCCGAACGCCTGGATCGATTTGTCGCCGGCCGCGACGTCGGGAAGCAGGTCACGCTTGATGTCGTCGCTCGCGTATTCGACGATCGGGACGGAGTTGTAGACGCCGCCGTGGACCGCCTGGGCGGCGCTGAACCCGCCGCCGTTCGCCGCGATCTCTTCCATCATGACGACCGTTTCCCGGGTTCCCATCCCCGCGCCGCCGTACTCCTCGGGAAGCAAGATTCCCATCCATCCGTGGTCTGCCAGCGCGTCGACGAATTCGTGGGGATACTCCCCCTCGTCGGCCCGCTGGCGCCAGTACTCGCGGTCGAAGTCCGAACAGACGTCGTGGACGCTCGAGCGGACGAGTCGTTGGCTCTCCGTCAACTCGACCGCGTCGCGCAGGAGTCGGGCCATCGGGTTATCCTCATCTAGTCGGGAGAAAAACGTTGCGTCGTCACCCGTCGATTTCCGGAACTGCGGACCCCTTCGCTACGGTTCGAATCGATCCCGGACTCGCTCTCGGAGCGCCGTCTTCTGGACCTTCTCCCCGTTCGGTCCCTCCGTCGTCGGGAACGCGTCGACGAACTCGACCGCCTCGGGAACTTTGTAATCCGCGACGCGCGGCTCGAGGAAGCGCTCGATCCCCTCGGCCGTCACGTCCCCGGCGTCGGAGACGACGAACGCGACCGGTACCTCGCCGTGGCGCGGATGCGGTGCGCCGACGACCTCGCACGATCGCACGCCGGGATGGTCCTCGATCGCGGTCTGGATCTCCCGCGGCGCGACCAGAAAGCCGCGAACCCGGAGCGCGTCGTCGAGCCGCGAGCGATAGTAGACGTACCCGTCGGCGTCGATCTCCGCGAGATCACCGGTGTAGAACCACCGTCCGGAAGACGAGTCTTCCGGCTCCCCGGTCGCTCCGCTCCCGGGGACGTCCTCGTCGAACGCCTCGGCGGTCGCCTCGGGCTTTCCGAGGTAGCCGTCCGCGAGGAGATACCCTCGAATCGCGAGTTCCCCTTCCTCACCAACTGGAAGTTCCTCGCGGGTCTCGGGATCGACGATTTTCGCGTCGATAGCCGGGTGGATCGGCGGCCCGCCGACCCGCTTTCGTCGCTCGGCCGGGTCCGACGGCTCGCCGACGAAGATCTGGCTGTTTGCCTCCGAGAGGCCGTAGGGCTGGACCACCGGGAAGCCGAACGTCGACTCGATCCGATCGAACAGGTCATCGTCGAACCCCTTGCTGATGAAGCCGACGACGCCCGTGTCGACGGTTTCGACTCGCGAGGGTTCGAAGACGTCGTGCTCGAGCATCCGTTCGAACATCACGCCGAGTCCCGTGAGGTAGGTGGCGTCGTGTGCGTCGACCAGCCGGATCGTCTCGCCGGGATCGAAGTAGGTCTGGGCGACGAGCGTTCCGCCCGTCGCGAGGACGCTGAAAAGCGTGTTGTACCCCCAGATGCCACAGAACGGGAGCGTCGCGACGCCGACGTCGGCTTCGGTTACGCCGAGGTACTCCGCGACGTGGGCGGAGTGGTTCAGTAGCGATCGACTCGACTGGAGACACCCCTTCGGATCGCTCGTGGTGCCGCTCGTGTAGAAGATCGCCGCCGGCGCGTCTGGGTCGGTCGCCGGCTCGAAGCCGTCTCGGTCCAGTGACCGCCCCGCCTCGAGCACGTCGTCGTAGCCGCGAAGCGCCGGCAGGTCCGGTGACGGCTCGAGACTCACGACCGCCTCGAGCCCCGGGACCGAGTCGGGATCGAACTCGTCGGGCGACTGTTCCTCGAGTTCGGGAACGGCCGTCCCGAGCATCTCGTGGTAGTCGCGATCGAGCAGCGCTCTTTCGGTGACGAGAACGCTCGCGCCCGAATCCGCGAGCATGTACTCGAGTTCGTGGGTCCGATAGCGCGTGTTGACCGCGACCATCGCTGCGCCCAGATACGAGGTCGCGAGCTGGCAAGCGATCCACTCGGGGCGGTTGCCGAGCCAGACCGCGACGACGTCGCCGTCCGAGACGCCGAGGTCGGCGAGGCCGCGGGCGAGCGCACGGCTCTCGTCCAGCAAGTCGCCGTAGCTCCACACCGTTTCGTCGGAGACGACGGCCCGGCTGTCGGGTCGGTCCCTCGCGATCGTCGCGATCCCCTCGTATATCGTCTCTTCCGGCCACGTGAGCATCTGTAACGGGTATGGTATCGAAGACCACAGGTAAAACCGTTGTGTGGCCCTCGACTCGGTCGCTGATTCAGTCCCCGTTGCCGATCCGTTCCGCGTTCGGGCCGAACTCGGACTCGAGTAACTCGGGAACGGTTTCGGGAGTTACGTCCGAGTACCAGGTGTTTCGCGGCTGAATCGAGATCGCGGTACCGCCCTCGCTGCACAGCCCGAGACACGAGGTTTCGCTGACGGAGACCGCCGTCCAGAACGCGTCGCGTTCTCGCAGCCAGTCTTTGACCGCCGTGACCGTCTCCTCGGCACCGACCGCACCGCAGCTCGCGTATTCCGAATCGCGGTCGTTGGTACAGACGAAGACGTGTGCGTCGAGGCGCTCGCGGTGTTCTTCGGTTCGATCCTTCATGGACTGGTCAGCAGATCTTCGCGTCGGTCGGTCGCCGACCGCACGCCGGCTCGAGCCTGGAGCCAGCCGAACGAGCCGGCGACGAGCGTCCAGAGTGCGGCCTGACTGAGCGCGGTCAGGCCGCGGAACGCGGTCACGAGGGCGGTCGGCGTCGAACCGGATTCGACGACCGTCGGCGCCGCAACTGCGGTGATCGCGACGAGCGAAACGATCGGGACTGCCGCTGTGACTACCCCGAGCAGGTCGCTTCTGGTCGAACCACGTCTGTACCCGTAGATCGACGCTGCGGCCGCGGCTGCGCCGACGACCATCATTCCCGCGTAGATCGCGCTCCGGACCGTGGGATCGAACGCCAGTTCGGCACCCGGCGTCGCCGGCGGAAGCACCAGCCACGGCGCGATCGAAACGGTGAGCAACCCTGCGCCGGCCAGCACGTAGGTCTTCAGCCGCCCGCGGCCGGGCAGCGCCGGCTCGAGGAAGTAGAACGCCAGTGCGAAGACGCCTCCGAGCAGGATCCCCCAGAGGACGCCGCTGCCGACGCTCACGACGGCGGTCGTCGCCTCACTGACCGCGTGAGCGTGTTCGGCGGCCTCGTGGGTGTGCTCACCGGCTCCGTGAGTGTGGGATCCGCTTTCGTGGGAGTGGTCGCCGTGTTCACCGCCCTCGGCGAGCCCCTCCATGTAGCCGATCAGCGGGTTCGCGACGATCGCCATATAGACGCCGTACGCGATTCCCGCGATCGCACCGGCGAGCACGCCCCGCTCGAGGTAGTCGACCAGCATCAGTGACAGATGACACCGGCCGCGTGCCGGAAGTTGTGCATCGAGTCGTGAGCTAGGGGGTCCTGGAGGAAGAGCAGCGCGAACGTCGCCGCCGCGACGAACGCGAAAACGGCCAGCAGCTGACCGGTCGATAGTTCGTCGCGTGCGGTCCCGATTCGATCGTGAACGGTTTCAGTCGTCGTCATGCAAATCAGCTTTCCCTACTGAAACTGTGTTTGTAAAACTACCGATCGGCCAGCAGGGTCTGCGGGTTTCACTCCCTCCGGTGGTGTCGTTCCGATCCGACTGCGACGAGCGGGTCGCGAGAATCCGCGGATCGAGTTGCTGCTGGCGAATAACGAAATCGTTTTCCTACGGCTACCGCTTGATTCGGATACCAACGAGAGCCATGAGTATCCAACGACGGTCACCCGGAGGGAGACGCCGTGGCGGTTGAACGCCTGCTCGTCCCGCTGTCGGACACGGTGACCGTCCGGCAAACGGTCGGATACGCCGTCCGATCGGGGCTCGAGGGGGCCGACTCGCTCGAATGCCACCTCGTCGTCGCGATGCCGTACGACGCGGACGTCCCCGAGAGCGACCAGTACGACGAGGACGCCGACGGACTGCTTTCGCGAGCGCGAAACTGGGTCGAGGAAGACGCGGGTGGGGCCGACGTGACGATCGAAACGGCCAGACTCGGCGCGGACGAGTACCTCTTCGGTCCCCGGGACTACGCCGAAATCTTCGACGCTTACGCCGACGAACACGGGATCGACCGGGTCATCCTCGATCCGGAGTACCAGCCCGGCGTCACCGCACAGATGCTCCAGCCCCTCGAGCGCGAACTCGAGCGCATCGGGCTGGCCTACGACGAAGCCCCGGTCGAGCGATCGGCTCGGCGCGGACGACTCGCCGGCGGGACCGAGGACTTCGACCGCCTGTTCGCGGCCTTCCTGATTTCTTACGGCTTCTATCTCCTACTCGGCGACCCCACCTACTGGTTCGATCTGGTCACGGGGGCGGCGGTCGCCGGTATCGTCGCCGTCTCGCTCGCACGGGTGACGTTTACCGTGCCCCTTGATCGCGTCCAGTCGCCGCTCCGAATCGTTCGGTTCGCCATTTACGTACCGTACCTGCTCTGGGAAATCCTCAAGGCCAACATCGCGGTATCGGCCGTGATCCTCCGGCCGTCGATGCCGATCGAGCCCACGCTGACGCGGGTCAACTCTCGGGTCCGAAGCGGACTGCCGCTGACCGCGCTGGCCAACAGCATCACCCTCACGCCGGGGACGCTGACCGTGCGGGCGAACAACCAGCAACTGCTCGTCCACACGCTGATTCCCGCCGCCCAGGAGGACCTCTTCGACGGCGGCCTCGAGCGCGGCATCCGGTACGTCTTCTACGGCCGCGATTCGGCGGCGATTCCCTCGCCGCGCGAGCGCGACGATGCGGAAATCGTCGGGGGTGACGAGCTGTGATGCCGGCGTCGCTCGAGGACGTCTTCCTCGTCGCGGCCGCATTGTTCGTCGTTCTGGCGATCGCAGTGTTTTATCGGGCCGTCGTCGGCCCGACGACGCAGGATCGGCTGCTGGCCGTAAACGTTCTCGGAACGAACACAGTGGTCATCCTCGCGCTGCTCGCGGCGGGGCTCGATCAGGCGTGGTTCCTCGACGTCGCGTTGATCTACGCCCTGCTCAACTTCCTGATGTCGATCGCCATCTCGAAGTTCACCGTCGAGCGGGGTGGTGTGCTGTGATCGAGACGATCCGGTTCTGGCTGATCGCGGTCCTGCTGGGACTGGGCGTGTTCTTCACGCTCGTCTCGACGATCGGCGTCATCCGCCTTCCGGACATCTACGCCCGTGCGCACACCGCCTCGCAGACGGACACGCTCGGTGCGGGCTTCGCACTCGCCGGCGTCGCCCTGGCCTTCGGCTGGGAACAGGCGGCGGTCTACACCGTCCTGTTGTTGTTTTTCGTGTTCATCACGAACCCGACGGCGGCCCACGCGATCGCCCGGTCCGCGGCGGAGACGGGCGTCGAACCGCTCCTCGCCGACGAGGGGACGGACGCGGACGAAACCGACGGCCCCGCGGAAACGGACGGTGAGACGACATGAGTCTGTTCGCCTACTCCCTCGCGGTGTTCATCCTCGCGACCGCCGTCGCGACGGCGCTGTTTCGCGACGTCCTGTCGGTAATCATCGTCTTCGGGGCGTACAGCCTCGGAATGGCGATTCTCTACACCTTCTTGCTGGCTCCCGACGTGGCGATGACCGAGGCCGCGATCGGAGCCGGCGTGACCACGCTCTTGCTGTTGCTGACGATCGCACGCACGACCCGGCCCACGACCGACCGGCTCAGAGAGCGGATCCACCTGCCGGCGGTCGCCGTCGTCGGCGCGTTCGTGGTCCTGCTCTGCGTCGCAGTTCTGCCCGAGATGTACGAGGTCGGTGTCACGGATGCGCCGGTCTGGGATAACGGCGACGTAACCCAGTACTACATCCAGAACACGTATAACGACACGAAGGTACAGAACGCAGTCACGTCCGTCCTCGCCGCCTACCGTGGGTTCGACACCTTCGGCGAGGCGGTCGTCGTCTTCGCCGCCGGCGTCTCGACCCTGCTCGTCCTGAAACGCGAGGTGTTCGCCTAATGTCCGGCTCCATCGACGACACGTACACCGAGAGTCAGGTGATCATGACCGCGGTCAAGATCATCGCACCGTTTACGCTCACCTACGGGCTGTTCATGACCTTCCACGGGGGCGACGCCCCCGGAGGCGGCTTCCAGGGCGGCACTATCGTCGGCGTGACGGTGCTGATGCTCGCCTTCGCCTTCGGGATCGAACCGACCCGACAGTGGCTTCGCAACACCTTCCTCGTCGGGATCATCACCGGCGGCGTCGTCATCTTCGGCGCGGTCGGCCTCGCGATGGTCGCCCTCGGCGGGGACTTCCTCGAGTTCTACCGGCTCTACGAGGTCTTCGGCCAGAAACCCAAGTGGGGGCTCGAGGCAGTCGAGATCGGCGGTATTTCGCTGATCGTCACGGGGACCATCATCAGTCTCTTCTTCACGATGGCGGCGGGCTTCTCGCCGGATCGGCCGAGCGGGACCGGCGGCCTCGAGGAGAACGACGAACCGACCGAGGGAGAGGTGAGCGACGATGATTGAGTACCTCTTCAGTCACTACACGTACGTGCTGATGTTCGTCATCCTGGGAATCGGGATCTACATGGTGATCGCCAGCGAGAACCTCGTCAAGAAGCTGATCGGCGTCAACCTCTTCCAGACGGCCATCTTCCTGTTTTTCGTCTCGATGGCCTACATCGACGTCGAGGGTGCATCCGCACCGATCGTCCCCGCTACGAAAGACCCCGGAAAACTCATGGTCGCCAGTCCACTCCCACAGGTCATCGTGCTGACCGCCATCGTCGTCGGGATCGCACTGACCGCGGTCGGGCTGGCGCTGATCATCCGCATCTACGCGGAGTACGGCACGCTCCGCGAGGACACCCTCAGGGAGGTGCGTGCCGATGAGTAACGTCGATCTGATCCTCCCATTGCTGATCGTCGCCCCGATCCTCGCCGCGACGCTCCCGATCGCGCTGGGCCTCCGGTTCGACCGAACGGGCTGGCCCGTCGCCGGACTCACGACGCTCGGCCTGTTCGGCGCGGCCGGCTATCTCGCGACCGTCGTCTACACCGGCGGGAAGGAAACCCACAAGCTCGGCGGCTACTCCCCCGAGTTCGGAATCCAGCTCGTCGCTGACGAGTTCTCGATGCTGATCGTCCTGCTCATTACGGCCGTCGCAACCGGTGTCCTCGCGTACACCCGACGCGGCGGTCCCCGCGGGAACACGTTCTACACCGCCTACCTCCTGCTGGTCGGCGGCTTGCTCGGCATCTCGCTGACCGGCGACGTGTTCAACCTGTTCGTCTTCCTCGAGATCACGAGCATCGCGACCTACGCGCTCGTCGCGAGCGGCGACGGTCCCGAAGCGGCGGTCGCGTCCCTGAAGTACCTGATCCTGGGAACCGTCGCCGCGTCGATGTACCTGATCGGCGTCGCGTTCGTCTTCATGGCGACGGGGACGCTCAACATGGTCGAACTCGCGACGGCGATTCCAGACGCGAATACCACGTTAGTTCGGACCGGGTTCGGCTTCATCGTCGTCGGCTTCGCCGTCAAGGTCGCCCAGTGGCCGCTGCACACCTGGCAGCCCAGCGCCTACCAGCAGGCCCCCGACGGCGTGACGCCGCTGATCGCGGCGCTGGTCTCGACGGCCTCCGCGTACGCGTTCGGCCGGCTGATCGTCACCGTCTTCGAGGTCGACTACCTCGCCGCCATGCCGAACGCGGCCGCGATCGTCCTCACCGTCGGCTGCGTGAGCGTCCTCGCGGGCACTGCGCTCGCCGTGATCCAGACCGAAGTCAAACGGATGCTGGCCTACTCGTCGGTCTCGCAGTTCGGCCTGGTCATCGCCGCCTACGGAGTCGTCATCGCCGGTAGCTCCGAGACGGCGTTTATCGGGGCCGCGATCCACCTCGTCGGGCACGGGCTCCTGAAAGCCGGCCTCTTCCTCGGGGTCGCACTCGTCGCAGCGAGCTACGGCGCACGCACCGTCGACGAGTACGCCGGCCTCGCGAAAGAGCGGCCGTTCGTCGCCGGTTCGATGGCCGTCCTCCTGTTCTCGCTGGTCGGCGTCCCGCCGGGCGTCGGCTTCGTCGGCAAATGGTACATCGCCCTCGGTGCCGTCGAATCCCAGCTCTGGCCCGTCGCCGCCGTGATCTTCCTCAGTACCATGCTCACCCTCGCCTACGCCGCCCGCCTGCTCGAGAAGATGTACTTCACCCCGCCGGCCGTGGTCGATTCGCCTCACGCACCCGGATCGGTCGCGACCGACGGCGGCGACACTGATGACGATGAGTCCGGCGAACGCACCGTCGACGATACGGAGGCCGCCGCTGCCATCCGCGGGGCGAATACCCACGACGCGGTCTCCGTCGGCATGGTCGCGATCGTCGTCGTCGCCGCGCTCGGCTCCATCGCGCTCGGCTTCGCCGGTGGGACGTTCGCCGACCTGCTCGATCCGTTCCTGACGGAGGTGTTCAACTAATGGTCGAAGACATCCGACCGCTCGCCGCCGTGTTGGTGTCGGCGGTCGCAATCGCTCTGATCGTCGCGTCGCATCGCCGTCCGAACCTCCGGGAGGGGTGGTCCGTACTGGCCGCCCTCGCGAAGTTCGGGATCGTCGCCAGCATGCTCCCGGCGGTCATGGGTGGCGACGTCTTCAAATGGAGTCTCAAGGAGTCTACGGGGATCCAGTTCCTCGAGGGAATCGACTTCGCCCTGCGGGCCGATCCGCTGGGGATCTTCTTCGCGCTGCTCGCGAGCTTCCTCTGGATCTTCACGTCCTTCTACGCCACGGGGTACATGCGCGGGCTCGACGAACACTCCCAGACGCGTTTCTTCGCCTCCTTCGCGGCCAGCCTCTCGGCCGCCGTCGGGATCGCGTTCGCGGCGAATCTGGTGACGATCTTCGTCTTTTACGAACTCCTGTCGCTCGTCACCTACCCGCTGGTCGCTCACAACGAGGACAACGAAGCCCGCATCGCCGGCCGGAAGTACCTCACGTACACGTTCTTCGGCGGCGGGGTCTTCCTGCTCGCCGGCACGGTCATGGTCTACTGGCTGACGAACCAGGTCGGCACACCGACGACCGCCTTCGAAGCGGGCGGGATGGAAGCCCTCGCGACGGCCGCCCAGGCCGAACCGGTCTACGCGCAGGCCGCCTTCTTCCTGCTCATCGCCGGTTTCGGCGTCAAGGCGGCGCTGATGCCGTTGCACTCCTGGCTCGCCGACGCGATGGTCGCGCCGACGCCGGTTTCCGGGCTGCTCCACGCCGTCGCGGTCGTCAAGTCCGGCGCGTTCGGCGTCGCCCGGGTCATTCTCGAGGTACACGGGCCCGGACTGATCCACGACCTGCCGCTGGACGTGCCCGGTATCGGCGAGGTCGGGCTGAACATCCCAGTTGCCATCGTCGCTGCGTTCACGCTGACCGCGGCGAGTATCATCGCGATGCGGAAAGATCACCTCAAGCGCCGGCTCGCGTACTCAACCACGGCACAGCTCTCGTACATCGTCCTCGGGCTCTCGATGCTGCACCCAGCCGCGATGGCCGGGGCGCTGTTCCACATCCCCGCACACGCGTTCGCGAAGCTCACGCTGTTCTTCTGTGCGGGCGCGATCCACGTCGAAACCCACACCGACTACATCAGCGAGATGGCCGGCATCGGCAAACGGATGCCGCTGACGATGACCGCGTTCACAGTCGGCGCGGCCGGTATGGCCGGACTCCCGCCGATCGCCGGCTTCGTCAGCAAGTTCTACATGCTGATCGGCGCCGGCGTCGTCGGCGGCAGCTACTGGCTCTTCGCCGCGGCGCTGTTGCTCTCGGCCGTGCTCAACATCGGATACCTCTGGCCGGTCGTCTATACCGCCTTCTTCGAGAGCGAGGACCGCCACGACGCGAAACCCGTCCTCGAGTTCCCGCGGGGCGGCCTGTTCCGATCCTACGGCGGTGACGAGGAACCGGTCGCCGCCGACGGCGGGGAGCCGACCGACCGGACCGACGCGGCCGACGCGTCGGATTCGGAGCCCGCTACGGAGGAAGAATTCGAGTACGCCGTCGATCAGAACCCGAGCGATCACACGGCCCCCGACGACGCAGACACCGAGTCCGAGGATCACGTCAGTAGCGTCGACCACCACGGCGACCACGACGACCACCTCACCGGCGGGCCCCCGGCTGCCGGCTGGCAACGCCGCTCGCCGTTCGCCGAGAGTACGTGGCTCATGCTCGCGCCCATCGCCGTGATCGCGACGGGTGCGATCGTCCTCGGGATCGGCCCCGATTACGCCGTCTTCCTCGAGTTGGCCTTCCGAATCGTCGAGGACGTCTTCGGCATGCCGTTCGAGGACCTGATCGGTGATCCGCTCGATGAGGTACTCACGGAGGTGAACAACTGATGGAAGCCCAACTCCTGTCGCTGGCGTACCCGCCGCTACTGGTCTTCGCCGCGGCGCTGCTCGTGCTCGTCCTGCCGCGCCTCGCCGGCTTCGCCGTCGGCGCGCTCAGTCTCGCCGCCGTGCTGGCCATCTCGCTGGTCGCGCCCGAAGGGCAGCATCTCGCGGGGACCTTCCTCGGGTTCGAGCGGGTCGTCCCGTTCTACGTCGATGACTTCTCCCGGATGGTCGGCCTCGGGCTTGGCTTCCTCGGCGTCTGCAGCGTTATTTACGCCTACTCGAGCGAGGCGAGCAAGACGCTGGTCGCGTTCGCGCTCGTGTACGTTTCCTCGTCGATCGGGGCGGCCTTCGCCGGCGACTGGCTCGTCCTCCTGTTCATGTGGGAGCTGATGGCCGTGACCAGCACGCTGGTGGTCTGGCACTACGGCGGCGAGGCGGTCCGGGCCGGCTTCCGGTACGCGCTCTTCCACGGCACGGGCGGCGTGCTGGTGATGATGGCGGTCGCCGTCCACTACGTCGAGGTCGGAACGTTCGTCTACAGTGATACTGGAATCGCAAACGGGATCCCGGCGATACTCGCGGTGCTGGGAATGGGCGTCAACGTCGCCTTCGTCGGGTTCCACACCTGGCTGCCCGACACGTACCCGCGACCGCACATCGCGGCCTCCGTCTTCCTCTCGGTGTACACGACGAAGACGAGCGCGTTCGTCCTCTACCGGGCCTTCCCGGTCGATGCCCAGAGCGACATCGGGATCTACATCGCGTACATGGGCGGTCTGATGGCCGTCTACGGCGCGACCTTCGCGCTGTTACAACACGACATGCGGGCGCTGTTGTCCTACCACATCCAGGCCCAGCTCGGATACATCGTCGCCGGGATCGGGATGGGGACGACGGTGTACTCCGAGCTCGCCGTCGCCGGCGCGATGAGCCACCTGTTCAACAACATCCTGTTCAAGAGCCTGCTGTTCATGGCCGTCGGCGTCGTCATCTACCGGACCGGCGAGGAGGACCTGTACAAACTCGGCGGGCTCTGGCGCGAGATGCCCCTGACCGCGATCGGGTTCGGCCTCGGCGCGCTCTCGATCACCGCGATTCCGGGCTTCAACGGCTACGTGAGCAAGGGGATGCTTTTCGACGCGGCCAACCCAAGCCCCAAATATTACGGCGAGCCGGAGTTCCAGGCGCTGTACTGGCTGCTCTACCTCGGCGCGATCGGAACCCTGCTGTCGTTCATCAAGCTCGGCTACTACGTCTTCCTCCACGGCGAGAGCGACATCGAGGTCGCCGACGCCAAACCCGGCCAGACCGTCGCGATGCTCGGTCTGGGCGGCGCCTGCCTCCTCTTCGGCGTCTGGTGGCAGGGGCTGGCCGATCTCGCGCCGACGATCCAGGGGGCCGATTTCGCGTTCGAGTATCCCGGCGGCGAGAGCAACCTCCATCCCTACAGCACCAGTCACCTCGAGACCGCGGGAATCCTGACGGCGATCGGCCTCGTCGGGTTCGCCGTCGTTCGCAAACCGCTCTCGAAGCTCGATCTGGGCGATCCGGCGATGGTCGTCTACCCGGCGACCTACAGCGTCAGCCGCTGGACGATGCTGGCCGTCACCGAGACCTACGCCGCCGTGGACGCCGCCGTCGTCGGCGCGGTCACCCGCTGCTACTGGATCGGGAACAATCCGGTCCTCGCGGTCGACGCGGCCGCGGCCCAACTCCCGGACTGGCTGGTCGACGTCGACGAGCGCCAGCCGACCGACGGCGGCCGCCCGTCGACGATCCATCTCCGGACCGGCATCGGGACGACCGTCTTGCTGTTGACGCTCGTCCTGACGGTGATCCTGTGGCTGCTCGTCGTCTGAGGACAGCGGGTATCACGCGACGAATTTTCGATCCGGCTGTTGCAGAACGTGCTGGAGGTCCGTCTCGATTCGCGCTCCTTCCCTACGTACTGGACTCGTCCGCTGGCTCGTCCGAGCCGCTCCCGTCGATGTCGATCACGGTTCGGTCGATGTCCAGCGACGTCGGTTCCTCCTCGGGAACGACGATCGATCGCTCGGGGACCGTGGCGCGAAGCGTCGCTTTCGACGCCGTCGCCTCGCGCCGGTACTCCGAACCCTCCTGTGCCTGACGGATGCCCCGCGGGGTCAGGTAGTTCCCGTCGACGTCGACGACGGCCGCCTCGCAGAGCCGTTTGAGGACCGACCGGGCACCCTCGGTGGTGATCGCCGGGGGCGCGATCGACCGCTCGCGGGCGAGTTCCGTCGCCGTCGCGTCCTCGAGCAGCGTCTCGATTTCTTCCTCGTCGTACCCCCGCTCGCGCAGGACCGACCGGACCTGCCTGGCGATCGACGGCGCGTGTGCCGTCGGAAACAACGGCCAGTCGTTCGCGGGGGGATCGAGGACGACGCGATACCGCCGGAGCGGCGTCCGTGCGCGGGCGGGAAGCGGCACGTCCTCGAGTCGCTGGGACTTCCCCAGCACCCGGATCGTTCCCGTATAGAAGTCCACGTCGTCCCAGGTCGCACCCGTCCGGCGATCGTCCTCGGGGACGCGGAACAGCTCCGAACCGCGGACGGTCGAGTGGGCGAGGACGGCGACCATCGCGTACTCGCGCAACCGGCTACGGCGTTCGCTCGCCGAGGACGGGGCCTCGAGCGCACGCTCGCGAACGTAGCGTTCGAGCTCGCGACGCTGCTCGGCCGTCCAGAAGTCGCTCCCCTGCCGCTGCTCGGCGGTCGGCAGCGCGGCCTCCGCGCGGTCGGTCGCGGCGGGGTTGGCCTCGAGAATCCCGCCGCGGACACACCACGAGAGGAACGCCCGGACCACTGCGTAGTAGGTGCTGGCGGTCGAGGCCGTGTACTCGCCCCGGCCGGTTCGGCGATCGAGTTCGCCGGCGTACGCGCGCATGTGTTCGACCTCGAGTGCGAACAGCGACGTCAGTCCGTGTTCGCCCTCGAGCCAGTCGGCCCACCGCCGGAGAATCGATTCCGCGTTGGACGCGTAGGCTCCCGCGCCCGATCCGTCCGGATCGCCGACCGCCTTGCGCTGCAGGTAGGCGTCGATCGCGTCCGTGATCGCCACCTCGGTCACGGCGCGATCACCCGGTCGGCGTCCGTCCGGATCGTCGCTACCGATCGCTGGCCTCCGGTCCAGCCGCTGTTCGGTCGCTCGAGGCAGGTACAACGGCGACAAGAGCGGCTCGTGCGGATGGCGTCACGCCTCATCAGTTCGTTCCATTCTGTTGCACGATGCTAAATCTGTGTTTCGGTCCCCGGGACCGAAACGGACGAATCGTTCGAGTCGCACGCGCCGGAGTAGCGAGGGCGGCTCCGATTGCAATCACGGACGATCCGCCGGTCTCTCGTTGCGGTTCCTCCGGGACGAACCGATTCGTACTCGTTGAGTACCGCTCTGTTCGAACGCGGTCAGGACGGATGCTGGTGGCTGATCTTCTCGGCGGTCATCCCCGGCACCGGCGTCCCGCAGTCTTTGCATTTCCAGTTCGGCGTCACCGTCCCCGGTTCTTTGTCCAGATCCTGTTTGAACTCGAGGCGTGCACCACACGGACACTGATAGGTCGTGCGGGTCATGGACGAACCGACCCGATGTGGAAGAATAAACGGTTCGATACCTGTAAACTAGAATACAGCCGTTCGACGCACTCGACTGACGGGAACGTGCCCCGTCAGGACGAGCCGGACGTCTGGCCCGATTGTGGCGGCTGCGTCATCGGTGGTTGATTGGGGCCGCCGACGCCCGAACCGTTGCCGAAGTCGGTATTCGGTTCTTCGCCCGTCACCAGGAAGTCCGCGAGGTTGCCCGCGAGGACGTTGTTGTCGACTCGGTAGACGTTCTCGGGCGTCAGGAAGCTCTCGTCCCCGATTACGGCGACGTTGTCGTTTCGAGCGGCGACGCCGTAGGTGCCCGCCTCTCTGGTCGTCGAGAGCGTCGTTCCGTTGCTCGTCTCGAGGGCAGTTTCACCGCTGCTGGCTCCGACGGGAGTGGCCCCGCGGAGTACGACTCGATCGATGCCCTCAGTCAACGAGGAGTCGCCGGTCGGTTCGGCGTAGACGCCGAGGTGGTTGTTGTCGTTTTCCTCGAGGTTGTACAGGTAGCCGGAATGGGTGTACACTCCGCCCGCCGAAGCGATCTGGGCGGTGTCACCCGTACTGCCGGGATTGGATACGATGAGGGTCCGACCCCCGGAATCGATGAACTGCTCGAGGGTGTTGCGTTCCGTCGGCGTGTAGGTCGCGGAACCGACCGTCAGGAAGGCGTCGGCGTCCTCGAGGGTTTGACTGAGCTTCACGTTCGACGTGGGACCGCCGTCGTAGAAGACGACCTCGTGGCCGTTTTCGACGAGCGCTGAGACGAGCGGGTTCACGTCTCTGTCCACACCGCCGAGCGAACCGACGGAGAGCCGGTGATTGGGCCCATCGTCTCTGATCGGAAGCGACGGTCCCATGCCGAAACTGGATGTCGAGGAACTCCCCGCGTTGACCACGATCGTCTTCCCCGATTCGGTGCTATCCATCTCGATCTCGCCGCCGTCGGGGGCCTGTTCCGGGACGATCGTCTCCGAGTCCCAGTGGTCCGTATCGACCTCGGCTGGCTCTGGCGTGCCGTCGTGGACGACCAGCCCACCGACGGAGACTGCACCGACGATGAGGACGAAGACTGCGACGAACGTTCCGAGGAGGGTCGTCGTCGAACTCATGACCCGTCACCCCCGTCGTCGGTAGCCGCCTCGTTCGGTTCGACGCTCGTACGCGCCTGCTCCGTCGCCGTGTTCGTCCTGTTACCGATGAATAGTGCGTTCCAGAGATCGGGCGTCACGAGTAGCGAACGGTGTGGGTTTATCGCCGAGTCCCCGGACTCGCCGGCGGTCCGGTCACCGCCGTCGGACGCTCCGAGCCCGAACGGCAAGTTCTGTTGTCGTTCGGATTCGCGGATTTCAACGTCGTACGATCCTAATCCGGCCTCCTCGGCGGTATCGGCGATCGCGTCGTCGACGGTACCGATTTCGTCGGCGTACCCGTTTTCGACCGCTTCGATACCGGGATAGGTCTGTGCGTGAGCCACTTTCGTGCGGCTCAGTTCGATCTCGTCACCGCGCTGTTCCATCACGCTCTCGAGGAACGATCGTTTGATCGTCTCGGTCTGTTCCCGGTGGTCGTCGGGGTGGAACGAGCCCTTGTCGGGCGCGCTCGCGCCCTCGTTCGGTCCGGTGGGCTGTGGCGCGGGTCCGATCACGCCGACGCTGCCGACCTCGGCGGTCGGGGTAACGTAGATTTCGTCGGCCGGCAGCATCGTATAGTACGCGCCGGAGGCCCCGATCGTGTCGACGGCCGCGATAACCGGTATTTCTTGCGCCGTTCGCTCGACCGCCATGTACATTCGCTCGCTCGAGCCGGGCGAGCCACCGCCGCTATTGACGTCGAGGACGACCGCGCTCACCGAATCGTTGTGTCGCGCGTCCCTGAGTTCCGTCTCGAGTTCCTGGGCCGTGTTCGAGGTGATGATGCCGTTTACTTCGATCACTGCGACGGTTCCGTCGTCGTCCGTCGTCTCTCCGTACACCTGCGGGGCGACGAGCGCCCCTGTGGCGATAGCGAGTGCTGCCGCGATAGCGACTTGCTGTCGCCGCGAAAGTCGTTCGAGTGGCCATACTGCCATGCGGCGGCGGTTCGTAGCAGCAATACATAATTACGTACTGCCATTTTCTCGGTCAGAAAAAGCCTTGATGGTCGTCGGGACCGTCGCCGTTTCGAGACCAGGTCCCCGGAGCGCATCGGTCGACAGAAGCGGCCGGACACCGCTTGCCGGACCACCGCTGTCAAGGTGTTCGGAACCGTCCGTCGAGAAACGAATGCCCCAATCACACAGCATCCCGATCGAGGGGATGGCAACTGGGACGGATTCGACTCCGACGCTCGCGGCCGTCCATCACGAGAGTGATTCCGACGACTGGCTCGTCTTCTGCCACGGCCTTCGCAGTGACAAGTCCGGCAGCTACGAACGGCGGTGTCAGCGGGCTCGCGAGGCGGGGTACAACGCCGTCCGGTTCGACGCCAGGGGCTGTGGCGAGTCCGCCGGTGAGTTCGTCGACTCGACGCTCGAGGCGCGGCTCGCTGATCTTCGCCACGTCGTGGACTACTTCGACCCGAGCAGCTACGTCCTGTTCGGCTCGAGCTTCGGCGGCAAAGTCGCGCTCCACGCCGCCGCCGAGGACGACCGGGTCGATGCGGTCGCCACACGTGCGCCCGTGTCTACCACCGAGACGTTCGACGAGTATCGAGCGATCGTCGACCGCGAGGGTGAGTGGACGTTCGATACCGGGGAGCGAATCGACCACCGGTTTTTCGACGCCCTCGAGCGGTACCCCTTCGCGGACGTCGTAGAAATGCTCGCGATTCCGGTAGCGATCTTTCACGGCGGTGCCGACGACGTCGTCGACCCCGTCGATAGCTTCGATGCCGCCCGGCGACTCGAGACCGACGTCCTCGTCGAGCGTTTCGCGGGCGAGGGGCACCGGTTTTCGGCTGCCGGCGAAGAACGGCTGCTCGAGCGACTGTTCGGCTGGCTCGAGTGGGTAGACGGTCAAGACTGAACGGAAGCCGGCCGATCGCGGCCGGATACGACGGTCCGTCGGCCCCTCGCTCCACTCCGTGATCGTGTCCGTCATATCGATAGACGGAATCTACCGACCCAGTTTCCGAAACGTCGGACTGGACGGGGATCGGAGATCGGCTCCTGTGGATGAGGGGGCTCGACAGCCGGCGCTACGTCTGCTGGAGCGCTTGTTGAACGCGTTCGTACACGTATTCGCCACCCCGCGGGATTGGGGACCGTATTTTCTCGCCCAGAAAAACCGGACCGCTTTTGATAGCCATGCCGGAACGAACAGCTATACCAGTGAGTGAGGAAACCGACCTATCGACACTGCTCGCAGTGCTCGACGACGAGTATGCGCGAGATATCCTCACCCACACCAGCGTCGAACCCATGTCTGCCAGTACACTGAGCGAACGGTGTGACGCCTCCCTCCCGACGATCTATCGGCGGCTCGACCGCCTCGAGGAGTGTCACCTCGTTACCGAAGAGACGGAGCTCGCACCCGACGGCAACCACTACAGCGTCTACAGTGCGAACCTCGACAGACTGGAGCTCTCGCTGGACGACGGCTCGTTTTCGCTCGACGTGACCTACAGTGAGGAAGACGTCGCCGACAAGTTCACTCGCATGTGGGAGGGGATGCGATGAGTCGGACCGTCGTCAGGATCGATCAGGCGAGCCTGTTTGAGCTGTTGACCGTTGCGAGCCTCTTCCTCGTCGCACTCTTCGGGACGATTATCGCCTATCAGGCTTATCGGGGATACCGACGGAACGATGCCTCGTCGATGCTCTATCTCGCGATCGGACTCCTCCTGTTGACGCTGTGTCCGTTCCTCGTCAACGTCGTGCTCACGACGGTCGTCAGTCCGGATCGGATCGTCATCGCATTCCTCGAGAACGTGAGTCGACTGTGTGGCCTCGTCGCGATTACCTACTCCCTGTACGGCAATCATTGATCGGTTCGTCGCTCACCGGCAACCGTGTCGGGCCGAAGCGATCCCAGTGTCACCGGGGACGGTGACGTGAGGAGGGCCAAGCGACGCGACACGTCCCGAGGAGGCGGTCGGGGGGACGTGTCGGGCACGCGTCGCGGCCCTGGGATGATCGGATGCGGGGAAGTTCGGGGGATCGGGATGTGGGGATGATCTCTCGTCCCCCGTGTGCGTCGTTTCGTGCCGTCGTATTAGTACTACGAGCGCGTTTTCTGGGTCGGAAAATCCACCGCTGTTCCGGTGCGTCGCGCGTGCGGTCCGCAGGTTTCTTCGAGGCCCTCACCGAAGTACCGCTGTGCAGTACCTCGCTGGAACCGACTCCGTCCATACGACGGCAGCGATCTGTGACTACCTCGTCGATCGGGCCGGTCCCGACGACACCGTCACCGTGATCGCCGTCGAATCGCCCGACGACCCGACCGCCCGCCGAGACGGCGAGGAAGCGCTCAACGTCGCCCCCGTTCGGCTCGCGACCGTCGGCGAGGTCGAGACCGAACTTCGAACCGGGACCCCTGCGGAGGCGCTCCGCGAGGCAGCGGCGGCCTCCGACGTCGACGAAATCGTCATCGGAACGCACAGCGGTGATCCCGACGCGACGCGCACGCTCGGATCGACCGCGCGACGGGTTCTCGCCGACGCGGACCGGCCGGTCGTCGTCGTTCCGATACCCGACCTGTAACTCCTCGAGAGGGGATTGCGCCCGAAATAGCAGTCCGCTTCGCACGAGACGGAGAGCGATCGAGGCTCCCGCCGAGACCCGAACGCGGCCGGTTTAGAACGGGAACAGCGAATCGGCCTCGAGGTCGCGCTCGATGAGTTCGATCTCGTGGCCGTCCTGATCCTTCGTGAAGGCGTACATGTCGTCACAGCTCTCGGGATCGCGGTAGTCCGCGGCTTCGCGCACCAGGAGCTGGTCCCAGTCCTCGTGGAGGTCGTCGAGGCGGACACAGAGGTGGCCCCAGGCGTCGCCCATGTCGTAGCTCCGGCCGTCGTAATTGTAGGTGAGTTCGACGGACATCGCCTCGTCAGCGGCGTCCGTGGGCTCGACGAAGTAGTTCGCGAACGTGTCGGACTCCCAGCGGCCGACCTCGTCGTACTCGAACTTGCGCGTCCAGAAGCCCAGCGCCTCGTCGGCGTCCTCGACGCGGATCATGGTGTGATCGAGCGACCAGAGCGCGCCCTCGTCACGTTGGACGATCTCGATCTCGTGGCCGTCGGGATCTTTGACGAAGGCGTAGCGGCCCCCACAGGATTGGGGATCGCGGTAGTCCTCGACGCCCTCGTCCATGAGCTGCTGGTAGTAGTCCTCGAGTTCGCCCTCCGGGACCCGTACCGCGATGTGTCCCCAGGCGTCGCCCACCTCGGGCTCCTCGCCCTCGTTGTGGGTGATCTCGAGCATCGCTCCCTCCTCGTGCATCTCCTCGGGCCCGAGATAGACGATGGTGAAGCCGTCGCCCTCGTGGCGATCCTTCTCCTCGTACTCGAGGTGGGTCCGATACCAGTCGAGCGATTCCTCGAGGTCGGCGACGCGGATCATCGTGTGGTCGAGCGTTCCGTCCATACGCTAGCTCTGTCTTGCGGACGGCAAAAATATGGCGGAGACGGCGGTCTAATCGAGGTCTTCCGGGGCGGATCCGGGTTCGGCCTCGGGCTCTCGACCGGTGCGGTCGACGTCGGTCGAGGAGGCCCTGGGAGCGAGGCCCTTGCGCTGGGCGTCGATCTCCGAGAGCCCGTAGACGAGTCCGACAAGCAGGACGACTCCGAGGGGAAGGAAGACCATCCACGGAACGCCGAGGAAGCCGTAAAGCGCGTAACAGACGACCACGACGAACAGGACGGTTCCGGCGTAGTAGAGCTGCGTGCGGATGTGATCGATGAGATCGGCCCCGGTGAACGTCGCCGAGAGCACCGAGGTGTCGGAGATCGGCGACGAGTGATCGCCGAAGATCGCGCCCGAGAACACCGCCCCGACCATCACCGGCATGAGTTCGAACGTGCCGGTGAGTTCGTAGGCGACGCGGATCGAGATCGGCGTGACGATGCCCATCGTCGCCCACGACGAGCCCATGGTGAACGCGACGAAGGCGGACACGAGCAACACGACGATCGGGAGGACGGCCGGCGAGACGACCCCTTCCGCGACGCCAGCGACGTATCTTCCCGTGCCGAGTTCCTCGGCGACCGCGCTGATCGCCCAGGCGAGGACCAGGATCGTCACCGCGGTCAGCATCAGGGAGAAGCCGTCTAGAATCGTGTCGACACTGTCACCGAGGTCGAAGAGGTCGTAGGCCAGTCCGATGAGGATCAGGGTCGCGACCATCGCGAACGAGCCCCAGACGAGCGCGGCGGCGAAATCCCCCGCGCCGACGACGTCGACCAGTATCTGGATGACGCCGTCGTTTCCGATGGCGGTCTCGAGCGACGTCGTCGCGTCCGCCTCGGCCTGTTCGTCGAGCCACGACTGATAGCCGGTCCAGAACGCCCCGGAGAGCGTGACCGCGACCAGGACGACGATCGGTGCGAAGAACGTCCGGAGCATCGGCCGATCCTCGATCGGCGAGCCCAGATCCTTCTCGACTTCCTGGAGGGGCTGTGCCTCGTCGCGGTTTACCTTCCCGGTCTGCCAGGATCGGTGCTCGGCGTCGAGCATCTCCCCGTAGTCGCGCTGTGAGAGGACGATGACCCCCACCATGACGATCGCGAGCAGGGAGTACGTGTTGAACGGAATCGAGCCGACGAACGTCTCGAACACGCCCGGTGTGTCGGCCGCGGTGACGGCGTAGTCGTCGCTGTCGACGAGGGCAGTGTATCCCTCGTCGATCATCGAGAGCTGGAACGCGACCCAGCTCGAGAGCCCGATCGTCGCGACGGGCGCGGCAGTCGAGTCGACGATGTAGGAGAGTTTTTCGCGGGAGATCCGCATCTGATCGGAAATCTCGCGCATCGTACTGCCGACGATCGCCGTGTTGGCGTAATCGTCGAAAAACAGGAGTATTCCCAGCCCCCACGTCGCCAACCCGGTCTTGCGCTGGGTTTCGAGCCGGCTCGTCGCCCAGTTGCGGACGGCGCTCGCGCCACCGAGTCGCCAGATCAGCGCCACGCCCGATCCGAGCAGGAGGGTGAACACTAGGATATTCGCGTGGAACACGTCCGCGATCGCTCCGGTGATCCACTCGAACGTTTGTCCGATGCCGATGCTTCCGGTCGCGATGACTCCGCCCGACCAGATCCCGAGGAACAGCGACAGGATCGGCCGCCGCGTCCAGATCGCGAGGACGATCGCGAGCAGCGGCGGAGCCAGCGAGAGTGCGCCGAATTCAGCCATACGTACCTAGTCTTCGGGCTGTCGTATATTCTTCACCGTTCCGATCCGAATACTGTCAAATCAATCATTTTAGACTGAGGAGATATATGTGAATGGCCGTATTAGTGGCCTAAACTCTATCATACAGAATATCTGTAATTATTTAAATCGTTTTCCGCGAATACTATTCCGAAGCGAGCGCGGTGACGGATACGAGCGGGCGACCGGGCCGTCCCGGTTATCGCCGCAGAATCAGCTTCAACACGTCCTCGTCCTCGAGCACGTGATCCTTCCCGACCTGTTGCTGGTCGTGGGCCGCGCTGGAACCGGTTACGCGGGCGAAGCGGAAGCGCTCTTCCATCTCGCCGCCGAGTTTTTCGATGGCCTCGCCGACGGTGGTTCCCTGCTCGATGACGAGCGGCTCCTCCCAGTCGATCCCGCGGCCCGGTTTGTCCATGTAAACCCGGATGAGACCCAGTCGCTCCCAGATTCGGTCTTTGAGTACGTCGAGGCCCTTCTCCTCCTCGGCGCTGATGAAGGTGACCTCCTCGGGATCTAAGTCGCGCTCGCGCAACTGCTCGTCGACCGTCTCCTTGTAGTCGGGATCGATCAGGTCGACCTTGTTGACGCAGGTGATCGATGGGATGTACTCGCGGTTCTCCATCAGCCCGTCGACCAGCCGGTCGATGGTGACGTTCTCTTGCAGGTTGACGACGGCGTTGACGTAGCCGTGCTCGCGGATGACCTGCTTGATCGTATCCTCGTCGAGGTCCTGCTCGGTGCTCGAGGTGATCTTGATGCCGTCTTTGATCTTCGGGCGAACCGTGACTTTCGGGGGCTCCTGATCGACGCGGATATTGATGTCGTACAGCTCTTCCTGGAGCCGGTCGTACTGCTCGAGTTCGAACACCGAGAGCATGAAGATGATGAGGTCGGCGTTCCGAACGACCGCGAGCACCTGCTGGCCGCCGCCTTTCCCGGCCGCCGCGCCCTCGATCAGTCCCGGCACGTCGAGCAACTGGATGTTCGCGCCGCGGTGGTTCAGCATCCCCGGATTGACGTCCAGCGTCGTGAACTCGTAGGACCCCGTCTCGCTTTCGGCGTTGGTCAGCGAGTTCAGCAGCGAGGACTTGCCGACGCTCGGGAATCCGACCAGTGCGACCGTGGCATCGCCGTGTTTCTCGACGGAGTAGCCGCCGCCGCCACCCGACCCGGACTGCTGGGTCTCGAGTTTCTCCTTCTTCTCCGCGAGCTTCGACTTCAGCCGGCCGATGTGGGCCTCCGTCGACTTGTTGTAGGGCGTATTGGCTATTTCGTCCTCGATTTCCTCGATTTCGTCCTCGAGCCCCATTTGTCAGTATGCAACCGGCCGGGCCGAAAAACCCTTTCGAGACACACGTTGAGGGAAGGGAAGCGACGGGGTACCGAACCAACTCGTGATTCGTCTTAGCGGCCCTGGCGAGACAAACGTGTCAGTCACGACCTCTCGGTGAGCGACATACTCGTTTCATCAAGTGCGTTCGTATCGCCAAGGTTGTGTTAGCTATACCGCCCTGTATGACGAGTGATACCGTATGCGGCGGCGAGAATACGTTACGGCGGTGGGGGGTAGCATGGGCGCGCTCGCGCCGACGAGGGTCGGAACCGCGCAGACAGTTTCGCTCGAGCGCGTCTGCCCGGTCGACGACGCGACGACAGTTCGACCGGGGGGTGAGATCCTCTTCGAAGCCGCGGCGACTCCCGGCGTCGAACCGACTGCAACGGAGTGGCGAATCGATGCTAGCACTGGGAACGAGATCGACCCGGGCGCGCCGTTCTACAGTTATACCCACGTAACGGGACAGCCGGCCGCTTACGGTCGGTTCGAGGAGCCGGGGCTCTGCGAGGTGAGCGTGACCGTCGACGGGCGGTCCGTCTCCTGGACCGTCGAGGTCACCGAGGCGGCCCCCGGCTCACCGAGCGTCGACGTGACGCCTGACCCGGGACCGGACGCCACGATCACCGTCCGCGACGAGATCGAGGTGTCCGCGTCCGCGGCCGACGATCACGAGACGCTCCAGCAGCTCTTCTGGCAGGAGGGCCGCAACGCGACGTACGTCGATAACGCTGACCTGTCGGGGTCGACGGCGACGGTGACGTACGAGACGACCGGCGGGGACGCCATCTGGTTCATTGGTGAGTATCCGATGATGGGGTGGGTCGCGTGTCGCGACGGCCGGCTATCGACCGCCCGCACCGAGGGCCCGTCGGTCATCGCGTGGCGCGGTGCCACGATTACCGGCACGAACGCGCCGGTCCGGGCAGGCGAGGACCTCCTCGTCGAGGCCGAGATCGAAATCGACGGTAACTCCACGTATCACGGGTTCGTCGACGTGGCGGCCGACCTGATCGTCGGCCACGATCCCACGCACGTCGACAGCGAAACGCTCGAGGTGTTCGCGGGGAACACCGCGACCGTCCGGCTCGAGTTCACGACTGCCACCGTCCGCAACACGCAGACGTTTCCCGTTCGCGTCGAGACGCGAACCGACGCCTCGGAGACGGACGTCACCGTCATCGGAACAGACGACGCCGGTTCACAGGGACAGCTCGAGGTGACGGGCCTCGAGACGAATACGCCGGTGACTGGCGGGGAGCGGCTCGAGGTGACGGCCACGCTGGAGAACACGGGTAACGGACCGGCCGGCCGCGACGTCGAACTCGTCGTCGGCCACGATCCGACGACGGTGGATACGCAGTCGGTGACCGTCGATGAGGGGGATACGACGACGGTTTCGCTGGGGTACGAGACGTATCCCGTGGAAAACGACGACGAGTTCCCCGTTCGGGTGCGGACGGGCGACGATACTGCCTCGCAATCGGTGCTCGTTCACGGCCGTAGCGGGGACGGGAACGAAGAGAGCGGTCAAGTGACGTTCGCAGTCTCGGTAACCGGGACGAACGCGCCGGTGACCGGCGGTGAGTGGCTTTCGGCCACTGCCGCAGTAGAGAACGTCGGAGACGCCGCCGGGACCCACGACGTCGAACTCGTGGTCGGCCGGACGCCCGAGGTCGTCGATGTCACGAGCGTGACGCTCGCACCCGGCGAGACGACGACGGTTTCGCTCGGGTACGAAACCTATCCCGTGCGAAACGACGACACGTTTCCGGTAACGGTGCGCTCGCCGCATGCGAGCGACACGCGGACGGTGACGGTCCACGGAACGAGCTGATGCCGGTATACGGGCGATTGCGGCCACCGTAACAGAGGACGGTACAGCGTTGGAACAACCGGTTGTCGGGTTGCTCTTTCAGGCCGAAGGTTCTGACGCGGGAGGAAACCCCACGACACGACTCAATTACCGATACTAACTCGATTTCGACACACATAAACGACGGGCTATGGACCGACTAGCTATGCCAACCGCGTCGCAGCTGCGTGACAGCACCCAGATCGTCCTCCCGCGGGAGACACTCGAGGGACTCGAGTCGCAGCTCGACGAGGAGTTTACGGTCACCATCGTTCCGGACGGGGACGACCGTTGCCGGATCATCGGCAGTCCCGTCGAGATCAAGGACGCGAGCGAGTTCCTCACGCGTCACGGCGTCACCGTGCGCTGAGTATCGGTGATCGACCGAGGCTACCGCTCCGGATGCGTCCGCGCATCGAACCCGCCTCTGACGAGCGGTTTCGCGATGTGTCGACGCGCACACGGTGGGACCTCGTACCAGCCCTCCTCGAGGTCGCGCTCGAGCGGGCGTTCGACCCTCCCGTCCGTCCCGGTTCCGCAGTCGCGACAGCGATACCCCTGGTCCCGACCGGCGCTTTTCATCGTTCGCTCGCAGTCGGGGCAGGTCGGCGTCACGCGCTCGGTCCGCACGAGGTCGCGGACGGCGAACTTCTCGAGTTTGAGCGTCCCCTCGGAGATCTCGCCGCAGGCGGTGATCCGATCGCCGACTCGCAGCGCGCGCACCCGATCGCGGAACCGTTTCGTGGGCTCGAACGCCGCGCAGGTGAGGCGCTCGTCCGAATTTTCCGAGTTCCCGTCTCCCGAACCCGCCTCCCGCGGCGACTCCAGATCGACGAACACGTGCCCGCCGCGGCGCGTTTCGGGCTCGCTCGCTACCCGGCCCTCGAGTCGGTAGGCGCGTCCGTCCTCGACGTCCTCGATCGAGCCGTCACGAAGGTGGACGTCCGTCCCCTGATTGGTCACGAAGCGCCGACTCGTCGCGACGGGCTCGCTCTCGATGCGCTCGGCGACCGCCCGGACCGCGTCCGGATCGTCGCCGCGGATTCCGTGCAGGATCGGACCGGGCGTGTGCGGGACGCAGACGGTTTCGTCCTCGCCGCGATCGACCGTATCCCAGACCGCTGGATAGCCCGACTCCGCCGCGGCGAAGACGCTCTCGTGATCCACGTCGCGGGGCGTCCCCCAGCGATCGGGCTCGCGATAGGAGATGTACTCGTGAGTCCACTCCTCGAGCGCCCTCCAGGCCCCGATCGCGGCCAGCGCGCCGATCCGGCCGCGACCGTCGCCGGCGTGCCACGACCGATAGCCGTGGCGGTCGATCAGCGCCGCGGCGTCGGCCGGCTCGAGGTGGTCGCGGATCGCCGTCCGCGTGAACCGACCGATTTCGTCCGGAATCGACCTCTCAGCGGGGTCGTGGTCCGCCACGACCAGTCCGGGGTTCGTCCGTTCGTCCTCGGTTTCGGCCAGCGACTCGAGTCGGTCGCGCGCGACCGCGAACGCGCGATCGGGATCGCAGTCGGTGTGAATCGCCAGCGCCGCGTTGCCCCGGGTCTTGTACTCCACGGCGGGGTTGAGTCGCACGAGGAGCAGGCGGGCGACGGTCGATTCCTCGCGGCGCAGTCGCTCGGCGATCGTCGCGGCGACGTAGGTCGTGCACATCCCCCGCTCGCGCGAGTCGGTATCGTCGATCCCGACGATGGTCATCGTCGGCTCTTGGGAGGGGATCGGCTAACAGTTTCGGGATTTCGCGTCGGGTTTCGAGGGGCCGAAACCAGTATATAAGTATACTCCTGATACAGGGCCGAATCGGGACACGGCACCCGGACATCTCGGGGAAAACGTCTTATAGGAGGAATCGCTTACAACCCCGTATGTCCCGCTCCGCACTAGTCGGCAACGTGACCGCGATGTTAGAGGACGCGGGATTCATGGTGAGTGAACGGTGTGCGATTCGGCCGAAGAGCTTCGATATCGCCGCCAGACGCGGCGAGGATCTCATCCTCGTCAAGATCCTCGCCAACATCGACGCGTTCAACCAGGCGACCGGCCAGGAGATGCGGCGGCTGGGAACCTACCTCGACGCGACGCCGCTGGTCATCGGCCTGCGCAGCCGCGACGAGGACCTGAAACCCGACGTCGTCTACTTCCGACACGGCGTTCCGGTGTTCAGTCCCGACACGGCGTACAACCTGTTCATCGAGGAGGTCCCGCCGCTGATCTACGCCGCCCCCGGCGGCCTCTACGTCAACATCGACGGCGACCTGCTGGCCGACGAACGCGAGGACCGCGACTGGAGTCTCGGCCAACTCGCCAGTGAACTCGGCGTCTCTCGACGAACGGTCTCGAAGTACGAAGACGGCATGAACGCCTCCGTCGAGGTCGCGATGGACCTCGAGGAGATGTTCGAAGCGCCCCTGACGAGTCCCGTCGACGTGCTCGAGGGGGCCGACGACGTTCACGAGAGCGAGGCGATGCCGGACGACCCCGAGGCGGATCCCGACGACGAACAGGTGGTCGCCGTCCTCACGCGAGCCGGCTACAGCGTTCACCCGACGGTTCGCTCGCCGTTTACGGCCGTCAGCGAGGACGAAGACGACAGCGACATCGTCCTGACCGGTCACTCGGAGTTCACGAAGGCCGCGGAGAAACGCGCACGGATCATGAGTTCGATCGGGCAGGTTACGCGGACGCGGTCCGTCTACGTCGTCGACCGCGCGAAACAGGACTCCGTCGACGGCACCGCGCTGGTCGAACGGGACGAACTCGCGAAGCTTCGGAACGCCGACGACCTCAGAGACGTCATCCGGGAGCGTTCGGAGCACGAAGAGGCGGCCTGAGCGATCGACGAGGTCCCGGTTTTCGAACTATATCGACCCGTCCGAGCAGCGTCGAGACACCGTCGGCCGGTGCCACCGGCTGACGGCTCGTCGCAATCACTGCGACCGGTACATTTTCGGAGAGAAATCGGCCGAGAGACGGGAAGCGCTTACGCTGCGCCGCTGCCGTAGGTTTCCTCGAGGTACTCGACGATGTCGTCGCTCTCGTTCATGCCGTCGATGCCGTTGGCCTCGTCGACGATGACCGGGACGCCGGTCTGGCCGCTGACCTTCTCCACTTCCGTCCGCTCGCCGTGCGAGCGGGGGACCTCGATGGTGTCGTACTCGAGCTCGAGTTCGTCGAGTTTCGAGCGGACCTTCGCGCAGTACGGACAGCCGGGGAGCTCGTACATAGTGATGTCTGCCATTGTATCTGTAATAAGGGACTCGAGGCGTAAGAGCGCAAGGGTAGCGGCGGTCTCCGCCATCGAGCGGGCGGGTTGCGAACGGACGAAGGACCGATGCGTGACGTGACTCAGCCGACGATGCCGCTCGTGTGGACGTAGAAGTAGCCGACGAGGACGACGGCCATGAGCCACTGGCCGAGGCGGATGTCGTCGAACTCGCCCATCGCGGCCTTGAGTATCGGGAACGCGATGATACCGGCCGCGAGGCCGTTAGCGATCGAGTAGGTCAGCGGCATGATCGTGATCGTCAGCCCCGCGGAGACGGCCCACGCCGGGTCGTCCCAGTCGATGTCGAGGACGCCCTGGAGCATGATGATCCCGACGACGACCAGCGCGATGAACGACGCGTACGCGGGAATCATCGCGATCAGCGGAATGAGTACGAGCGTGGCGAGGAACAGGAGTCCGACGACGAGCGCAGTCAGCCCCGTTCGGCCGCCTTCCTCGACGCCGGTCGAGGATTCGACGTACGTCGTCACGGTTGACGTCCCGACCATCGCGCCGACAGTCGTCCCGATCGCGTCCGCCATCAGTGGCTTGTCGATGTCGGGGAGGTTTCCGTCTTCGTCGAGGAAGCCGCCGAACTGCGAGACGCCGATGAGCGTCCCGGCGGTGTCGAAGAAGTCCACGAAGAAGAACGTGAAGACGACCAGCGTGAACGTGAACGGATCGATATCTCGGAGCCCGTCGACGAACGCGAACAGCAGCGGAGAGATATCGTACTGCGGGGAGGTCACGACGGCAAACGACAACTGGCCCTCGTCGCTCAGTAGCGCCGTCGGCAGAACTGACGACGGGCTGGCCAGCCCCGCGTAGTACGCGAGCCAACCGGCCACGGACGTGCCGAGGATACCGAGGATGATCGATCCGGTGACGTCACGCGCCCAGAGCACGAACGTCAGGAAGAGCCCGAACAGGCCGAGCAGGGCCGCCGGGTTCGTCGCGATGTCACCGAGCGCGACGGCGGTCGCTTCGTCCGGAACCACGACCCCCATCTCCTGCAGACCGATGAACAGCAGGAAGATCCCGATCCCGGCGCCGACGGAAAACTTCACCGGCTCCGGGAACAGCCTGATGACGTACTCCCGAGCGCCGATCGCCGTGATCACGATGAAAATGATCCCCTCGACGAAGACGGCTGCGAGGGCCGTCTCCCACGGGATCCCCATCCCGATGACGACGGTGTACGCGAAGAAGACGTTCAACCCCATGCCGGGTGCGAGTCCGAACGGCCTGTTCGCGTAGAACGCCATGACGAAGATGGCGACCGCCGACGCGATGATCGTCCCGATGGCGATCATCTGGACGACCTGCAAGTAGGAGTATCCGGAAATCTCGATCGCGTCCGCCAGGATGAACGGATTGACCAAGATAATGTACGACATCGCGAGGAACGTCGTCACCCCCGCGATGGTTTCGGTACCGACGTCGGAGTCGTGTTCGGCGAGTCCGAAGTAATTCTCGAGCGTATCGGCGATCCCCATGTTGGACGTTCGAGCATAACCACACCGGTTAGTTAAAGATTCTTGTCCGCCTCGATGGGTAGTATACGCACATTCGTGTATATTAGGTGATGGGACGGGGCTGCGAGTGAGGGCGAGGCGCTGCGGGCGCAGCCGCTCGATTCGGCCACTCGGGTCGAACGGAACAGAGCGGTGAGACGGACCAACGTATTTCACCTCGGAGCGTGTACCACGATACCATGAGGTTTGTCATCGTGGGATACGGTCGGGTTGGCTCGCGGACCGCGACGATCCTCGACGAGGAGGGTCACGAGGTAGTCATCGTCGACAACGACGCGGACCGCGTCGAGCGCGCCACCAACGCGGGCCTCGAGACGGTCCGGGGAGACGGGTCGGACGAAGACGTGCTCGTCGATGCCGGGATCGAGACCGCCGACGCGATCGGCGCGTTCACGCCGGACCTCAACGCCAACTTCGCGGCCTGCATGGTCGGCACCCACCACGGCTGCCGGACCGTCCTGCGGATCGACGAGGATTACCGGGAGGACATCTACGAGAAGTACGCGGAGGAGGTCGACGAAATCATCTACCCCGAACGGCTCGGTGCTGCGGGCGCGAAGACCGCCCTCCTCGGCGGGGACTTCAACGTCGTCGCGGACCTCGCCACGAACCTCCAGTTGACCGTTCTCGAGATCCAGGAGGGGTCCCCGGCGGTCGGTAAACGGATGAGCGAACTCGAACTCCCGGAATCGGCGCGGATCTACGCTCACGGCCGCGCACGCGAATCGCTGACGATCCCGCTTCCGGGCACCCAACTCGAGGTCGGCGACGAGGTCGCCGTCATCACCGAGACGGACCGCGCAGCGGAGGTCCGATCGGCGCTATTGCCCGCGACTGCCTGACTGGGGGACCCTCGATCGGACCGTCTGTCGCTCGAGGCACCGGCCCCGGTATCAAAAGTGGAGAGGAACGGGAGCAGGCGCGCGAACGGCTGGATGGGGGAGGGGTGGGAGGCCGTCTGCGCGCCTATCCGTTCCGTGTTCCCGCTGGCAAATAAAACCGCGTCAGACGATCGACCGACGGGAGTCAGACGGGGCTCGATCGAGACTCCTGCTCGTCTGCAGCGTCGTCCTCGAGGCGAAAGACGAGGACGTTCTGGTGGACCATCGAGGGGACGAAGGAGAACGGGTAGCCGTAGACGTGGAGGTCCTTCGAGGGATCGTACCAGATCAGGTTCGCCGCGAGCGTCAGCGGTGCGTTCGATTCGATCGCACGCGCGAGATCGGCCGAGAGGAACTCGTAGGACTGTTCGCGATACATGTCGCCGATGAAGACGACGACGTGGCCGTCCGGCGCAACGGCGTCGGTAAAGCGATCGAATTTTTCGCCCATCTCGGCGAGCCACTCGGCTTTCGTCTGCCGCTCGCCGGCCTCCTCGCCCGAATCGGGCCCGGAGTCCGCGTCGTCGATATCCGTCGCAGCGCCGTCGGCGTCGGCAGCTCCGTCGAACGACCCCAGCTTGCTCTCACGCGTCTCGCGCTCGTTTCGCGTCTGCTCGAGTTCGTCCATGTGCCAGTAGGGGACGTCGGTCAGCAGGAGGTCGACGGAATCGTCGGCCACGTCGTCGATCAACTCGGCACAGTCGCCGTGTCGCATCTCCTGTTCGGCTAGCGGCGGCTCGCCGCGGGCGCGGCGCTCCTCGTTTTCCGCCTCGAGGACCTCCCGGTAGATCTCGATCCAGCGTTCCGTACGTTCGAAGCCGATCGCGTCCCGGCGGCCGGTCCCCTCGTGTTCGCAGAAACTCGCGCCCAGCAGGGTGCCGCCGACGCCCGCGAAGGGGTCGAGGACTGTATCGCCGGCCTTGCTGAACCGGCCGATCAGCTCCGCACAGAGTCGCGGCGGTTTCTGGCCGCCGTGCTCGCTGCGCAGCTCGTGCTGGACGGCGGGCGGATAGCTCTCGGCGATCACGGACTTCGTGGCGTACTTCCACTCCTTGCCCGTGAGATCGTTCACTCGATTACGCTCGTCGTAGATCCCGCGTCCCTCGACGTAGCGCTGATGGTCGGCCAGGTCGTCGGTATCGATCACCTCGCCGTCCTCGACCGGGAGGGACTCCTCCCGTGCCCGATCGGCGTCGAAATCGCCGTCGTCGTCCGTGAACAGGCGGCTCTGGCGGTGTCGATCCCCGTCGTCTGCCATACCTCGTGTGCTCACGCCGGTCGCTTAAACGCTTGTTCATGACCGCGCGGCGCGGATCGGCCGCCGTTCCGGTTACCCGCCGTTTTTGACGGTCGCCCGCGAAAACCCCTGCTATCGATGGTACTCGTCGGAGACGTCGTCCTGCTCGGTGTCGCTGTCATCGCGCTGTGGATCGGTGCGCGGACGCTCGTCACCGGCGCCTCGAGACTCGCCAGCGCGGCCGGGATATCAGCGCTCGTGATCGGCCTCACCGTCGTCGCCTTCGGCACCTCCGCGCCCGAGGTCGTCGTCTCCACCGGGGCCGCGCTCGAGGGCCAGGGCGACGTCTCGGTGGGAAACGTCGTCGGCTCGAACGTCTTCAACCTCGGCGTGATCCTCGGGCTCGTCGCCGTTATCGCGCCGTTTCGCGTGATGGAGACGCTCCTCCGACGCGACGCGCTCGCGATGGCCGCGTCGACGGTCGTCGCGGCCGTCGTCCTCGCCGACGGCATCGTTTCGCGGCTCGACGGAGCGATCCTCCTCGCACTGCTGGGGTGCTATCTCGGTGCGCTCTGGGTCGCGATTCGTCGGGAGAACGACGGCGTCGGAGGGTCCGAGTCGTCCGACGGGTCGGGGTCCGCTCCCGACGCCCGCGATCGAACCGAGGTCCGATTCGGGCTCGAGGGCGGACGCGTCCTCGCCGGTCTCGTCCTCGTCATCGTCGGGGGGCGCGTATTGGTCGATTCTGCGGTCGGGCTCGCGCTCGCCGCCGGCGTCTCGGAGTGGGCGATCGGCGCGACCGTCGTCGCGGCCGGCACTTCGATTCCGGAGCTCGTGACCTCCGTCGTGGCCGCCCGTCGCGGTGACACGGGTATTGCCGCAGGGAACGTCGTCGGCTCGAACGTCTTCAACGTCCTCGGCGTACTGGGGATCGCCGCAGTCGCCCGGCCGCTGACCGTCGACCCCGCCGTTTTCGTCGGGTTGGTGTGGCTGGGCGTCCTGACCGCGTTCGCGACGGCCGTGCTCGCGACCGGGCGACGATTGACTCGCCTCGAGGGCGTTCTGCTCGTGATCCTCGGCGCGGGCTACTCGGCCGTGAGCCTGCTGGGTTGAGCCGACAGTCGAAAAATCGACCGACGGCGAGCCGTCGTGGGAACCCGGTGACACGAGGGTTAGCGAGAGCCTTTGTCCGTCCGGACCCTTCGTTTTCCTATGAATATGCTCGTCAACGGCGAATGGCGGACCGACGCGTACGAATCGACTGACGACGACGGCTCGTTCGAACGCCAGACGACCCCCTTCCGGGACGAAATCCGGGACGACCCCGACGCTCGGTTCCAACCCGAGTCGGGACGATACCACCTCTACGTCTCCTACGCGTGCCCCTGGGCACACCGGACGCTCGTGACGCGGGCGCTGAAAGGGCTCGAGGACGCGATCTCCGTCTCGATCGTCGATCCGTACCGCGACGACGACGGCTGGCAGTTCACGCCCGAAAAGGAGGGCTGTACGCGGGATCACATCCGTGACGCCGACTACCTGCGGGAACTGTACGTGGCGGCGGATCCGGACGCGACCTGTCGGGTGACGGTGCCGGTCCTCTGGGACACGCACGAGGAGACCATCGTCAACAACGAGTCCAGGGAGATCATGCGGATGCTCGACACCGAATTCGATGACGTCGCCTCTCGAGACGTGGATCTCTACCCCGAGGGCTATCGGGAGGACGTCGACCGAATCATCGACGAGATCTACGAGCCGATCAACAACGGCGTCTACCGCGCCGGGTTCGCCACGAAGCAGGCTCCGTACGACGCGGCGATCGACGACCTCTTTTCGGCGCTCGACCACTGGGACGAGGTGCTGGCCGACCAGCGTTACCTCGCGGGCGATCGGCTGACCGAGGCCGACATCGCGATGTTCACGACGCTCGTCCGGTTCGACAACGTCTACCACACTCACTTCATGTGCAACGTCCAGTACGTCCGCGAGTACGACAATCTCTGGCCGTACCTGCGCGACCTGTATCAGACGCCGGGCGTGGCTGGGACCGTGGATATGGACCACATCAGGGAACACTACTACACGACCCACCCCGACGTGAACCCCCACCGGATCGTCGCCCGCGGCCCCGATCTGGACTTCGAAGCGCCTCACGGCCGTGACGAGCTGTCCGGCGGCCCGCCCTCGGACGTCGGTCGGGCGGCCAACGCCGACGATTAAGGAAGCAACAGAGCCGCGATCTTACGATTCCGCCGTCTTCTGATCTGCGCCGTTTTCACCGCCAGCGTCGACGTCTTCGGCGTCGGCTTCTTCGGGATCGGATTCTTCGCCATCGGTCTCGGCGTCTTCAGCATCGGTCTCGGCGTCCTCGGTCGCTGCGGCCTCGAGCCGGTCGGACCTGCTCCGGCCGGATTCGCGACGCCAGTCCTCGAAGCTGTGTTCGATCTCTTCGTCCGCGACGAATACCTTCCAGAGAAGCCACACGACGGCGATGACGGGCAACACTGGGAGCAAGACGATAACGAGTATCGCGGCCATGATATAACCGAACAACGACATCTGCGTGTTCGGCCCGTAGCCCGTCGACTCGGACACCTTGACTGACATGTGCGACGGTACGAACGTGTCGGTATTCCGTCTTTCGATCCCGCAGGTGATCCGTGCTCCTCGAGACGACCGCATTCCCGAGAAAGAGCCGGATCGTGAACGAGGAAATCAGGTCGTTTCGAGGCCGTCCCGACCGTCCGATTCGTCGCCTAACACGGCTTCGGCGTCGTCCCGCGGCCGATAGTTGAGGTTGCGCATAGTCTCGGCGAGCGAGAGGAACCGTTCGGAGTTATCCGAGATGCCGTGTGCGATCAGCGGCGATCCCCCGATGGTAGCCGTCGCGGCGGCGTTGAGCACTCGTCGGCAGTCACCGGGACTGAGCCACATCGCGCGGGCGTAGCGCTCGCCGGCACCGTCCCGGTCCGCACACTCCTGCCGGAGTTCGTCCCGGGTGAGCAGCCAGCCGATCCGCAGGGTCACCACTTCGAACCCGTGTCGCTTCGCGTAGTACGATCCCATCGCCTCGCCGAAGACCTTCGTGACGCCGTAGTAGGTGTCGGGATCGGTCGGCTCGTCCGGCCGGACGATCTCGGGACTGCCGACGGTCGACTCCGGCCGGATCCCCGAGACGGTGTTTTTCATATTGACCGCGTGGTTCGAACTCGCGAAGACCACCCGCTCGAGCCCGTTCTCCGCCGCGGCCGCGAAGGCGTTGTAGACGCCGTCGACGTTCGGCCCTCGAACCTCGTCCCACTCGGCTCGTGGAGACGGGTTAGCCGCGAGGTGAATGAGCACGTCTTGGTCCTCGAGGGCGTCCAGAAATTCCTCTCTGTCGGTGATCTCGAGGGGCGTTGCATCGAGGTCCTCGGTTTCGCTGTGGGAGAAGAGCGCGAGCTCGTGGTCGTCGGACGGAAACGCGTCGACGGCTTCCCTGCCGACGTTCCCTGCCGCGCCGGTAATGGCGATATTCGTCATACGGGATAGACGATAATCGGGCCGAAATAGCTCGGCCCAGCGCCTTCCGGCCTAGTCGTCTGAACCGCTGTATTTCGGCCCCGTCTTTTCGACGTCGACGGCAATACCCTGAAAGCCCCTTCCGGTCCGGACTCCCGGGCCTCGCTGTGCGCTTCGGTCGTTCGCCAGGCTCACTCCCTGTAGTGCTTGCGTCGTCCGGGTTCGCCCGGACCGGAAGCCCCTTTCATTCCCACCCGATAGTGGAAATGCGGTTGGCTGATACATACTGACAGCGGAACGCGCTGGTTACGGCTCCACGACGATCTTGCCGACGCTCTCCCGGTCTTGCATCGCCGCGAAGGCGTCGCCGGTGTCCTCGAGCGCGTACGTCCGATCGATTTCGGGCGCCACCTCGCCGTCGCCTACGAGATCGACGAGCCGCCGGAGGTCGTCCTGGGTGCCCATCGTGGAGCCGACGACGCGCTTGTGGCCGAGGAAGAGGTTCGAGATGTCGATCGTCGACTCGTTGCCGGCCGTGCGACCGCAGATCGCCATCGTCCCGCCGCGGCGCAGTACCGACTGACCGAGTTCGGTGAACTCGCCACCGAGGTGATTGATGACTGCGTCCGGCGTTCCGATCGCCTCGACTCCCGTGCGGATCTCATCGATCGCCGTCGATTCGATCCCGTGATCGAGTCCGAGCTCGCGGACGCGCTCGAGTTTCGTCGCCGAGGAGGACGTCCCGATCGTCTCGGCACCGAAGACGGCCGCGAGCTGGACGGTGGCGACGCCGACGCCGCCCGTCGCGCCGGGGACGAAGACCAGGTCGCCCGGCCCGACCTCGGCCCGCCGGAGCATGTGGAACGCGGTCATGTACGCCGTCGGAATCGCTGCGGCGGTCGTCGTGTCGACGCCGTCCGGTAACGGAATCAGGCGATCGGCCCGGACGCGGGCGGACTCCGCGAGCCCGCCGTGATACAGGGAGAACCGTTCACAGGTGTTCTCCGGGCCTTCGCGACAGAACCGACAGGTTCCACAGGTCTGGTTCGGACAGAGGACCACCCTGTCGCCGGGCTCTATACCGCGAACGTCGGCGCCGACCTCGCCGACGACGCCGGCCACGTCGAGTCCCGTAACGAACGGCAGGTCGTCGGCGTCGACCATCGCCGAGTCCCCCTCGAGGATGAAGAGGTCGTGGCGATTGATACCGCACGCGTCGACGTCGACCACCGCCTCGCCGGGACCGGGCTTGGGGTCGGGTCGGTCGATGAGGCTCACTCCCTCGGGGCCGATCAGGTCGGTGAAGGCTGCTGCTCGCATCGTTTTCTCGGTCGGTCTCGAGGGCAAAGACCCTAGGGAAGCCGGCACTCGTCCCGTCGGCGAGACGCCCCCTCGATACGTCGTCCGCAGCGACCAGCACCGGTCGCCGCTCGGCTTGCACCTGTCCAGCCCAGGTCTTTGGCTCGGGGACTCGTAGGTGTCGTCGTGACGGACCCCACTACGTGGGACGTCGAACTTCGCGTCCCCGAGGGTGCCGATATGGACGCCGCCGGCGAGTCCAGGACGATCGAGGTCAGCGAGGACGAATCCATCCTCGCGGCAGCCCGCGCTGCGGATATCTGGCTTTCGGCGGACTGTCAGCAGGGCTGGTGTATCACCTGCGGCGCGAAACTCATCTCCGGCGAGGTCGATCACAGTCAGGCCAAGCGCTACTACCCGGAGGACGACGCAGCGAACTTCGTCCTCACCTGCGTCGCTCGCCCCCGCGCCGATTGCGTCATCGAAGTCGAACGGTACGACGAACTGCTCCGGCACCGGGCCGACCACGACAGGCCGCCAGGTCGGTCGAAGCTCGGCTAACGGTCGGTACCGGTCCGGAGAAACTGCCACCAGCACTTGCCCCACGGAACGTTTTCCGGCACCGCGACGTAGGAGCCGATATGACCGAGCCGCGGTTCACCGGCATCCTGATTCACGACGGCGACTGTCCCTTCTGTTCGGCCGCGTCGACCGCGATGCGGCAACTCGAGGGCGTCGGCGCCGTCCCCTGGGACGAGCCGGCTGCACAGGCCTTCCTCGAGGCGCAGTTCGGCGAGATTCCCTTCGCGCTGTTCTTCGTCGATATCGAGGCGGAGACCGTCTGGGCGGGCCGGGCCGCCGCGACCGAACTGTGCGAGCGGGCCGGGATGCCGGTGCTCGTTCGGGATATCGTCGACGAGAACTACGAACGGGTCGCGGATGCGATCAGATTCGTCTCGAGCACTGATCGGGAGATCGACCCCTATCACGACGCATATCCGCTGGCCGACGACGCAGCGGCGCTGTTCGACGACCTTGCAGCTACCGGGAATCGGACGCACGTGCCGGGTGCCTGAGTCGAAACGAGAGGGATCTCACTCGAGTGACCGAGCGGTCCGCTCGAGCGACACGCCGTAGATGCCGATCGCGTTACCGCCGAGAAACCACCACGCGATGGCGTCGATATCGGCCCGGTCCGCTACGCCGGGTTCGGCTCGGGCAAGGCGCGACGGTTCCGCGGCGGCACGAGGTAGTTCGCCCGGTTGCGAACGCTGATGTACTGGAGGATCCCGTTGTTCGTCCGCGACCCGACCGAACCTTCGGTGAGGTCGGTTCCGGTCATCGCCCGCCGCGTCTTCACGAAGTCCGCGATCGAGCGCTGGAGGGAGAGGAAGTGGACGGCCGCTCGATCGTCGTCGGTGGAGTCGAAGTCTCGCCGCAGGACGATCGGCTCGCCGTCCTCGCGCGCTCGAGCTGCCTTCTGGGCGTGGCCGACCGTTCCCTCGCTCCGGGCGTCCTCGGCCGCACTGCCACCGACCTCGGCGACGCGGCTCGAGTCCCCGAGGTTGTTCCCGACGCCCTCGACGAGGTCCTCCTTGGCGTGGGTCGGTGAGAACATCTTTGCGACGCGCTGCTCGCGGCTGTCCTGTTCGTACCACTGGTGGAGGTGAAGCTCGATCTTCGAGAGGTGGATCGTCGTCCCGCCGGCGAAGGGCCCGTCCCGAATCGTTACCCGGTCTTCGCTAGCCTGCGTCTTCCTGAATCCCGATTTGAACCCCATGAACAGCGGCGCGTCTTCCGGGACGGGGTCGCCGTCCGGAATACCGCTGACGCCGGACTGGCGTTCTGCGGGGAGGCCGGGACCGATGAATCCCGTTCGGCGCTCCGCGACGTCGAAGACGCCGTCGAACGTGCCCTCAACCTCGATCCCGTTCAGGTCCTCGAGTTCCCCTTTCAGAGCTTCCTCCGCGCTCAGCGTCACGTGGCCGTAGTCGCTCGCCAGGTGGACGAGCGCGTCGTACTCGTCGATTTTCGGGTCCTCGATCGGCGCGAGCGCTTCGGGGTGAGGGAGGTCGACGTCCTCGGGAAGGCTGGCGTCGAAGCGATCGAAGTACGTGGGACCGTAGCCGATCGCGAACGCCAGTCCTCCGTTTCCGCGCTCGTACGCCCGCTCGAGGGTTCGGAAGGCGGCCTCGAGTTGTTCGCGTTCGCCGTCGGCGGCTGCCGGGCCGTCGCCGACGTAGTCGAGGGCGAGCAGGAGGTGGTGTTCGGGCGGCTCGACGTTGCCGTGGTCGTCCGTCGAGAGGTAGTCGTTCCAGGCGTGTTGCCGACTGGGAAGTTCGTCGGGGGCGAGCGAGGCCTGTGGGACGTCCTCGACGTCTTCGCGCTGGAGGCAAGCGGAGAGTGCGCTCGAACCGCCGATGGCGACTGCACTGCGGACGAACGCGCGACGGGAGAGCCCGCGATCCGAACCGTTCATACACGACCCTCGGGGGCTGACGAGTAAGGATATTGCGGTCGTACCGATCGACCGGAGTCGGCGCAGTCGGTCGCGACTTTTGCTGGAGTCGCGGTTCTAGAATCGCCGTCAAGCGGGCTTCTGGTTACGAGTGGCCGTCGGCAGTTGCAAGCAAAGATTGATGCCTCGAGTTATGGGAGTGACCCGGTGAATGTCCGACGACAAACCACACGCCGGAGGCAACGTCGATGCAGGGGACACGAGCGAACGGGTCGGAATGGCGGTACTTCGCGAACGCGGGCTCGACCCCGAGGAACTGCGCGAGAAACTGATCGATGCGATCGGCGCCGAGTTCACCACCTATTACTACTACACGAACCTCCGAATGCACCTCGCCGGGCACGAGGATTACAAGGAGATCACCGAGGACGCCCGTCTCGAGGACCGGGCGCACTTCGAACTCGTCGCGCCGCGGGTGTACGAACTCGGCGGCCATCTGCCCAACGACATCCGCGACTTCGCCGACCGGGCGTCCTGTCCGGACGCGGAAGTACCCGTCCCGTACGACGACGAGGGCGGTCGTCTCGACATCACCGACCTCACGGCCGAGGACGTCCTCGAGGTCCTGCTCGAGGCCGAGCGCTGTGCGATTCGGACGTGGTCGGAGATCTGCGACATGACCCACGGGAAGGACCCGCGGACTTACGACATGGCTTCGCGCATCCTGCAGGAGGAGATCGAACACGAGGCGTGGTTCGTCGAACTCCTCTCGATGGAACGGGACGGCGAGATCAACCCCGCCGGCCACTTCGTCCGGGGCGAACCCGGCGACGCGCCGTACTCGACGAACCGCCGGTTCAACGACAGCGCGTGAGCGGCCACCAGCGCTCGGAACCTTCGAACGGACACGTGAGCGTCGGACGCAGGTCGGTCACCGTCGGATCCGGTGCGTCACGATCGGTCACGGCTCCCCGTCCAACGCATGGTATTTGACCACCTGAACCAGGTCGAGGTCTTCGTCGAGATCGATGCACCACCGGCGGTCGTCTGGGAGGCCCTCCTCTCCTTCGACACCTATCCCGAATGGGATCCGATCGGCCGGACGATCGAGGGGGTCGTGGTCGATACCGAAACCCGTCGAAGCAGGGATGTCGCGTCCGAGTTCAGTCGGCTCATCGACGGACCCACGGCCATCACCGTCGAACCACACAGACGGCTCGCCTGGCTCGCTCGACTTGTGGTTCCCTTCGCGCTCGATCGCTACCACGAGTTCCACCTCGAGCCGATCGACGGTGACGGATCCGACGGACCGCAATCCACGTCGGAATCGCGGTCCGAAGACGGTCGGCGGACGCGGTTGCTCCAGCGGGAGACCGTCCGCGGTGCGTTCGTTCCGTTCATGTTCGACGAGGTTCGCGTGGAAGGTGCGTTCATCGAAATGAACGAGGCCATCGCGGCCCGTGCGGAACGACGTGCGAGCGCGACCGCCTGAGCGCGCTCACCGCTGATCTCGAGAGATCGGTCGAATACCCGATCAGACGAACTCGGGAAGCGCCGCCAGCGACTCGATTTCGTGCGTCGGCTCCGCGGAGAGTTCGTAGCCGGTGCGGTGATCGCGACGGATGAACGCCGCGTCGATCCCGGCCGCGTCGGCCGCGGCGATATCGACCCGACTATCGCCCACGAACAGCGGGTTCTCGACCCCGAGGTCCGCGAGCGCCCGCTCGAGGTAGTACGGCCTCGGTTTCTTCCGCTCGATCCCCTCGAGCGTCGGCTCGCGGCCGTACCAGACGTCGAACGCCGCGAGTGCGCAGTGCTCGAGCACGTTGCCGATCGTCTCGTGTTGGTTGTTACTGACGATCGCCGTGGGTACCGACAGCGACTCGAGCGCCGTGACGTCGTCGTAGTGGCGTTTCCGCCCGGTCCGAAGCTCCGCGAGCTGGGCCGCGATCGCGGCGTTTTCGCGGGCAGTCCAGAGCTCGTCGGGATCGATACCGTGGTCGGCCGCGACTCGTCGGAGCGACGGCACGTCGGGGCTGAGAAGCGTATCGACGTCGTCCGGAGACGGATCCACGACGCCGACGGTCTCGAACGCGTCGCGCATGGCGTCGATCAGCACGTCGCGATCAGTCGGCGTCGTCAGCACGCCGTCGTTGTCGAAGATTACTGCATCGTACGTGGTCCGAGCTCCCATGTGGGTCCAGTAGTGGGCGGAGAGGTTTCGGCGTTGTGTCCGCGCTCGAACGGTGCCGCCGTCCGGAACGGTGGCCGCGCGAGTGCTCCACCGACGTCCCGCGCCGATTTCCAGGGCCGGGATTCGGGAGAAAATACTTATATACCGGCTGACAACCGAGGAGCGACTTCGTCCCTCCCCATGACAGCGGCATCATCCGAATCGACGACCGCGACCGACGCTGACGCGTCGAGGCTCGCATCGTTTCGAACGCGTGTTCGGTCGCGTTTCGGGATCGACCCGCGAGCGCTCGCTGCGTTCCGAATCGGACTCGGACTCGTCGTCCTGTTCGATCTGCTTTTCCTCCGGGCTCCGGGTCTGGTGGCGTTCTACACGGACGAGGGTGTCCTCCCCCGATCCACACTCGCGGAGACGACGCCGGTACTCGCCCGGTGGTCGCTCCACGCCCTGTCGGGCTCGGTCTGGATACAGGCCCTGTTGCTCGGGGCGACCGGTGTCCTCGCGGCCTGCGTGCTCGTCGGCTACAGGCACCGACTCGCGGCTCTCGGCACGGCGCTCCTCCTCGCGTCGCTGCACGCGCGCAACCCGTATCTGGTCAACGGAGGGGACACGATTCTCCTCTCGCTGCTCGCTTTCGCGGCACTCCTCCCGCTCGAGATGCGGTGGTCGCTTCGTCCGCGTCGCTCCGGGACCCGGGGTACCAGCGATTCACGTCGTGATGACGACCGCGTCGTTTCGGTCGCGACTGCGATCCTCCTCCTGCACGTCGTCGTCATCTACGCGATCAACGCGATCCTCAAGTTCCAGAGCGAGGCCTGGATGGCCGGCGTCGGAGCTCAGCGGATCTTGCAGCTCGAGGATTTCGTCTATCTGTTGGGGCCGGCGATGGCGGAGGTTCCCGCCGTCCTAGTCGCGATCAACTGGCTCTGGACCGCCACCCTCGCTGCGTCGGTACTGCTCGTGCTCGCGACCGGCTGGCTCCGGACCGCGACGGTCGCTGCGTTCGTCGCGGCACACCTCGGTATGGCGGTCACGATGCGGCTGGGGGCCTTTCCGTTCGTCATGGTCGCGGTCCTGCTCGTCTTCCTCCCGCCGCAGTTCTGGGACCGCGTCGACCGGTACGGTTCGACGGCCGGGCTCGGACAGCGTCTCGAGTCGTTCGTGACGGGTGCACGGATCGACCGGAAGAGAGAGTCCGCGAGCGAAGAGAACGCCGCGGCCGGTGCAGCATCGTCCGGAACGGTACTGTCACCGGGTCTTCGGCGCAGTGTCCGACTCGCTGCGTCTGTGCTCCTCGTCTGTGTTTTCGTCGCCATCGTGGGCTGGCAGGTCGCCGCAGCAGGGCTGGTCGATACGCCGGTTTCGGGAGACGATAGCACGCTGGGAAGTGCGAGCTGGGCCTTCTTCGCGCCGGATCCGCCGGATTCCTACAGCTGGTACGTCGTCGAAGCGACGGACGAGTCCGGGGAATCGACCGATCTCGTCACCGGCGGTCCGGTCACGTTCGACCGACCGCCCAACGCGATGGATCGATACCCGTCGACGCTCTGGAAGCGATACGGGACGAAAGCACAGGGCACGGGCGATCCCGTCCTCGAGTCGGCGGGCGCGTACTTCTGTGACCGCGCACCCGGTGGGATCGAGTCGGTGACCATCTACCGTGTCGAACAACCGGTCGACGCGGACGGTCCAGTCGGGAAGCCGATTCCGCACCAGCGAGTCTCACGCGCGTGCTGACGTGACTCCGACCGATCCCTCGAGAAGCGTGCATGCGATCGGTCGTCGCTGGTCCGTATTTTCGGTCGGAATCGGGCCGGGCTCTTGACCCCGTCCGCAGGTTCAAGTAGGGACGGGCGACCAGAGTCCTCGTGACCCGCGACACGGTACCCCATTCGAGCGTCGGGCGGATCGATTCACGCGATTTCGAGCGGGTGAACGATGGGACATAGAGCGCTCGTCGCCTACGGGCGACCGGATCGGCTCTACGATCTGCGCTACAGTCACTGGGGCGGCGAGGACCTCACACTCGCGACCGAGATCACTGCGGCGACGCCGCTCGCCGGCGGCGCGATCGAGGGCTCCCTGGTAGCGGATTCGATCGCCCGCGATCGGATCCTCTCCAACTATCTCGACCCCTGTGTGTACGAGGCACTGTACCTCGTCGATCCGGCAGCGGACTACGAGGTCGACCCCTACCGGGTCTGTTGGCTGGAGTGGGGTGACGGCCGCGACGGCGGCCGCGGGGCGATCGTTGCGACCCGGCCCGACGACAGCACCGTCGGGCGCTGGTTTCGCGCGACCAAGACCGCCCTGGCCGATATTGTCGAGATGGGGGCGCTCTCGCGACGGGCCGCACAGGCGTATCTCGAGGCGCGCGTGTGCGAGGAGCGAAACGGGATCCTCTATACCTACGAGGAGTCGATCGAAGACGGCGACCCGACGTATACGCCCACACCTGACCGCTGGCTCGAGCGTGACCGTCGGGAGAGCGATGGACCGACGGACGGTATCGACGAATCCGACGAGTAACGGAGAGACGAGTAGCGACGTCGGACCCGGCGCGCGTGCTCACTCGTCGGCCGTCCAGCGGGCGTCCGCGAGCGTCCGCTGGACGACCTCGTTGCCGACCGCTTCCGCCAACGTCTCGAACCCGTCCCGCTCGCCCCGGTCGCCGGCGTTGGCGACGAGTCGGGACACGATGAACTCCGGCGTCGACCGTCCCACGGTACCGAACCGCGGCTGGTAGTCGACGAGCAACTCGAGGTCGGGATTCAGCCCCTCCGCGAAGATGCCGTCGACCCGCGCCTCGGGCGGGAGCGGCTCGAGGTCGTCCGCGAGGTGCGTGACGAACACGCCGAGGGCCTCGCGGTCGACGGAGAGCGTCACGAGGCCGTGTAACAGGTCCGCCGCGCTTCCTGGCTCGGTGATCGCCTCGAACTCGTCGACCAACATTAGCGTGCGCCCGCCCGACGAGAGCGGCGGCACGATCGATCGAAGGGTCGACTCGAGGACGCCCGCGTTGAAACTCGCGTGCCGGCGGTGGAAGACCAGCGAGTCGACGGGCGTGACCTCGGCCCGGTCGGCGGGAACCGGGAGCCCCATGGTGGCCAGCAGGACGACCTGGCATACGGTCTCGAGCAACGTCGTCTTCCCGCCGCTGTTCGCGCCCGTCAGGACGGCGACGCGTTCCTGACCGGGGACCGCGTTTACTCCAGCGGGAACGCTCGTCACGCCGTGCTCGCCGAGCGCGTAGGTGACCGGTTGAACGGATTCGTCGTCGTGCGCTGCGAGCGTGAGATTCCGCGCGTTGACGACGGACACTGCAGCGTCCTCCCCGTCTAGGAAGACGGGCCGTGTACAGTCGTACTCGAGCGCGAAACGAGCCAGCGAGAGGTGCAGGGCGATGTCGTCGACCGCGCTGACGGCTCGGTCGACGGCGTCGCGTGCCTCCGCGAGCGTTTCCTCGAACTCGCTCGCAACGGCTCGCTCGCGTTCGTCGACCGCTTCGGTGAGGTCGCTCCGGAGCGTCCGGAGGGTTCCGCCGACGAAGTCGGTCGCGTCCGTCGCGTCGGTCGGCATCGCGTCCCGAACCCGATCGATCGTCACGCCCGTCTCGGTCAGCAGGCGGTCCTCGAAGGACTGCCGAAATCCCTCGACGTCGCGGACGCCCTCCGAACGGAGGTCCTCGATCAGCGCGAGCACGTTCGCGTCCATGTCCTCGACGGCGCCCAGCGCGTCTCGGAGGCGGTCGAGTTCCTCGTCCGCACCGTCTCGCACCCGTCCGTCGTCGAGCGCCGCCAGCGCGTCGGCCGCGTCCTCGAGCCGGTCCCGCTCGAGGTCCGCGATCGCGGCGAACGGGCCGGAGTCGACGCCGGCCGCGAGCAGTGCGAGCGCGGCCTCGACGGCCGCGTGCTCGCTGCCGTCGCGCTCGTCGTAGCGCTCGTAGGCCTCGAGCACGGCGGTTCGGTCGTCGTCCGCGAGGTCGGCCCAGGCGTCTCGGGCCGCGAGTACGTCGTCGAGGCGAGCGGTCATTTCCTCGCGGCTGTCGAGTGGCGTGAGAACTCGAATTCGATCGGCTGCGCGCTGCGTGACGGTGTGTTCGACCGCGAGATCGAGCAGCTCCTTGTACGCCGACCGGGCGTCACTGGTCGCGAGAATATCCATCCCCGCGCCGCCGGTCGCTCGGCGGAGGATTCGCGTCGCCCGACCGCGGGCGAGCCCGGCGTCGGCCAGCGCCCGCACGTCGCCGCTCTCGATCGCCCGAATCGCCTGCTCTCTTCCGAGTTCGTCGACCAACGTCTCCCGCGTCTTCGGGCCGACCCCCCAGTACTCCTCGAGTCGCATACTCGTCGGATTCGAGGCGACCGTCTTGAACACTGTGTCATCGGTCGCCGAGATCCGGTGCTCGGTGGCGGGACGCCCGATCGGTCTTTCCAGATGTACTCACGTTCGTGGATCCATGCTCGCCTCGCTGGCGCTCCGTCGGCCGTCCGATCGATAGGTGCAGGGCGTCGTCTCCCATCGACGCTCGTTCGAAACGGAGGTGGCTCGTTACTCGAGGAATCGATCGGCCCGCTCACGCGAGCGCTGTCACGCGTTCGCCCGCGATATATGCATGATAGTGGGTAAAAGTCTGGTCAGCGGAGAGTCGAACAGGCACAAACACGGGGCTTTTTATCGTCTCGGTGCCCTACTGACTTCCATGACTGATGGGCGGGGCGAGACTCCCCGGCGAACAGGAATGACCGAAAAGTGCGGCGTCGTCGGCGTCTCACTGGACGGTCGAAACGCGGCACGTCCGTTGTACTATGCGCTCTATGCACTCCAGCATCGCGGCCAGGAATCCGCGGGGATCGTTACCCACGACGGATTCCAACAACACAGCCACGTCGAAATGGGGCTCGTGGGAGACGCCTTCGACGAGGACGATCTCGACACGCTCAACGGATCCGCAGGGATCGGCCACGTCCGGTATCCGACGGCCGGCTCGGTCGACTCCTCCTGCGCACAGCCCTTCTCCGTCTCGTTCAAGAGCGGCTCGCTCGGGCTCTCCCACAACGGCAACCTCGTCAACGCCGACGAGATCCGCGACGAACTCGCCGGCGCGGGACACGCCTTCACCAGCGACGGCGACACCGAGGTCATCGCCCACGACCTCGCGCGGAACCTCCTGGAGGAGGACCTCGTACGGGCCGTCAAACACACGATGGGCCGCATTCACGGCTCCTACTCGCTGACAATCACCCACGACGACACCGTCCTCGGCGTGCGCGATCCGGAAGGGAATCGCCCGCTGTGTATCGGGAAACTCGAGGATGGCTACATCCTCGCCTCGGAGTCGGCCGCGATCGACACGCTCGACGGCGAACTCGTCCGCGACGTTCGACCGGGCGAACTGGTGGTCCTGCAGGACGACGGCGAGGGCTTCGACTCCTACCAACTCGTCGAGAACGAGAACACCGCACACTGCTTCTTCGAACACGTCTACTTCGCGCGACCCGACAGCGTCATCGACGACACGCTCGTCTACGAGGCGCGACGCAACCTCGGACGGAAGCTCTGGGAGGAAAGCGGCGTCGAGACGGACGTCGTGATGCCCGTCCCCGACTCCGGGCGCGCGTTCGCCGCCGGCTATGCGGACGCCGCGAGCGAGACGACCGCCGACGGCGAGCGACGAGCCGCGGACGACGACGGCGTCGAGTTCGCGGAGGGACTAATGAAGAACCGCTACGTCGGCCGCACGTTCATCATGCCGACGCAGGACGAGCGCGAACGCGCGGTGCGGTTGAAGCTCAACCCGATCAAGTCAACGATCGAGGGCAAGACCGTCACCGTCATCGACGACTCGATCGTCCGCGGGACGACCTCGACCCAGCTCGTCCAGCTGCTCAAGGACTGCGGGGCCGAGGAGGTCCACGTCCGCATCGGCGCCCCCGCGATCGTCGCCCCCTGTTACATGGGGATCGACATGGCCACCCGCGAGGAACTGATCGCGTCGGACAAATCCACCGCCGAGATCCGCGACGAGATAGACGCCGACAGCCTCGCCTACCTCTCGACCGACGCCGTCGCCGAGGTCCTCGAGAAGGACCGCATCGATCTCTGTCTGGGCTGCGTGACGGGAGAGTACCCCTACGATATCGACGGCGAGGAAACCGACCGCGACGTCAGTCGTCCCGACACCGTCGGGGAACAGGTCCCCGCGGACGACTGACGAGGTTTCACGCTGTCGTTCGAGGACACGAAGCGTCTTTCGTGATCAAGCGAACGCTTCGCGTTCGCGGACATCGCGAATCCTGGCGGGACGTACGTCCCGCTGACCTCGCATGAGCTTCGCTCCCGCTTAGGGTCGATTCGCTCAGTCACGAGACGGCGAGGTCGTCTCGAACGGCGCCCTATCGCGATCGCGACGATTTGCGACCGCGGTGTCCCTCGGTGAAATCTGCAACGGAGTGCGAAGCGCTCCGTTGGACCAGGTGATACCTTCGAAATCGCTTGCTCAGTTTCGATCAACGTACGCCTCCTTCTCCGCCGCTCGCTTCTCGCGGCGCGTTGCGCCGCGTCTGGCTCCGCTCGCGATTGTAAGCGGTGTCTCCGCGACACTCGAGGATTGAAACCCAGGAATCTCTGACACGATATTTGATACCCCTGTTATGACAATGACTAGTTTTATATTCCAGCTCTTTTTCTGACGGAATCTGGTCCTTCGAAGGCTAGTGGCCACAAATTTTTATAATTCAGACGAACGATTGAGCCTGTGGAATTCACTCCCGACCTCGGCCTGATCGTCTACTTCGTTGCGACGGCGGTCGCTGCCGTCCTCACCGGTGTCGTCTGGCGTCATCGGGAGAAAAGCGGAGCCACCTGGTTAACGGTAGGGTTGGCCGGCGCGGCGTTCTGGGCGGGAACGCTGGTCGTGCGTACCATGGCCAGGGGAGATGCACTGGCGGAGTTCATGGCCCGACTGCTCTACGTCGGTGTCGGACCCAGCGTCCTCGGGACGTTCCTCTTCGTTCTCGCCTACAGCGGGCGGGAACACCTCATTACGCGGAAGACGGTCGCGCTCCTCTCGATCGAGCCGGTGGTGCTCATCCTGTTCGCGTTCGTGAATCCCGGCAACCTGTTTTTCAAATCGTTCGATTACAATTCGAGCGCCGTCGCCGGCATTACATACGAAACTGGAATCGCGTTCGACGTCCACGTCCTCTACTCGTACGGCCTCTCTCTCGCCGGGATGGCGATGATCATCGAGTTACTGTACAACTCACGGGCGCTGTATCGCGGCCAGGCGGGAGCGTTACTCGGAGCCACAATGCTCCCGGTACTGTTGAACGCGATCCACATCTTCGACATTTTTGGCGAGATCCCGTTCGATACGACGCCCGTCGGGTTCATCCTCTCCGGCACGATGTACGCGATTGCGATCGTCCGCTACCGCCTGGTCGACATCGTTCCGATCGCTCGCGACCGCGTCCTGGACAACGTCACTGACGGCGTCTTCGTCGTCGACACGCAAAATCGGCTCATCGACATCAATCCCGTGGCCCGGGAGATGCTCGAGGATATCGACGAATCGCCGATCGGAGCGAGCCTCGACTCGCTGCTCGAGGGGATTCCCGAATTACGCGACGAGTACCACGAACTTACGGAACATCCCGTCGAGACCGACCGCGAACTGGCACTGTTTGGCGGCCACTATCACATCCGGGCAACGCCGATCGAGGACGGGCGCGACCGCCACGCCGGCTGGCTGCTCATCGTTCGCGACATTACCGAACGCAAACGTCGTGAAGCGCAGTTACAGCGCCAGAACGAACGCCTCGAGCGGTTCGCCGACCTCGTCTCTCACGACCTGCGCAATCCGTTGAACGTCGCGGACGGCTACCTCGACCTCGCTCGCGAGGACGAGGATCCCGAGGCGTATCTCGACGAGATCGAACGGTCCCACGAGCGGATGGAGACGATCATCGAGGACGTCCTCGCGCTCGCTCGTGAGGGGGCCGACGTTACCGACCCGGTGCCGGTCTCCCTCACTGACGTCGCGGAGCGGGCGTGGAACGGCGTCGCTACCGGGGAAGCAACGATCGAGATCGACACCGACGGTTCGATCCTCGCCGATCCGAATCGGACCGCGCGAGTGTTCGAGAACCTGTTCCGCAATTCGATCGAGCACGGGACGGAGCCCGGTGACGGGGCCGACCTCGAGATCACGGTTGGAACGCTCGGCGACGCAGCCGACGGATCGGTCGAGGGGTTTTTCGTCGCAGACGACGGGCGGGGCTTTCCCGACGAGGGAACCCGCGTCTTCGAGGAGGGATACACGGCCGACGACGACGGAACGGGATTCGGTCTGAGCATCGTCGAGGAGATCGCGACCGCGCACGGGTGGACGGTCGATGCCACCGAGAGCGAGGCCGGCGGGGCTCGGTTCGAGTTTACGGGCGTCGAGCCCGTCCGAGCGGATCGGGCCGACGCTTGATACTGACCGGACACTCGACTGCAACGTGGGTTCGACGGCCATCGCACGGTACGTAGCTCCCGCGGGATGTTCTCGAGCAGTGCTCGAGCGGTCCTAGCCGTCTTCCCGCTCTCCGAGCGAGACGAGTCACGTCATGGCCACACGATTCTACCGACCGTCCAATCGGGTTCGAGCGACAGTATTGGCCGGAGGGTAGTATTACGTCCCGGCGTCCGTATCGACGATGGCTGACGGAACGGTCAACACCGCGACGATCTACGCTCTCGGCTACTGGGATCGGTAGCGTCGGGACCCCCTCTGACCGTGTGCCGTTCCCTGATCGGCTCGCCGTCGGCCACGTTCCGAATCGTCGAGACCACCCGACGGTCCTCGAGGAGTCCCTTCGAACGGCCGGCATCGAGGACGAGCGAGAATCGTCGGTTTCGCTCGGGATTCGACTCTCCACGGGGCCGACTACGGCTCGAGCCCCCGCGCGAGCAATTCGACGGGATGGGCCGGTCGATCGTAGCCTTCGAAGTCACCGATCTGGGTCCGACAGGAGGTGCCCGGTGCGACGACGGTCGTCTCCTCGTCCGGTTGCGACCGATTGCTCGCTGAATCGCGAGCCCCGCTCGCCTCGAGTTTCTCCCGAAGCAACGAGCCGATCGCCGCCGAGAGGTCGTAGTGGTCGGCCTCGTAGCCGAAGCTGCCGGCCATGCCACAGCAGCCCGAATCGACGGGGTCGACGGCGTATCCCGCTCGCCGGAGCACACCGACTGCGTGGTGGTCCGCGCCGCGAGCCTTCTGGTGGCAGTGGCCGTGGAACGTCAGTTGCGCCTCCGCGGTCGCGGACCGATCGAACGACAGCTCCTCGTCCAGCCGATGTTCGTCGAGGTACTCGCAGACGCCGTACGCGTTCGACGCGAGCGTCTCGACTCGGTCGTCCCCGAGCAACGACCGGTACTCGTCGACGACCATGGCTGCGTCCGAGGGTTCGACGAACAGCACGGACCAGCCCCGGTCGAGGTACGGCTCGAGGTCGTCCAGGAGTGCCCGCCCCTGTTCCGCAGCGTCGTCGAGCATCCCCGTTGAGTACGCCGCCCGCCCGGTTGGACCGAGGTCGGGGATAGTGACGTGGATACCGGTGGCCTCGAGGACTTCGACGGCGGCCTTCCCGAGTTCGGGGTTCGAGTAATTCGTGTCCGTATCGGGGAAGAGGACGACCCCCGCGGTCGCGCTTTCGGGGTCGACCCGGGAGCCTCGCCCCTCGAACCAGTCGACCAGCGACTCCCGCCGAAACGTCGGTAGCGTTCGATCGGCCGCGATCCCGAGGGTCTTCTCGAGCGCGGTCCGCGCACCCGGCAGTTCGGTCGCGCGGTTGGCGACCGGCGCGAGGGTGCTTCCGATCGCGGCCAGCCGGTCGACGTTCGCGAACAGGCGTTCCCGGAGACTCGTCCCCTCGCGGTCGTGGTACTGGTGTTTGACTTCGGCCTTGAGCTTCGCGAGGTCGACTCCGGTGGGACAGTCGCTCTGACAGCCCTTGCAGCCGATACAGAGGTCGAGCACTTCCGCTTGGAACTGCTCGCCGTAGAGTTCCTCGGGGTCGATCTCGCCGCTGATCGCCGCCCGGAGCAGGTTCGCTCGCCCTCGCGTGGTCGCGATCTCTTCCTCGGTCGCTCGGTACGTCGGACACATCACGTCGCCGTCGGTCTGCCGGCAGGTGCCACAGCCGTTACAGAGCTCCACGAGGTGGGAAAATCCGCCCTCGTCGTCGAAATCGAGCGTCGTCTGCGGCTCGAGCGAGGCGTAGTCCGGCCCGTATCGGAGATGCTCGCGAATGTCCGTGGGGTCGTCCTCCCGATACACGACCTTTCCGGGATTCAGCCGCCAGTCGGGATCGAACGCGGACTTGAGGTCCTGAAAGGCTTCCCAGAGGTCGGGGCCGTACAGCTTGGGGTTGAACTCCGTCCGCGCGAGGCCGTCGCCGTGTTCGCCCGAAAAGGAGCCGTTGTGCTCGCGGACGAGGTCGGTGACGTCGTCGGCGATCGCGCGCATCTTCTCGACGTCGTCCCCGTCTTTGAGGTTCAACACCGGCCGGATGTGGAGCGTGCCGACCCCCGCGTGTGCGAAGTAGGCCGCCGTCGTGTCGTGGTTCTCGAGGATCTCCTGAAAGCCCGCGACGTACGCTGCGAGCTCGTCCGGGGGCACGGAGGCGTCTTCGACGAACGGGTACGGCTTCGGGTCGCCCTCCATGCTCATCAACAGCGGGATTGCGGCCTTCCGGAGCTTCCAGAGGCGATCCTGTTTCGCCTGCGAGAACGCTTCGATCGAGCCGAACGCGTTTCCCCCGTCGACCAGCGCGGTCGTCGCGCCCCCGATCGCGTCCGACAGGTCGTCGACGACCTCGGAATCGAACTCGAGCATCAACGCCGCCTCGGTCCCGTCGGGAATGGGCTCCGCGTACTCGGCGTACTCCGCCGACTCCGCGGCGAGCCGGAACACCTCTCGATCCATGAGTTCCACGGCGCTGGCCTCGAGCTCGAGGGCGTCCGGGACCGCGGCCAGCGCCTCGAGCAGGTCGTCGTAACAGTAGACCGCGAGCGCGGTCTCCTCGGGCCGGGTCACGAGGGAGAGCGTGGCCTCGACGACGACGCCGAGGGTGCCTTCCGCTCCGACGAGCAGTTTCGAGAGGTTGATGATCCGAGTACCCTCCTCGCGGGCCTCGCCCGCTCGGCCGTCCGAGGCGGCTGTCACCGCCTCGCTCTCCTCGCCTTCCCGGATCACCTTCTGCAGGTTGTACCCGCTGACGCTCCGTTTGAGGTCCGGATACCGCGACTCGATTTCGTCGGCGTTGTCCTCGACGAGCGCTCGGACCGTCCGGTAGAGTTCGGCCTCGCGATCGTCCTTCGACACGATTCGATCCCACTCGGGGCTGTCGAGGACGATATCTCGAGTTCGAATCAACGAGCCGTCCGCGAGGACGACCGCGCACTCGTCGACGTAGGCGTCCGTGATACCGTAGCGGACCGAGTGAGCGCCGGTCGAGTTGTTCCCGATCCCGCCGCCGATTGTCGCCCGGTTCGAGGAGGCGGGGTCGGGCGCGAAGCGGAGGCCGTGGGGCTCGAGTGCGGCGTCGAGATCGTCCTGTACGACGCCCGGCTGGACGACGGCGGTCCGTTCGTTGGGGTCGATATTCAGGATCCCATCCATGTGGCGCGACAGATCGAGGACGACACAGCCGGGACCGACCGTCTGTCCGGCGAGCGACGAGCCGGCTCCGCGCGGGAGGACCGGCACACCGTGGTCGGCCGCGACGCGCATCGCCGCGCGGACGTCGTCGGTATCCCGCGGAAAGACGACCCCGGCCGGCTGGGCGCTGTAAATGCTGCCGTCCGTCGCGTAGAGGACGCGCGTGTACTCGTCGAACCGCACGTCGCCGTCGACGGCCGCGCGGAGGGCCGCCGGAAGCGAGCGGTCGTCCTCACGTGCCACTGCACCCTCGGCGGAACGAGCGTGGTCCCTGTGCTCAAGTGCCATATGCTATCCCCGGAGTACACGACCAAAACAGTTAGCCGTACTTGCAGCCCTGAACCGAACCCCCATACGGGCGGCCCGACTCCGTCGAATCGAACGTAACGCTCTCGTGCCGATCGAATCGGCCGTAGCCTTTTATGTGTTGTCTCGACGAGTACAGATGATGACTGAGCTCTTCGTCCTGATCGTACTGGCGATAAACGCGCTGTCGCCGCCGATCGCGATCGGGCTCAGTTACATCGTCTGGCAACACCGAGACAATCCGGGCGCTCCGTTTTTGCTCGTCGTGCTTATCGGAACCGTTCTCTGGGGCGGGTCACTGTTGATCTTTTCCGTAACGACCGATCCGAGGATCGGTGCGATCACGCTTCGGACTATGTTCACCTCGGCCTTCGCGACGGTGGGGATGCTCCTGTTCGCACTGGCGTACACTGGCCTCTCCCGACTTCTCACCGCCAAGACGATTGCGCTGGCGGCGTGCTATCCGATTCTCGTTCTCTCGGTGGCGACGATCAACCCGAACGGTATCTTCATCGAGACGTTCGCGGTCGATCCGACGGCTCCCGGCGGGTTCGCACTCGCGTTCGGCCCCGCGTTCTGGTGGCATATCGTGATCTCCTACGTGCTGGGAGCACTCGTCTCAGGACTGTTTCTCGGCTCGTACGCCCACTCACAGAATCGGTATCGCGGACAGTATCTCGTCCTCGCGGTCGGAACGATGGCTCCGATCGTCGCGAACGCGGCTCAGGTGTTCGGCCCGTTCATCGTTGACACCACGCCGATCGGGCTCGTCGTCGCCGGCGTCGCGTACACCTGGGCGTTCAGACGCTACCGGTTCATGGATCTCGTTCCCGTCGCCCGCGATAGGGTGCTCGAGTCCATCGATCACGGCGTGCTCCTGTTCGATCCCGAGAACAGGCTGATCGACGTGAATCGATCCGGACGACGGTTCATCGGCACGGACGACGTGGACCCCATCGGCCTCGAGGCCGAAGACGCCCTCGAGACGGTACCGGAGCTCCGCGACTGGTACGCCGGGGCTACCAGTGAGCGAACCGAACTGACGCTCGACGATCGACACGTCGAAGCGGTAACGCGATCGCTCGAGGGCGTCGACGGTGCTGCCGGCGGAACGCTGCTCCTGCTTCACGACGTCACCGAGCAGAAACGCCAGCAGCGCGTCCTCGAGCGTCGCAACGAACAACTGGACCAGTTCGCGGCAATCGTCAGTCACGACCTCCGTAACCCGCTGAACGTCGCTGACGGCTACGTCGATATCGCTCGGGACACCGGGGACCTCACGGCGCTCGAGGAAGTCGACCGATCCCTCGACCGAATGGACGCGATCATCGACGGGGTACTCACGCTCACCCGGGCGGACGAGGACGCCATCGACCCCGAACCCGTCTCCCTCGCTGGCATCGCTCGGACGGCCTGGGAGACGGTCGATACCGGCGATGCGACGCTCGAGGGGAGGCCCGAGGTGTCCGTCCTGGCGGATCCCGAGCCGCTCACGCGACTGCTCGAGAACCTGTACCGCAACGCCGTCGAACACGGGGGCGACGACGTGTCTGTGCGAGTCGACACGACGCCGACGGGGGACGGGTTCGTCGTCTCGGACGACGGTCCCGGGATTCCCGCTGGTGAACGGGAACGGGTGCTCGAGGGGGGATACACGACCGGTAACGGAACTGGATTGGGGCTGGCGATCGTCGAACAGATCGCGAGCGCCCACGGCTGGGAGGTACGCGTAACCGAGAGTCAGTCGGGCGGTGCTGCCTTCGAGTTCACCGAGATCGAGACGGCAGCGGCTCCCGTTGAGTGCTGATACACGGATCTTACAAGCCAGCGGGTCGACGATCCGGTTACCGGAGACGGTGCGGTCGCTCAGCGGCGATCACTCGAAAAAAACCGAGATTGACTAGCTCGTCACGGGGTCGCAGGCGACGTTACTCGAAGTGGCCGAGACACGTCTGGTACTCCTCTTCGACCTTCTCCCAGTTGACGACGTCGAAGAAGGCGTCGATGAAGTCCCCGCGGTCCGGACCGTAGTCGTAGTAGTAGGAGTGTTCCCAGACGTCCAGCGCGAGGATGGGGTGGGAGCCCCAGAGCGCGCCCTGGTCGTGTTTGTCGACCGCGACGTTGCGCAGCTGCTTGGACACCGGGTCGTACACCAGCAGTGCCCAGCCGCCGGCGGCACCGGCTGCGGCTTCGAACTCGCCCTTCCAGCCCTCGTAGGACCCGAAGTCCTCCTCGATGCGGTCGGCGAGGTCGCCCTCCGGCTCGCCGCCGCCGTTCGGCGACATGTTCTCCCAGAACAGCGTGTGGAGGTAGTGCCCACAGCCGTTGTGGGTGACGTTCTTGAGGGCGCCGGGCGTCGAGCCGAAGTCGCCCTCCTCGCGGTTTGCCGCGAGGGTTTCCTCGGCCGAATTGAGGCCGTTGACGTATCCCTGATGGTGCGTATCGTGATGCCAGGTGAGTACCTGCTCGGACAGTGCCGGTTCGAGCGCGTCGTAATCGTACGGAAGTGGTGGAAGTTCGTGTTCAGTCATAGTATGCACCTCACGTGCTGTATCGGTATCTCGCTTGTTAAGTTTTGAGGAGTGAGACGATATCACACCCCACAAAGGTACGACCGTCCTCTCTTGCGATTCACCGACGCTCCACTGGATCCACCACGGGCCTAATATTAAACCTTTCAACGATTCTGCTCGGCATGTCTACCACCACGCAGACGCTGCCGAGACCGTCTCCTCCCTATCCCATCTCCTTGTACTGGGCGTGCTCGAGCCACTCCTCGAGCGACGGTTGCCGCCAGTAGCGGACCATCTCGCTTCGTCGATCGTGCTCGATGATGCCCGCCTCCTCGAGTTTCGGCAGGTGGACGTGCTGGAGTTCCAGCTGCACCCCCGATTGCAACTCCGACGAGTCGGTCTCAAGCGCTCCCCCCACAGTCTGATTCCCACTCACATCACCGGTCTCTGTCGTCCGTTCGAGTGTGATGACGTTCGTGGCGAGCTCTTCGATCGTCGCTACACCATCCGGTTGGTCGTTGAGATGGTAGAGCGCGTACCGCCGTCGACTATTCGAGAGCAGATCGAAAAGGAGATCCAGTGACGGAGTCGTACTCGCCGGTAATCCTGTTCTCCCACCCTTCGTTTCACGCATCCACGAACCACCTACCGTATGTTACCATTCGAAACCACCACCGGCCTCTTCTCCACCCGTCACATTAGGCCTTACGTCTTATTAGCGCTATAAATGAATTAAATAATATAAAAATAAGAATATAATAATACCATATGCTGTACACATCGGTTACGAATTTTGTGAAAACGATCAGTATGTCTATTTTCCAGGTATAACGGACGCGAGCCGACACTGACGGGGTACGGTCTATCCGAGTCCTCTACGCCGTCCGATCTCCCTGGTATCGCACCGTTCGCGTTCGTATCGGGTCGCCTACTGTGTCTGAGTCGAAGGCTGAAACCGCTCCACGTTTCCCCAGTCGTTCACGATCGGTGCTGCCGAACGGTCCGACGACTGTCGGCCGAGATCTCTCGACCCCTGAGTATAGGTGCTGTCGGGTCGTAGCTGTCTCGCCGACGGCTCTCCGAACAGGAGGCCATCACCAAGAATAGCCGCGTCAGAATCGGTCTCGATACGACGTGACCGAAATAGTACGGTCGTTAGACCGTTGTCGTGGTTACTCGTAGAGCCACTCGGCGTCGTGCTGATCGTACTCGATCAGTTCCTCGTCGTCGAAGTGGATGCCGATCTCACGTTCGTTTGCGCCCTCGTCCTCGTGGTCGGCCGCGTGGACGACGTTTCGACCGAGATCGAGCGCGTAATCGCCACGGATCGTTCCGGGCTCGGCCTCGAGCGGGTCGGTCTCGCCGATCATCTGGCGGACCTGACGGGTCGCGTCCTGGCCCTCCCAGACCATCGGGACGACCGGGCCCGAGGTGATGAAGTCCACGAGGTCGCCGTAGAACGGCTTGTCCTCGTGTTCGCTGTAGTGTTCTTCCGCCCGTTCGCGGGGCATGTTCTCGACCTTGATGCCGACGAGCTTGAGCCCGCGGTCCTCGAGTCGGGAGATGACCTCGCCCACGAGGCCGCGCGCGAAGGCGTCGGGCTTGACCATCACGAAGGTGCGCTCGTGATCGCTCATGCTTCGGTTTCCTCGGTTTCGGCCTCGTCAGCCTCATCAGCCTCGTCAGCCTCGTCGGCCTCGTCGGCCTCCGTTTCCTCGGTCTCGTCTACGGATTCGTCCCCGGCGGGCACGTCTTCCTCGTCGTCGACCGCGTCGGCCTCAGGTTCGAGGTCCTCGTCTTCGCTGGTCTCGTCCTCGTCAACAGGCGTGTCGGCCTGCGACGGACCCTTGCCGCGACGTCCGTCCTCTGTCCACTCGAGATCGCGCGGTTCGCGCCCGAGCTTGTAGTTTTTCTCCGCCTTGGAGTCGACGAAGTGGAGTACGGACCCGTCGTTCTTGACGTACATGATGCCCGTACCGGGTTCGATCTCTTCGCCCGTGTAGTCGCAGGTTCGTTTCTCGACCATTATTGTCCTCCGATGGAGTCGGCCTCGCGGGCGGTCTCGCGAAGCTGGAGTACGTCCCCTTCGCGGACCGGCCCGAGGCAGTTACGGGTGATGATGCGTCCCTGGTTCTCGCCCTCCTTGATTCGGCATTTGACCTGCATGGCTTCGCCGTGCATGCCGGTCTTGCCGACGATCTCGATGACCTCGGCGGGCGTGGAGCCGCTTTCTTCCTCTTCAGCACTCATCTTTGATCACCTCAGTCGAGGTCCTCGACCTTGCTGGCGATGTCCTCGACGTCGTCTTCCGCCTCGCCTGCATCGACGATCGCCGCGGCGGCCGAGCCGACCTCGAGGCCGGCTGCGTGGCCGACGTCGTCCTGGGTTTCGATGAAGACGACGGGAATACCCTTCTCGTCGGCGAGCTCGGGGAGATGCATGACGATCTCCTCGGGGGAGACGTCTTCAGCGACGTAGACGAGCTCGGCGTTGCCGCGCTCGATCGCTTTCGTGGTTTCGTTCGTTCCTTTCTTTACTCGGCCTGTGTCTCGAGCGACCTCGAGCGCCTCGAGGGCGTCGTCTGCGAGGTCGGCTGGGATGTCGGTGGTTACGTAAACTGACATTGGTTGTTCACCTCTCCTACACGTGGGCTCGCGCTCCCCTGCCGTCCGGGCACTGGGTACCCGTGCCGGGCCGGTCCCGGCGAAGTCCTGTGAAGCTAGGAGCATCATCAACCCCGCGTAGGGTGTACACCCGAATAGCGTTGCCCCCCTTAAAAGCGTGTTCAAACGCACGAGTCCGTGGGATACCACCGCACGCCGATATCGTCCGTGACGGCGAGCGGACCGTCAATCCGCGTTCGCGAGTTCCTCGACGTCCGCTTCCAGTTCGCGCCGCAGCCTCGCGGCCTGGTCGTCGTCGTAATCCGTGTGGTACTCCTTCGGAACGCCCTCTTTCGCGAGGTTGTAGTGGAGGTCCGGGGAGACGTCGTGGTGATCGAGACACTGCTTCGCACACTCGAGCGGACAGCCGTCTATCGCGACGATCGGCCGCCCGGACGTGGCCGTCTCGACGAGCGGAGCCACTCCGCCGCCGACGCCGGCGATACACGACATCTCGGCCATTTCGTCCCTGTCGAGTGAGACGGCCAGATCGTTCGCCAGCTGCGCTGCGCTCGAGCACCCCGAACAGGAGTACACCAGCGGGAGATCGTCGTACTCGGTAGACATATCGACGTCTCGGTCCGGGGGTCCAGTAACGATGCTCCCGTACATGTGCGATCGCTGGCTCGAGGTCGTCCAATCATACGCCGGTCGGGGAACCGTCGTGGGTCGAGCGCGCGGTGGCGTTCGGTGGCTACTATACGCTCGCCGCTCCAACCCGAACGCATGGACGTCGACGTGGTCGCCCTCGCCGAATCGCTCCGCGAGGAAGCCGGGCGCGCGAACGAGCGACGGCTACTGGTACTCGCGGGCGACCGTGAGCGAGGGTACGACGCCCTCGAGTCGATCCTGGATACGCTGTCGGTCCCGATCACCGCGACGACGCTCGTCGGTCCCGAGGATCGGCTTCGGTGCGAACAGGTTCCGCAGGTCACCGCTGGCGACCTCCTCGGAACGACGCGAGAGGTGATCGCCGTCGATACGCACGACGAGCTCCAGCCGAACGCGCTCGGGAAGGTCACTGGGGCCGTCGACGGCGGCGGCCTCTTGATTCTACTGACGCCGCCGCTCGAGGACTGGCCGGAAAGACGAGGAGAATTCGACGCGTCGCTCGCGATTCCGCCGTTCGATCTCGAGGACGTTACCGGCCGGTTCAGACGCCGCCTCGTCGAGACCCTCCGAGCACACCGCGGGATCGCGATCGTCGATCTCGATGCCGGTCGCCTCGAGGCCGATGGATTGACCGACCCGGCCCCGCGTCTCTCGACGGGTGCGCCGACGCCACCGCCGGACCATCGATTTCCGACCGCTGCGTACGAGGCGTGTCTCACGACCGATCAGGTCGACGCCGTCGCTGCCTTCGAGTCCCTCTTCGAGGGCGAGCGGGCCGTCGTCCTCGAGGCGGATCGCGGTCGCGGCAAGTCCAGCGCGGCGGGACTGGCTGCGGGGGCGTTCGCCGTCGACGGCGAGCGCGTCCTCGTAACCGCTCCGGCCGCGCGAAGCACGTCGGAACTGTTCGACCGGGCGGGAGAACTCTGCGAGCGGCTCGAGGGCGACGCCGCGACCGTCGAATCACGTAGGATCGAAACGGAGTCCGGCGGCTCGATCCGATTTCGCGAGCCGTCCGAGGCCATCGCCGACCTCGAGTCGGCGGACGTCGTCATCGTCGACGAGGCCGCCGCGCTTCCGGTCGCGACCCTCGAGTCGCTGCTCGCCGCCGACCGCGTCGCGTTCGCGACGACGATTCACGGCTACGAGGGAGCGGGGCGAGGGTTCTCGGTCCGCTTTCGGGACCGACTCGCCGAGAGCGACCACGAGGTGACCGACTGCACGCTCGTCGAGCCCATCCGGTACGCGGCGGGGGACCCGATCGAAGTGTGGGCGTTTCGCGCGCTGTTGCTCGACGCGCGGCCGCCGGTCGACCCGCTCGTGGCCGACGCCGCGCCCGAGACGGTCGAGTACAGACGACTCGAGCCCGACGACCTGCTCGCGGACGACCGACTGCTCCGCGAGGCCTTCGGCCTGCTGGTCCTCGCACACTACCGGACCGAACCCAACGACCTCGCGCGGCTGCTCGACGCCCCGAACCTCGAGGCCCGCGCGCTCGTCCACGACGGCCACGTCGTCACCGTCGCCTTGCTCGCTCGAGAGGGGAACCTTCCACAAGAAACGCGGGCGATGATGTACGAGGGCGGCCGCGTTCGCGGCAACATGCTGCCGGACGTCCTGACGAGCCAGTTGCGAGACGAGGCCGCGGGCGAGCCGGCTGGCCTCCGCGTCGTCCGCATCGCAACCCACCACGCGGTCCGTTCGCGGGGGCTGGGGTCGCACCTGCTCGAGCGGATCGAACGGGAGTTCGCAGACGGCAGCGGCGGTAGCGTCGTCAGTGAGAACGCCGACGAAACCGACGCGATCGACTGGTTCGGCACCGGGTTCGGCGCGACGCCCGGGCTCCTCGAGTTCTGGCGCGAGAACGGCTACGGAACCGTCCACGTCTCGACGACGCGCAACGACGCCAGCGGCGAGTACTCCGCGCTCATGCTCGCGCCGACGACCGACGAGGGGACGGCGTTGCGCGATCGTCACGCCGACTGGTTCGCCCGCCGGTTCGCCGCGCTCAGTTCGGACGCGCTCGACGATCTCGAGCCCGACGTCGCCCGGGCGGCCCTCCGAAGCGTCAATGCCGACGCCGGACCGCCGCTCGCATTGACCGACCATGAGTGGCGCGTCGTCGCGGGTGCCGCCTACGGGCCGGGACTGTTCGATGTCGACCCCGGGCCGTTTCGACCGCTCGTCGTCCGGTATCTCGTCGCCGACCCCGATACCGTCGACTTGTCCGATCGCGAAGAGCGACTCCTCGTCTCGCGCGTCCTCCAGGGACACGACTGGGACGCCGTCGCCGACCGCCTCGGGTATCACTCCGCCAGCCAGTGCATGCGAGCGCTCGGCGACGCGTTCCGCCCGCTGGTCGAGTACTACGGGGCGGACGTGGCGCTCGAAGTGCGAGACCGATTCGCCGATTCGTGAGTCCTCGCTGCCACTGGATAACGGATATCGGCCACGTCCGAGCGATCGAACTCAGAACAGCCGCCGGAGCAGCCAGTTCGGCGCGTGATCCAGGAACGACGCCACGAGCCGCCAGCGCCGCGTAACGTAGGCGTGGGAGCGCTCCTTGTAGATCGCCCTCGCGATCTGATTGGCCGCCGTCTCCGGCGAGCATTCCCAGAACCCGCCCAGCGAGAGGTCGGTGTCGACGAATCCGGGTTCGATGGTCGTGATCGCGATAGTACCGTCCTCGTTCGCCTCCCGATTCCGCAGGCCCTCGAGGTACGTCGAGACGAACGCTTTCGAGGCGCTGTACGCCTGCGTGCCACCGGTCCCGACGTGGGCCGCGACCGAGGAAATCCCCACGAGGTGACCGTCCGTCTCGCTCGCGTGATCGGGGTTGTGCTCGAAGTAGTCCATCGCGGCCGTCGCGATCGCGGTGAAGCCCCGGACGTTGACGTCGATCGTCCGTCGCTCCTCCTCCCACTCGAGGTCGTGATTGACGGAGGCGACGCCGGCGCTGATGATCACGATGTCGACCGAGGACATCGCGTTGGTCAGTTCGTAGAACCCACGGCGGGCGTCCTCGGTCGCTGTTATGTCCATCGTCGCGACGTAGGCTTTGGTCGGTAGTTCCGAGCCGATCTGTCGCATCCGTTCCGTTCGACGGGCCGCCATCCCGATCTCGTAGCCGTCGTCGGACAGCCGACGGGCGAGCGCTTCGCCGATGCCCGACGATGCGCCGACGATGATCGCACCGCGTGATTCTGTCATACCCCACAGGTTCGGGACCTGTTACGTAACAGTATTGGAGACGGTACGCCTTTGCCGCGGTCCGTCGTCCCCACCGGTATGGTCGATGTCGTTACCGTCGTCGCGATCGCGTTGCTCGCCGGCGCCATCGTGGGCGCCGCCGTCCCGATGGTCCCCAGCGGCCTCCTCTCGCTGGCCGGACTCGTGGTCTATTGGTGGGGGTCCGGCTTCGCCGAACTCGGTGCCCTCACGTTCGCCGTCCTCGCTCTCATCGCCGTCGTCACCGCGCTCGTCGAGTTCTTCGGCGGCTCGATCGCCGCCAGGGCCGGCGGCGCGTCCTGGCTGACCACCGCCGTGGCCGCCGTCGTCGGGATCGTCCTCATGATCGTCACCGGCCCGCTGGGACTACTCGCCGGCCTCTTCGGGACCGTCTTCGTCCTCGAGTTCGTCCGCAACGGGGAACTCGAGGGGAGCACGCGATCGGCCGTCTACACCACGATCGGCGTGCTCGCCTCGACGGCGGTCCAGGTCCTGCTGACGGCGTCGATCCTCTTCGGATTCCTCATCGCCGTCTTCCTGTTCTGAGGGGCGGGGAAAACACTGAATCCCTGGCCGTCGTTCGCACGGACGAATGACGTGTTCCGAGTCCGACTGCGAACGCCCCGCCGCGGTCGAGTTGCACGTCCCCTGGGACGGAAACCGACTCGTCTGTGCGGCCCACGCCCGCGTACTGGGACGGCGAGACGGCGTCGTCGCCGATCCGCTCCCCGAGCGGGCCGACGACCTCCTCGAGTAGTCACGATCGACGCCGTTCGTCGCGCGACGCGCTCGAGGAGCGACTACTGACCGATCCGATTGCGGTATATTGAAAATAGTCCGTCATTCTCCCTCGACTGAAATACGGTATTCTGCGTCATTCAGCCTCAGAAACCGATTTCTCGGACCGAAGGGTTATGAGTGGATCGCACTCTCCTTCAGTCGATTCATATGTCGAACCATCGCCGAACGTTTCTCCGACGGACTGCCCTCCTCGGCTCGGGACTGGCCGGAGCCGCGACGGGTACCGCTGCGGCCGACCCCGGTGCGGCCGACCTCGATGCCACCGCCAGCGCGCGCATCGAGGGCACGGTGCGCCACTTCGGTGCGCCGGTCACCGACGCGACAGTGAGGATCGACAGCGAAACGAGCACCGTGACGGACGACACCGGGCAGTACGCGCTCGCGGTCGAGAACGGCGAGTACGGACTCGAGGTGACCGCACCCGGCTACGCCTCGCGATCGATTTCGGTCCGCGCCCGGGACGGCGAGACGGTCACGAGAGACGTCCGCCTCGAGCGCGAGTGGGGACCCGGTACGGGTGAGCTCGAGGTTTCCGCGACACCGGTGGGCGGCGGCAGGACGATTCCCTGCGAAATCGACGTTTTCGGTGACGAGCGATACGGGATCACTGCGTCACGCGGGTCGGTCCCCGACAACGAAACCCGGGGGAAGGGGTTCGAAGTGAGCGAAGGCTGGTGGGAAATTCTCGTCACGAGCGCCGAGGGATACAGCGATGGCTATGGGCAGGTACTGGTCGAGGACGGCGAAACGGCCTTCGGCTGGGTGCAACTCGCCGAGGGTGACGACGAAATTCCGGAAACCGGCACGATCGGGGGGACCGTAGTCGACGAGTCTGGAACCGCCGTCGTTGACGCGACCGTCCGCGCGGACAGCGTACAGACGTCGACCGGCGGCGACGGCGCGTTCGAACTCGAGCTCGAGCACGGGCGACACCGCATCGTAGCCAGTGCAGCGGGGTACGAGCGGGTCGCGGGTGACGTACAGGTCAAGTTCGGTCGGACGACGGAGCTGACCGCTGCGCTCCGGTCGGCCGACTCGCGATAAGGACTCCAGAAGCGGTCAGGGTCCGTCGACGGGGATCGATTCGACTCAGGGGTGCGCGTAGTACGCGACCGTCTCCTCGTCGTCTTCGTCGGTCTCGTGTCGATCGATTCGCGCAAAACCGACTCGCTCGAACTGGACCATTTCGTCCGGCTCGAGGTCGGCGACGCCCGGCTCCGCGTGTCCAGTCACGTCGCCGTCCATCGTTCGCATTCGGACGGGGACCCTCCCGGTCGCGGGAACCCAGTGGACGACGTCGACGCCGCCTTCGCGGACCGCGTCGATGTCGTCGGCCGTGTATCGGAGGACGCCGTCGTCGAACCGGAAACACCCCAGTCCCTTCAGCCAGATCCGCCGGTCGTCTCCCCCGTCTCCGTCGTCGGGAATGTCTCCGAGCTCGAGCATGACGGAGTCGCCGACCGGAATCTCGCGAACCCCGCGCTCCTCGTGGTTCGGGTGGAGCGGCGGATTCGCTTCGGCCGGCGAGTCCCCGGCGAGGGGAATCTGGTTGCCGTCCCGGACGAAAAAGCGGCGATCGGTCTCCTCGTCGATCAGATCGCGGTTGTTCGCGTAGATCGAACTCATCGCGAGGTCGACGTCGGTGGTCGAGGTGCCGAGTCCGGTCATCGCCTCGACGATGGCCTCGCCCCGGATACCCCGTCGGCGCAGGCTCTTGAGCGTCGGCGCTCGCGGGTCGTCCCAGCCGTCGAGCTCGCCCTCCTCGATCAGCTCGGCGATGGTCGACGTGCTCATTTTGACGTCGTAGTCGTCGAGCTGGACGTGGCCCCAGTGGATGACCTCGGGGTAGTCCCAGCCGAAGTAGTCGTAGACGAACTGCTGGCGCTTCGCGGAGTCCTGCAGGTCGATCCCGCGGATGATGTGGGTGACCTCGAGCAGGTGATCGTCGACGCCCGACTGAAAGTCGAGCATCGGCCAGCACCGGTACTCGCTCGCCTCCTCGCGGGGATGGGGCGTATCGATCATTCGGAAGGCGACCCAGTCGCGAAGTGCCGGGTTCTTGTGTTCGATGTCGGTCTTGACCCGCAGGACCATCTCGCCGCTGCTGTACTCGCCCTCGAGCATGGCCTCGAACTCCTCGAGGACGGTGCTCGCGTCCTTGTCGCGGTGGGGACACGGCTCGGCCGAGTTCTTTAGTTCCGAAAACTCCTCGCCCGAACACGAGCAGGTGTAGGCCCCGCCCATCTCGATCAGGTCACGAGCGTGATCGTAGTAGGTCTCGACCCGATCGCTCGCCCTGTAGGTCGCGTCCGGCTCGAAGCCCAGATAGTCGAGATCCTCGAGAATCGCATCGTAAGCGTCGAGATCCGGCCGCTTGGTCTCGGGATCGGTATCGTCGAACCGCACGCAGAACCAGCCGTCGTAGCGCTCGCGGTAGGTGCCGATGACGGCGGGCATCCGGGCGTGACCGACGTGCCAGGGGCCGTTCGGGTTCGGCGCACACCGCATCCGGATCTCGTCGTAGTCGCCGGCGTTCGGCAGCTCCGGTAGATCGTGTTCGTCTTCCTCCTCCTCGGCCTCGATCTCGGCGAGTTCCTCGGGTGCGAGTTCCTCGAGGCGTGCGCGTTTCTCCTCGTACGCGAGGTCGTTGACCCGACTCACGACGCCGCCGACGACGCCGGGGACGGCGTCGGAGTGCTCGCGAAAGTCCGGGTTGTCGCCCATCAGCGGTCCCATGACGGCACCGACCGCGGCGTCGCTCTCGTGTTTGACGGCGTTCAACAGCGCGTGCTTTTCGGCCTCGCGCTCGACGCGCTCGCGTAACTCGTCGTCCATTACTCGCTGCTATTCGCGCCCGGCCAAAAACCCTCGCGATTCGCTCTCTTCCCGGTGCACGTCTCCAGTCGCGCCCCGTCACGAGACCGCCGTCGCTCTCACTCTTCGAGATCTTCCGCGTACACTCGCGTGTTGAGGACGTTACTGATGAGAACGACCGCGGCCATATCCGCGGACCCGCCATCGCCGTCGGTCTCGTTGGTGCTGTTTCCGCCCTCCGTCTCGTTGGTGCTGTCATCACTGTCCGTCTCGTTGCCACCGTCCGATCCGTCGCCGTCAGTCTCGTTTCCGCCGCTCGAGTCCCCGTCCCCGTCCCCGTCGCTACTGGTTCCGTCGTCGCTCTCCCCACCGCTGTCTTCGACGGCCGCGTTGTATCGCTCACACCATTCCGTCTTGACGCCCCAGCCGTGTGCCTGCCCCGTGAATGGATTCGTGATCTCCGCGAAGAGGGTGCCGACTCCGGCGTCGTTTTTCACGAGGTTCTCGTTGTAGACCGTCGTAATAATCTCGATCTCTTCTTTCGACTCAGCTTCCGTTTCGGCGTCCGAGACGTACTTCAGGACCAGATCCGACCCATCCCACCGGAGCGAATCGACCGGAATGTCGTTCCGCTCGACGAGCGTGTAGAACTCACCCGGCGTTCCGGCTCGCGGCTCGCTCGGCTCCTCGGGTTCGATCTCGTTCTCGTCCGATTCGGACGCCCCGAGTATCGACCCGGTACAACCGGCAGTCACGGCCGTTCCGGCGGCCCCGGCCGCGCAGAGAAATCGTCGCCTGGAGGAGATGCCGGCAGATCTGTCGGGGGTGTCGTCAGTCATACTCCTCGATCGGTATGGCAGCCGCAAAAAGACCCGGACGATATCGAACGGTGAGTTCGGTCGTACCGACCGGGAGAGACCGTCTCTCGAGCGGGATCGATCCGGAACACGAGGGACCGAGAATCGGACGGTGACTCGACGCGTCGGGACCCGCTCAGTACCCGCGTTCGATCAGGTAGTTCGCGATCTCACAGAGCAATTCGCGTGCCTCGTTGTCTGGCAACACTTCGAGGCGGTTCTTCCCCTGCTCGACCAGGTCGCGGGCGGTCTCGTTGGCGTAGGAGATCGACCCGGAGTCCTCGAGTGCCGCGACGGCGTCGTCGATCTCGGCCTCGGTGACCGCGTCGACGTCGTCGGTGTCGACCAGATTGTCGACGTCGACGCCCTCGTTGCGGGCGTGGACGGTAATCAGCGTCTGTTTGTTCTCGACGAGATCGCTGCCCCGCTGCTTGCCGAGTTGCTCGCTGGGCACCGTCAGATCGAGGACGTCGTCTTGAATCTGGAAGGCGCGGCCGATGTCGAGGCCGTAGCCGTAGAGCGCGTCGATCGTCTCGTCGTCGGCCCCCAGCAAGATTGCGGGAATAGCCGCCGAGGCGGCGTAGAGGACGGCCGTCTTCTGTTCGACCATCTCGAGATACTCCTCGGGCGAGACGTCGGTTCGCTGTTCGAAGGTGACGTCCAGCGACTGTCCCTCACAGATCTTCGTACAGGTCGTCGCGAGCACGCGAAGCGCGTCGACGATTCGGTCCGCTTCCGCGCCCGTATCGAGCATGATCTCGAAGGCCTTCGAGTAGAGCGTGTCGCCGGCGAGAATCGCCGTCTCGAGGTCGTACTCCTCGTGGACGGCGGGAACGCCGCGACGGAGGTCGTCGTCGTCCATGATGTCGTCGTGAATCAGGGTGAACGACTGGATGACCTCGACGCTGACGGCGGCGGCCATCACGTCGACCGGGCCGCTGTCGTCGAGCGCGTCGAGCGACCGATACTCCGCCGAGAGCGGTTCCGAGTCGGTCAATGCCTCCGCGGTCGTCAGGAGGACTGCCGGTCGCAGCCGCTTGCCGCCGGCATCTAGCAGATATCGGGACGCCTCGTAGAGCCGTTCGGGTCGCTGGATCGGCAGCTCTTCGGGAATCGCCTCGTTGACCTGCTCGCGGCGCTGCCGGATCGCCTCGAGTACCGCCTCTTCGCGTGCCTCGGGACTCGTCATATCAGTCGACCAGTTGGATGAGATTTCCGTTTCGCGTCACGTGGAGATCTCGTCCGAGTTTGTAGCCCTCGCTCTCACAGAGGTTGACGTAGCTCGAGTAGCCCTTCATGTCCTGGTGGGCTGGAATGATGTTCTGGGGTTGGAGTGCGTCGAGCATCTCGTAGTGGCCCTCCTGGTTGAGGTGGCCCGAGACGTGGATGTCGTCGTAGACCCGCGCGCCCTGCATGCCGAGGAGTTTCTCGGCCTGGTAGCGCTGGCCCTCGTTGGTCGGCTCGGGGATCACGCGGGCGGAGAAGACGACCTTGTCGCCGTCGTCCAGTTCGTAGGGCGTCTCGCCGCGAGCCATTCGGGTGAGCATCGCCCGGGGCTCGCCCTGATGGCCGGTGACGATCGGCAGGTAGTCTTCCTTGCCCTCGTTCATGATCCGTTTGAACGTGCGGTCGACGGACTTGCGGTGACCGAACATTCCCAGATCGGAGGGGAAGTCGACGAAGTCGAGTCGTTCCGCCGTGCCGGAATACTTCTCCATCGAGCGACCCAGCAAGACGGGCTGGCGGCCGATATCGTCGGCGAACTCGACGAGCGATTTGACGCGGGCGATGTGGCTCGAGAAGGTCGTCGCGACGATGCCGCCGTCGTAGTCCTCCATGCTGTAGAGGACGTCCCGGAGGTGTTCGCGGGCGACCTTCTCGGAGGGCGTCCGGCCCTTCTTGTTCGCGTTGGTACAGTCTTCGATGTAACAGAGGACGCCTTCGCCCTCCCGACCGATCTCTCGGAAGCGCTCCATGTCGATCGGGTCGCCGATGACGGGCGTGTGGTCCATCCGCTTGTCGAGCCCGTAGACGATCGCACCCTCCGGCGTGTGAAGAACGGGATTGATCGCGTCGATGATCGAGTGAGTGACGTTGACGAACTCGAGGTCGACCTGACCGGAGTCGCCGATCGACATCGTTTCGCCGGCCTCCATCTTGACGAGGTCGTTCTCGACGCCGAACTTCTGTTCGCCTTCGATCTGCTGTTTGACCAGTTCGATCGTAAACGGCGTCGCGACGACCGGCGCGTCGTATCGGTGCGCCAGTTTGGAGATGGCTCCGATGTGGTCGAGGTGGCCGTGGGTCGGCACGATCGCTTTGACGTCGCCCTCGAGGTCGCTCATGATCCGATCGTCCGGAATAGCGCCCATGTCGATCAGATCGAGACTGTGCATCCGCTCGGTTTCGACGTTGTCGTGGATCAGGACCTGCGAGAGGTTCAGACCCATGTCGAAGATGACGACGTCGTCGCCGGCCCGGACGGCAGTCATCTGCCGTCCGACTTCTTCGTAGCCGCCAATGGTTGCGATTTCGATTTCCATGGTTCCTTGTACTGAAAGCCGCTGAACTGGCTCTCATCGAAACGGTCCGCGGACGCCTAGTCGTACGGCCCCGGCGTCTTGCAGCGCGTCGGCCATCCCGCTATGCGCCCGGCGCGACGGCGGTTCCGTCTTCGATAGCTCACGTCGGCGTGAGTCCCGAACGCACTTGCCCGCGGGTTTCGCTAGGTATCCTTTACACGCCCGGGTGTTAAAAACGCAGCGGGTTACCGCGCCCGCCGCGGTGTCGCCCGTGACGCCGGTTTACGGCGACTCGGCGGTCCCGATCGGGCTCCTTTTGACACCGCAATTCATTTGCCGGTCGCCCCGAAATCCGATTCAATAACTATGATTTCGGAGGGTCCGTCGTGTACGTGATCATCGTCGGGGCAGGCGAGGTCGGCCGTTCGATCGCCGCCAATCTGGAGGACACCCACGATGTCGCCCTGATCGATCGAGACCCCGCCACCGCCGAGGAGCTCACCTACTCTCTCGACGTGCTCACGGTCTGTGGCGACGGGACCGATCTCGAGTTGCTACGCGAGGCGGGGCTCGAGCAGGCGGATCTCGTCATCGCCTGTACGGACAACGACGAGACGAACGCGGTCGTCTGTGGTGCAGCGAAGGCCGCCTCGGACGCGTTTACCATCGCACGGGTGCGGCGCAGGACGCTGCTCGAGACGTGGCAGGGCTCGCAGGGTGCCTTCGGCGTCGACTTCATGGTCTGTACCGACCTGCTGACCGCACAGGCGATTTTCCGTATCTCCGGGGTGCCGAGCGCTCACGACGTCGATACGTTCGCCGGCGGTCTCATCCGCATGGCGGAGTTCGATATCCCAGTGGACAGTCCGATCGCGGACCGAACCGTGCGGGAGGCCGACTGCTACGATTCGCTCACCTTCGCCGCCATCTTCCGAGACGACGAGATGGTCGTGACCAGGGGCGACACGGTCATTCAGGGCGGCGACCGAGTCGTCGTGATCGGCAGTCCCGATTCGATCAACGAGTTCGCCGACGAAGTCGCACGGACGCCGGAGGAAGCCGAGGAGGTCGTCATCGTCGGTGCCAGCGAGATCGGGTTCCAGACCGCTCGCGAGTTCGAGGACCACGGCTTCCGTCCGCGGCTGATCGAGCGGGATCCCGACCGCGCCCGCGAAGTCGCCGAGGCGCTCCCGAACACGATGGTCATGGAGAACGACGCGACCGACGCCGAGTTCCTCGCCCGCGAACACGTCGACGAAGCCGACGTCGTGATCGCCGCCCTCGACAGCGACGAGAAGAACCTGCTCGTCTCCCTGCTCGCCGACCGCCTCGGCGTCGACCGAACCGTCGCCATCATTGAAACCCCCGAGTACGCCGATCTCTTCGAGACCGTCGGCGTCGACGTCGCGATCAACCCCCGCGAGGAGACCGCCGAAGAGATCGTCCGCTTCACTCGCACTGATCACACCGAGAAGGTCGCGATGCTCGAGCACGACCTCGCGGAGGTCATCGAGATCGAGGTCGGCGAGGACAGCGTCCTCGTCGGTCGACCGATCGCCGACGCGACGAACGATCTCCCGACGGGCGTCGTCATCGGTGCGATCTCACGGGGCGGCGAACACATCACGCCCCGCGGCTCGACGGTCGTCCAGCCCGGCGATCACGTCATCGTCTTCGTCGACGCGGCCGCGCTCGACGAGGTCATCGAGCTGATCTAGCGACGCTGCAATCGACCTCTTCGGCCGACAAACGCACCACTCGTATCGGATGTGTGTGTGTGGAACTGGTCACGATGGATTAATGAGATCGAATCCAAATGCCATTAGATACCGTGTCCAGACCTGACTACCCGTGTGGGGTGTGTTATGCGGATTCGAACTGACTGGCGGGCCAGCATCGCGCTCGTCGGTACCGTTTTGAAGTTTCTCTCCGTTCCGCTCGTGTTCCCGATCGTCGTGGCACTCATCTACAGTGACCCGGTGTTCCCGTTCGTCGCGACGATCGTGCTCACGATCGCCCTCGGCTACGGCCTCGAGCGGCTCAGCCCGGACCCGGACCTGCAGGTCCGTGAGGCCATGCTCTTCGTGGCGATGTCGTGGTTGGCCGTCGCGATCGTCGGTGCAGTCCCCTACGTGATCGCGGGCTGGGGAACCGAATCGACGCTCGCTCACCCCGTCAACGCGCTGTTCGAGTCGATGTCCGGCTTTACGACGACCGGGGCGACTGTTCTCGGGGAGATCTCGTTCGATCGCCACTCGCACGCGATACTGATGTGGCGACAGCTCACCCAGTGGCTCGGCGGAATGGGAATCATCGTGTTGATGGTCGCGATCCTCCCCGAGCT